>NZ_DATGFH010000144.1:0-123611 GCF_035309285.1 Bradyrhizobium sp. | reverse complement strand
GATCCCTCAGTCGGCCGCATGGGCCAGATGAGCGGCGACACGGTGCATTTCGACATCGTCGACAAGGACGGCAACATGGTCTCGGCGACGCCGTCGGGCGGCTGGCTGCACGGCTCGCCGGTGGTGCCGGAGCTGGGCTTCCCCGTGGGCACCCGCGGCCAGATCTGCTGGCTCGAGGAGGGCCAACCCTCGTCGCTGGCGCCGGGCAAGCGGCCGCGCACCACGCTGTCGCCGACCATGGCGCTGCGCGACGGCGAGCCGTATCTCGCCTGGGGCTCGCCCGGCGGCGACCAGCAGGATCAATGGATCACGCAGTTCTTCCTGCGCCACGTCCACGCCAGGCTGAACCTGCAGGAGGCGATCGACGCGCCGGCCTGGCACTCCGAGCACTTCCCGATCTCGTTCTGGCCGCGCACCGCGCGCCCGGGCGTGCTGGTGGTCGAGAACCGCGTGCCCAAGGCCTCCCGCGACGAGTTGTCCCGCCGCGGCCATGTCGTGGAGACCGGCCCCGACTGGTCTGAAGGCCGCCTCACCGCGGCCTCCCGCGTCGGCAAACGCCGCCGCGCTGCCGCGAATCCACGCGGCATGCAGGGCTACGCCGCAGGGCGCTAGCAACAATGACCTGGTCGATCATCGCAAGAGACAGCGCGACCGGCCAGATCGGCATCGTGGTTGCGACGAAATTCTTCGCGGTCGGGGCGCGGGTGCCCCATATCGCAGCCGGCATCGGCGGCATCGCGACGCAGGCGCTGGTCAATCCCTATTACGGCATCGACGGCGTGAAGCTGTTGCGAGAGGGCAAGAGCCCAAAGGAGATCATGGCGACCTTGCTCGCCTCGGATAGCGGCCGCGAGAGCCGGCAGCTTCACATCATGGATGCAAGAGGGTCAATCGCCGCGCATACCGGCAAGGACTGCGTCGACTGGTGCGGGCATCGTCCCGGCGACGGCTTTTCCATCGCCGGCAACATGCTCGCGGGCCCGCTCGTGCTCGAGGACAGCGCCAACGCCTATGTGGCAAACCGCAGCCTTCCCTTCGCGCAGCGCCTGATCGCGGCGATGCGCGCGGGCGAAGCGGCCGGCGGCGACAAGCGCGGCAAGCAATCGGCGGCGCTTCTCATTCACGACACCGAGGAATGGTCGGCACTGGATCTCAGGGTCGACGACCACGACGATCCGCTGACAGAGCTGGAGCGGCTCGAACGCGTCAGCCGCGAGCGCTGGACGCATTTCCGACAATTCCTGCCCACGCGGCAGAATCCGGCCGGCATCACCGATCGGGCGACGATCGAAGCCGGCATTGCAGCCGCTTCGACGGAGACTGCATGACGGCAAGCCCCCTGATCGACATCAAGGGCCTGCGCGTGCTGTTCCACGGCGACGACGGCCGCCCCACCCACGCCGTCGACAGCGTCGATCTTTCGGTTGCCCAGGGCGCGACGCTGGGACTGGTCGGCGAATCCGGCTGCGGCAAGAGCGTAACGTCGCTCGCGATCATGGGCTTGCTCCCGAAGCAATCGGCCGAGGTTTCCGGCGCGATCCGTTTCGAGGGTCTCGATCTATTGAAAGCGGGCGACGAGACGCTGCGCGATCTGCGCGGCAATCGGCTCGCCATGATTTTCCAGGAGCCGATGACCTCGCTCAACCCGAGCTTCACCATCGGCGACCAGATCATCGAGACCATCCTGCGCCATCGCGGCGGCTCGCGCCGTTCCGCGCGCGACCGCGCCATCGCGCTGCTCCGCCGCGTGCACATCCCCTCGCCGGAAAAGCGGATCGACGAATATCCGCACAAGCTGTCCGGCGGCATGCGCCAGCGCGTCATGATCGCGATGGCGCTGGCCTGCGATCCGCGCCTGCTGATTGCCGATGAGCCGACCACCGCGCTCGACGTGACGCTGCAGGCGCAGATCCTGGAGCTGATGCGCGAATTGAAGGCCGCGAGCGGCGCCGCCATCATCCTGATCACCCACGACCTCGGCGTGGTCGCCGAGGTCTGCGACGAGGTTGCCGTGATGTACGCCGGCGAGATCGTCGAGCGCGCGAGTGTCGATGACTTGTTCGCCTCGCCCCAGCATCCCTACACCGTCGGCCTCATCGGCTCGATCCCGCGGCTCGACCGCCGCACCGACCATCTCGCCACCATCGAAGGCATGGTGCCGAACATGGTAAGCCCGCCGAGTGCGTGCCGCTTCGCCGCGCGCTGCCCCTTTGTCGTGGATGCCTGCACCAAGGCGCCGCCGCCGCTCAAAGAGCTTTCGCCCGGCCACGCCTCGCGCTGCCTGCGCGCGCCGCTGGAAAGGCTGGTGTCCTGATGGCCCTCCTCGAAGCGACCGACCTGGTCAAGCACTTCCCGGCCTCGCGCAACCTGTTCGGCCGGCCGAGGGCGTTCGTGCGCGCCGTCGACGGCGTCAGCTTTCATGTCGAAGCCGGCGAGACGCTGGCTCTGGTCGGCGAATCCGGCTGCGGAAAGTCCACGGTCAGCCGGCTGGTGCTGCGACTGATCGAGCCTGATGCCGGCCACGTGCGCTTCGAGGGACGCGATCTGTTGTCATTCGATACGAACGAGCTGCGTGCCTTCCGGCGGCAGGCGCAGATCATCTTCCAGGATCCCTACGCCTCGCTCAACCCGCGCATGACGGTCGGCCAGATCCTGGGCGAGCCGCTCAAGCTGCATGCGCTGGCGCCGCCCGAAAGACGCCGCGCGCGGATCGAGGACTTGCTGCGCCTCGTGGGCCTCGAGCCGCGGTTTGCGCGCCGCTATCCGCACGAATTTTCCGGCGGCCAGCGCCAGCGCATCGCCATCGCCCGGGCACTTGCAGTCGAGCCGAAGCTCATCATTTGCGACGAGCCGGTGTCGGCGCTCGACGTCTCGATCCGCTCGCAAATCCTCAATCTGCTGCGCGACCTCCAGGACCGGCTTGGCCTGTCCTACATCTTCGTCTCGCACGACCTTGCAGTGGTGAAGCATATCGCCGACCGCGTCGCCGTGATGAATCTCGGCGGCATTGTCGAGACCGCGGAGACGCAGGCCTTGTTCGCCGCACCGCGCCATCCCTATAGCCGGGCCCTGTTGTCGGCCATCCCCGTGGCGAAGCCGCGGGCGAAGGGCGAGCGGATGATCCTGCAGGGCGAACTGCCGAGCGCACTGCATCCGCCCTCGGGCTGCCGCTTCCACACCCGCTGCCCCTTTGCGATTGACCGCTGCCGCGTCGAGGTGCCGAAGCTGATCACCGACGAAAAGGGCCACGCTACCGCCTGTCACCGCACTGCGGAATTGCCTGCCGCGAGCGGCATCGTTCCCTCCGACGGCGGTTTTTCGCCGGCGCTGGAGAAGCTGGTCGCGGCCTTCAGCCTTTCGGAGGAAGGACCGGCGGCAGGCGGTATTGGTATAACTGGACCATCAACAAGCTTGTAACGGGATTTCAGGGGATGGACGCGATGAAGATCCTGCGTTTGACGGCGGTGGCCGCCTTGCTGCTTATTTCCACGGCGAGCGCTTTCGCCGAAACCACGCTCCGCATCGGGTTGGCCGAAGACCCCGACATCCTCGATCCGACGCTGGCGCGCACCTATGTCGGGCGCATCGTGTTCGCGGCCTTCTGCGACAAGCTGTTCGACATCGACGAGCACCTCAACATCGTGCCGCAGCTTGCGCTCTCGCACGAGACGTCCGCCGACGGCAAGGAAGTCACGATCAAGCTCAGGCCAAACGTGAAATTCCAGGACGGCGAGCCGTTCGACGCGGAGGCCGCCAAATTCTCGCTGGAGCGGCACCTGAATTTCCCCGGCTCGTTCCGCAAGCCCGAGCTTGCTTCTCTCGACCATGTCGAGGTCGTCGATCCCCTCACCATCAAGCTCGTGCTGAAAGCGCCATTCTCGCCGCTGATCGCGCAGCTCACCGACCGCGCCGGCATGATGGTGTCGCCGAAAGCGGCCAAGGCCGAAGGCGACAAGTTCGGACTGCATCCGGTCTGCGCCGGTCCCTACAAATTCGTCGAACGCGTGCAGCAGGATCGCATCGTGTTCGAGAAATTCGCCGACTACTGGAACAAGGACAATGTGTTCATCGACAAGATCGTGTTCCTGCCGATCGTCGATGCCACCGTGCGGCTCGCCAACCTGAAATCCGGCGGGCTCGACCTGATCGAGCGCGTGCTCGCGACCGACATCAAGGATGTGCGCTCTGATCCCAACCTGAAACTCTCGACCGCGATCGAGCTGGGCTATCAGGGCATTACGCTCAATATCGGCCACGACAAGAACAAGGGCCCGCTCAGCCAGTCCGCAAAGGTGAGGCAGGCGCTCGACCTCTCGATCGACCGCGCGGCCATCAACCAGGCGATCTTCAACGGCGAGTTCAAGCCGGGTAACCAGTGGATCAATCCTGATCATCCCTACTACCAGAAGGCCTTTCCGCTTCCCGGACGCGACATCGAGAAGGCGAAGGCGCTGCTCAAGGAAGCCGGCGTCAAGCCGCCGGTTGCGGTCGACTTCATGGTGCCGAAGGGTGACGAGACCGAAGCGGTCGCCCAGGTCGTGCAGTCGATGGCGGCCGATGCCGGCTTCGACATGAAGATCCGCGTCACCGAATTCGCGACCTCGCTGAAGCAGGCCGAGGCCGGCGATTTCCAGGCCTATATGCTGGCCTGGAGCGGCCGCATCGACCCCGACGGCAATTCCTACGTGTTCCTGCACTCCAAGGCGCCGCAGAATTACAGCGCATGGAACAATCCGGCAGCCGACAAGGCGCTCGACGACGCGCGGCTTGAGACCGATATCGCCAAGCGCAAGGCGATCTACGAAAAGCTGACCAAGCTCGAGATGGCGGAAGAGCCCATCCTTTACCTCTACCATCGCCGCATCCTGATCGCGCATACGACGAAACTCGAAGGCTACAAGCAAATGCCCGACGGCCTCGTGCGCGTGATCGGGTTGAAATTGAAGTAATGACGGTGCTGCGCGGGAAACGACCATGCTGAATTTTCTCGCGCGCCGCATCGCCCAGATCGTGCCGACACTGTTCTTCGTGTCGATCCTGATCTTTTCGCTGCAGCACCTCCTGCCCGGCGATCCCGCACAGGTGATGGCCGGCGAAGAGCAGGACCCCAAGGTGATCGAGCAGATCCGCCATCAATACCGGCTCGATCGGCCGATCCCCGTGCAATATGTCTACTGGCTCAAGGGCGTGCTCACCGGCGACTTCGGCGAGTCGCTGCGCATCAAGGTTCCCGTGCGCGAATTGATCGAGCAGAAGCTGCCGGTGACGCTGCAGCTCGGCTCGATGGCGATCGTGATCGCGTTCCTGATCGGGATTCCCGCGGGCATCATTTCGGCGGTGAAGAAGAATACCGCCTGGGACTACGGCGCCAACATCTTCGCGCTGTGGGGCATCTCGACGCCGAATTTCTGGCTCGGGATCATGCTGATCTTCCTGTTCTCGATCAAGCTCGGCTGGCTGCCGGCGGCGGGCTATGTGCCGCTCAGCGAGAACTGGCGCGCGAGCCTCGCCTCCACCATCATGCCGGCCTTCGTGCTCGGCAACGCGATCGCCGCGGTCCTGATGCGGCACACCCGCAGCGCCATGCTGCAGGTGCTGGAGAGCGACTATGTGCGGACGGCGCGCGCCAAAGGCCTCTCCGAGCGTTCGGTGATTCTCAAGCACGCCATGCGCAACGCGCTGACGCCCGTGATCACGCTCGGCGCGCTCGAGCTCGGCACGCTGCTCTCGGGCGCCGTGCTGACCGAGCAGATCTTCACCATCCCTGGTTTCGGTAAACTGATCGTCGATGCCGTGTTCAACCGCGACTATGCCGTGGTGCAAGGCGTCGTGCTGGTGACGGCAACGATCTACATCACACTGAACCTGATCGCCGACATCGCCTATATTCTCGTCAATCCGCGGTTGAGAGCATGATCCGGAAAAATGTGCAGCGGTGTTCCGGGAAGACCATGCTCAAATCAAGAGTCTGAGGTATGACCGAGGCTGTGCTCCATGCTCTCCCCGCCACGCAGGACGAGCTGGAAAGTCCGGCGCGGCGTGCGCTGCGGCGGCTGTTCAAGCGCAAGGGCGCCGTTGTCGGGCTCGTCGTCATCTCGACCTTCATCCTGCTCGCGCTGTTCGCGCCGCTGGTTGCGCCCTATGACCCGATTGCGACGAGCTGGACGCTGGTGCGCAAGCCGCCGTCTGCGCTGCACTGGTTCGGCACCGACGAGCTCGGCCGCGACGTGCTCGCTCGCGTGATCTACGGTACGCGCGCTTCGCTGCTCGCCGGTGTGATCTCCGTCGGCATCGCGCTATCGATCGGCGTCCCGCTCGGCCTGATCGCCGGCTATCGTGGCGGCTTTATCGATGCGCTGATCAGCCGCATCACCGACGCGATGCTGGCCTGCCCGTTCCTGATCCTCGCCATTGCGCTTGCGGCCTTCCTCGGGCCGAGCCTGCGCAACGCCATGATCGCGATCGGCGTCTCGGCGACGCCGGTGTTCATTCGCCTGACGCGCGGCCAGGTCATGGCGGTCAAGGTCGAGGATTATGTCGAGGCCGCGCGCGCCATGGGCAATCCCCGCTGGCGCATCGCGTTGTTCCATATCCTGCCGAACATTCTGCCGGCGCTCTTGGTGCAGGCGACGCTGTCGATTGCCGCCGCGATCATCGCCGAAGCCGCGCTGTCGTTCCTGGGTCTCGGCCAGCAGCCGCCGCTCCCCTCCTGGGGCAGCATGCTCAACGCCGCCCAGCGCTTCCTCACCAATGCGCCGTGGATGGCGATCTGGCCGGGCCTTGCGATCTTCCTCGTCGTGCTGTCGCTCAACCTCGTCGGCGATGGGCTGCGTGATGCGCTGGATCCGAGGGAGAGGTAGTTGCGACCGCCGCTTTTAAGCCGTCATTGCGAGCCAACGGGTCCTCGCAATGACGGCGAAAACGGCCGCCTCAAATCACCACTTCCCGCATCACGCGGCGGCAATCCATTTCGAATTCGAGATCGATCACCGGCGGGCGGGCGAAGTGCCAGGTGAGCCCCGACCGCGCGGCGCCACGCCTCACCAGCGCATCCGGCAGCACATGATGGAAATCTCGGGTCGTATAGACATGCGCGGCGGTGACGTCCTTCCAACCCAAGGCGAACGCGCTCATGCGCCTCTCCATGGCGCCGACCACGTACTGGACCTTCTCCTTCATGCCCTCGGGACTGAGGTCGCGATAGCGTACCGTGCGCTCCGCGTAGCTGCCGGCGCCTTCCCTCGCCTCTCCGCTGCCCGCAATCACGAAGGTCGGCGTCGTATTCGCGCTCGGCCGCGTAAAGGAGAAGGCATAGAATGACGGCTCGGACGGCGGATCGATCTCGGGGCAGACATTGCTGCGTGCGACCGGATTGGTGGTGCCGTCATAGAGGCCCCACTCGCCTAGCGTCTTGACGTAGTGCTCGTTGAATTTGCGAAAGCCCTCGTCGGTGAACGCGCCCGGCGAGCGCAGCTCGCACGCACAGAATGCAGTGAGCGGCCGTCCCGCCGCCTGGATGTATTTGGCGATGGCCGCAAAGCCGTCGGCGAGCGGCAGCCATGTGTCGAAGCGCACGCGTTCGATCTCATATCCCGGCAACGCCGCCGCGCCGCCGGAATACTGGAACACGGCGGGAATAAACCGGTAATTGCCGGCCTCAAAATCGCGCGTCATGTGCAGAGTCCCGTGATTATTCGAGCTGCATGCGGACGCCCTTGGCGCCGTTGAGCAGCCGCTTGAGGTGGAAGCCGGCGAGCGGATCGTCGGCGTGCATGCCGACGATCGCCGCGAAGGCGGGCATCGCGCCGGCATCGCCGGATTCGAGCTTGGCGAAGGCCTCGGCGTATTGCGCGGTTGCCGGCGCTGCGAACGCTTCCTCGCACAGCGGCTCGTAGGTCCGCAACGGCTCGCTGCGGCCGCGCAGCACGATGTCGCCGACCGGCCGGCCCTTGAAGCTCTTGGCAGCCTTGGCGACGGTCTCGCTGGCGCAGATCCGCGTGCCCAAATGCTTGTTGGCGGCTTCCAGCCGCGCCGCCGTGTTGATGGTATCGCCATGGGCCGTGTAGTCGAAATAATGGCTGCCGCCGAAATTGCCGACCAGCGCGGGGCCCGCGTGCACGCCGATCCGGGTGATGCCGAAATTCACGCCCTTCTTTTTCCAGCGCTGCCGAAACTCCTGCGCCCAGGAATCGAGGTCGTGCGCGCAGGCAATCGCGCGCGTCGCATAGTCCGGCTGCTCGCCCGGCGCATTGAAGAGGATGTGAATGGCGTCCCCAATCACCTTGGCCACCGTGCCCTCGTGCGCGAACACGATGTCGGTCATCCCCTCGACATACTCGTTCAGCAGCGCGCCGAGCACGTCCGGCTTGGCCGACTCCACCAGCGTCGTGAATCCCTGGATGTCGGTGAAGATGGTCCCGACATCGCGCCACTGCACCTCCATGCTGTCGCCCGCGCCGTGGGAGACAAGGCGTTTTGCGACTTGCGGCGAGAAATAGCGGGATAGCGAGGCGTGCGCCCGCTCGGCTTCCGCCTGGCGCAAACGCGCATCGCGCAACATCACGACATGGCGGATCGTCTTGTCGATGGTGGTTTCGAGGTCGCTGAAATCGATCGGCTTGGTGAGGAAGTCGAACGCGCCGCGATTCATCGCGGTGCGGATGTTGCTCATGTCGCCATAAGCCGAGACGATGATGGTGGATTTCCGGTCGTTGTCGTCGACCTCCTGCAGCCTCGCGAGCAGTGACAGCCCGTCCATACGCGGCATGTTGATGTCGGACACCACCATGTCGACGCCGGGATTTTGCTCGAGCGTCTGCAGTGCCTCGAGGCCGTCATGGGCAAACATGACCTTCACGGCCCCGTCGCGGATCTGCCTGCGGAATTTTTGCAGGACGAGCGCCTCGAGGTCGGGTTCATCGTCGACGAACAGGATCGTCGCTGTCATGCCGGCTGTCCGAGCCTGGTGTCGATCTCCTGGCGGAGCACCGCAAAGTCGATCGGCTTGGTCAACAATCCTTCCGCGCCGCGTTCGATCGCTTTCTTGCGCGTCTCCGTATCGCCATAGGCCGTGATCATGATCACGGGTACGTCGGGACGTTTGGCGCGCACCTCCGGCAGCATCTCCAGCCCGCTCATGCCGGGCATGTTGATGTCGGAGAGGATCAGGACCAGCGAGGGATCGCCGACATCGACCGCGCGCTCGAGCGCGGCCGGCGCCGACGGAGCAAATTCCATGTGAAACCGGCCCGCGCGCAAATCACGCCGGAACTGCTGACGGAACAAGGCCTCAACATCCGGCTCGTCGTCGACAACGAGGATGTAAACGCTCAATGTGGGCCTCCAGTATTTTTCTGTGCTACCAGAATACGCGGCAGCGTAATGATGAATTCAGTAAAAAGGCCGGGCTTCGTATCTACGTCGATCGTTCCGCCATGTTGTTTGACCACGATGTCGTGACTCATCGATAGCCCCAGCCCGGTTCCCTCGCCGGCCGGCTTGGTGGTGAAGAAGGGATTGAACATCTTCTCCTTTACGTCCTCCGGTATGCCGGTGCCGTTGTCGCGAATCCGGATTTCGACTTTGCTGCCGAGGTTCTTCGTGCTCGCGCTCAAGGTCGGCTCGAAGTCGCCGCCCGCCGCCTGCTTGCGCTTGGTGGCGGCATAGAAACCATTTGAGATCAGGTTGAGGAGAACCCGCGTGATCTCCTGCGGATAGAGGTCGACCTGGCCGGCCGCGGGATCGAGCTCGCGCTTGAGCGTGATGTTGAAGCCGCTCTTTTCGGCGCGCGCGCCGTGGTAGGCGAGATTGAGGCTCTCCTCGACGAGCGCGTTGATGTCGGTCGGGCGATGCTCGCCCGAACCCTCTCGCGAATGCAACAGCATGTTCTTGACGATCGAGTCCGCGCGCCTGCCGTGCTGCACGACCTTCTCGAGATTGCCCTTCAGCGTATGGGTCAATTCATCGAGCTCTTCACGCGACTTGTCGTCGAGACTGATATCCTTAAGCAAGTCGTTCATCTCGTCGATCAACTCCCCCGACAGCGCCGAGAAATTATTGACGAAGTTGAGCGGGTTCTTGATCTCGTGCGCAATTCCGGCGGTGAGCTGGCCGAGCGAAGCCAGCTTCTCGGTCTGGATCAGGCGATCCTGCGCGGTGCGCAGATCGTCCAGCGATTGCGACAGCTCGGTCGTTCGTTCGCGCAATTCGTTGAGCAGGCGCGCATTCTCGATGGCGATCACGGCCTGCTTGGTGAAGTTCTCCACCACGGTAACTTGCTTGTCTGTGAACTGGCGCACTTCCTGGCGAAAAATCGTTATCGCTCCGAGCAGCTCATCGTCCTTCAACATCGGCACGACGAGGATCGTCCGGGCACCCGCAATATCAGCCAACCCGACAACGTTGGGGACGCCGGCCTTGTAAGTCGGGCTATTCCTGAGGTCCTCAACCTGGACTGCTCGATGCGTTTCAACGACCGCCGCAAGGGAACTGCCGGCATGCGGAGGAATCGGCGCCCGCTGGCGGTAAGCCGAAAATTCAGGCGGTATGTTGTGGTCGGCGACGAGATTGTATTTCCCGCCGTCCCACAGATTCATGGTGCCGAAATTTGCGCCACAAACCCGGGTGGCATTTTCGAGCATCTTCTGGAATACGGGCTTGAGCTCGCCCTGCGACGACGAGATCACCTGCAGCACTTCAGACGTGGCGGTCTGCTGCTCGAGCGACTCGCTGAGATCGTTGGTGCGTTGGCGCAGCTCCCTGAGCAGTCGCGCATTCTCGATCGCGATCACCGCCTGACTGGCGAAGTTTGCCACCAGCTCGGTCTGCTTTTCTGTGAACGGCTTCACTTCCTGGCGGAAAATAGTGATCGACCCCACCAGCTCATTTTCCTTGAGCATGGGAACGATGACGATGGTCCGGGCCCCCGCAAGATCGGCCAGCGCACGCACATTCGCATTGCCTTCAACATAAGGCGCCTCAGCCCTGATGTCGGCGATGTGAACAGGCTGATGCGTTTTCTCAACCGCGCTCAGGCCGCTTTCCGGATGAGGACGAATGACTTTGTAGAGCTGAGTCTCCTCATAGACCTTGGGCGCGTTGTACAAGGCGACGGTGCGGAAGCCGCCGCCCTCGTAGAGGGTCATCGTTCCGAAATTGGCGCCGCAGATGCGGGTAGCATTCTCCAGCATCTTGTTGAAGACCGGCTCCAGTTCACCGGCTGACGAGGAGATCACCTGCAGCACTTCCGACGTCGCGGTTTGCTGCTCGAGCGATGCGGTCAATTCCGACGTGCGCTGCTCGACCTTGTTCTCGAGGTCGGCATAGGATTCCTGCAGCCGCGCGCCCATGTCGTTGAACTGGTTGGCAAGGCCCTCCAGCTCGTCGCCGGTTTTGATCGCAATGCGCTGGGCGAAATCGCCGCCGCCGATCCGCTCGGCGCCGGCGCGCAAGGCCTGGATTGGGCCGACCATGCGGCGAGCGAGGAAGATCCCGGCGAGCACCGCGAAGATCGAGGCCGCGAGCAGCACCACGGCCAGCCGCTGCAGCGCCGCGTAGAGCGAGGCGTAGGCCTCCTGTACCGGCAGCTCGACGAACATGGTCCAGCGCAGCGGCAGGATCGGCGCGGAGGCCGTCAGCACCTCCCGCCCCTCGATGTTTTTCGCGTCTTCGAGCGAATGCGGAATCACGCCGCCGTTGGCCTGTGCCATCTGCACCTGCGGCAGCCTGGACATGTCGGTGTTGCGCAACACAAGGCTGATGTCGGGATGCGCGATCAGGCGGCCCTGCGCGCCGACCACGTAGGCATGGCCGTGCTCGCCGACCTTGATCTGGGAGACGATGTCCCAGATCAGCTTCAGATTGACCTCCGCGATGGAGACGCCGGCGTCCTTGCGGGTGCCGGCGACCGCCAGCGTCATGTAGGGCTCGGACTCACGCCGGAAATAGACCGGCCCGTAATAGACCTTGTGGGCGACGGCTTCGGTGAATTTCGGATCCTTGGAGAGGTCGAGCCCGGAGTTGATCACGTCCATCGCAAGCCGCGAGACCCGCAAGCGCTCGTGTCCGGTCGCATCGACCTGCGCGAGCTCGGTGATGGCCGGAACCTGCCTGAGCAGGCGGAGCGCGTCGAATCGCCGGCTTTCGAGCGAGGACGCCGACCACGGGAGCTGGGTGGTCCAGCCGAGCTGGCTCTCGATTTCCTTGATGAACTGGCTGATCTTCGCCGCCGCCGCCTGGGCCTGCTCCTGCTGAATCCGGATCAGCGCCGCCTTGTGCTCGCGGTAATAGAAAATGACCTCGAAAATGCCGTTGGAAAGCAGCGCGACGGCGACCACCGCGACGAAAAGCGCGACATATTTGGTGAAAAGCCGGCTGCGGATCTTCGTCCCCGAGGCTCCCGCCGCCGGCGCGGCGCCCGAGACGGGCGGTCCCGCCAGCGTCCGGCCTTGCGGCGTATCTGGGTGAACGGACATCGTCATCGGGTGCCTTGTTTAGCAAGAAGGCACGCCCTTGTCTCTTGCCGCAACGCGGCTGGACACGCTCGGGGATAAGACGAAAGTGGCGGCGGTCATGCCGCCGCCCCCGGAAACGCCAGCGTGAATGCAACCTCAGGTCGGCTTGAGCTGCCGGCCGAGATCATATTCGGCGATCTGCTTGGTCCGTTCGGAGTTGGCCTCCGCCTGGTGGTCGGTCGCAATCGTCACATAGACGGCGGGCAGCACGAACAGGGTGAACAGCGTGCCGATCGACATGCCCGCCACCACGACGAGGCCGATCGAGAAGCGGCTCGCCGCGCCGGCGCCGGTTGCGGTGAGCAGCGGAAGCAGGCCGGTCACCATCGCCGCCGTCGTCATCAGGATCGGACGCAGCCGGATGCGCGCCGCCATCTCGATCGCCGAACGGCGGTCGAGCCCTTCATTGAGCTGCAGCTCGTTGGCGAACTCGACCATCAGGATGCCGTGCTTGGTGATCAGGCCGATCAGCGTCAACAAACCCACCTGGGAGTAGATGTTGATTGTCGTAATGCCAAAGAACAGCGGGACGAGCGCGCCCACGATCGCCATCGGCACGCTGATCATGATGACGAGGGGATCGCGCAGGCTCTCGAACTGCGCCGCCAGCACCAGGAAGATGATGATGACCGCGAATCCGATGGTGACGAGGAGCTGATTGCCTTCCTGCACATATTGGCGGGAGTCGGAAAGATAGTCATGGCTGAAGCCGGGCGGCATCTTCTTCGCCTCGCCTTCAAGGAAGTCGACCGCCTGCCCGATGGTCACGCCGGGCATCGGCACGGCCTGGAAGGTCGCGGAGTTGAGCTGGTTATAATGCGTCAGCGCGTTCGGATCGATGCCGGTCTCGATCGACATCACCGTCGAAAGCGGCAGCTGCTGGCCGGTCGCGGTCGTGACGTAGTAGCTGCCGAGCGCTTCCGGCGAGAGCCGCTTGTCGCGCGGCACTTGCGGGATCACCTGGTAGGACCGACCTTGCAGGTTGAAGCGGTTGACGTAGTTGCCGCCGAGCAGGGTCGCGAGCGCGCCGCCGATGTTTTGCATGGTGATGCCAAGATCGTTGGCCTTCGAGCGATCGACCTTGACCCGCACCACCGGCTGATTGAAGGCGAGATCGGAGTCGGAGACGATGAACAGGCCGCTCTTGCGCGCCGCGTCCTTCAGCTTCTCCATCTGCTCGTAGACGGCCTGAAAGCCCGCGGTCGAATTGATCACCATCTGCACCGGCAGACCGCCGACATTTCCCGGCAGCGGCGGCAGGTTGAAGGCGAAGGCGTTGACGCCCTCGATCTTGGAAAGCTCGGCCTGCACCAGCGGCTTCAGCTTGATCGAGGAGCGCTTGCGCTCATCCCAGGGCTTCAGCAGCATGCCGGCGATGCCGTTCTGCGGGCCGTTGATGCCGTTGAGCACGAAGCGCAGGTCGGTCTCCGGGAATTTCTTGAACGCGTTGTCAAGCTTCCGGCCATAGTAATCGAGATAGTCGATGTTGGCGTATTTCGGCGCCTTGGTCACCGCGAACACGATGCCCTGATCCTCTTCCGGCGCGAGCTCCTTGGAGGTGTGCATGTAGAGGAAGCCGACGAGACCCAGCATCGTCAGCGCGAACAGGCCGGTGATCGGCCGATAGTCGAGCGAGCGGTCGAGCCTGCGGCCGTACCAGCGGGTGATCGCGCCGAAGGCGCGGTTGACGAGCCTGGCGAAACGCCCCTCTTCCGCGCTCTTCAGGAACACCGAGCACATCATCGGCGACAGCGTCAGCGCGATCACGCCGGACACGATCACCGAGCCTGCGAGCGTGAAGGCGAATTCGCGGAACAGCGTGCCGGTGATGCCGCCGAGGAAGCCGATCGGCGCGTAAACGGCGGCGAGCGTGATGGTCATCGTGATGACGGGGCCGACGATTTCACGCGCGCCCTTCAGCGCCGCCTGCACCGGCGGCATGCCCTCTTCGAGATGGCGGTGGATATTCTCCACCACCACGATGGCGTCGTCGACCACAAGGCCGATCGCCAGCACCATGGCGAGCAGCGTGAGCAGGTTGAAGGTGAAACCGGCCAACAGCATCAGTGTGCAGACGCCGATCAGCGACAGCGGCATGGTGACGACCGGGATGATCACGGAGCGGAACGTCGCCAGGAACAGGAAGATCACGACGATGACGATGATCACCGCCTCGCCCAGCGTCTTCTCGACCTCGTTGATCGACGACTGGATGAATTTCGTGGAATCGAAGGCGACCTTCATCTTCATCGACGGCGGCAGATTGCGCTCCAGCTCCGGAAACAGCGCGCGCACGCCCTTCACCAGCGTCAGCGGATTGCCCTGCGGTGTCGCCTGCACGCCGATGAAGATCGCGTGCTCGCCGTTGAAGGCCACGCTCGCATCCGTGCTTTGGGCTGCGAGTTCGACGGTTGCGATGTCCTCCATGCGCACGAAACCGCCGTCCTTGGCCTTGACGATCATCCGCTTGAACTGCTGCACGTTCTGCAGATCGGTGTTGGCCGAGACGTTGGAGACGACGAAGTAGCCCTTGGCCTGACCGGCCGCGGCCTGGAAGTTGTTGGCGGCGATCGCGGCCGACACATCGTTCGGCGACACGCCGCGCCCGGCCATCTTCACCGGATCAAGCCACAGCCGCATCGCAAAGGTCTGCCCGCCCAGAATGTCGGCGGAGGCAACGCCATCGACGGTCGACAGCACCGGCTGCACCACGCGCGTCAGATAGTCGGAGATCGCGCTGCCCGACAGCTCATCGGAGGAAAAGCCGATATACATCACGGCCGTGGTCTGACCGGTGGTCTTGGTGACGATCGGGTCGTTCGATTCCTTTGGAATGAGATATTTGACCGAGTTCACCTTGGCCAAAACCTCGGTCAGCGCCTGGTTCGGATCGAAATTGAGCTTGATGTAGACCTGGATCGTCGAGGTCCCGAGCACGGACGACGAGGTGATGTAGTCGACGCCTTCGGCGGAAGCGACCGCCTGCTCGATCGGCGTGGTGATGAAGCCCTGGATCAGCTCCGCTGAGGCGCCGGGATAGGTGGTGGTGACGTTGACGACCGTGTTCGACAGCCGCGGGTACTGGCGGATCGGCATCACGGTCGCAGCGCGCAGGCCGATCAGCAGGATCAGCAGGCTGACGACCAGCGACAGCACCGGTCGCTTGATGAAGATATCGGTTAGACCACTCATCGCGGCAAAATCTCGTTCTATTTGCGCATGATCCTCATCGCGGGATCATGCTCTTTGGCAAGTGAAGCGCGTTTCAGTAACGCGGCGCGTGGGCCGGGATCGGCGGCGGCGGATCGGTCGAGATCGTAACCGCCGCGCCCGGTTGCAGCTTGAGCTGGCCGACGGCGACGACACGGTCGCCGGCCTTCAGACCTTTGAGGATCTCGACGCGCCCGTTGATCCGGTCGCCGGTCTCGACGAAGGTGCGCTCCGCAGTGAGCGAGGTCTTGCCGTCATCGCCCTTCTTCTCGGTGATCAGGAACACCGAGTCGCCATAGAGCGTGTAGTCGACGGCCGTCTCGGGCACCGTGATCACGGGCGGCTTGTCCGGCAACACAACCGTCGTGGAGGCGAACATGCCGGGCTTCAGGACGTGACTGGGATTCTGGATCGTCGCCTGCACGCGGATGTTGCGCGTATCGGTTGCGACCTGCGGCTCGATGGTCGTGATCGTGCCGTCGAAGGTGCGGCCCGGATAGGCGTCGACCGAGATGCGGACGACCTGGTTGACCTTGAGCTCCGCGCTGTCCTTCTCGGGGACGGTGAAGTTGCCATAGAGCTCGTCAAGGTCGGTCAGCGAGACGATCTTGGTGCCGGCCGTCAGATATTGGCCGACCTCGGCCTGACGCGTGCCGAGCTCGCCGTCGAACGGAGCCTTCACCAGCTTTTGCGAGATGATCGCCTCGGTCTTGGCGATTCCGGCCAGAGCCTGGTCATAAGTCGCCTGCGCCTGGTCGACAGTCGACTGCGGGCCGAACTGGCGCGCGGCGAGCTGCTTGGCGCGATCGAGCTGAAGCTGCGCCACGGTCGCCTGCGCCTTGAAGTTCGCGAGATCACCCTGGTCCGGTTCATCGAACAACTGCACCAGCGGCGCCCCTGCCTTCACCGAAGAGCCCGGCGTGAACAGGATCTTGGTGATGCGGCCGGAGACGTCGGAGGTGACGTCAACCTGATGCACGGCGGCAAGCCCGCCGACCGCGTTCAACAGGTTCGGCACGCTCTCGGATTTGGCCTCGGCGACGGTGACATTCGCCGGCGGCGGCTTATTGTGGGCGAAGAACTGCGCGATCATATGGGCGCGGAAGGCATTGAAGCCGACCAGCCCGCTGGCGACCAGCGCGAGCAGCAGGCCTACGATGATGAACCAGCGCACCATGCGCACCGGGCGCGTGCGGACCTTTTCGTCGATGGGCTGACCCTGGAGCTTGGCTTCGGTTACGATGTTCATGGTCATGCACTTTCTGCAGCGGCCGTCTCAGCCTGAACCTGCGGCAGCCGCGCCTTGAGATGCGCAGTGATTGCGGCTTCGTTAAGTCCGATCCCCCGGAGGAGAAATTCGCAAAGCTGCCGGTCCAGATCGGCAGCTTCGTCATAAGCGAGACACGGCACCGAAGGCAGCCGCGTCAGCGCCGCTGTCAGCACGGTGTGGTGGGCGAACCAGAACAGATTGAGCGGCCGGCTGCCGATCCGCACCGCATCTCCGGCAGCGATCGCGGCCTCGAGCGAGGCTGTGAACATCGCACCGATCAGCTTCTCGATCTTGGCGTAGAGCAGCCGCGCGAACTCGCCGTCCTCGAGATGGCTCGTGACCATCAGCCGCAGCCGCTGTGTCTCCTCCTCCTGATCAGGGGCGTCGGACACATGCATGAAATGCCGGACCATGCCCTTCATCAGCTCGACCAGCGCGCCGGTCGAAGGCTTCAGCCCCAACAGATGCGCCAGTTCCGGATCGGCCTCGCACTCCTCCGCCAGGATTTCGGCGTAAAGCGCCGCCTTGGAGGGGAAATGCTTGAACAGCAGCGCCTCGGAAATGGCCGCCGCCGACGCCACGCTCTTGGTCGTGGTGCCGGCAAAGCCATTGCGGGCAAAGCACCGCTTGGCGGCGCCGAGGATGAGCTGCCGCCGGAGATCGCTGGTCATGCGCAAGGAAGTCATCTTGTGAGTAAGCACTCACCAACGTCAAAAGTCAAGATTTCTATTGCGGCGCACCTAAACCATAGGTGTCCTGAAACCGGCAAGGAGCGGTGCCTGAATACCGACGCTGATGTGACCGGCGACGAGCGCCAGCCGGACGCGCTCGCTAAAGCGCGATGATTTGGGGATGAATCACCATCGCGCTTTAGCTTTTTGTTTGCACATGATCTTTCCGGAAAACCGCTTCGCACTTTTCCGGATCATGCGCTAGATCGGCGCGTGGCCGAGCGCGCCGCGTAGTCGCGTCAGCACGAACATGCCGTCGCGGTTGGAGAGCACGCGCTCCAGATCGGCGGCGTCGATCTTGACGTTGGCAAAGCGCGGCCCACTCCTCACGTCCTGCATGCCTTTCGCGAAGTCTGCGATCTCACCGAGCGTCGAGATCGCCTTGCTGTCGGCAATGCCGCAGGCGCGCGCGACGCCGACGAGGTCGGCCGCGGCCGCCGTGTGGCTCACCTGCCCGCCGGTCTCGCCATAGGCCTCGTTGTCGAGCACGAGGATGGAAAGGTTTTTCGGCTTCTGCAGGCCGACGGTGGCAAGGCTGCCCATGCCCATCAGCATCTCGCCATCGCCCGTGACCACGACGACCGGCAGATCGGGCTGCGCCAGCGCCAGGCCCAGCCCGATCATCACGGCGCCGCCCATCGCGCCCCAGAGATAGAGGTTGCGTGGATGATCGCCGCTGGCGGCAAGATCGTAGGTCGAGGCGCCAAGGCCCGCGACGACCAGCGCATCCTTACGGTCGGCCAAAAGGGTAGAGACAACCTGACGGCGGTCGAGAAGATTGGCTTTGCTCATTTCACGAAGACCTTGGTGCCAATCAGGCGCTGCGACAGCAGCAGTGCAGTGGGCGTGCAGGCATTATAGGCCTGGCTTGCCGCGGCCTCCATCACGTCCTTGACCTCATCCGGCTGGGACGCGCGCAGCACGCGGACGCCGGCGAGTTCAAGAACCCCCTGCGTCGAAGTTCCCATCGGCACCTGCCAGGGATTGAACTCGCCCCATTCGCCGCGCATGGTCACGAGCGTCAGGAACGGAAAGCGTAAGATCTGCGTCAGCGACAGCATGTTGATGCAATTGCCGACGCCGCTCGACTGCATCAACAGCACGCCCTTCTGGCCGCCGGTCCAGGCGCCCGCGAGCAGCGCCACGCCCTCCTCTTCGGTGGTGAGCGGAATGCCGCGCATGGTGGAGCAGCCGAGCACGCGATTGATGAGCTGCGAATGGCCGGCATCCGGCACATAAGGAACCTGGCGCACGTCGTGGCGCTGCAGAATGGCAAAGATATCCTCGGGCCATTGGGCCGCCTGTTCTGTGGCTTCAGTGCGGGCGTGCATTTCTGTTTCCGGCTCCCTGATTTTGGGGCGGACTGTAGACACGCCGGCGCTGTCCATCAAAGCGCAAAAACGCATGTCGCCCTGCAATAAGGAGGCCTCCCGTCGCACCCGTTGCTGTGGTCGCAAATTTTGTTGCGCCGGTCGGGCGACCCGGCTTAAGATAGTTGCAAGTGAGACTAATTAGACAATCCGGACCCAACGGGATGAATGGAAACGCGCGCGAGCTGGCGGCAAGCTTTGACCTCGAGAAGCTGACGCCGGAATTCTACGTCAACCCCTACCCCACCTATCGGGCACTGCGCGAGCACGAGCCGGTCAAGCTGATGCCGAACGGCTCCTATTTCCTGACGCGCTATGACGACCTCGTCACCGCCTACAAGAACACAAGAACGTTCTCCTCCGACAAGAAGAAGGAGTTCGCGCCGAAATACGGCGCCTCCCTGCTCTACGAACACCACACCACGAGTCTCGTCTTCAACGATCCGCCGATCCATACCCGCGTGCGGCGGCTGATCATGGGCGCGCTGTCGCCGCGCGCCATCGCCGAGATGGAGGGCGATCTGATCCGCCTCGTCGATCACCTGCTCGACGATATCGCCGCCAAGGGCTCGTTCGACCTGATCGGCGATTTCGCGACAGCTATCCCGATCGAGGTGATCGGCAATCTCCTCAATGTGCCGCGCCACGAGCGCGAGCCGCTCCGTGACTGGTCGCTCGCGATCCTGGGCGCGCTCGAGCCCGTGATCGGCGAAGCGGCGTTTGCGCGCGGCAACAAGGCGGTGCAGGACTTTCTCGCCTATCTCGAAACGCTGGTGGAACGCCGGCGGGCAAAGCCGGGCAATCCCGAGCGCGACGTGCTGACGAAGCTGATCCAGGGCGAGGCCGACGGCGAGAAGCTCACTGCCAAGGAGCTGCTGCACAATTGCATCTTCCTGCTCAATGCCGGCCACGAGACCACGACCAACCTGATCGGCAATGGCCTCGTCGCGCTGACACAGCACGCCGGCGAGAAAGCGCGCCTGATCAGTCATCCCGATCTCATCAAGACCGCGATCGAGGAGATGCTGCGCTATGAAAGCTCGAACCAGCTCGGCAACCGCATGACGGTGGAAGCGGTCGAGCTTGGCGGATTGTCGCTGCCGCCGGGCACGCCGGTCACGCTCTGCATCGGCGCCGCCAACCGCGATCCTGCGCAATTTCCCGATCCCGAACGCTTCGATATCGGTCGCACGCCCAACCGGCACCTCGCCTTTGCCACCGGCGCGCACCAATGCGCCGGCATGGCGCTGGCGCGGCTGGAAGCCGCGATCGCAATCTCGCGCTTCCTCGCGCGCTTTCCGAATTATGCGCTCAACGGCGAAGTGGTGCGCGGCGGCCGGGTTCGGTTCAGGGGATTCCTGAGCGTGCCCAGCGTGACGAACGCGTAGGGTGGGCGCAAATATTTCGCGGCCGGATAGCAACGGGCATTGCCGTCGCACGTTAATTCGAGGGCAGTCGAAGCTGGATCTCGGAGCTGCCAACATGCCCGATAAGGCTCAGGACATCATCGTCATCGCAGGACTGGCCGGCTTGTTCCTGTGGACATACGTCGTTCTGCCGCTGGCGTTTTTCCATAGCTGAAGCAGCGATCGGAATCGTAGGGTGGGCAAAGCGCAGCGTGCCCACCATTCCCGACGCATCCGTCAATGGTGGGCACGGCGCAAGCGCACCTTTGCCCACCCTACGAAGTTACACCACTGTCCGGTGCCGCGCGATGCAGGTCTTCAACACCTCATCCATCGGTCTTCCCCACCAGTCATTCGAGAAGATTTCGATCTCGGAATAGCCGCCAAAGCCAACCGCCTCGACGGCGGCGCGCAACCGCTTGATCTCGATGACGCCGTCGCCCATCATGCCGCGGTCGTTGAGGATATCTTTCGTGGGCACCAGCCAGTCGCAGACATGGAAGGCGAGCAGCCGCTCCTGGCCTGCGCGCGCGATCTGCGACAGCACCTCCGGGTCCCACCAGATGTGATAAACATCTAGCGCGACGCCGAGCGCACCAGTTCGCTGCGGATCGAGCCGGTCGCAGATGTCAAGCGCCTGCCTGGTGGTGTTCACGCAGGCGCGGTCGGCGGCATAGGCCGGATGCAGCGGCTCGATCGCAAGCGGCATGCTCGCCTCTCGCGCATAGTCGAGCATCTCGGCAAGCGCCTCGTCGACTTGCGCGCGGGCCGCCCCGATATCCTTGGACACTACGCTTCCCGGCCGCGAATATTGCGGCAGGCCGCCGACGACGAGCACGATGCAGGGCGCGCCCAGCGCCCTGGCCTCGTCGATGCAGCGGCGGTTGTCGTCGCGCACCTCGCCGCGATGCGCGGCGTCGGATGCGAACATGCCGCCGCGGCAATAGCCCGACAGCTCAAGGCCGGCGTCCCGCGCGGCGCGCACCGCGCGATCGAGGCCGACGCTAGCGACCTGATCGCGCCACGGGTCAATGGCGCGGATGCCATGGCGCGCGCAGGCCTCGATGATCTGGGTTAAATCCCCCTGCTTGCGGACGGTTGCCGTGTTGAGCGACAGCCAGCGATGATCAACCGAAAAATCGCGCATCAGCGCATGATCCGGAAAAGTGTGCAGCGGTTTTCCGAAAAGATCATGCGCGAACAAAAAGCTAAAGCGCGATGATGGTTCATCATCGCGCTTTAGCCATCAATACCGCGGGTGGCGAGCACCGCCTTCATCCGCCGCGTTGCCAATTCCGGATTAGCGAGCAACCCGGCCTTGTCGGCGAGGCGGAACAACTCGGCGAGATGCAGCGTCGAGCGGGCACTCTCCTGTCCGCCGACCATGGTGAAATGATCCTGGTGGCCGTTGAGATGGGCCATGAACACCACGCCGGTCTTGTAGAAACGGGTCGGCGCCTTGAAGATGTGGCGCGACAGCGGCACCGTCGGCCCGAGCACGTCGTGGAAGCCGGCCTCGTCGCCGGCGGCGAGCCGCGACAGCGCGTAGGAGGCAGCCGGCGCGATCGCATCGAAAATGCCGAGCAGCGCGTGCGAAAAGCCTTGGCTATCGCCGGCGATCAGTTCGGCATAGCTGAAGTCGTCGCCGGTATACATCTTGACGCCCTTGTCGAGCCGGCGGCGCATGTCGATCTCGCGCTGCTTGTCGAGCAGCGACACCTTCACGCCATCGACCTTTGCGGCATTGGCGTTGATGATGGCGACCGCCGTATCCATCGCGCGATCGAGATCGGCGCTGCCCCAATAGCCTGCGAGCTGCGGATCGAACATGTCGCCGAGCCAGTGAATGATCACGGGCTCGCGGACCTGCGACAGCACGCGGTCGTAAACCCTGGCATAGTCGTTGGCGTTACGGCCGAGTTTCGCCAGTGCCCGCGAAGCCATCAGGATGATGCGGCCGCCGACTTTTTCGATTGCAGCGATCTGCTCCTCATAGGCACGGATCACATCGTCGATCGTGCGCGCGTCCTCGGCGGCGAGATGATCGGTGCCGGCGCCGGAAAACACCAGCGCGTTGCGCGCCTTCGCCGCGCGCACCGAGCGCGTGATCAATTCCAGCGACGTGGTCCAGTCGAGCCCCATGCCGCGCTGAGCGGTATCCATCGCCTCCGCCACGCCAAGGCCGAGATCCCAGACGTGCTCGCGAAAGGCAATCGTCTTGTCCCAATCGACGGCGGCCACAAGCCACGGATCGACGTCGGCGCGCGGGTCGGCGACCACATGCACCGCGGAGAAGGCGACGCGGTTGAGCGTGCGATCGAGTTTCGCGGGGAAGCTTCGCGACGCCGCGAGGCGATAATCCTCGAGGCCGCCATCAGCTAGTGGCAGCTTCAGCGACAACGACGACATCGGCAAGACGGGTTTGTTCATTGGTTCGGACCTCTCTCCGTCATTGCGAGGAGCGAAGCGACGAAGCAATCCATCTCTCGACTCGTGGTACCATGGATTGCTTCGCTTCGCTCGCAATGACAGCTTGGCACTCCAGTCCAATCTGTCGTACTTCAATAGGTCACACCCTGATCGGCTCGACATCGACCCAGCGCCGCTCCTTCCAGCTTTGCAGCGCGCATTCGGCGAGCTGCACGCCCTTGGCGCCTTCGAGCAGCGTATATTTGTAACCAGCGCCTTCACAGACGTGGCGGATGAACATCTCCCACTGTTCCTTGAAGCCGTTGTCGTAGGCGACGTTGTCCGGCAGCTTCTGCCAGTCGGCATAGAAATCGTGCATCCGCTTCTCGTCCGGGTTCCACACCGGCCGCGGCGTCATCTGCCGTGCCTGGATCATGCAGTCGGTCAAGCCCGCCACCGCCGAGCCGTGGGTGCCGTCGACCTGGAAGGTGACGAGATCGTCGCGATAGACCCGCGTCACCCAGCTCATGTTGATATGCGCGATCACGCCGCCCTTGAGGCGGAAGGTGGCATAGGCGGAATCATCCGCCGTCACCGCATAGGTCCTGTTCTTCTCGTCATAGCGTTCGGGGATGTCGGTGTTGCCGATGCAGACCACGCTTTCGACCTCGCCGAAGAGATTGTCGAGCACGTAGCGCCAGTGGCAGACCATGTCGAGGATGATGCCGCCCCCGTCTTCCTTGCGGTAGTTCCACGACGGCCGCTGCGCCTCCTGCCAGCCGCCCTCGAACACCCAATAGCCGAACTCCCCGCGCACCGAGAGCATGCGGCCGAAGAAGCCGGAATCGCGCAGGAACGCGAGCTTCTTTAGGCCCGGCAGGAACAGTTTGTCCTGCACCGTGCCGTGCTTGACGCCCCTGGCGTTGGCGAGCTTCACGACGTCGATCGCCTCTGCAAACGTCGTCGCGACCGGCTTCTCGCAATAGACATGCTTGCCGGCGTTGATCGCTTTGGTCAGCAGGAAGGGGCGCGCCTGCGTGGTCGCGGCATCGAAGACCACGGTGTCGTTCTTGTCGGAAAGCGCCTTGTCGAGATCGGTGGTCCAGCGCGCGATATCGAATCGCTTGGCCAGCGCCTCGACCTTGCCGGCGTCGCGTCCGACCAGGATCGGATCAGGCATCACGCGATCGCCGTTGCCGAGCACCACGCCGCCCTGATCGCGGATCGCGACGATCGAGCGGATCAGATGCTGATTCAGCCCCATCCGGCCGGTGACCCCGTTCATGATCAGGCCGAGGCGTTGGGTGGTCATTCCGTTTGCTCCCGATAGATCTTGTCGTTGGTCGCGGATGCGACGGAGAAATTAACTTTTCAGATAAATACTTGTCCAGCGGGTTTTATTCGGTCACAGCCAACTTTCGGAACAGCCACCTTCTACCAGATATTTTCACGGTTTTTCAGATTCTGGACTCCCGAAATATTTATTTCTATTTTTCGTAACTTCTGCTTGACAGAAATGTGGAAGCAGGCGTATAGCGCTCCCGTCCCGCCTCCTCGGAGGGGCGCTTCGCCGTCGTCACGAAACGTTGGGTGCGGGATGCGATGGACGTTTTTGCGTCATAGGCGAATGACGCGGGAACGGACGGCAAAAGCGTGTGGTCCTGGCACCCCGACGCTGGTGTCAACCCCCGGGTCACGAGCCCGGGGCGACGGGGGCTAACAAGCCCGGTACCCCGAGGAGAGCGCGCTATAAGCCGTAAACCATTGCGCAGGGAATGCCGGACTGTTTCGGCTGCCCTGTTGTTGCTTGCGTGCGCAAAGTGCAGTTTCCTTGCACGCAAGGCTCGCGGGTGCGGCCAGCATCCGGTGTTCCCTGCGCCCTCGATTCTTCATGGGGGTCTTGATGGCATAGCTCGGGCAAAACCTGCCGCGGGAACGTAGTGGCTCGTCATTGCGAGGAGCGATAGCGACGAAGCAATCCAAACTGTCTCCGTGGAAGCACTTTGGATTGCTTCGCTTCGCTCGCAATGACGGCGGGCTGTTTGACATTTGAATCCGACAATCATCACCGGGACTCCGTCATTGCGAGGAGCGAAGCGACGAAGCAATCCATTCCTCCGTTGTCGCAAGATGGATTGCTTCGCGGAGCCCGTCATCGGGCAGCGCTTCGCGCGGACCCGTTGGCTCGCAATGACGAACTCATGCGCCCGAATGCGCCGGAACGCGCGTCCGCGGCGCCTTCTCCCGCCCGAACATCGCCGACGATTTCCCCGTCAGCGCCGCCAGGACCAATGCCACCATGTGGTCGAGCCGCGAGTCTCTGGCCTCCCTGGTGAGGAGATCGCGGCCAAAGATGACGCCCAGCGTCGCGCTGTTGGAGAGATAGAAGAAGCCCAACGCCGCGATCGAAATGTAGAGCTGCACCGGATCGACGGCAGCCTGGAAGTCGCCGCTCGCAACGCCGCGCTGCACCACCGCGCCGATCATCTCGACGAACGGCGAGTGCATCGACTTCACCTTGGTCGAGCGCTTCAGGTGTTTGGCGCGCGCCAGATTCTCGCTGTTGAGCAGCGCGAGGAACTCGGGGTTGCGCAGGAAATAACTCCAGGTGAAGGCGATCAGCGTCCTGATCGCCTCGGGCGGATCGAGCTGTTCGAGATCAAGCGAGCGCTCCTCGGCGCGGATCTTCTCATAGGCGCCTTCGAGCACCGTGAGGTAGAGGTCTTCCTTGTTGCCGATGTGGTAATACAGCATGCGCTTGTTGGCGCCGGCTTTCTCGGCAATGCGGTCGACGCGTGCCCCGGCGAGGCCGTGGGCGGCAAATTCCTGCTTCGCCGCCTCGAGGATGCGCAGCCGCATGCCCTCGGGGTCGCGCTGCCATTTCAAACCTCGCTTCGTCCTTGCCAAGGGCTCCGCCCGTGATGGTGCGAGAACGGATGTATCATGCAACCGGCGGCTCGGTCCATGCAGCAACTCGCGGTGTGCAGGGGAATAGCGGCGGGCGTTCGGTGTTAGTCCCGCGCCGCACGCTCCAGGAACAGCGTCTGCACGCCGCAGGTGCCGCTGCGGATACTCATCACCCGCGTGCCGGGCTTGCGGCCGGTGCGCACCTCCGACACCTCGATGCCGGACGCCAGCAATCGCGCACGCGCCGCATCGACATCGCCGACCCGCCAGCTCAGGCCCCAGAGCTTGTCGTGTGTCGCGTCGCCGCCCGCGACCGGCCGGCGCACCACCTCGACGATGAGGTCGCCGCAGCGGAAGAACATGAGCTGACCCCAATCCTGGTGCGTGCGATCGAGCGCCATGTCGAGGCCGAGCCGCGCGCCGTACAGCGCCGCGGCGCGCTCGGAATCCTCGGTCGAGACCACGACATGGTCGAGACCCGTGACCGGCGACGGCGTGGTTGCGCGCGAACGGGGACGTTCGCCGTCGAGCTCCAGGAAGAACATCCGCACGCCGCGCGTGAGCTCGGTCAAGGCGCGGGTGCGCTTCCAATGCATTGTCGCCCCGGAGATGGCATCGCTGCTCTCGACCTCGGCGACCGGCTCCGGTTTCAGCGCGACGCGGTCAAGCCGCCGGTGCATCGTCGCGATATCGCCGGTCGCAAAGCAGATGCTCGCAAGCCCCTCGCCGCTCGTCGTGATCACGTTGCGGACGCGGTCGGCGGCGACCGAAAAGCCGCCCGGCGCCATCAGCTCCAGCGTCATGTTATCGAGCGTGAACAGCACGCGCTCCGCGCCCTCGCCGGAGTTCTGCCAGGATGGCGCGCAGCCCAGCAGCGCCTCATAGGCGGAAGCCCCCTTGCCGATGTCCTCGACAAGCACCACGATATGGTCGAGCCCAGCGATCATCCTGTCCCCTTTCGATCGCACGCGCCGGAACCGGTCGCGATGGCAGGCCGTTATTGGCGGCGTGCCTTTAGGTGGTATTCTCTCGACATCCCCATCTCAAGCGACTAAGTGGCAGAGCTTGCAAATAAAACCAGCGAACATCCGAAACATCCGGTGCTAAGCTATCGGCGCCGGGCCGGGACCACTGATCAAGCGCATGACGGATAACCTTATGCAGGCCCTCTTCATCGGACAGACCTACATCGACGTCACCTTCATCACCGACCATCTGCCGACAGGTGACGAGAAGCATGTGGCCGAAGCCTACGCCGTTTCCTTCGGCGGCAACGCGGTCACCGCGGCGTTCTGCTGCGCCAAGCTTGGCATCGTGCCGGACCTGATCTGCACGGTCGCCAACGACTGGCTGGGGCGCATGTTCCAGGACATGAGTGCGAAGTATGGAATCTCGGTGCATCCGCGCAAGGTCAACTCGTCGTCGCTGTCCTTCATCATGCCCAAGGACGGCAAGCGCGCCATCGTCCGCTGCCGCGACGATCACCATATCCATCCCTTCCCGCTGCTCAACCTCGGCAGTTGCCGGGCGCTGCATCTCGACGGCCACCAGCCGGATGCCGCGATCCATTATGCAAAACTCTGCCGAGAGGACGGCATCCTCACTTCGCTCGACGGCGGCGGCCTGCGCACCAACACCCATGAACTGCTCGAGTTCATCGATGTCGCGATCGTCGCCGAGCGGCTGTGCGAGCAGATGGACCTGACGGTGGAGAAGATGCTCGACTATCTCAAGAGCCGCGGCGTCCGCGTCGGCGGCGTCACCATGGGTGAAAAGGGCCTCATCTGGTACGACGAGGCCGGCACGGTGCATGCGCTGCCCGCCTATCCGATTCCCTCCGAGCGCGTGATCGACACCAATGGCGCGGGCGATGTCTTCCACGGCGCTTACATCTATTCCTATCTCGCCCACCCCGACAAAAGCTGGCACGACCATTTCAATTTCGCGCGCGCGGCCTCGACCTACAAGATCCAGCGCCTCGGCAACGAAGCGGGATTGCCGACGTTGGCCGACATCGAAAAGGTGAGACAGGAATTTTCGCCCAGCGCGGAAGCCGTGCCCATCAGGCGAGTGCAGCTTTGAGGTCGAATTTCAGATCGGCGGCTTTCTCGGGCGGCAGCGAGCGATCCATTCCGAGAAAGCGCCGGCCGAACATGTGGTCGCCTGCGCGGTTGACGGACTCGATGCCGACCAGCTTGCCGGCCTTGTAGCAGAACGCTGAGAACGCCTTTTGGGAGGGATCACCGCGCAAAACCACCTGGTCGTAGCCGGTCGTGAGGCCAGCGATCTGCAGCTTGTCGTCGCCCTGGTCGCTCCAGAACCAGGGCTGGCCGTCGTAGGGCTTGTCGTTGCCGGTCAGCCGCGCCGCCACGCAGCGCCCATGGTCGGTGGCATTCTGCACCGATTCCAGTCGCAGCGAGCCGCCGAAGCGCGGGCTTTCGAACAGCGCACAGTCGCCAATCGCAGAGATGTTGGGATCGGAGGTCAGCAGATGCTCGTTGACGATGATGCCCGACGCGGTCGGAAGGCCGGCTTCGGATGCGAGCTCGACATTCGGCAACACGCCGACGCCGACCACGACGAGGTCGGCCGGGATATGGCGGCCGTCGCTGAGACTGACGCCGGTGATCTTATCGCCATCGGCTTCGATCGCCGTCGCCATCACGCCGAGATGGATGCGCACGCCCGCTTCCGCATGCCGCTTCTGGAAATAGTCGGAGACTTCCGCGGTCACCGCCCGCGCCATCGCGCGGTTCGCAAGCTCGAGCACATCGACCTCGAGTCCCTTGATGCGCGCAGTTGCCGCGAATTCGAGCCCGATGAAGCCGGCGCCGATCACGACGACGCGCTTGCTCGCGGCAAGGCGCGCGCGCAAATCCTCGCTGTCGTCGAGGATGCGCAGGTAGCGCACATTCGGCAGCTTCGCGTTGGGAATATCGAGCAGGCGGTTGCGCGCGCCGGTCGCGAGCACGAGATGGCCGTAGTCGAGCGCGGCGCCAGACGCCAGCTTCAGCTTGCGCCCGGCGCGGTCGATCGCGATCGCATGACCCGCAATCAGCTCGATGGTCTGGTCGTCGAAGAATTTTTGCGGCCGGAACATCAGCGTGTCCGGACCGCCGGTGCCCTTGAGGTAAGCCTTCGACAATGGCGGCCGCTGATAGGGCAGATGCCCCTCGTCGTTGATGACCGCGACGCGGTCCTTGTAGCCGAGCTGGCGCAAGGAAGCCGCGACCTGAAACCCGGCGTGGCCGGCCCCCACGATCAGAACCGCTCCTTGCGTCATCGCGAGAGCCCAGCTTTCAGGGCACGGAAATCGTCCATGTCGCCACCTCTTCCCACGGATTTTGGCTTGCCATCATCCGTGAAGAGCGGCGCTCGTGTCCGAGTCCCGGGCGATGAGGCCCCATTAAGCCTCATGGTCAAGTCGGGCGCAAGCCCGGCGCATGGACGTGAGGGCGAGGCGTCAGGCTGGAACCAGTCGCAGCGGCAGGGTATCGCGGCCGCGCAGCGTGTTGTTCAGCCGCAGCATCGGCTCGCCGGTGAGCTCAAATGCCGTGACCCGTTTGGCGAGCGCGCCGAATACAGCCTCCGCCTCCAGCCGGGCCACCGCCTGGCCGACGCAGCCATGGATGCCGGTGCCAAATGTCATGTGCCCGGTGGCCCGGCGCTTGACGTCGAACTCGTCCGGCCGCTCCCAGCGGCGGGGATCGCGGTTGGCGGCGGCGAGGAACAAGAGCACCTTCTCGCCCTCGCCGAGGTGGACGCCGCCGACATCGACCGACCTGGTGGTGGTGCGGAAGAAGGTCTGCACCGGCGCCTCGAAGCGCAGCACCTCTTCGAAGGCGAGACGGATCAGCGAGGGATTTTCCCGCAAAATCGTCCATTGTTGCGGATAGGTCGCAAAGCAATAGAGCGCATTGCCGAGGCCATAGACGGTGGTGTCGACACCGGCCGACAGGAACGAGCGCACCAGCATGCCGGCCTCGGCTTCGGTCAACTCACCCGCATCAACGGCGCGGAAGATCTGCATGCCGAGCCCGTTCGGCGCCAAAGCGGCGCGGCTGCATTTCGACATGATCCAGTCGCGCACCGGGCCGGCATTGCACATCGCCTTGTCGAACAGGTCGTTGCGCGGGCCGAAGCCGTTGAACACCATGCTGCCGTAGGGCAGCAGGTTCTCGCGCCCCTGCTCGGCAATGCCGACCGAGTCCGGAAACACCTTCAGCGGATAGGCCTCCGCGAGATCGGCGATGCCGTCGAACTCGCGCCGCGCCAAGAGCCGCTCGACCAGGCTCTCGGCTTCACGCATCAGCGTCTCGCGCAATACGCTGATAGCAGCCGGCGACAGGATGCGGGTCAGCACCGCGCGCGTCCGCGTATGCAGCGGCGGATCGGCTTCCAGCACGATGCTCGGCGGACGCCAAGGCGGCTCCTTGCGGAAATCGCTCAGACCTACGCCCGCGCCGGAGCAATAGGTCTGCCAGTCCGTCAGCGCGTCGCGCACCTCCTGGTGCCGCGCCATCGCCCAGATGCCGTAATGCTCCAGCCACACCACGGGGCCGGCTTCGCGGAACGCCTCGTGATGCGGATAGGGATTTTCCAGGAACGCGTGGGAGAACGGATCAACGGCGGAAACGGCACGTTCGACCAGCGTATCCATGGTTCCTCCTCCCGTTCTGCCGCACCGCATCCAGCGCGGCCGTTTGGCCGCATCTTGCAGCCGGCGACGGGGATTGTCACCCTGCCCGTTCCGCGATTTAAATGCCGGCAAAAGCCAAAAAAAACCCAAGACCCAAGGATTTGATATGTCGACCGCGCCCGCCACCGTCTCCCAGCCCGACGATCCGGCCCTGCTCAGGGTGGACGGCCCGGTCGCCACCATCACCTTGAACCGCCCCGCGGCCTTCAACTCCATCAACCTTGCGATCGCGCAAAAGCTGGAGGCGCTCAGCGCCGAGGTCGAGGCCTCCGACGAAATCCGGGTGCTGGTGATCGAAGGCGAAGGCCGCGCGTTCTGCGCCGGCGGCGACCTGCAGACCATCGGAGCTGCGGCGGCGAGCGATACCATCGCGCCCGTCGTCGGCGAACTGCTCAAGCATTATCACGCCTTCATCACGACGCTCCGCCGCATGCCGAAGCTCGTGCTCGCGAGCGTGCACGGCTCGGCCGCGGGCGCCGGCCTGTCGCTCGCCTTCGTCGCCGATCTCTGCGTCGCGACCGAGGACGCGCGCTTCACGCCCGCGTATTCCAAGCTCGGTGTCTCGCCCGACGGCGGCGGCACCGTCGGCGTGGTCGCAAGCGTCGGCACCCGCCGCGCGCTGCAGATCTTTCTCGGCGAAGACAGTTTTACGGCGCAGCAGGCCCATGAATGGGGCCTGGTCGCCAAGGTCGTGCCGGCTGCGGAGCTGAAGGCCGCCACCCGCGAGTTCGCGCTGCGGCTTGCACAAACCGCGCCCGCCGGCATTGCCGCAACCAAGGCGCTGATCTATCGCTCCCCTGTGAGCCCGATCGAGCAGCAGCTCGACGCCGAGCGCGACGGCATCATCGACTGCATGCACACCGACGAGTTCAAGGTCGCGGTGAAGAAATTCACGAGCAAGGGGAAATAACCTAGCTGCTCGGGCAGATATAGCCCGTGCCTGCCGGCGACTTGAAGCAGCCGACGGATTCCGGGAGCACGTGCTTGGGCAGCCACAGCACAACGCTCGGGAAATAGATGATGAAGATAATAGTGACCAGGAACACCACATAGATCGGCAGAGCGGCGCGCAGCGCCTTGCCGAAATTGATGCCGACGAATTTCGAGGCCATCAGCAGCACCAGGCCATAGGGCGGCGTGATCAGGCCGAAAGCGAGCGTTGCGATCAGCACCACACCCATATGCACGCCATTGATATCGCCGGCTTGCGTCAGCGCGTTCACCAGCGGCATGAAGATGATGATGGTCGGCACCGGCTCGATGAAGTCGCCGACCACGGTGAACAGGAGCACCATTAGGAGCATGATGTAGTGCGGATCGTGGCCGGCGATCGAAGTGATCCAGTCCGCGATCACGATGGCGCCGCGCAGATAGGCGAGCATCCAGCCGAACGCGTTGGCGGCGCCGATCGTGATCAGAGGCAGCGAGAAGATCAGGCCGGCGAGGCAAAAATCAAAAGGTATCTTCCTGATGTGCCCGCGGTTGAGCGCGGGGATCACGACCAGAATGATCCAGATCACCGCGACCACGCCGGCTTCGGTCGGCGTGAACCAGCCGGTCAGGATGCCGCCGAGCAGGATCACCGGGATCATCAGCGGCAGCGCGGCGTCGCCGGCCGCGAACACCACCTGCTTCAGGGGCGCGCGCGGCTTGCGCATGCCCGACGGCCCGAAGAAGTAGCAGTAGATCATCAGCCCAAAGCCGATCATGAAGCCGGGCACGACGCCCGCCATGAACAGCCCCGCAATCGACACGTTGCCGACCGCGCCATAGACCACGGCCGTGATGCTGGGCGGCACCAGGGCTGCAATCGTCGAGGCGGCAGCAATGATCGCGGCAATGAAGGCAGACTCGTAGCCTTCGCGCCGCATCGGTCCGCCAAGCGCGCGGCTCATCACCGCGACATCGGCGGTGGTCGATCCCGACATTTCCGAGAAGAACATCGAGAAGACGACCACGACTTGCGATAGCCCGCCCCGGATGTGGCCTACCAGCGAAACCGAGAGGTTGGCGATGCGCACCACCACATTCGCCGAGCTCATGAGCTCGCCGACCAGGAGGAAAAAGGGAATCGCGAGCAACGCCTCGGAATCGACGCCGTCAAAGACCTTCTGCACGATCGCGGCGAGCGAGACGTCGGCAAGAATCGCGCCCACGAATACGCCTGCGAGCAGCGAGAATGGCACGGGCACGCCGAGATAGCCGAAGAACAGGAAGCAGAACGACATCAGCGCGAGGATGACCGGCGAGCTCAAGGCTAGACTCCCGGCTCGCTGACACGGATCTGCGGGATCGCGTGGTCGTCCTCGGCTGGAGGCTCGGGATGATCGAATCCGTTGACGAGCCCGTTGACGATCTGCTCGACGGTGAACAGGGCGATCAGGATCCCGCTGAGAGGAATGATGATGTAGAGATAGGCGATCGGCAGGCCCGACGGCAGGCGGAACGAACCGAAGCCGCGAAGATAGTTGACATAGCCGAACCAGATCAGGCCAAAGGCAACGCCAAGCACAACGAGCCGCGTCAACAGCTCGACAATCAGGCGCGGCGTGCCATGCATCGATTCCGAGATCGCGGTCAGATAGAGGTGGTCGTTGCGGCGGGTCGCCGCCGCCGCGCCGATGAAGATCGCGTAGATGAAGAGCGCCGAGGTGAACTCCTGCAGCCACAGCCAGGGATGGCCGATGGTCCGGGTCACGATGTCGGCGGTGACCGACATCGAGAAACCGAAGCACAGGATGCCGCAGAGGATCATCAGGCCGAGCTCGAGCCGGTCGAACGCCCGCCATTTCAGATGACGGTGCCGCTGCAAGACGAGTTTATCGGCGATGGGCATCAATTCCCCCGTCGTCCCGGTGAGCGCCGGGACCCATAACCACAGGCGTCAACTATATTGTAGAGACTATCGACCGCCATCGTGCCCGAAACTTCCGCCGCGGGCTATGGGTCCTGGCTTGGCGACGTGCCGCGAGTGGCCTATTTGATCGCCCGGATCAGGTCCTTGATCTTCTCGGCGTGCGGCCCGAGGTCCTTCGCCTCCTTGTCGAGCAAGGGGTCGGCGATCGTCTTGAATCCCGCCTTGTCGACATCGGTGACGATCTTGACACCCACCTTCTGCAGCTTGGCCGCCGCCGCATGATCGAGCTCGAAGCCGCGCTTCGGCTCCTGCAGGCTGACCTCCCGCGCCGCTGTCAGCACCCACTGCTTCTGCTCCGCCGAGAGGCTCTGCCAGAGCTTGTCGCTGATCCAGACGATGGCGTTGTTCGCCTCATGCTCGGTCAACGAGATCACGGGCGCGACCTCGTAGTGGCGGTTGATGAGATAGACGTTCATGCCGTTCTCGGCGAAATCCACCACGCCCGTCTGCAGCGAGGTGTAGACGCTGCCGAAGGGCAAGTGCACGGTCTGGGCGCCGTAGGCGGCGAAGGTCGTGTCCTCCGTCGCGGTCGCCTGCACGCGGATCTTGAATCCCTGATGTCGTCGACCTTGTGGACTTCCTTCTTGCCATACATGTAGCGGAAGCCCTGGGTGCCAAGCCCGATGGCGTGAATGCCCTGCGTGGTCTGGTCGATCATGTCGCGGATCGCGGCAAAGACCTTTTCATCGGCGAGCGACTTGATGATGTGATCCTCGTTGCGGAACAGGAAGTGCAGCGACATCACGCCCGCCTGCGGCGAAATCGTTGAGGTGTTGGCGGAAGAGACGATCGCAAAATCGATGTCGCCGGACTTCACCAATTGCAGGATCTGCGGCTCCTGCCCGAGCTGCGCGCCGGGATACTGGTCAACCAGCATCGTGCCCTTGCTCAATTCCTTCAGCTTGGCGGAAAAGATGTCGTAGGCGACGCTGTAGCCGGAATTGAGCTGCTGATCGTGGGCGAAGCGATAGTGCTTCACGCCCTGGGCGTTGGCGCCGGCGGCAAGCATCGTCGCCGCCAGGATCAAAACGCCCGCTATTTTGCTCTTAAAAGACACGGTTCCCCCCTGTTCTGATTTTGCGCGGATCAAACCATTGGGGTTGCCGGATTGTCAATTGAACATCCGAGGATTGCAATTGTGACAGCAATATCTCGTCCCGACGAAGGCCGGGACAAGCTGCGCTGCGCTATTTGATCGCCCGGATCAGGTCCTTGACCTTGACCGCATGCGGACCGAGCTCGCTGGCCAGCTTGTCCAGCAGGGGGTCGGCCACCTTGATAAAGCCCGACTTGTCGACGTCGGTGACGATCTTCACTCCCATCGATTTCAGCTTCTCCGCCGACTGGTGCTCGAGCTCGATCGCCTTGGCCGGCTGGGTGCGATTGACGTCGTCGGCCGCGGCCTGCACCCAGCCCTGCTGCTCGGGAGTAAGGCTGTTCCAGAGCTTGTCGCTGATCCAAACCAGCGAATTATTGGCCTCGTGCTCGGTCATCGACAGCACGGGAGCGACTTCATAGTGCTTGTTGGCGAGGTAGACGTTCACGCCGTTCTCGGCGACATCGACCACGCCGGTCTGCAGCGAGGTGTAGACGCTGCCGAACGGCATATGCACGACCTGCGCGCCGTAGGCCGGGAACGTCACATCCTCGGTGGGCGTCGCCTGCACGCGCACCTTCAGTCCCTTGATGTCGGCGATGTTCCTGATCTCGCGCTTGGAATACATGCTGCGCAGGCCAAGTGTCGCGAGCGCAATGACGCGCGCACCCTTGACCGTGTCGGAGATCATGTCCTTCACCGCCCTGGCAACCGCGGGATCGCCGATCGCCTTGATCAGATGCGCTTCCGAGCGGAACAGATAGTGCATCGACATCACGCCGGCTTGCGGCGACAGCGTCGCGGCGTTAGCCGAAGCCGAGATGCAGAACTCGACATCGCCGGCCTTGACCAGTTGCAGGACCTGCGGCTCCTGCCCGAGCTGCGCGCCGGGATACTGGTCGATGATCATGGTGCCCTTGCTCAATTCCTTGAGCTTGTCGGCGAAGATGTCGGCCAGGATGCCGTAGCCGGTATCCTTCGGCTGATCATAGGCGAAGCGATAATGCTTCACCTCCTGCGCGCTCGCGCTTGCGGCGGCGAAAACGGATACGGCAACGACCGCACCGAGAAGCTTGCTCAGGCCTGCCATCGTCTCCCCTCCCTGAATGATTTTTCTTTGATCATCCCACCGGGGTCGTTTGGTTGTCAATCAAGCTTCCGCTCTAACGCAACTGCGAGATGACTAGCCTTTCCCCTTCGCTCGCATGAAATCGAAGTCGCAGCCTTCGTCCGCCTGCAAAATGGTCTCGTTGAAGAGGTGGGCGTAGCCACGCCGTGCCCAATCCGGCGTCACCACCGGCTTCAGCGCCGCTTGCCGTTTCTTCAATTCGGCCTGGTCGACCAAAAGGTCGATGCTGCGCTTTTCGACGTCGAGCCGGATCATGTCGCCGTTCTGGACCAGCGCGAGCGGGCCGCCGACCGCGGATTCCGGCGTGATATGCAAGACGATGGTGCCGAACGCAGTGCCGCTCATCCGCGCGTCCGAAATTCGCACCATGTCCTTGACGCCGGTCCGTCCGAGCTTCTTCGGGATCGGCAGATAGCCGGCCTCCGGCATCCCCGGCGCGCCCTTCGGCCCGGCATTGCGCAGCACCAAAACGTCGTCGGCTTTGACATCGAGATCGGGGTCGTCGACCCGCAAGGTCATGTCCTCGACCGACTCGAACACCACGGCGCGGCCGGTGTGCCGCAGCAGCTTCGGGCTCGCGGCGGCATGCTTGATGACGGCGCCGCGCGGGGCGAGATTGCCATGGAGGATCGCCATCGAGCCTTCCGGCTTGATCGGATTGTTCCGAGCGCGGATCGCGTCCTGACCAGGCACCTCTTCCGCGTTAGCGACGATCTCACGCAACGTCTTGCCTTCGATGGTTTTGGCGTCGAGGTCGAGGAGATTGCCGAGCTGCGCCATCAGCTTCGGCACACCGCCGGCATGATGGAAGTGCTCCATGTAGTGCTCGCCCGACGGCTTCAGGTCGACCAGCACGGGCACGTCGCGGCTGAGCTTGTCGAAGGCTTCGAGATTGATCGTGTGCGCGGTACGATTTGCCATCGCGGTCAGATGAATGAGGCCGTTGGTCGAGCCGCCGATCGCCTGCAGCACGACCTGCGCGTTGCGGAACGAGGAATTCGTCAGGAACTCGCTCGGCCTCGGCCCCTTGGCCTTCGCCATCGCGGCCGCGACCTTGCCGCTCGCCTCCGCCAGACGAAAGCGTTCGGCATGCGGCGCCGGGATGGTGGCGCTCATCGGCAGCGACAGGCCCAGCGCCTCGGTGACGCAGGCCATGGTAGAGGCCGTGCCCATCACCATGCAGGTGCCGACCGACGGCGCAAGCCGGCCGTTGACCGCCTCGATCTCGTTGTCATCGATCTCGCCGGCGCGGTATTTCGCCCAGAGCCGCCGGCAATCGGTGCAGGCCCCTAGCACCTCGCCCTTGTGATGGCCGACCACCATGGGCCCGACCGGAATGACGACGGTCGGCAGGTCGGCCGAAAGCGCGGCCATGATCTGCGCCGGCAAGGTCTTGTCGCAGCCGCCGATCACGATGACCGCGTCCATTGGCTGGGCGCGGATCATCTCCTCGGTATCCATCGCCATCAGATTGCGCAGATACATCGAGGTCGGATGCGAGAAGCTTTCCGCGATCGAAATGGTCGGGAACACAAAAGGCATCGCGCCACTCAGCATCACGCCGCGCTTCGCCGCCTCGATGATGTCAGGCACATTGCCGTGGCAGGGATTATAGTCGCTGTAGGTGTTGGTGATGCCGACAATCGGGCGGTCGAGCGCGTCGTTGGAATAGCCCATCGCCTTGATGAAGGCCTTGCGCAGGAACAGCGAGAAGCCTGCATCGCCATAGCTTGCCAGTCCCTTGCGCAATCCGTCGGTCATGTTCGCATCCTCTTGCTTGCTGTCATTCCGGGGCGGTGCAAAGCACCGAACCCGGAATCTCGAGGTTCCGGGTTCGCGCTTCGCGCGCCCCGGAACGACTCGCTACTTCTTGATCCGGCTCCGGTCGCCCGAAAACTCCATGCTGCAGAACGCACCGCCCTGGTAGAAATCACCGACGGGATCGGATTTCAGCTTCGCCTGCTCGGCAAAAGCATGCTCGCGGAAATCTTCGGCCTTGCCGGTCGGGCGATAGCCCAGATCATAGGCGCGATGGTTGTCCCACCAGGAGCGCTCATTGTCGGAGGCGCCATAAAAGATTTCGAAATGGATCGCCGGATGTTCAAGGCCGATGCGGCAGAGCTGAACGAGGTCCTCGGGCTTCAGCCAGATCGACAGCCGGCGATGATCGAGCGGCTTCTCGCCGAAATTGCCGATGCGGATACAGGTGACCTTGAGGCCGTATTTGTCGGCGTAGAGCGCGCCGGTCGCCTCGCCAAAGGCCTTGCTCACGCCGTAACGGCTGTCGGGGCGCGTGGTCACGTCAGTGCCGATGCGGTGATAGCGCGGATAGAAGCCGACTGCGTGGTTCGATGAGGCGAACACCACGCGCTTGACGCCCTTCCTGCGCGCCGCCTCGAACAGGTTGTAGCCGCCGATGATGTTGGACTGCAGGATCGCATCCCAGGGGCCTTCGACCGAATAGCCGCCGAAATGCAGGATGCCATCGACGCCCTCGCAGATCGCCTCGACCTGAGCCATGTCGGCGAGATCGGCGGCCTTGAACGTCTCGTTCGCGGCGAGATCGCTGGGCGCCTTGAGATCGGAGAGCAGGAGGTCCGGATAGATCGGCGGCAGCAATCTGCGCAAGCTTGTGCCGATCCCGCCGGCCGCACCGGTCATCAATATGCGTGGCATTCTTCCCTCTTTGAACCCGCTGGTTTGCGGTCATGCGCGAGGAGTGATAGCAAACTGCCCGGCGAGGAAACAACAACGAGAACCGCAAATGTCCGATGCATCCTCTCATGCGGCTGGCTGGCATCCGGCCACTTATTACCCCGACCCCGCGATCCATGCCCTCGACCCGCGATTTGAAAAATACTGGCTGAAGCTGTCGGCGGTGGAACGGCTCGCGACGGGGCTGCGCTGGGCGGAAGGCCCGGTGTGGGTGGGCGACGGGCGCTATCTGCTCTGCAGCGACATCCCGAACCAGCGCATCATCAAATGGGAAGAGGAAACCGGTGCGGTCTCGATCTACCGAAAACCCTCGAACTTTGCCAACGGCAACACCCGCGACCGCCAAGGCCGGCTCGTCACCTGCGAGCATGGCGGCCGCCGGGTGGTCCGCATCGAATATGACGGCTCGATCACCGTGCTGATCGATCATTTCGACGGCAAGCGGCTCAACTCCCCGAACGACGTGGTGGTAAAGTCCGACGGTTCGATCTGGTTCACCGATCCGATCTTCGGCCTGCTCGGCAATTACGAAGGCTACAAGGCCGAGCCCGAGATCGATCCCAACGTCTATCGGATCGATGGCGCCACCCGCAAAGCCACCATCGTCGCCGAAGGCGTGCTCGGGCCGAACGGGCTCTGTTTCTCGCCGGACGAGAGCATCCTCTACGTCGTGGAATCGCGTGGTGTGCCGAACCGCAAGATCCTTGCCTACGACGTCTCGGCCGACGGCACGAAACTCTCCAACAAGCGCGTTCACATCGATGCGGGTCCCGGCACGCCGGACGGCATGCGCTCCGACATCGACGGCAATCTCTGGTGCGGCTGGGGCATGGGCGATCCGAAGCTCGACGGCGTGATGGTGTTCGCGCCCGACGGCGCCCCGATCGGCCGCATCGCGCTGCCAGAGCGCTGCGCCAATGTCTGCTTCGGCGGCTTGAAGCGCAATCGGCTCTTCATGGCGGCGAGCCAGTCGATCTATGCACTGTATGTGAACACGCAGGGCGCGGTCGGGGGATAATCTCGAAAATCGTAGGGTGGGCAAAGGCGCGTTTGCGCCGTGCCCACCGCCATGATTGCATGTGCCGAGTGGTGGGCACGCTTCGCTTTGCCCACCCTACCCGGCTCACGCGCGGCTTACGCGGCGTTGAAGCCGGCGACCGCCTTCGCCTCGAGATATTCCTCCATGCCGTAGCGGCCCCATTCGCGGCCGTTGCCGGACTGCTTGTAGCCGCCGAACGGCGCGGAGCGTTCATTGGGCACGCCCTGCAGGTTGACGTTGCCAGCGCGAATTTGCCGGCCGACCTTGCGCGCGCGCTCGACGGTACCGGCCGAGACGTAGCCGGCCAGACCATAGGGCGTGTCGTTGGCGATCTTGACCGCGTCGGCTTCGTCCTTGGCGCCGAGGATGGTCAACACCGGTCCAAAGATTTCCTCGCGCGCGATCGTCATGTCATTGGTGACGTCTGCGAAGATGGTCGGACGGACATAGAAGCCCTTGTTGACACCCTCGGGCAGGCCCGGGCCGCCGGCGACGAGGGTCGCACCCTCGTCGATGCCCTTCTTGATCAGCGCCTGGATCTTGTCCCACTGCGTGCGGTTCACGACCGGGCCGATGTTGGTGCCTTCGGCGCGGGGGTCGCCCGCCTTGGTCTTCTCGGCGACGCCCCTGGCGATCGCGGCCACTTCCTTCATCTTCGACAGCGGCACGATCATGCGCGACGGCGCGTTGCAGGATTGGCCGGAGTTGTTGAACATGTGCATCACGCCGCCGGTCACCGCCTTGGTGAGGTCGGCGTCGTCGAGGATGACGTTCGGCGACTTGCCGCCGAGCTCCTGGCTGACGCGCTTCACCGTCGGCGCGGCGCGCTTGGCGACATCGATGCCGGCGCGGGTCGAGCCGGTGAACGAGATCATGTCGATATCAGGATGCTCGCTCATGGCGGCGCCGACTTCGGGGCCAAGGCCGTTGATGAGGTTGAACACGCCCTTCGGCACGCCCGCTTCATGCAGGATTTCGGCGAAGATCAGGGCCGAGGTCGGGGTGAACTCGGACGGTTTCAGGATCATGGTGCAGCCGGCGGCGAGCGCGGGCGCGACCTTGCAGGCGATCTGGTTGAGCGGCCAGTTCCAAGGGGTGATCATCCCGACGACGCCGACCGGCTCGCGCACGACGACGGCCGAGCCCATGGTCTCCTCGAACTCGTACTTCTTCAGGACTTCGAGGGTGTTCATGAGATGGCCGAGGCCGGCGCCGGCCTGCAGGCGCTCCGCCATCGGCAGCGGCGCCCCCATCTCGTCGGAGACGGCCGCACCGATCTCTTTCATGCGGCCCTTGTAGATCTCGACGATCTTGGACATCAACGCGACGCGCTCCTCCCGGCTCGTCTGCGAATAGGCCACGAAGGCGCGCTTGGCGGCGGCGACCGCCTTGTCGACGTCGGCCTTGGAGCCGAGCGCAACCTCATACATCGCTTCTTCCGTCGCCGGATTGACGACGGGCGTGGACTTCTTGACGGCGGGATCGACCCAGGCGCCGTCGATGTAGAATTGCATGCGGTTGACCATCGAAAACCTCTTTTGATTCAGGGCGTAAGGAGGGGGAACGGAGCGTTCGGCAACCATCCTTGCACGAAAGCTCAGGGAATTGAACCCGCCATATGCGGGACGCCGGGCTGCGGCGGACACTGGATATAAGGATGGTGGAGCGAGGGAGGCAAGTCTCTCTCGACATCGTCATTCCGGGACGCGCCTTTTGGCGCGGGCCCGGAATCCATAACCACCATCGCCAGGTATGGATTCCGGGTTCGCCGCTTTGCGGCGCCCCGGAATGACGACGTCAGTTTGGCGTCACACCGCCATCTTGCGATGCAGCACCGGGGCGCCGGAGGTGAGGCTTTCGGCAGCGTCGATGATGGCGTTGGCGTCGATGCCGTAGGCGCGATAGAGGTCGTCGATGGTGCCGGTCTGGCCGAACTGCTCGACGCCGAGCGCCTCGACGCGATGGCCGCGCACGCTGCCGAGCCAGCCGAGCGCGGCCGGATGGCCATCGATCACCGTGACGATGCCGCAATCGCGCGGCAAGGGCGCCAGCATCTTCTCGATATGGCTCAAGTGCTGCACGCCGCGGCGGTCGCGCCGCAAATTCCGCGCGGCAGTCCAGCCTGCGTGCAGCCGGTCGACGGAGGTGATGGCGAGCAACCCGACATCCCGCCTGCTCTCGCCGATGAAACCGGTCGCCTCGATCGCTTCCGGCGCCACGGCGCCGGTATAGGCGACGATGACTTCCGCGTTCGGTCCGGGCTTGCGCAGCCAATAGGCGCCCTCGGTGATGTCGCGCTGCAAATCCGGCGTCATGATCCGCTGCACCTGGTCGATCGCGCGCGTCGACAGGCGCAAATAGATCGAACCGCCCTCCTCGGCCTGCATGTGCTCAAAGCCGAAAGCCATGATCGCGGCGAGCTCGTCGACGAAGGCCGGCTCGAACGACGCGAGCCCAGGCTGCGCCATGCCGATCAGCGGCGTCGCGATCGACTGATGCGCGCCGCCTTCGGGCGCGAGCGTGATCCCCGAGGGCGTCGCCGCCAGCATGAAGCGCGCATCCTGGTAGCAGGCATAGTTCAGCGCATCGAGGCCGCGCTCGATGAAGGGATCATAGAGCGTGCCGACGGGCAACAGCCGCGCGCCATTGATGGAATGCGACAGTCCCAGCGCCGACAACAGGATGAACAGGTTCATCTCGGCGATGCCAAGCTCGATATGCTGGCCCTTCGGCGAGGCATCCCAGTTATAGGTCGAGGGAATCTTCTCGCTGCGGAAGGTATCGGCCTTCTCGGCGCGCGCGAACAACCCGCGGCGATTGACCCAGGCGCCGAGGTTGGTCGACACCGTGACGTCGGGCGAGGCCGTGACGATACGCGCGGCGAGCTCGCTATTCTCCCGCGCGATCTCGTTCAGCACCAGACCAAAGCCCTGCTGCGTCGACATCTGCGCGACCGGCTTGAACGCGAGCTGCCGCGGCACCTCGATGGTGGGTGCCACCAGCCGCCGCGCGGTGTCGCGGTTGAAGGGCACCTGGGAGAGGAAGGCCGTGAGCGCGGCGGGATCCTGCGACAGGCCCTCGAATCTCTCCCATTCATGGCCGGGGCGGATGTTTTGCGAGGCGCGCCACTTCTCCATCTGCGCCACTGTCATCAAGCCGGCATGGTTGTCCTTATGGCCCTGGAACGGCAGGCCGACGCCCTTGATGGTGTAAGCGATGAAGCAGACCGGACGGTCGTGATCGATTGCCTCGAACGCCTCCAGCATGCTTTCCATGTCGTGGCCGCCGAGATTGGACATCAGCGCCAGCAACTCCTCGTCGCTGCGGCGGTCGATCAGCGCCGTCACCTCGCCCTGGTCGCCGATCTCGTCCTGCAGATGCTTCCTGAAGGCCGCGCCGCCCTGGAAGCAGAGCGCGGCATAGAGCGCGTTCGGGCAATTGTCGATCCAGCGCTTGAGCGCTTCGCCGCCAGGCTCGGCAAAGGCCTGCCGCATCAGCCGGCCATATTTCACGATCACCACGTCCCAGCCGAAATTGCGGAACATGGTCTCGAACTTTTCCCACAGCCCCTCGCGCACGACCGCGTCGAGGCTCTGGCGGTTATAGTCGACCACCCACCAGGTGTTGCGCAGGCCGTGCTTCCACCCCTCCGCGAGCGCTTCGAAGATATTGCCCTCGTCCATCTCGGCGTCGCCGACGAGCGCGATCATTCGCCCTTCGCGACGGTCCTTCGCCCAGCCATGCGCCCTGACGTAATCCTGCACCAGCGACGAGAACAGCGTCTGCGCGACGCCCAAGCCCACTGAGCCGGTGGAGAAGTCAACGTCGTCAGTATCCTTGGTACGCGACGGATAGGACTGCGCGCCCTTGAAGCCGCGGAAGTTCTCCAGCTTGTCGCGGGTCTGGCGGCTGAACAGATATTGGATGGCGTGAAACACCGGGCTTGCATGCGGCTTTACCGCGACGCGGTCCTCGGGCCGCAGCACGTGGAAATACAGCGCCGACATGATGGTGGCGAGCGAGGCGGAGGAAGCCTGATGCCCGCCGACCTTCAGCCCATCGGTATTGGGCCTGATGTGGTTGGCGTGATGGATGGTCCAGGACGACAGCCACAGCACCTTCCGCGACAACGCGGAGAGTATTTCAAGACGTGCGGGTTCAATCGCCATGGCTGCCTCCCAGCTTTGGACGCTGGCGAATCCTAAACCTCCCGAGGCCCCGAAACTTCTCAAATTTTCACACCATACCTTAACATATTAGGATATTTTATCACGACCAGGTCAATCAGCCGGATTTTGTTCCAATGCCAGAGCTCGACGCCATCGACCGCAAGATCCTGTTCTCACTGCAATCGGACGGTCGCATCACCATGCAGGAGCTGGCCGACAAGGTCGGGCTGTCGGTCTCGCCGTGCCATCGCCGCGTGAAACTCCTGGAGGAGCGCGGCGTGATCACGCGCTATATCGCAACCGTCGATCAGAAATCGCTGGGGCTGCATGTCTCCGTCTTCATCTCCATCAAGCTTGCGCGGCAAAAGGAGGAGGACCTGAACCGCTTCGAGCGCGCGATCTCGAAATGGGACGAGGTCCTGGAGTGCTACCTGATGACGGGCAATCGCGACTATCTGCTGCGCGTCGTCGCCGCCGATCTCTCCTCCTATGAGGCGTTCCTCAAGACCAAGCTGACGCGGCTGGACGGGATTGCATCGATCGAATCGAGTTTTGCGCTGAGTCAGGTGAAGTATTCCATCGCGCTGCCGGTGTGACTCGATCGTCATTGCGAGAAGTGTAGGGTGGGCAAAGCGAAGCGTGCCCACCATACCAACCGAAGTCCGCTGATGAACTGTGGGCACGGCGCAAGAGCGCCTTTGCCCACCCTACACTTCTCGCAATCACGGTGCTCCTCATGCGAAATCGTTCCCGCGGCACGAAAATGTCCGGGTCCTGCATCGTCGATGGCCCTCGGAAGAGAGAGGGCGCAGGGAACACCGGGTGTCTGGCACATCCGCAGCCTCGTGTGCGCAAATGTGCGCAAAGAATGCACACGAGGTTAAACTACAGGTACGCCGCAACAGTCCGGCATTCCCTGCGCAATGGTTTACGGCTTATACGCGCTCCCCGGGGTGCCGGGCTTGTTAGCCCCCGTCGTCCGCAAGATCATCACTTGCGAACTTGATGCCAGCGTCGGGGCATCAGGACCACGCGATTTTGCCGTCCGCCTCGGCGTCGCTCGTCAGTTGACACCGCCTGCGTCCATCGCATCTCCGGCCCAACACTCGTGACGATCGCGAAGCGTCCCTCTTAATCGGGCCGGGACGCGCGAACCAAATCACATTCTTCCGAAAACCGGAAGCAAAATATTTTTCACGGAGGGCTGGACAGATGGCGCAAATCAGTTTTCGAAAAATCAGTAGCGATCAGCGCCGGTATCGCAGCACATCGACCAGCAGCGAGAATGCGGGCGAGGCCTGGCGGCGGCTCGGATAATAGAGGTGATAGCCCGAGAACGGCGGACACCAGTCCGACAGCACACGCACCAGCCGGCCCTCGACGATGTAGGGCTGGACGTGGCTCTCCATGAGATAGGCAAGCCCAAGGCCCGCCAGCGCGGCGCGGAGCAGCGCGCCGGCGCCGTTGAACACGAGCTGGCCCTCGACCCGCACATTGAGGGCGCGCTTGTCCTTCTCGAACTCCCAGGCGTAGAGACCGCCATGGGTCGGCAGCCGCAGGTTGAGGCAGTTGTGACTCGTCAGTTCCTGCGGCGTGCGCGGCTTCCTGCGCGCGGCGAAATAGGACGGTGCGCCGACGACGGCCATGCGCAAATCCGGCCCGACGCGCACCGCGATCATGTCCTTTTCAACGAGCTCGCCCGGGCGAATACCGGCGTCGTAGCGCTCGGCCACGATATTGGCGAGGCCGTAGTCGACGACGATTTCGACGTGGATGTCGGGATATTTCGGCAGGACCCTCGCGAGCGCCGGGATCAGGATCGCTTCCGCCGCATGCTCGGTCGCGGTGATGCGCAAGTGGCCGGCGGGCTTTTCGCGCAGCTCGCTCAGCGCAGCAAGTTCGGCATCCATCTCGTCGAAGCGCGGACCGAAGGTCCGGAACAGCCGCTCGCCGGCTTCGGTCGGTGCGACGCTGCGCGTGGTGCGGTTGAGCAGGCGAACCCCGAGCCGCTCCTCGAGCCCACTGACGGTCTGGCTCAGCGCCGATTGCGAGATGCCGAGCTTGGCCGCGGCACGCGTAAAACTCCTCTCGCGGGCTACCGCCAGGAAGGCGATGATGTCGCTGGCATTGTCGCGGTCCATTCATAAGCCTTGCTAATAATTCTTTCCGCGTTTTATCACCTAGTCGGTGTGCCTTGAAGGGCTTAGGTTCGCCTCGCCCGCGAAGAGCGAGTTCCCGATGGGCAGCATCGCTGAAGGGAGAAACGAAAATGCCGCATGTCGTCGTCAAGCTGCATTCCGGCCGCACGCGCGAGCAGAAGACGAAGCTCGCAGCAGCAATCACGCAGGCCGTAACGAGCGCGCTCGGCTCCGCCGAGGACGCAATCTCGGTCGGCATCGAGGATGTCGCGCCCGCGGACTGGACCGAGCGGGTCTTCAAGCCCGACATCCTCGGCAAGGCCGAGACCATCTACAAGCAGCCGGGCTATCATCCGCTGTGACGGCCGTGCCCGCTCAGCGAACCGAACAGGGAGCAACAGAATGGAGATCAAGCGAAGCGGCTCGCAGCCGTCACGCAAACCGCCGGAGGAGTATTTTACGGGTACGGTGCGGCTCGACCCGCTGTTCCAGGCGAACGCGCCCGCGCGCGTCGGCGGCGCCAGCGTGACCTTCGAGCCCGGCGCGCGCACGGCCTGGCATACCCATCCGCTCGGCCAGACCCTGATCGTCACCTCAGGGCTGGGCTGGGCGCAGCGCGAGGGCGGCCCGGTCGAGGAGATCCGGCCGGGCGACGTGGTCTGGTTCCCGCCGGGTGAGAAGCACTGGCATGGCGCGACGCCGACGACGGCCATGACGCATATCGCGATCCAGGAGGCGCTGGACGGCAGGAGCGTCGACTGGCTGGAGAAGGTCCCGGATGCGCAATACCGAAAGTGAGCGCATGCCTTACGTCCGCATCGCTGAGATCGATGTCGATCCTGCCCGGCTCGAGGCCTACCGCATGGCCTTGAAGGAGGAAATCGACGCAGCGATTCGGTTGGAACCGGGGGTGCTGGCGCTTCATGCCGTGTCCGACAAGGAAAATCTGGCACGCATCATCGTGTTCGAGAGTTACGGGGACGAGGCCGCCTACAAAGCGCATCTCGAAACGCCACACTTCCGCAGCTACAAGGCCGCAGTCGAAAGCATGGTTACCTCCTTGAAGCTGACGGAGACCGTGCCGATCGTCCTCGGCTCCAAGTCCGACTGAGCAAGCCGGCTGACCAGGTCTCGCTGAGCAAGTCCGGCGTAATCGCCTGCCTGCTATTCGCCCGCGCGCGCTATTGCCGACCCGCGGCACCGACGCTAGGCTTCGTGCCAACAGGTAGGAGGCGCGCGTGACCCGATCCGACGAGACGAAGATTTCCGAAGACCGCCGCGAGGCCTTGCGCTACGCGCTCGCGATCGGCAGTGGCGCAGCGCTGACATCCGCGCTCGCCACGTCCGCCTCGGCGCAGACCGCGGCCGACAACACGCTCGATCAGGTCCGGGGCGCGAAAGTGCTGCGCATCGCGGTGCTGCCAGGCGAACTGCCCTATTTCAACAAGGACCTCGCCAGCGGCACCTGGTCCGGCATGTGCATCGAGATGGCGAATGACATCGCCAAGCTGCTCGATGTGAAGCTGGATTACACTGAATCGACTTACGGAAATTCGATCCTTGATCTGCAATCGAACAAGATCGACCTTGGCTTTGCGCTCAACCCGACGCCGCAGCGCGCGCTGGTGGTCGATTTCACCAATTTGGTGTTTCCCCATCCGTTCGGCGCCATGCTGAGGAAGGGCCTCGAGGCGAAGACCTGGGCCGACATCAACAAGCCCGAGATCAAGATCGCGGTCGATGTCGGATCGGCCAACGAGGTGGTGGCACGGCGCTTTGCGCCGAAGGCCACGATCACCTCGCTGAAGACGCGCGACGACGTCATGCTGCAGATGGCATCGGGCCGCGTCGATTGCGTGGTGAACGCGCTGGTGCTGGGGCTGACGGCGATCGCCAAGAACCCCAACCTGGGCACCTACAAGATCCTGCAATCACCGTCAGTCACGATCGCGAGCAGCATGGCGGTGCGGCGCGAGAGCGACAAGCGCTGGCGCGATTTCCTCTCGGTGTGGGTCGACTACAACCGCGGCGTCGGCCAGATGCGCGAATGGTTCGTCAAGGGCCTGGCGCTATCAGGCGTGAAGCCTGAGGACGTGCCGGTGGAGTTGAATATTTAGCGATTAGGCAAGCTGCCTGAGCTTCGGAGGTGCCACCTCTCCCCTTGTGGGAGAGGTGATGCGAACCGCGGCTCAAGCGGTAATGATTTCTCGACGCCGGTATGGAGATTCGGATGCGCGTTGTGATTCCTGCAATTCTGGCAATCGGCGTGGTCGCGTCGGCAACGCCTTCGCGCGCCCAGACTTACGATCCCGACTATCCCTATTGCGTTCAGGTCTACCAGGGCTTCATGGACTACTACTTCGACTGCAGCTATCGAACGGAGGACGCATGCCGGGCTTCGGCGTCGGGCCGAGCGGCGCAGTGCGTGGTCAATCCATATTACGGAGGGTCGGCGGCCAGACCCGCTCATGGCCATCCCGTTTATCGCCACAGGCGATCGCACCGGCACTGAAGATTGATTCGCGCCTCACGCCTTGTCGTAGGTCATGCCGCGCTCGAGGTGGCGGCCCACCAGCGTCGCCGGAAACAGGATCGCGAAATAGATCAGCGCCACGACAGTGTAGACCTCGAGCGGGCGGTAAGTGTCGGCGTTGATCAGGGTCGCGTTGTAGACGAGATCGGGGACCGCGATGACCGACACCAGCGAGGTGTTCTTGAGCTGTGTCACCGACTGGTTGACGTAAGGCGCCATCATCGGCTTCAGCGCCTGCGGGATGATGACGAGCCGCAGCATGCGCCAGAATGACAGTCCCAGCGCGCGGGCCGCGTCCCACTGGCCGCGCGGCACGCTCTCGATGCTGCCGCGCACGATCTCGGCATAGAACGCGCCGCCATAGAGCGAGAGCACGCTGACGGCGGCGACATTGGCCGGGATATTCACCCCCAACACGACCGGGAAGGCATAGTAGAACCAGATGATCTGCACCAGGAGCGACGTGCAACGGAACAGCTCGATATAGGCGACCAGCAGCCAGTCGATGACCGGCCAGCGCCCGAGCCGCGCGACGCCGACGAATAGTCCGATCACAGTGCCGAGGAAAATGGTGCCGATGGTGTAGGCGACGGTGAAGCCGAGCCCAAGCCAGAACAGATGGCTGTACTTTGAGAGGATCGCGAAGTCCCAGACGTAGTGCATGGCAGCCCCGGCTTTCTCCTAAAGCCCGATGATGAGACGATATTTCATCATCGGGCTTTAGGTTATTGTTTGCGCATGATCTTTTCGGAAAACCGCTGCACACTTTTCCGGATCATGCGCTGGCGCGATCAAAGGTAACGTTTCGGCGAGAACGCTGACGTGTCGAAGCTCGGCGCGCTACCTGCAATCATCGCGGCGACGGCATCGCCCGTTGCGGGTCCCGTGGTGAAGCCGATGTGCTGGTTGCCGAAGGCGAACCACAGGCCGGAATGCCGCGGCGCCGGCCCGATCATCGGCAAGCTGTCGGGCAAGGTCGGCCGCGCCCCGCGCCAGACGTCGCCGACGGGCTCGCCGAACTCGACGACGCTGCGCGCCAACGGCACCACCGCATCGAGCTGGGCATAGGACGACGGCGCATCGCGATCGGTCAGCTCGACGCCGGAGGTGACGCGGATGCCCTGCTCCATCGGCGTCATCAGGAAGGCGTTTTCGGCATCGTGAATCGGCCGCCGAAGCGGGCGTGCGGCGTTCGGCTTGAACTCGCGATGATAGCCGCGTTCGGTCGCAAGCGGTACGCGATAGCCGAGCGGCTTGAGCAAATCGGCCGACCACGGCCCGAGCGCGACCACAACGTGGCGCGATCTGATCTCGCCGTCCGCGAGCACGACGCGCCAGCCGTCCGCATCGGCCGCAATCGACGTGATCTCCGCGCGGCGCACTTCGCCGCCCGCGGCAGAAAACATCCGCGCATAGGCCTTGGTGACGTTGCCCGGTGAATCCACTGAGGCGGTTTCGGTATGCAGCAGGCCGACGCTGTAGACCGGCAGGATATTTGGCTCGAGCGCGGAGATCGCCTGGCGGTCGAGCAGCTCGCTCTTGATGCCATAGTCGGTCAACGCCGCCTGATCCGCTTTCGCCGCGGCGACATTGTCGCTGCGCCAGGCCTTCAGCCAGCCGGTCTCGCGGATGCGACTGCCTGCGCCCGCCTTGACGATCCACTCGCGGTGCAGTTTCAGCGACGCCTTGATCAAGCCGCGCAGCGCGAGCGCGCGGGGCTTGACTTGCGACTGCGCGGAATTGGCGAGAAAGCGCGCGATCCATCCGGGATGGCGCAGCGCCCAGCCCACGTCCCAGCGCAAGGCGGGGTGTTGATTGGACAGATATTGCGGCAGCTTGCCGAGAAGGCCGGGCTGATTGAGCGGAAAGATCGAACCGCTCGAGAGAATGCCGGCATTGCCGTAGGACGTCTCGCTGCCGGGCTCGCGCCGGTCAATGAGAATAACCGACATCCCACGCTGCCGCGTGGCGAAGGCTGCCGACACGCCGACGATACCGGCGCCGAGCACGACGACATCGGTCTTGTTGGCTGTTTGATCCGGCATCTTGTTCATCCCTTACATCAACGTCAGCCCGCCATCGACCGGCACCGTCGCGCCGGTGACATGGCCCGCGTCCTTCGACAACAGAAACGCGACCACGGCAGCGACCTCGTCCGGCTCGGCCAGCCGCGCTTGCGGATTTGCGTTCGCGACCTTGTCCCACGCGCCTGCATCGAGCGCGCCGAACAGGCCCGGATCTTTCCGCGTGTAGCCGGGCACGACGATGTTGGCGGTCGCGCCCGACGGTGCAAGCTCGATCGCGAGCGACTTGACCAGCACTTCCAGCGCAGCCTTGGCCGATGCAGACGCGGGAAAAATGCCGTCGGGAACAAAGCGATGCGCGCCGAAGCTGGAGATTGCGACCACGCGGCCTAACTTATTGCGCGCGAGATCCGCCATCGCCGATGCGGTGAGCTCGTGAAACGCGGCGGCCATCACCGCGAAGGCCCGCTCCAGCGCCTCGCGCGGCAGGCTCGCAAAACCGCGCCGGTCGGCAAAGCCCGCGGCATGAACGATCGCATCGATGGCCCCAAAGGAGGCACGCGCCGTGCTGACAAGCTCGGCGACCGTGCCCGCTTTGGCGAGATCGCCTGCCAGCCATGCGACCCTGGCGCCGGCGCTCTCGCATTCGCCTGCCACCGATTTCAATCGCGATAGCCCGGCGTCGTCCGCGCCCTGCCCGTGCAGCATCAGGCATTGATCTTCGCCGGCGAGCCGCCGCGCGATCGCCGCCCCGATCCCGGAGCCGCCGCCCGTAATGATGGAAACCCGCATGCGCCGTCGTGTGCTGCTGCCTATCCCCGCCGAACTATAGGTGCCGCGGATTCAAAAGCAAATGACGCGCCAATGGACGATGCGTGAGAGCCGCCACACGGCGAGGCACTTGTCGCGCCAGCCATCGCAGCAGCGCAGCGGGCTCATCACAATGAGGAGCATCCGCTAGCGCCAGGGCTCGACGATGATCTTGGTGTGGGCTTCCGGGTTGGCGAGGTCGTCGAAGGCCTGCGCGACGCCATCGATGCCGACGCGGCCGGTCACGAGGGCGGCGCCGTCGACCTGCCCTTCTGCCAAGAGGCGCAGCGAGGCCGAAAACTCCTCCGGCGTATAGCCCAGCACGTATTGGACGCTCAGCTCCTTGATGATGCCAAGCATCGGCTCGGATGTATCGGTCTCCATGCAAACGCCAACCACCACGATCCGCGCATCGCGCGGCGCACCTTCGAACACCTGCTGCAACAGGCCGGGTACGCCGACGCATTCGAAGATCAGCGCCGGCTTCAGCGCGGCGAGATGCGCCTGGAACGGCGGCCGCGCGGCCTTTTCGGCTTCCGACATTGCGGCATGCTCGGCCCAGGTCGCATAGGGCTGCGTCGTCGCGGGATCGACCACGACATCGGCGCCCATCTTCTCGGCGAGCCTCCGGCGTGTCGGCGAATAATCCGCGGCGATGATCGGATGCAGGCCCTTGAGCCTGAGCGCAGCGATCACCGCAAGCCCCACCGGCCCACAGCCGATCACGAGAGGCACCTCTCCGCCCCTGATATTGGCCTTGGCGACCGCATGGACGCCGACCGCGAGCGGCTCCGTCAGCGCCGCATGCTCCGGCGATAATCCGTTCGGCACTTCGAGCAGCAGCGGCTCGCTCAGCAGCATCGCTTCCGCATAACCACCGATATTGTCGTTGGAATAGCCGATGCCTTGCGGGCCGGTCGGCGTGATCAGCGCGGGCAGCGAGCAAACGTGCGTGCCCACTTTCAGCCTGCGCTGCGTTGCAGGGCCGTAATCGACAACCTCGCAGCAGAACTCGTGTCCGAACACGACGTCGCGCTTGAGGTCCATTGGCTTGCGGCCTGGACTATATCTGGCCATCGCGACCATGCGATGGGCATGCTTGCGCGCATGCAGGTCCGAGCCGCAGATGCCGCAGGCAAGCGTCTTGACCAGCACCTGGCCTGCGCCGGGTTTCGGTTCCGCTATATGATCGACAACGATCGCCCCGTTCCGGAAAATGGCCGCGCGCATCAAATCGTCCCCGTGATGACTGGAAAGTCCTGCCGCCTACCAGGCGTAGCGTATGACAGCCTTGCCGGCGTAGGAATTCAAGACATCCGAGAACTCGCCATCGAAGGTCGCAGCCGCCGACCAGCCGTTCAGCCATGTCCTTTCCAGAGACACCGTCGTCAGCGCCGAATCGTGCGCTACCGCCGCGCCGTTGACGACAAAGAAGGTGCCGGGCAGCGACTGGAACACTGCGGCCGCGCTGCGGTCGGTGTTGAAATCATGCGCCCAGGCGAGCCGCCCGCGGAGGCCGAGGATGCCGTTCGGCTCGGCCCAGGATTTGTCGGTGCGGACGCCGAGCTCGGTACGGGCATCGGTCACGTCCTTCGCATTGTAGTTCAGCGCAAAATTGCCGGCGCCCGCGACCACCTGCTCGGCATAGGACGGCAGGTCGATGGTGGTGAACTGCGCAGCCGCGTAGGGCGTGATCCCCATCCATGGCGTCACGGTGCGGTAGCCGCCTTCCAGGCGTCCCGACCAGGAATTGGCATTGAACTGCGCCTGCAGGTGATCCAGACCTGCGATGGTGACGGTGCGATCGGTGGTCACCTCTTGGCCGCCATAGGCGAGCGCGCCGGTCACATAAGCAGCGCCCATCCTGTGACGCACAAAGGCGCCGGCCTGGAACATATCGGAGCGGCCACTGCCGGAATTGGCCACGCTGAAATTGGTGCCACCGCCGGCGAGCGCGAAGCCAGCGAGCGTCGCCGGCGAAATCCGGTAATCGGCACCGGCGGCAAAGCCGAACGCGCTCACGTCGGCGGAATTGGAGCCGACCGCAGCATTGCCGCTGATATTGGCGCCGCCGCCAAAGGCCGAACCCCACACGCTCCAGCGGTTGTCGAGGAGATCGTTGCGCGCGACCTCGGCCTTGGTCGGGATTTTCGCCAGCGCCGCGCGCGCGGAGCCGGATTTGCGCGCGGCATAGGCCAACGCGTCGTCTTCCTCGGCATAAGGCTGGGCCCCGCTGTTGGCCGTCACGCCGCCGCTGCGGCCCGAGACGAAGGGATCGGTCAGAAGTTGCAGGAACATGTTCACGGCATTGAACGTCGCCTGCTGGATTCCCGTCGCGGTCTCGCCCGAAGCCTGGCTCAATCCAGCCGGCGTCAGCGAGGCGAACACCGTGGCGATGCCGCCATTGGCATTGAAGAAGTTCGAAAGCGTGTTGGCGACGTTCTGTTGGTTGGTGTTGAGGTTGTTCTTGGCGCCGTAGTTCAGGTCGAAATTGAGATAGGCGTGGGTCGGGTCGTAAGTGACGGTGCCGATCAGCCCGCCGGGCGTCGCGCCGACACCGCTGAAGGCACCAGACACGCCGCCCGCGGCCTGCAGGATCACGTACTGCTTCTTGACGAAGCTCGCGCTCGGATCGAACGCTACGCCGACAGTTCCGGCGAGGGATGCCGTGCCGGTGACATTGGCAAAGGTCGACGTCGTTGCATTGACCTGGACCAGATAGAGCGCGGCGGACTGGAAGGCGAGATTGCCCTGCACCGTCATGGAGGTACCGAAGCCGACACCCGGCGCGAAGATGCCGCCGGCGTTGACTTGCGTCGACCCGACGGTACCGGTGCCCATCAACAGGCCGCCGGAATTGACGGTGGGATCGATGATCGAGCCGATCACATCCAGGATGCCGCCGTTGACCGTCGTCGGCCCGGTGTAGGTATTCGTGCCCAGGACGAATGTCGTGCCCGCGGTGGTGGTGAGACTCGCAGCGCCGCCGATGCCGTTGATGACGCCGCCGGCGGAAGCGATTGGCGCGTTCAGCTTGCCGTTCTGCAGCGTGCCGCCGGCAAGGTTCAACGCGGCAAGCGTCTGCGTGGTGCCGCCGAGATCGAGTGTGCCGGCCGAGACGGTCGCCGTGCCGATGGCAGCTCCCAGCGTGCCGGCGCCCGTGAGTTGTAGTGTGCCGCCCGAGACGATGGTGCCGCCAGAATAGGTGTTGGCGCCCGCGAGCACCAGCGTGCCTGGTCCCTGGACGTTGACCACGCCCGGCGAGGCTCCGTCGGAGATCACGCCGGACAACGTCTGTGTCGTGCCCGAAGGCGGCGCGAAGTTCGGATCGCCCGACACCTTGATGGCGTTGGCGAGGGTGAAATTGCCGGTGTTGAGAAACGACAGCGTCGTCGCGGCCGCCATGGTGAGGGTGCCGCTTCCGAGCGCGGAATTGTTGCCGATGATCAGGGTCCCGGCGCTCAGCAGCGTGCCGCCCGAATAGGTGTTGGCACCCGACAGTGTCAGCGCGCCGCTGCCGTCTTTTTCCAGCACGCCCGAACCCGTGGTGCAGCCGCAAGGATTGTTGTCGGCGATCACGCCGCTGACCGTGGTCGAGAGATTGTTGCCGCCGACCGCAAGCGTGTGCCCGCCGCCGATGTAGTAGAGGCCCGAGCCCGCAATCGAGCCGGCCGTGATCCTGTTGTCGCCGTTTGGACCGACGCCTTCGCCGAAATCGACGTAGCCGGTGCCGTTGGTGATGAACTGCGCGTTGCCGCCGTTCGCATTGTTTGCGAATTCGGCGAAGCCGCCGCTATTGACGGTGATGATCGCGCTGCCTGCGTCGGAGTGGTTGAAAAAGCCGAGCTGGCCGCCATTGTTCGTGACGATGTTGGCGTTGCCAGCGGTGCTAAAGTCGAAGAACGCCGTCGAGCCACCGGAATTGTTGACGATGGTCGCGGACGCGCCGGAGGCATGATCCTGAAAGTCGATGCCGCCGCTATCATGGTTTGTGATGGTGGCGTTGCCGGCGGTGCTGTCGGCGCGAAAGAAGACGCCGCCGCCAAAGGAATTGTCGATGCTGGCGTTTCCCGCGGTGCTGGTGTCGCTGCCCCCGGATCGGCCGAACTGTGTGACGCCGCTGTTGGTGTTGACGATCCTGGCCTGCCCGGCAGTGGAGGTGTCATCGAAGATGGTCCTGCCGCCGAATACGTTGTTGATCGTCATCGCGGCGGCGGACGTCGAGTTAAAAAACGTCGTCACACCTCCGTCGTTGGTGAGCGATGTGATGCCCGACGTGTTGGCGTTGAAGACCCCGAAAGCACCCTCGTTCTCGATCGCGCCCACGAGGCTCGCGGTATGGGTGGCATCGCCCAGCTCCAGCGTTCCGCAAAGGCAGATGGTCGTGCCGCCGGTATAGGTGTTGTTGCCCAGCAGCACGACCTTGCCGCCGCCGAAACTGTCCTGCACGGTCAACTGGCCCGGCCCGCTGCCGTCGCTGATGTTGCCGGCGATCGTGAGTATTTTGCCCGCGGCGTCGATCGAGCTGCCGATCGCCGAATGATTGATCCTGAAATTGTTGGCGAGGGTGAGATTGCTCGCGCCGGCCTGCAACAGACCCTGATCGAGCGTCACTGTGCCCTTGCCGAACGAACTGTTGTTGGTGACGATCGCCGTCGTCCCGTTCACCAGCGTGCCGCCGCTATAGGTGTTGACGCCCGATAGCTGCACGCTGCCGGTGCCAAGCGAGTCGGTCAGCCGCAGCACGCCGCTGCCGGCGCCATCCGCAATCACGCCCTGAAGGTTGACCTGGGCACCCGCCGTATCGACGGTGCCACCTGCAACATTGACGGTGAGATTGTTGGTGAAGGCCACGGTGGTGACCGTGGGATGCTGCATCTGAAACGTGCCGCCATTAAGCGTCACGGCGCCGGAGCCAACCGAATTGGCGTTCGTCACCTGCACGGTGCCGGCGGAGATCAGCGTGCCGCCGCTGTAGCCGTTGGTGCCGGACAGCACGAGCGTGCTGTTGCCAAGCTGCTGCACCCCGATGGCACCGCCGCCGCCATCGTTGATGTTGGCGGAGATGGTGATGGTCTGCGCGGCATTGGCGTTATTGATCACGCCGCCGGTCGATCCTCCCAGGCTGAACGAAACGGGGTTGCCGGTGATCGTGTAGGACTGGGCGTTGCCGGTGAAGGTCCAGGAGTCTGGGAGCATAGGACCCGCACCGATCGTGACGGTCGTCGATCCTGTGTTAGCGAAAATGGCGGATTGGGTCGGGGCGATCGGCGGTGCGCCGGCCGGTGGACTGGACCAGTTGGTGCCGAGAGTATAGGCGGATGTCGCCGTCGTGCTGCCAGTGCCGCCCCAGGCAAAAGCCTGAGCGTGCGCAGCGACCGGCAACAGCGATATGGTACCGGACCAAAGCGCCACCACGCTCCGGCTGAACCAGCCCCGCATCCGCGATGGCAGATGAATGTCCACGCCCAACCCCTGTGCAGCCGCCCACGTTGAGGGATGGGGCGGGTCCGCGGGCGCAACTTCGCAAACTGAGGGGTTGGAGTCACGGAACCGCGCCGGCCGAGGTTCCATTTCGGGGCGGGTTGTGGCTTTGGAGCCGCACCCTGAGTTGTCTGTTTTCCGCCGTTGTGAGCGAAGGAATACGCTTGTCTTTCAAGCGTTTGGGCTGGCTTCGCCTTCCAGTGCCAGAAGCTGCGAGCGCCGGACACGCTCGCGATGGGCGGTGTAGAGGCCACTGCCGACGATGAAAGCCGCGCCGACCACGGTCCAGACGTCGGGGACCTCTCCAAAGACCAGGAAGCCGAGGCTCGAGACCCAGACGAGCTGGGTATAGGAGAACGGCGCCAGCACCGAGGCATCGGCGTAGCGGAAGGCAAGCACCACGATCCACTGCCCCGCGGTCGAGGCCACCCCGATCAGGAGGCCGAACAGGATGTCGTGCCAGCTCGGTGCCACCCAGACGAATGGCACCAGCGCCGACATGATCGCGCCCCCCGCAATCGAGGAATAGGTCATGACGGTGATGGCGTGCTCCTTGCCGCTCATCATGCGCGTCATGATCAGCGTCGTGGCCCAGCAGAATGCCGAGACGATCGGCAGGAAGGCTGCGACATGAAACGCTGACGTGCCCGGGCGCAGGATGATGAGCACCCCGGCGAGGCCGGCCGCGGTCGCAAGCCAGCGGCGCACGCCGACCTTTTCCGACAGGAAGATGATCGAGAGCGCCGTAACGAACAGCGGCGAGACGAAGCCGGTCGCGGAAGCTTCCGCGATCGGCAGATAGCGCAGGCCGGTGATGAAGAGCAGCGACGAGCCGAGCAGCGCGGCGCCGCGCAGCAATTGCAGGCCGAGGCTTCTCGTCGGCAGCGCATAGAGCGGCGAGCCCGGCACCATTGCCGGTACCATGATCATGGCGAACACCAGAAAGCGTAGCCAGGCGATCTCGATCGAAGGCAGGCTCCCCGAAAGATATTTCGCTGTAACGTCGGAGGTGCCGAGGAACACCGTGGAGAGCAGGATCAGCGCGATGCCCTTGAAGGGCCGGTCGGCACGCGCCGGCGCGCGGCGCAGCCCGGGCTTGGCTTCAAGCAACGGCCGAGGCGTTGCGTCCACCTTGGCGGCAACAGCGGGGTTCTTCTCGGGCAACGGAAATGGAGCGCGGTCGATCCTTGCGACAGCGGCGGGCGGCGGGGTCACGACAAAGCTCGGGCTGAAATTTCCGAATCAAGCGAAGCCCTAAAAGACGCGAATTGCGCGGCGGCGGCAACACCCGATAGCGGGATGCGGATATGCGCTGAAGGCGCGCAGGCGCGGGAAATTGAAACATTTTGTTAAGAAGCGTGTGAGCGGGCGATGTGTATTCACAGCATCGGCAGGCTGCGCGGTTTTGCCCCGCGCGGAAACGCGGCATCCAACTCTTCTATCTCTGCTGCATCAAGCACGAGAGCTCCCGCGGCGGCATTTTCCGCGGCGTGTTCCGCGCTCGCCGCTTTCGGAATCGGGAACACCGGAGTTTCACGGGCGAGGAAGCTGAGCGCCACCTGGCGCGGTGTGGCTTTGTAACGAGCCGCGATCTTCGCGAGCAGCTTGCCGCCGGCGCTCGAAGGCGGCGGAAAATCATTGTGGCCGAACGGCGAATAGGCGACGACGGCCACGCCATGCCGCGCGCACCACGGGATCACCGCGTGCTCGATCGCGCGCTCCTTGAGATGATAGAGCACCTGATTGCAGGCGATCTTGCCTTCGCCCGCCACTTTCAAAAGCTCGTCGAGATCGTCGGCGTCAAAATTGCTGACGCCCCAGGATCTGATCTTTCCGGCACGCTTGAGCTCCTCGAAAGCGGCGACCGTCTCCGACAGCGCATAGGATCCGCGCCAATGCAGCAGATAGCAATCGAGGTGGTCGGTCTTCAGCCGTTTCAGCGAGCGCTCGCAGGCAGTGATGGTGCCGCGTCGCGAGGCGTTGCTCGGCAGCACTTTTGAAACGAGAAACACCTCGTCGCGGATGTCTGCGATGGCGTCCGCAATGACAAGCTCGGCGTCGCCATACATTTCGGCGGTGTCGATATGGGTCATGCCGAGCTCGATGCCGTGGCGGAGCGCCGCCATGGCACCCTTGCGGTCGCCACGGTCGAGATACCAGGTGCCCTGCCCGATCACCGAGACATCAGGGCCGCCTTTGCCGAATTGCTTTGTTTTCACGATTACCTCGCAAGACCTGCGCCGTCATTGCGAGCGAAGCGAAGCAATCCATCCATCGGCTTGCCGAAGCATGGATTGCTTCGTCGCTTCGCTCCTCGCAATGACTAGCCGAGTACGCTGATGTCGGCGACCAGCACGCTGCCGCTGGTCGATTCCGTGATGTAGAGGCGATCCCGCTTCGCGCCGCCGATCGCGACATTGGTGCAGGTCGTGCCGGCGCAGGACTTGATGCGCGCGATGCATTCGCCGTTCGGTGCGAACACAAAGACATGGCCGAGCGACGCATGCGCGACGAACAGCCGCCCTGCGCCGTCCATCGTCATGCCGTCGGGCCCGCTCGGCCCGAACAGCGAGCAGAAGCGGCCCACCTTGGACACGCCGCCGTCCTTCATGAAGGGCAATCGCCACACCGCATTGTCGCGCGTCATGGCGACGAACAGCACGGCCTCGTTGGGATCGAGCACGAGACCGTTCGGGCTAACGCCGGTGTCGATCAGGCAGTCGAGCCGACCGCCCGGCGTCAGCCGATAGACGCGGCCGGTCGGGTCGTGCAGGCCGGTCTGGCCCTGATCGGTGAAATAGATGTCGCCGCTGGAGGCGAGATGCAGATCGTTGCAGCCGCGGAAGGATTCCGAATTGCGCGAGGCAAGCACCGGACGCAAGCGTCCCGCCTTGGCATCGAGCTCCAGGATGCCGCGCCGATAGTCGGCAACGAGAATGCGCCCATCGCGAGCGATCTTCAGCCCGTTCGGCCAGCCCTCATATTCGGCGACCAGCGACCATTGGCCGTCGGGGCTGATCCTGAAGATGCGGCCGAACGGAATGTCGACGATAAAGAGATTGCCTTCTGCATCGAATGACGGGCCCTCGATAAAGCAGTCGGTCGGCTGGCCCGGCCGGTTGGCGTCGGCCCATTCGGTCGCGACGCCCTTGCGGCGGAAATGGCCAGGCATCGCTGAAAAGATTTTGGTCTCGATCAGTTTGGGCGGGGCTTCCAGGTACATCATTCTTGTTTGTTTACCTGCACTCTTGAGGCGCGGCACAATAGAGGACTGGCTGCACGGCGTCGATTGGCCTTCCGCTGGCTTGACAATCTCCTTGCTGGGCCGCTGGCCGGGCTGCCCGAGGAAAGGCAACGAGCAGCGCGAATAACGTCAAGCGCATCGCCATCAACGCGCACTGAAGCTCAACGGAAGCTGACCAGAAGGAGGCGACGGTAGCGCCGCCCCCTTGCGGTGCGGCCGTCGCACCCGTGTCGAGCCAAACGCCGCGATGCGTGGCAACGATCCTGGGTTGCGGGCACGAGCCAACGATGATCTCCGCGATTGTCAGCGGTGGTTTTCCCCAACGAATCGCCGTCGCAAATGACAAGGGCGAATTGTGATTACGATCACGTCCCGTTCATGGAACCCGACATAATCTGGTTCCCGTAAGTTCTTTGAGGTGACTAATCCAATGCCAGCCAGGACCGCCGCCGTCTCGACCCGGGTCGCGCTGCTGCCGTGCTATGAAGCGATGCGGGATTTTGTTTGCCTGCCATTCCCGCCGCGACTATTCCTCTCGGCACCGTGCCAGGCTGGCTCGACCGTGCCGCCCGATGACGGGGTATTTTGACCGATGTCGATCCAGACACAGCTTGAAAGCCCCCTGTTCGAGACCGTCATCACCCGGCGGCGGCTGCGCTGGGACTGGTGCCTGCGCGACCGCGCCGGCAGAATCGTGATGCAGGGCCGGGAGAAATCGCGCCCCGAGGCCAGGTATCAGAGCGAGCGAGCGCTGTTCCTGATGCTCTTGGCAAGTTGCCGCCGCGGCGTGAGCCGCGCGACAGGCTAATTCGCCGCCGCCAGTGGTCGCGGCGCGGCTTCCGCCTCTGCAATCAGCCGCTTCAGTTCGGGAATGCAGGAGCCGCAATTGGTGCCGGCCTTGAGCTTCGCGCCGAGATCGGCGGCACTCCGAACGCCAGAGGCGATCGCATCGCAAATGGTGGCGCGACCGACGCCGAAGCAGGCACAAACGATCGGACCGGAGCCCGCCACGCCTTCGCTCGAGCGGCCGGACAGCAGGAAGCGACGCTGATCATCGCTGAGTTCATCCAGCGCGAACAGGCTCTTGACCACCTCCCAGTCGCCGGCGTCATGGCCGGGACCAACGAACAGGCAGGTCTCGATGCGGTTGCCGGCAAAGGTCGCGGCGCGGTAGACGCCACCGCCAAAATCCCGGTACTCCGCAACATCACACTCGGCAACATCATGGCCGGGCGTCGCGCGCAGGAACTCGGGCCAGCGCGCAAGATCGGCATTGTCGGCCAACAGATAGGCATAGCCGCCGGCAATCGCCGCCCTCGCCCACCACGCATTTTGCGGCAGATCGATTTGCCTGCGCGATAGCATGAAGCCGCGGAAGACGTATTCAAAAGGCGCGATCGAGGCCGGCGTCGCCTTGCTCTCGGGTTGTCCGGAATAAGGATCAGTGACAGGCGCGGCCAGCGCGCCGACGCGCGCGCTCGAGGCATTCGCCTCGCTCCAGTGGATCGGCGCGAACAGCATGCCGCGCTGCTGACCTTGGCTGACCACGACCTTAAGGATGCACTGTCCGTAGTCCGTGGCGACGCGCGCAAAGCTGTCACCAACCAGACCGTATTTGCCCGCATCGTCGGGATGGATCTCGACAAACGGTTCGGGCAGATGCGCACCGAGCCGTGGGCTCAGGCCGCTGCGCGTCATGGTGTGCCATTGGTCGCGGATGCGGCCGGTGTTGAGCCGCAGCGGCCTGCCAGCACTGGTCTCGGCGCGCAGCGCGGGCACTTCGGGCGCAACAAAACGGGCCTTGCGGTCCTCGAGGTAGAACTGGCCGCCGGCGAAGAACCGCGGCTGCGGTTCGCTACCCTCGCGAAGCGGCCATTGCACGGGCACAAGCGCGTCGAATTCACCATCCGACAGCGAAGTCAGTGCGCCGATGTCGAAGTCGCGGCTGCCGCTATTTTCAAAGGCGGACAACGCCGCGTGCTCGCGGAATACATCGGCGGCGGATTTGTAGTCGAAGGCGTCGGCGAAGCCGAGGCGCTTGGCGACCTCGCTCAAGATCCACCAATCGGGCCGCGCCTCGCCCGGTGCGGACAGGAACGCGCGTTGGCGCGAGATGCGCCGCTCGGAATTGGTCACCGTGCCGGATTTCTCGCCCCAGGCGAGCGCCGGCAGCAGCACGTGCGGTCCGGCGTTGACGGTATCGTTGCTGCGGACGTTCTCCGAGACCACGAACAGCTCGAGCCTCTTCAGCGCCGCGCGTACATGATCGGCATCGGGCAGCGACACCGCGGGATTGGTGCCGATCACCCACAGCGCCTTGATCTCGCCTCGCGCGATCGCCTCGAACATCTGCACCGCCTTCAACCCGTCATGGGTGGCGATGCGCTGCGCTTTCCAGAACCGGCGCACGCGGTCGACATCCGGCGGCGTGAAACCCATATGGGCGGCGAGCTGGTTGGCTAGCCCGCCGACCTCGCGGCCGCCCATGGCGTTGGGCTGGCCGGTTAGCGAGAACGGCGAGGCGCCCACCTTACCGATGCGTCCCGTAGCGAGATGGCAATTGAGAATCGCGTTGACCTTGTCGGTGCCCTGCGCCGACTGGTTGACGCCTTGCGAATAAAGCGTGACCACGCGCTCGGTCTCGTGGAACATCCTGAAGAAGGATGCGACTTCGGCCTCCGTCAGGCCGGTCGCAAGCGCGGTCGCCGCCACGCTGGGCGCGATCTGTCGCGCTCGCGCCAGCGCCTCCTCGAAGCCCGTGGCGTGATTTTCGATATAGTCGCGGTCGAGTGCGCCGTTGTCGGCAAGATTCACCAGCAGACCCGAGAACAGCACGGTGTCGGTGCCGGGCTTCACGGCCAAGAACAGCTCGGCATCCTCCGCGGTGCTGGTGCGGCGCGGATCGATCACGATCATGCGCGCGCCGCGCTCCTGCTTGTTGGCAAGCATGCGCTGGAAAAGGATGGGATGGCACCACGCCGCATTGGAGCCGACCAGCACCAGGAGGTCCGCCTCGTCGAGGTCCTCGTAGCAGCCCGGCACGGTGTCGGCGCCGAAGGCGCGGCGATGGCCTGCGACGGAAGAGGCCATGCACAGCCGCGAATTGGTGTCGACATTGGCCGAACCGATAAAGCCCTTCATCAGCTTGTTGGCGACGTAATAGTCCTCGGTCAGCATCTGGCCGGAGAGATAGAACGCAACCGCCTCCGGACCGTCGCGCGCGATGACGTGTTGCAGGCGATGAGCCACATGGTCGAGCGCGTCGCTCCAGGCAACACGTTCCAGCACGCCCTTGCAGCGGATCATCGGATGGAGCAGCCGGCCTTCCAGCGCCAACGTTTCGCCGAGCGCCGAGCCCTTGGAGCAGAGCCGGCCGAAATTGGCGGGATGCTCGGGATCACCCGATATCGCCGCCCCGCCGCTCCCGTCGGGGGTGGCGAGCACGCCGCAGCCGACGCCGCAATACGGACATGTGGTGCGGGTGGCACGAAGGGCAGGATCTATGGCGGTCATGGTCTCGAAATTGTCATGCAGCCTTCGGCGCGAGCGCGAGCGAGCGGCCGAACATCATGTCCCGTCGGATGCCGGCGACTGTTTTGCGATTGCGGATCATCTCGAGATACCAGAGAGCATCGGTGGTATCGCCGATCAGCACCGCTCCGGTGAGCCTGCCGTCCGCGATCACCAGCTTCTTGTAGGTACCGCGCCTGACATCGCTGAGCAGGATGCTTTCGCTGGCGTCGCTGCCCAAAAAATCGCCTGCCGAAAAAACACTCACACCGGAGACCTTCAGATTGGTCGCCACCACGCTGCCCTGATAAGCGGCATCGCGCGCCGAAAGATGCCGCGCCAGCACCTGCGCCTGCTCATAGGCGGGCTCGACCAGGCCGTAGCAGATGCCGCGATGCTCGGCACACTCGCCGAGCGCGAAGATGTTTTCCACGGAGGTGCACAGATGATCGTCGACCACCACGCCGCGGTTGACCGAAAGGCCGCCCTCCTTCGCAAGCTCAGTGTTCGGCCGGATGCCGGCGGCGAACACCACCGCATCGGCCTCGATCCGCCGCCCGTCCGCCAGCTCGACGCCTTCGACGCGGGCTTTGCCGTGAATGCGCACGGTGTTGGCATTGAGCAGCACCTTGATGCCCTTGCGCTCGACCAGATTTTTCAGGAGATCGGCTGAGGGCGCGTCAAGCTGGCGCTCCATCAGCCGGTCCATCAAATGCAACAGCGTCACCGGCGTGCCGGCTTTGGCCAAACCATAGGCGGCCTCGAGCCCCAGCAATCCGCCGCCGACCACGACAACCGGCTTCCTGCGCGCCGCCAGCGAGAGCAGGAGATCGACGTCGCGGCTGTCGCGAAAGGTATGGACGCCGGCCAGATCCGCACCGGGCACGTTGAGCCGCAGCGCCGTCGAGCCGGTGGCGAGCACCAGCCGCGAGTACTCGATGCTCTCGTCGCCCGCGACCTTTAGCTCATTGCGGCCGACGTCGATCTCGGTGACGCGGCAGCCATATTTCACGGTGACGCCGCGGTCGCGCCACCAGTTGGCAGGCCTGAGCTCGATCTCGTGCGAACCGGTCTCGCCGGCGAGCACCGACGAGAGCAGCACGCGGTTGTAGGCAAGGCGCGGCTCCTCGCCGATCACCGCGATAGCGTGGCGGCCGAGCGAGGTCTTCACGAGCTCGTCGACCAGGCGGGCGGCCGCCATGCCATTGCCGACGATGACGAGTGGTTCACTCACCGCGGGCCCCCAATTATTCCGCCGCCTGCGGCCGGCCGTAGGCCTGCGCAATCATGAAGGCGGAGAGCGTGGTGTAGGCCGCGGTCCAGGCGTCTGCGACGTCCGCCGTCCAGTCGGGGCCGAGCCCCCTTTCCAGCGTCCAGAGCAGCGCCTCGCCGACTACCGGATAGTGCTCGGGCCTGGCGCCGTAGGCGACGTGGCGGGTCGCGAGCGAGCTCGCTGCCGGCAGGATCATTTCGAGATTGGAAAGCCCATTCACGACGATCGCAAGCGTTGCCATCAGCTTGCGCCGCTGCTCGCCCATCTCTGCGGGAAACATGGTTTTCACCGCCGGCGCGATCTCGAACAGGCGATCGTAGAACATCACTGCCGCCTGATCGGCGATCGGCCCGACCTTGGCGAAACTTTGCTGAACGATGCTGACCTGGTCCGGTGTCATGTCTCGCTCCTTGTTTCTGTCGTCATGCGCGGGCTTGACCCGCGCATCCATCTCAAAAGAGTCTTGCGCTTTCGATGGATTGCCGGGTCAAGCCCGGCAATGACGAGAGCGCATCGAACCGCACCTACACGCGCGCTTCGGCGAGGCTCGGCGCGCCGGCACTCTCCAGGCCCTTGCGCAGATAGAACCACCAGGTCATGGCAAGGCAGACTGCGTAGAAAGCGAGGTAGATCATCAGCGCGAGCTGCGGGCCGCCGGTGATCGCAATCGATTTGCCGAAGCCGGAGGGAATGAGATAGCCGCCGCAAGCTCCGATCGCGCCGATAAAGCCGAGCGCAGCACCGCTTTCGATCGAAGCGGCCTTCAGCGCCATGGCGCGGGCGGCGTCACCCTTGCCGCGGGCCTTGTGCAGGTTCTCCTCACGGAAAATCGAGGGGATCATGCGGTAGGTCGAGCCGTTGCCGATGCCGGTGGCGACGAACAGGATCAGGAACATCGCCAGGAAACCCGTGAAATCCTTGGCGCCGACGAAATAGAGCACGCCGATCGTCGCCGCCGCCATCGCGATGAAATTCCAGAAGGTGATGATCGCGCCGCCGACCTTGTCGGCGAGCAGACCGCCGAACGGTCGCGCGATCGAGCCGACCAGCGGGCCGAGGAACGCGATGGCGATCGTCATCGCCGGGAACTGCGTCTTGATCAGCAGCGGAAACGCGGCGGAGTAGCCGATGAAGGAGCCGAACGTGCCGATATAGATGAAGGACATGATCCAGGTGTGCTTGCGCTTGACGATCGCGAGTTGGTTTGTGATCGAGGCCTTCGCCGAGGTCAGGTTGTTCATGAAGAAGACGGCGCCGAACACCGCGATCGCAATCGGCAGCACCCACATCAGGCCTGCATTCTGCAGGTAGACGCCGCCGACGGGAGCGGCCCGGTAGAGGTTGATCAGGCCGAGGCCCATCAGCATCGGGGTCAGGAGCTGCACGCTGGAGACGCCGATATTGCCGCCGGCGGCATTCAGGCCCAGCGCCCACCCCTTCATGCGGTCCGGATAGAAGAAGGAGATGTTGGCCATCGAGGAGGCGAAATTACCGCCGCCGAGGCCTGCGAAGGACGCGACCAGCAGCATCAGCCAGAACGGCGTTTCCGGATGGCTGACGAAATAGGCGAGCGACAGCGTCGGGATGAACAGCACGGTGGCACTGAAGATGGTCCAGTTGCGGCCGCCGAACGTCGTCACTGCGAAGGTGTAGGGAAAGCGCATCAGAGAGCCGATCAACCCGGGCAGCGCCACGAGCTGGAAGAGCTGATCGGTGCTGTAGTGGAAGCCAGCCTGCGGCAGCTTGGTCGCGACGATCGACCAGATCAGCCAGACCGAGAAGCCGATGTGCTCAGCGACGATCGACCAGATCAGGTTGCGACGGGCGATGAATTTGCCCCTGGATTCCCAGAACTTCTCATCTTCGGGATTCCAGTCGGAAATCCAGGTCGGGTTGTGCTCAGGCATCAGAGTCTTCCTTTCAATCGCAGGCGTCGGTGCACGCGCTGGGGTCGCCCCCAGGTCTGGTGGTCAACATTTCGGATGATTGGCTTCCAGGGACGGCGTCGGTGGCGTCGGAACAAGCTATTCAAGCTTTGTGCCAAGCCACGTCAGAACGAAAATTGAAATAATTATCGATAGTTACGAGTCTTGCCTGAAATTTTTGCAGAGCGGATTCGCATTCAAAATTTGCGATTCGCTCATTTCTTGTGCGGCGCACAAGAAATGAGCTGAGTGATCAAAAGGTGACCGGCAATCTTGCCATTGCTGCGCGAGGAGCGAAGCGGACGAAGCAGTCCAGAGCGCGGCTGAAGCTCTGGATTAGATTGCTTCGCTCGCAATGACGGCAGAGACGGCAGCCTACGCCGGCTCGCTTTCGCGCGCTGCCATCGGCTTCGGCGCCATGCCGCCGCCCGGCTTCAGACGGAATTCATACGTCATCAGATGCCACGGCGCGGACGCTTCCTTGCCGTCCGGCATCTTCGGATCGCTGCGCTCCTCGACCTTGGCGATCAGTTCATCCTTCACGCCGAACACCACGTCGGAGTCGATATACTTGTCGCCGTCGATGAAGACGTGCGTGATCAACGGCTCGTAACCCTTGGCGTTGACGAGGAAGTGCACATGCGCCGGCCGCATCGGATGCCGCCTGGTCTGCACGATCATCTCGCCGACCGGGCCGTCGGTCGGGATCGGGTAGCTGCAAGGCAGGATGGTGCGGAAGAAGAAACGGCCATCGCCGTCGGTGACAAAACGCGCGCGCGCAGTCGGTCCGTGCGTTGCGTAGGAAGGCTTCTGCGAGTCATAGAGGCCGTCATCGTCGGCGTGCCAGACGTCGACGGGCACGCCTGCGAGCGGCTTGCCCGCAAGGTCCGTGGCGCGGCTCTGCACGAACATCTTCTCGCCGGTCACGTTGTGCGGAGAGATATCGCTGCCGTGCGGCATCTGCTTGTGCTCGCCGACATAGAACGGCCCGAGCACGGTGGTCTGGGTCGCCCCCTCGCGCTCGCGATGGTTCACGGCATCGACCAGCATGGATACGCCGAGCACGTCCGATAGCAGGATGAACTCCTGTCGGATCGGGGTGCATTTTTGTCCCGTGCGGGTCAGGAACTCGATCGCGTATTCCCATTCCTCGAAGGTGAGATCGGTCCTGCGCACATAGTCGTGCAGCGATTTCACCAATTCCTGCAGGAGAAATTTCGCCCTCGGATTCGGCGTGCTCTCGAAGCTTTTGACGACGGCTGCAGTGAGGTCGTTTTCGTTGAACTGGGGCATGTGAGATATCCTGCAAGCTACCCGGGAAACGCGCTAAGCTTATAGGTAAACGCACGTGGTTGGAACACAACCGCGTTTAAGTTATCAAGGTGCACTCGCTTTCCACGGAGACGCTCCCGATGCTCGCCCCGACTCCCGCCTCCCCCGAATCCGTCGGCATGTCGCAATCAGCTCTTGACCGGATCGATGCGCATCTGAAGACCCGCTACGTCGATGCGGGGCGTTTTCCGGGCACCCAGCTCCTGATCTACCGCCGCGGCAAGGTGGTGCACGACAGCGTGCAGGGTTTTGCCGACGTCGAGCGCAAGGTGCCGGTCAGGAACGATACCATCTTCCGCATCTATTCGATGACCAAGCCGATCACAAGCGTCGCCTTCATGATGCTGTTCGAGGAAGGCCGCGTCGCGCTCGACGAGCCCGTGCACAAATACATCCCGGAATGGAAGAATCTTGGCGTGTTCGTCGGCGGCACCGCACCTGCTTTCGTGACGCGCCCGCCGGCGCGGCCGATGCTGATCGTCGATCTCATGCGCCATACGTCCGGACTTACCTACGGCTTCCAGCAGCGCTCCAATGTCGATGCGGCCTATCGCGAAGCCAAGCTCGGCGACGTGGTGAAGGCGGGCACGCTGGATTCGATGATCGCGGATCTGGCGAAAATCCCGCTGGAGTTCTCGCCGGGCGAGGCCTGGAATTATTCGGTCTCGACCGACGTCATCGGCTATCTCATCGGCAAGATTTCGGGCATGCCGTTCGAGCAGTTCCTGAAGGAGCGCATCTTCGATCCGCTCGGCATGGTTGACACCGATTTCTACGTGCCGGCGAACAAGGCGCATCGGCTCGCCGCGTGCTATTCCGCCGATCCTCCGGGCGCGATGTCGTTTCTCGCCACCGAGCGCAAGGCCACGCTCACGCTGCAGGACGATCCGGCGACGAGCTCCTTCCTGTCGCCGCCCTCGCTGATCTCGGGTGGCGGCGGGCTGTGCTCCACCACGGCCGACTACCTCACCTTCTGCCGCGCCCTGATCAATGGCGGGGAGGTCGGCGGCGTGCGCTTGCTCGGGCCGAAGACGCTGCATCTGATGACAACCAATCACCTGCCGGGCAACCTCGATCTGCCGGCGCTGTCGCGCTCGTTGTTTTCGGAATCGGCCTACAACGGCATCGGCTTCGGGCTCGGCTTTGGCGTCAACATGGATCCGGCAAAGACGCTCATTCCCGGCAGTGCGGGCGAATACTACTGGGGCGGCGCCGCCGCGACCGCGTTCTGGATTGATCCGGCCGAAGAGCTGATCACGATCTTCATGACGCAAGTGCTGCCCTCGAGCGCCTATCCGATCCGGCGCGAGCTGCGGACCATGGTCTATGCCGCGATCGCCGAAAGTAACCTTTGATTAACGAGGATTCCGCACCGCACCGAGGCTTCCGGAACCCGGCTGAAATCTTTGGCGGATTGCTGACGCTTCTCCTATGCTCGCAATGAGCTGGCGCGTTCGCGCCGTGTTTCTTGCGGGATTGTTGTGCCAAAGCTTTCCCTGCCGGTCCGGCTTGCACTTCTGGTCGCGGGCACCATGCTGCCGCTGATCATCTTCATGGTCGGCATCATCTTCCATAACTATCTGCAGGACCGGAAGGACGCTACTGCGCACGTGCTGCAGACCGTGCGCAGCATCCGCCTGACGCTCGAGGCCGAGATGGAGCGCATCACTGGCGGGCTGCAGGTGCTGGCGATGACCGACACGCTGAAGAACGGCGACTTCAACGACTTCCGACGTATCGCGCTCGGCTTCATCGATCAGTACGGCAAGGGCGGCGTGTTGTTGGTCGCCGATCGCGAAGGCCGCATGCTGTTTTCCACGCTCTCGGAGGACACAACAAGCCTGCCGCTGCGCAACAACCGCGAGATCGTCAAGCGGCTGTTCGAAATCAGGCAGCCGCAATATTCCAACCTGTTCTTCGGCGCGGTCAAGAAAACGCGGATCGTCACCGTCGAGGTGCCGGTGTTTCGCGACGGCGAGGTGATCTACGATATTTCGTTCACTCCGCCGCTCGGGATGTTCCAGCATATCCTCGAGAGCCAGCGCCCGAACGACGATTGGACGCTGTCGCTACTGGACGGCAACGGCGTCGTCTTCGGACGCCTGCCGAACCCGCAGGAGAATTTCGGCAAGCGCGCCACGCCCTCTGTGCTGAGTGATATGCTGCAGAAATCCGAGGCGGTGCAGCCGACGACGTCGCTCGACGGCGTGCACCTGATGTCAGGCTTCATGCATTCGCCGCTCACGGGCTGGATCGTGGCTGCCGGCGTCTCGGAAAGCTCGCTCGCCGCGCCGCTCTGGCGCAACCTTGCGATCGCAAGCATCATCGGCGCGGTGCTGCTCGCGATCGGGCTTGGCTTCGCGCTGAGGATGGCGACAACGATCGCGCGCGGCGAGACGCTGCATGACCTGCTGATCGAGGAGCTCAACCACCGTGTCAAGAACACGCTGGCGATCCTGCAGGCGATCGCGGCGCAGACGTTCCGCGGCGCCACCCGCGCCGAACGCGAGACGTTCGAGGGAAGGCTCGGTGCGCTCGCCGAAGCGCACGACCTGCTCAGCCAGGAAAAGTGGCAGGGCTCGGAGCTCGCCGACGTGATCGCGCGCGTGTTGCAGCCCTATCTGCTCAACAATCCCAAACGGGTCAGGATGTTCGGCCCCAAAGTGCCACTGTCGCCGCGGTTTGCCGTGGTGCTGTCGATGATCGTGCATGAGATCGCGACCAACGCGGCGAAATACGGCGCGCTGTCGAACGACAACGGTACGGTTACGCTGGACTGGGAGATCCTCGAGGAAACGCCGCGCAAGCTGCGGCTGATCTGGACCGAGGCCGGCGGGCCGCCGGTGGTGGCGCCAGTGCAGCGCGGTTTCGGCTCGCGGCTGATCGAGCGCAGCGCGCGCGACCAGCTCGGCGGCGAAGCTACCGTCGATTTCCTGCCGCGCGGCGTAGTCTACACGGTGGTCGGTTCGCTGGAGGAAAAGAGCTAGCCGATGCTTTGCAGCGACGGGAACGCGTCGAGCAGCCAGATGCTGACGTTGGAGATCGCACCGGTCAGGAAAGCGATGCCGGTGATGATCATCAACACGCCCATCGCCCGCTCGACGGTCGCGAGATGCCGTTTCATGCGCGCAAACACGGACGAGAACCGCTCGACCATGAAGGCTGCGATGAGGAAGGGAATGCCGAGCCCCGCGGAATAGACCGCAAGCAGGCCTGCGCCCTTGGCGACAGTGGCTTCAGCCGCGGCGATCGACAGAATGGCGGCGAGGATCGGGCCGATGCACGGCGTCCAGCCAAATGCAAAGGCGAGCCCCATGACATAAGCGCCCCAGAGACCCACGGGTTTCGGGATCGATAGCCGACCTTCCCGCATCAACAGGCCGACCCGCGTCAGCCCGAGGAAGTGCAGGCCCATCAGGATGATGACGATGCCGGCGACGATGGCGAGTTGTCCCGACCAGGCGCGGATCAAACCGCCGATCAGCGACGCGCTCGCGCCCAAGAGGACGAATACGGTGGAGAAGCCGAGCACGAACAGAAGCGCGGAGATCATCACCGCGCGCCGAGAGGCAGCTTCCGTCTCCTGATTGGCGACGTGCTCGATCGTCGCGCCGGTCAGATAGACCAGATAGGGCGGGACCAGAGGCAGCACGCAGGGCGACAGAAAGCTGACCAGACCGGCAATCAACGCCGCCGGGATCGAAACGTTTTGGATCATGCCGTCATCGCCATCTCTTCAAAGCAGGGGCCGAAAAGCGGGCCCAGGCCTGGCCGAAGGGGTACGCCCCCCTCACCTTGTGTACTACGCTGCATAGCCACGCGCCGTATCGATGGCGAGGATTTTTTCCCAATCACAAATGCGGGATTGCGGGCGTGATGGGCAGGGCTCAGAAGGCGCCTGGCTCAATCGATGCCCGCCCTACTTGACGATCCAAAGCAGTGGCCGGCGTGGCTGCGACCTTCCATCGCGCGAGCGCGCATCGGAAGGATCGGATGGCGTCATCTGATCGCATACTGCTTTCAGCTCAGCCTCATCGATCCGGTGAAGCTTCGTGCGCAGGTCGAGGATGGCGACCGAAACCAGTTGGGCCGTCTGGGTCTTGCCGCCCTGCCGAAGCGCGTCCCTGCATTCCTCAAGCTTTGCCAGGACGGAAAGCAATTGTTCGTCAGAATGACACACCGGCGTTTATTCCATTTCCTGGGATGGCCGAGCTAGACGCTTGCGGCAATCCGTTCGGCCGTTTCCTGCGCTTCTCCCGCAAAATCCTGAGCTCGCCAAGGCGGTGCCATGCGCCTGGTCGGCGCGACCGATTGGCGCACACGCCAAGGCCGCCAAGGGAAGGGCCGGAATTGGAGTTCTTCGGCGCTGCTGCCGCGGCTAAAAGGGCAGGAATCACCCTCCGGGCGTCCCCCAATACCGCTTGTAACGGTAAGGTTGTGCACTAAAACGGAGGAGACTTGACCCGTCATGGTTGTAGTCCGTGCAGGTTTCTGCCAAATTTAGCAGACTGAAAGGGCTTGTATGCATCTGACAACGGAAAGGGGCGTTCTCCCAGAGGAACGCCGGAGGGTTTCCCTCGGCAGTCTCAAGGATTGGGACGCGGCCCGCGTGTTTCTGGAAGTCGCGCGCTGTGGAAGCTTCCGCTCCGCAGCCGAGCGGCTTGGCCTGTCCATCAATGCGGTGCGCCGGCGGGTCGGGGATTTCGAGCGGCAGATCGGCGCCACCATGTTCATCCGCGACGTCCACGGCGCACGCCTGACGGAAGAAGGCGTGCAGGTCTTGGCTGCCGTCGAACGCATGGAAGCGGCTTCCTTCGACCTCTTGCGTTCCGCCACGAACGTGCTCTCCGGCGAGATTCGGGTGGCCGTGACCGAGGGGCTAGGGACGTTCTGGCTTGCCCCGCGGCTCGTCGAATTCCAGCGCGCGTTTCCCAACATCCTGATCGACCTGCATTGCGCGATGCGCTCCGCCGATGTGTCGCGGCACGAAGCCGATATTGCCATCCAGCTGGCGCGGCCGGAAACCCCCGACGTCAAGGCGGTGAGGCTCGGGCGCATGCATCTGATGTTCTTTGCCAGCGAGCAGTACCTGCAAACCTATGGCACCCCGAAGACAGTCGAGGACCTGGTCAAGCACCGGTTGGTTATTCAACTCGCCGACGAGGCCACCACAAGGCAAGCGCTCGCCGGCCTGTTTCCCGGCCACGGCGACCGCGACCTCGTGGTCATGAAGACCAACGTTTCCAGCGCCAACTACTGGGCCGTCGCCAATGGCGCCGGCATTGGCATATTCCCGACCTACGCGCTCGCGCTCGGCGGGAAGATGATGCCACTCGACGTTGAGGCGCGTTGGTCATTCGATATCTGGCTTTCCTATCATCCGGGCAGCGGCCGCATCCCGCGGGTGCGGAGCATGGTCGACTGGCTGATAGAGGCCTTCAATCCCGCAAAGTACCCGTGGTTTGGCGACGACTTCGTCCATCCCCGGGAACTTGACGCGGTGTATATGGGTGAACCCCTGACCCATCTGTTCGGGGGCTTTTCGACCGAAGGACGGTGAGACGAGAATGAACAAATCAGCGGCTAAAAAGATGAAGCAACGCAGCGCAGGCAAGCCCGACATCGAGCTTGGCAAGCGCATTCGGCTGCGGCGGGTTGAACAGAAGATCTCGCAGGCAGAGCTCGGCGACAAGCTTGGCGTGAGCTTCCAGCAGGTTCAGAAATACGAGAAAGGCGTCAACCGTGTCGGCGCCGCTCGTCTGCAGCAGATCGCCACCGCGCTGGACGTACCCGTCACCTTCTTCTACGACGGCGACAACAAGTCGCGCGAGGTTGAGAGCCTCTTGTTCCTCGACAGTGCGTTCAGCCTCCGCTTGCTGCGAGCTTACAGCAAGATCAAGGATCAGACCGTGCAGCGTCAGCTGGTCTCCTTGATGGAATCGATCGCCGCCAACGAGGAATAGTTCTTCGCGCGCTGCGTTGAGGTCGGGGGACCTCAACGCGCCGCGCCGCGCACGCGATCGATCAGGCCGACCGGATCCACCGGTGCAGCATTGCCGCGCCACGCGACGTGCTGATCCGGGCGCGACAACACCAGACCGCTGCCATCAAACGCGGCGGGGGCAGATTCTTTCACGTCCAGAATGCTGAGCGGGACGCCCCGTGTGTTGGCCGCCCGGGCAAGCGACGCGACGTCGAGACTGGGGTCGAACCGCAACAGGGTGAACTCGGGCCCCATTGCATCGTAAATCGAGCTGCCGTCGTCGCGGAAGAAATGCGGCGTACGGCAACCCGGCACGGTGGAAGCCGTGTAGCTGCTCATGGAATAGGACGGCTGCGCCGCCCCGTCATAGGCGATGATCGGCGAGGCGTCGTAATAGGCGCCGAAGTTCAGCCCGGCGCAGGCATATTGCTGGACGTTGATCTCATAGGTCAGCCGCCCGACCTGGCGCCGGGCCGCCTCCCCGCGCGGCCCGTCCTCCTCGATCTCGGCCGGCACTGCGCCGCGCCGCTTGATCTCAGCCTCCGCATGCGACATCGCAAAGCGCGAGACCTGGCTCGTGATCGGCCAGCGTTCGGCTTCATAGGCATCGAGAACCGCTTCCGGCGCCCAGCCGTTGAGATGCGCGGCAAGCAACCAGGACAGGTTCATCGCGTCCGCGATGCCGGCGTTCATGCCATAGCCGGCATAGGGCACCCAGATATGCGCGGCATCGCCGGCAATGAAAGCAGACCGATCGCGGAACTTGTTTGCGATCAGGCGGCGGCCATACCAGTCTTCCTTCGAGATGATCTCATAGTTGAAATTCGCGTCGACGCCGAGGATGGTGCGAAGCCCATAGTCACGGTCGACCGCCTCGAAATCCTCCTCGCCGGGCTTGAGATAGTTGTGCACCAGCCAGCGCTCGCGCCCGTCGATCGCGTAGACCATGCCGGACCGGCGCGGGTTGATCGCGCCGGTTCCCCACGCACTCTCGTGACGCTGTCGGTCGACCAGACCGGGCGCGCGGATGAAGGTCGATTGCACGCGCTGGATGATCGCGTCGCCGAAAAATTCCGCGCCGATCGCCTTGCGCACCACGGAGCGCGCGCCGTCGCAGCCGACCAGGAAGCGGCAATCGACTCGTGCGACCTTCCCGGTATCGAGATCGCGAAGGGAGACGCTGGCGGAGCTCGCGTCCACCACGACGTCCTCGACCGAGGTGCGATTGACGATGGTGATGCGCTTTTGCGCCGCTGCATGCTCGAACAGGATCGGCTCGAGGAAGATTTGATTGATACGGTGCGGCGGCTCCGGCGTCGGCCAGTTGGCATCGGCCGCGTCGGTTGCAGTGAAGCGATCGCGGCGACAGGGAATCCTGATGCGCGTCAGCTCCTGTCCCGTGAACGAAGTACGGTAGCTGATGTCGTGCGGATAATCGGCCGGCAATCCAGCATTGCGGATCTTGTCGGCGATGCCGAGTCGGCGAAAAATCTCCATGGTGCGCGCGGCCACATGGTTGCATTTCGGCTCTGGCGGTGCAGCGCGCGGTCGCGTCTCCACCACCGTCACATCGATGCCGCGCCAGGCGAGATCGATCGCAAGCGTGAGCCCGACCGGCCCGGCGCCGACGATCAACACGTTCGAAGAAATCATTCCGCCTCGGCGCCCGAATTGATCACGATGGTCGCCCAGCGGTCGACCTCGGTCTTGATGTAGCTGGCAAAGCTGTCGGGCGTTGATGGTGGAACCGGCTCGATCGCCATTGCCGTGAAGCGCTCGCGCGTGGCGGGATCGGACAACAGCCTTCCGATCTGCACCGCCAGCGTATCGATGATCGGACGCGGCGTGCCCGCCGGCGCCACCACGCCCTGCCAGGCCACGAGCTCGTAGCCTGAAAGCCCGCTTTCGGCGAGTGTCGGGATGTCGGGCGCGGCGGTAACGCGCCTGGGCGTGGTCACGCCCAGCACCCTCACCTTGCCAGCCTTGATCTGCGCCAGGGCCGGCTGCAAATCCATGATCATGAAGGGGATGTGGCCGGCGATCACGTCGAGCATCGCCGCCACGCTGCCACGATAGGGCACGTGGCGGATGTCGATGCCCGCCGCCGTTTTCAGCATCGCGGCGCCGAGATGATGCGGGCTGCCATTACCGGCCGAGCCGTAGGCGAGCCCCGGATTGGCCTTGGCATAGGCAATGAATTCAGCGAGCGTCTTCGCCGGAATCGCCGGGTTGACGATCAGCGCGAACGGAATGGCTGCGACCAGTGCGATCGCGGAAAAATCCTTGACCGGGTCATAGGGCAGTTTCTTGTAGAGCGTCTTGTTGATCGCAAGCGTGGTCGATGTCGCCATCAGCAGCGTGTAGCCGTCGGGTGCTGAGCGCGCGACCTGCTCGGCGCCGAGCGTGGTGCCCGCGCCCGGCTTGTTCTCGACAACAACGACCGCATTCAGCCCGGTCTTGATCTGGTCGGCGACCAGGCGCGCGAGCAGATCGGTGGTGCCGCCGGCCGGATATGGCACGATCATTTTGATGTTGCGGCTTGGATAGGCGGCCTCGGTGGCTCCCGCGGGCGCCGCCAGGATGGCGAGCCCACCGCCGGCACCGAACATGACCTGCCGGCGCGTCACTCCCATGGGGCCTCCCTAAGGTCCATTGCGCGTGGCTTTTTGCAGACCAGTAGCGCCGTCATTGCGACATATCAAACGCAGCCGCCGACAAGAAGGCGACCAAAGTCATACCCGTCCTTTCGGCAACGCGGGCTTCCCGGATCCGCCGCTGTTCCCGTCGTCAAGCGGATCGATGAGGAGATCGCGCCGGATCAGGTATCCGAAAAGCACCATCCCCACGCCGCCGAATGGTGGGCTAGGATACAGGTGCGGCCGGCTTTTGCGTGTGCGAATATCGGCCCGTTTGCGACCACCTACTCCTAACGAAGGCAGCTTTGCGATGCTGGACGTCACCAAGAGCGAAAAATCCTACGCTGACGGCAAGATCCTCAAGAGCGTCACCGAGGGCGTCGGCGTCGTTACCTTCAACAATCCGGACAAGCGCAACGCCATGTCGCTCGACATGTGGGAAGGCTTGGGGCTTGCGCTGACCGAATTGCGCGACGATGAAGAGGTGCGGGTCGTGGTGCTGGTCGGCGCCGGCGACAAGGCCTTCGTCTCGGGCGCCGACATCAGCCAGTTCGAGAAGACCCGGCACAATGCGGCGGCTTCCGAGGAATACTCCAGGAGAAGCGAGGCGCAGCGCGCGTTGCTCGGCAACTACCCCAAGCCCACTATCTCCTGCATTCGCGGCTTCTGCCTCGGCGGCGGCATGCAGGTCGCGATGCTGACCGACATCCGCATCGCGGCCGCCGACAGCCAGTTCGGCATCCCCGCGGCCAAGCTCGGCATCGCCTACGGCTATGATGGCCTGCGCAATCTGGTGTCGCTGGTCGGCCCGTCCTGGGCGCGTCTCATCATGTATACGGGCATGCGGATCGATTCGGCGGAAGCGCTGCGGATCGGCCTCGTCGACCGCGTCATCCCGACCGACGAGTTGTGGGGCGAGACCATGGCGCTTGCCCGCACCATTTCCTCCAACGCGCCGCTTGCGATCAAGGCCGCCAAGATCACCATCGCGCAGGTGCTCAAAGAGCCGGCCGACCGCGACATGGCTGCTGTCAAGCAGATTGGCCTCGACTGCATGGATAGCGAGGATTTCCGCGAAGGCCGCCGTGCCTTCATGGAAAAACGGAAACCACAGTTCAAGGGAAAATAGCATCCGGCACTTTGCGCGCGTGAGGGAGACCAGCATGCACAAGCCCGTGGAAGCACCTGCACAGGCAACGCCGGAGAGCCAACCTTCGCGGCTGCCGTTGTCGCGCTTCAAGGTGATCGACCTGACGCTGGCGCGGGCCGGTCCCTCCTGCGTCCGCACGCTCGCCGACTGGGGCGCCGACGTGATCCGGGTCGAGCCGCCGCCCGAAGGCGACGAGGCCGGCGAACTGGTCGGCCGGCGCGACGGCTCGGATTTCCAGAACCTGCACCGCAACAAGCGCGCCATCACGTTGAACCTGAAGAGCGAACAAGGCCGCGAGATCCTGATGCGGCTCGCGGAAGACGCCGACGTCGTCGTCGAGAACATGCGACCCGGCGTCACCAAGCGGCTCGGCGTCGACTATGAAGCTGTCAGGAAGCGCAATCCGCGGATCGTCTACGGCAGCATTTCCGGCTTCGGCCAGTACGGCCCCTACACGTCACGGCCCTCCATCGACCAGATCGCACAGGGCATGAGCGGCATCATGTCGGTGACGGGCATTCCCGGCCAGGGTCCGGTTCGTGTCGGTGTCGCCGTCACCGACATCATGGCCGGCGCGTTCCTGGCACAAGGCATTCTGATCGCGCTGCTCGATCGCGACGTTTCGGGCCAGGGCCGCTGGGTGCAGACCTCCCTGATCGAGGCCGGCCTGACGCTCCTGGATTTTCAGGCGACGCGCTGGACCATGGACAAGAAGATTCCGCCGCAGGAAGGCAACAATCATCCCACCAACACGCCGATGGGATGTTTTCCAACCGCCGACGGCCACATCAACATCGCCGCCACCAGCAACAAGAATTTTCAGATTTTCTGCAAAGTGATCGGCCACGAGACCATGGCGGCCGATCCACGTTTTGCCTCGATCGCACTCAGACGGCAAAACAAGGAAGCGATGAACGACATGATCGCCGCGACGCTGCGGGAGAAGACGACCGGCGAATGGTTCGAGCTATTGGTGGCTGCGGGTCTGCCCTGCGGGCCGGTCTATAACATCAAGCAGGCGTTCGCCGACCCACAGATCGAGGCGTTGCGCATCAAGCGGTCCGTGCAGCATCCGCGCCTCGGCGAACTCGATCTGGTGGCGCAGCCCTGCGAGATTTCGGGCTTCGACCGTGAGATCAGGACAGCCACGCCCGATCTCGGCGAACACACCAATGAAATCCTGGTTTCGCTCGGCTACAGCGAGGAAGAGATCGAAAAGCTGAAGGCAGCACGGGCGATATAGCACGAACGCGGCAAGCATCGCGTTCGCCAATATCGGTAGCTGCCGAACTCACGGGAGATCTGATCGGTCGCGACCGGATCGTGGCGGATTCGCGGCAAAGAATGGCACAGCTCGCCGAAGGTGCAGCGGTCGCGCTGCCCTTGTGCTAAACTGGTCCCATAAGGGGAGCACCGGGTGGTGCGGCAGGATCTGCGAATACCGGTACAGGATGAGCTTTCCGCCAGCATCAACCTGACGGGATGGGTCCGCTCGATCGGGCTCGCGGTCACGGTCGGTATCGTCTACTTCGTGGCTGCGCGGCTCAGCCTTGCTCTCCTGACCAAGCCTGAGGGGGTTGCGGTTTTCTGGCCTGCCGCCGGCGTATCGGCCGGCGCGCTGATTGCGCTCGGATCGCGGGCGCGATGGCCGGTCGTTGCGGGCACGATGGCGGCAACGATCGCGGCCAATCTGTCCGGCGATCGCAATCTCGGCAGCGCAGTCCTCTTCGCTCTCTGCAATGCGGGGGAAGCCGTGATCACAGCATGGCTGATCGAGCATTACTTCGGTCCGGATTTCCGGCTGAGCAGGCTAAGCAACGTGTTGGGGCTGACGGCGGCGGCGATCGTAGCGACCGCCGTCTCAGGGGTGGGAGGAGCCATCACATTCAAATTGCTTCACAGCACGACGACGCCGATCCTGACGACCTGGCAGCACTGGTTCGCATCGGACGGCCTGGGCATCATCACGGTTGCACCGTTGCTGATCGAGCTTGCATCGGCCTCGAGGGACCGGCCGCCGTTGAGCGAACTCGTCGAAGGCGCGCTGACCGTCGCGGTGCTGGCGCTTGTGAGCGGACTTGCCATTTTCCTGCGGTCGGAGCTTTTGGCCAATGTCGGGCCGGTCGCGGTGCTGTTCGCGCCGCTGTTGTGGCTTGCGGCGCGTTGCCGGCCGGTCTTCGCCGCGGCAGCCGCCTTCATCGTCAGCCTGTCGATCGTCTGGACGACCACTTTTGGCATTGGCTATTTCGGCAATCCGGATCTTTCAATGGACCAACGCGTCGGGGCCGCGCAATTGAGCATTCTCCTTGTGACGCTTGGCGCATCGGTTCTTGCCGCGCTTTTTGCCGAGTTCCGCGACAAGCGGAGGCTGGCCGAAGTGGCGCTACACGCGAGCGAAACACAACGCTATCTCATCGAAAGCGAAAGGCTGGCGGCGCTCGGCGGCCTGGTCGCAGGTGTCGCCCATGAAATCTCGAGCCCGATCGGCACCAGCCTCACAGTCGCGTCGACCTTGGCGCATCGCACCAGCGAATTCACGGATCAGATAGCCTCGCGCCAGGTACGGCGCGCCCTGCTTGTCGAGTTCGCCGACGGCTGTCGCGGCGCCACGGGACAACTCGTCGCGAACCTGCAACGCGCTGCCGAACTCATTCAGTCGTTCAAGCAGGTTGCCGCCGACCGCAGCAGTGACGATCAGCGCGTCTTCGACCTCAAGCTTGCGACCGAGCAGGTCATGGCAAGCGTTCGGTCCCGACTGCTGAAATCGCGATCTTCAATCGCAATCGAGATGCCCTTCGACATCATCATGAACAGCTTTCCCGGCCCTTACGGGCAGGTGCTGACCAATCTCATCTTCAACGCGGTCACCCACGGCTTCACCGGTCGCCCTGGTGGGCAGATCATGATCAAGGCGCACCGTCTCGGTCCGGACGAGGTCGAGATCACGTTCGGCGATGACGGCTGCGGCATGCCGGAAGAGGTTCGCCGCCGCGCCTTCGATCCGTTCTTCACCACCCGACGGGCGCAGGGCAGCACCGGGCTCGGCCTTTACATCGTCCACAATCTCGTGACGCAGCAGCTAGGTGGCAAGATCACGCTCACCTCTGCGCCCGGAAAGGGCACGACCATCGGCATGACGCTTCCCATGCTCGCCCCTGGCTAGGCCGACCCGGTGGCTGCGGGGCCGCGGAAGAGACGCCGGTTCGTACCCCACCAAAATCATGCTTCGCGTTTCAGATCGTGCGGGGCAGGTGCGCCAAAGCCCACCGCCGGCCCCGCGCCTCAGATCGGCAGCGCCGTGGTGCGCTTGACGGTACGCAGCGTCAGCGCCGATTGCACGCGCATCACGCCCGGCAACTGCGTCAGCACCTTGGTGTGAATGCGCTCGAAGTCGGCGGAGTCGCGATAGACCACCCGCAGCACGTAATCGGCGGGACCGGCGATCAGATAGCATTCGGAGATTTCCGGGTAGCGCTGCGCGGCCAGCTCGAACTTGTCGAGCGTCGAGCGCCCCTGGTCCTTCAGCGTGACCGACACGAAGGCGACGCCCGGCATGTTGGCACGAGCGGTGTCGAGCAGCATGACGTAGCCCGCAATCAGGCCGCTCTCCTCCATCGCCCGCACGCGGCGCAGGCAGGCGGACGGCGACAGGTTCACCCGCTCGGCGAGCTCCGCATTGGTGAGGCGGCCGTTGCGCATCAGCTCGCGGAGGATGGCCCGGTCGCGCTGGTCCAGCGTCTCTTCCTGCATGATTCTGCTTCTATTTTTGCAAATCTCGCAATAAAATTGTGCCCACTATCCATCGGGCACTAAATTCGACCATTAATCTTCGCGTTGTCAAGTTATCGTGGCGCATCAGGTTCAAGGAGGCTCGCGATGCTTGTAGGTGTTCCCAGGGAGATCAAGGACAACGAGTTTCGCGTCGGCATGACACCGGCTGTCGTGACCGAACTCGTCCACCACGGCCATTCCGTGCTGGTGGAGACCTCGGCCGGGCTCGGCTCGGGCTTGACCGACGAGGAGTACCGCGCCGCGGGCGCAACCATCGTCGCTACTGCCGGCGAAATCTTCGCGCGCGCAGACATGGTCGTGAAGGTCAAGGAGCCGCAGGAGGCCGAGCGCAGGATGCTGCGCAATGGACAGACGCTGTTCACTTACCTGCACCTTGCGCCCGATCGGGCCCAGACCGAGGACCTGATCAAGAGCGGCGCCATCTGCATCGCCTATGAGACTGTCACCTCCGCGAGTGGCGGCCTGCCGCTATTGGCGCCGATGTCGGAGGTCGCGGGCCGTCTTGCACCGCAGGTCGGCGCGCATGCACTGGAGAAGGCGGCCGGTGGCCGCGGCATTCTCTTGGGCGGCGTACCCGGCGCGCCGGCGGCCGACGTGCTGATCATCGGCGGCGGCGTCTCCGGCACCCATGCCGCGACGATTGCGCTCGGCATGGGCGCGCATGTCACGATCCTCGACCGTTCGCTGGAAGCACTGCGGCGGCTGTCCGATCATTTCGGCGGACGGGTGCAGACCATCTTCTCGACACGCGCGGCGATCCGCGAATGGGTGACGAAAGCCGATCTTGTCATCGGCGCGGTGCTCGTGCCCGGCGCGTCCGCGCCCAAGCTGATCACCCGCGAGATGCTCCGCACCATGAAGCAGGGCGCGGTACTGGTCGACATCGCCATCGACCAGGGCGGTTGCGCCGAAACTTCGAAACCCACGACGCACTCGCATCCGACTTATGTCGTCGACGGCGTCGTGCACTACTGCGTCGCCAACATGCCGGGCGCGGTGGCGCGGACCTCGACCTTTGCGCTCAACAACGCGACGCTGCCGTTTACGCTGGCGCTCGCCGACAAGGGCTGGCGCAGGGCCTTGAGCGACGATCCGCATCTGCGCGCCGGACTTAACGTCTGCGCCGGCCATGTCACATGCGAACCGGTGGCAGCCGCCCACGGCCTACCCTACCGGCCGGCGGAGACGCTGCTGTCGCAGGCCCCACTCGCGCAGGTAAGTTAACGCATGATCCGGAAAAAGCCTGCCCCGCGCTTGATGCGGGGTGTGAAGCGGTTTTCCGAAAAGATCATGCGCAACTAAAAAAGCTTAAGCGCGATAATCGCGCTTAGGCTGGACGCGCGAATTCGCCGAGCTCGCGCAGGAGCGCGTGCCGGAAATCGTGATAGTCGACCTCGATCAAGTGGCGCGGCGCCGCGCCAAACCGGCGCCGCCGCCGGCTCGCTTCGCCGGCGCTTCTTGCTGCGACGTCGGTCGGACGCTTGAGCACGCCCTTGATCTGGAGCGCCGCAATGCGGGCCTGGTGGTCGGCGAGGCGCCAGATGCATCCGATCGGCTGAAACAAGCCGATGAAGAACAGGCTCTCGATTCCCGGATGCATCATGGTCAGATAGAGCGGCGGGAAATGCGTGAAGTCCGGCCCCATGATCGCATCATCGAGAAATGGATAGCCGAAGCGGTAGCCGGTGGCCCAGATGATCGCGTCGAACGTTCCGGTCGAGCCATCGCTGAAATGGACGCGCTCGCCGTCAAGTCGCGCGATCGCGCGACGCGGAACCACGGCGCCGTCACGCAGCGCCGCGAGGATCGCGGTATTGAGCGTGGGGTGCATAGCCGTGGCCCGGCCTGCCGGCTTCTCCAGCCCGTATTTCTCCCACGGGCCCAGCTCCAAGCGCACGGTCGCGTCCGCAACCGCATCCTGCACAAAGCGCGGCGCAAAGCGCAGATAGCTCCGCATCCGGGCATAGAGCTGGTCGATCGGCCGGCCGAACATCACCTTGGGCAGGATGAAATAGCCACGGCGCATGCTGAGGCTGACGGAAGCGGCGACGCGCGACACATCGACCGCGATGTCGCAGGCCGAATTGCCGCCGCCCACGACCAGAACGCGCTGGCCTTCGAACGGCTCCGGCCGCTTGTATTCTCGCGAATGCAGCACCCGGCCCGAGAACGCGCCGGGATAGTCCGGCAGCAGCGGTTCGCGATGATGGCCGGAGCAGACGATCAGGTCATCGAAGGTCTCGACACGCGGGCCGTCGCGGCCGGTGACGCTGACCGACCATTTGCCATCAGGAAGGCGCTTGGCGCTTTCGACATGCGCATTCAGAACGACCGTCGCGAGCACACCGAAGCGCTCGGCATAGGATTTGAAATAGTCGAGCATCTGCCGGTGCGAGGGAAAATCCGGATAATCCGCCGGCATCGGAAAATCCTCGAACTCGGAAAGGCGCTTCGAGGAGATCAGCCGCGTCGCGCGGTAGACGCTTCGCCGGTCGGGTGCGTCGTCATAGACCCAGTTGCCGCCGATGGCGGAGGCTTCCTCGTAGCAGACGACGTCGCTGATGCCTGCGGCAAGCAGGTTCTTGACCGTGGTCAGACCGCACGGGCCTGCACCGATGACGCACACGCGCGGTGCGGCGGAAGGAGTCATGGGCTCGAAACCCGACCTACAGGCGTCAGCGGCAGGGAATCCCCTGCGCCGCCGCGATCTGAGCAATGATATGCTTGTGAATATCGGGCAGCGTCGTCATCACGACATGATCCATCCCCGGCCGCTGGGACAGATCGACGTTTTGGATCTGGCCGTGGAAATTGGAATCCGTGCGGATCGATGAGCCGATGCCGTTGGAGAGGTAATAATTCTCCAGCCGGCGCACATTGTCGGATGCCTGGCTCGCCGCCACCGGATCGAGCGTCACCATCAGAGCGACGGTCATGCCTGCCTCCTGCAGGTGCCTCGCGACATCGATCACCGCGGCCGCGCCGAGCGAATGGCCGACCAGGACGATCGAAGAGATCTGGCCGGATGCGCATTCCTCGATGGCCTCGCGTGCAGTCAGCGCCGAGGTGAGGTGGTTGGACACCTCGGTCTGAACGCCGCGTTCCCGCAGCTCGGCCGCGAGCTGGTCGATCCCGGGGGAGAAGACATTCATGAAGCCGTGAATGAGAAAGACCTTCTGCCCGGCCGCATTGGCCTGGCTGGGCAAGCAAAAGGCGGCCGACCAAATCAGCGCCGCCGCCAATCGGAGCAATGAGAGTTTCACGTTCGCGCCTGATCCCCTGTTGGGGGTATTTGCAATGGCTGGTTTTTGCCCGTCAAGTCATGGAACTGTGATGGGACCCACCTGCATTGGAACTGATGCCAAAGATCAGCAGCAGAACGGGCGCGCGGCGACGGTCCACTTCCACACTTTGGCCATGCTTCTGAGGGGCAGGTGCCGCCCTCACCCCTTCGGGCGCCGCCCTACAGCGCCTCCAGCACTGCCCTGGCGATATCCGCGGTGCCGTTGCTGCCGCCAAATTCCATCGGCTTGATGCCGCCGCCATAGGCCTGATCGACCGCGCGCTCGATGCTCTCGGCTGCCTCAGCCGCACTCTCGATGCCGTGCTTGCCGGCGAGCCAATCCAGCATCATTGCCGCGGACAGGATCATCCCGGTCGGGTTGGCCTTGCCTTGCCCCATGATGTCGGGCGCGGTGCCGTGGCAGGGCTGGAACACCGCATAACGGTCGCCGATGTCGGCCGAGGGCGCCATGCCCATGCCGCCGATCAGGCCCGCGGTCAGATCGGAGAGGATGTCGCCGAACATGTTCTCCGTCACCATGACGTCGAAATCCCAGGGCCGCTTGACCAGGTTGGCCGCGCAGGCGTCGACATAGAGGTGCTCGGCCTTCACGTCCGGATGACGTTGAGCGGCCTCATCGAAGATCTCGCGAAAGAAGGCGAAGGCCTTGAAGACGTTCGCTTTATCGACGCAGGCTAAAGCGCCCTGGCGGCCGCGCCGCTTGCGCCGCTCAGCAAGCTTGAAGGAAAACTCGAACAGCCGTTCCGAGGTCCTGCGCGTGATGACGAGCGTCTCGCGCGCGTCCTCGTGCGTCACGACGCCCTTTCCCATCGAGGCGAACAAGCCTTCGGTCGACTCCCGGATCAGGACCAGGTCGATACCGCGCTGATCGGCGCCGACGATCGGGCTCGGCACGCCCGGGATCAGCCGCGCCGGGCGGACGCCGGCATAGAGGTCGAAGATGAAGCGCAGCTCCACCTGCGGTGCGATCTCGGTGTTGTCGGGGTAGCGCACCGATGGCAGGCCGCAGGCGCCAAGCAGGATCGCATCCGCCTCCTCGCACAGCCGCACCGTGGAGTCCGGCATCGACTTGCCGGTCTCCTTATAATGGTTCGCACCGGCCGGCGCCTCGGTGAAGCGAAAGCTGAGGCCCGATTTGGCTTCGATCTTGCGCAGGATCTCCAGCGCCGGCGCCATCACCTCGGGGCCGATACCGTCGCCGCCGAGGACAGCGACGTGGATTGCGTTGTTGGCGGACATGGAGATTCCTTGTTGAAATGAGCTGTCATTGCGAGGAGCCAACAGGGCCGGCCTTTTGGCTGGCCCGATGATAGACTCCGCGACGACCTGTCCGCCATAGCTCGAAGAGCGAAGGCGGAAGCAAACCAGACTGTTTCAGCGCAGGCCGCTTCGCTCGCGATGAATTGGAGAGGACACACGCCAGCGTTCCCGCGGCACGACATGCCCGAGTGATGCATCATGCGTCGCCCTCGAGAAGTCGGAGGGCGCAGGGAACACCGGATGCTGGCCGCACCCGCGAGCCTTGCGTGCAAAAAAGAGTGCACTTTGCGCACGCAAGCATCAACAGGGCAGCCGAAACAACCGGCGTTCCCTGCGCGATGGTTCACGGCTTATACGTGGTCTCCCCGGAGTGCCGGGCTTGTTAGCCTCCGTCACCTGACGGTTCGTCACCGTCAAGCTTGATCCCAGCGTCGGGAGATCAGGACCCGCACGATTTCGCTACGTCCGCTTCAATGCCGTTCGTCTTGCGACACCAACGCGTCCACCGCTCCCCGCTTCCAACGTCCGTGACGATCGCGATACGCCCCTCCTGGTGGAGGCGGGATGCGCGGAGATAATCATGTCTTTCCGAAAAACGGAAGCGGAATATTTTTGCGGAATGGGCTTGACATGATTCTGATTAAGCGAAGTGATTTGCCCGTCGTGCCGCCGAAGCCACAGTCCGCCGGTCGCCAGTATGGCAGGTATGGGGTGAAGACCGGACCTTATCGCCACGGTGCCAAACCGGCGCGATTGACCCGAAGCAGGCTTAACTGCGTTGATCTTCGGGGAAAGCGATATTATCAGGGCTTTATCTTAGCAGACTCATCCACACGCGCCGGGCCTCGATTTTGCTCAGACTGTTCCTTGAGCGCCTTGTAGGGAGCACGCGCTACATGCTGCGCGCTATCGGCCTTGGCCGCAGGATGACGCACAGCGAGATTTTTCGCGCGGGTAAAATTGGAGCGGAGCCGTCCACCGACTATCAGCGCGCTCTAACTGTGCTTGATAACGTTGTCCGCGAGTGCATTACGGTATCGAAGCAATACGGCGGCCTCCAGGCTGTAACCCAAAAGCACTTTTATGCTTCTGTGCTTTTCACCGCGATGCTTTCTCGTAGCGTGAGCCTGTTGATGCTGGCACCCTACAGTCCTTGGGCTAGCAAGATGATCGAGCATTGGGACTATGCCTCTGCTGCCGTGATCCTCCGCACGATGATGGAGCTGCGCGCCGCGTTCCACTACCTCTGCGTGGATGAGTGTACGGACGAGGAATGGGATTGTCGGTGGAACCTTCTCAATCTGCACGACTGCAATTCACGGATAAGATTGTTTGAAGCGCGGGAACCGAATGACCCTAATCAAGTCGCGGGTTTGCAGGCCCAAGCCGAGGAAATTCGGAATCGTCTAAGAGCCAACCCATATTTTCAAACGCTACGGCATCAAACACGGCTATTGAACGGTCAAGCTGCTTACCTCTTTCCGATAGAGGAAATGATGGAGCGGGCCGGCCAGGATAAACCGACGTACAGATTCTTGAACATACTGTTTTCAAGCCACGTCCACGGCCTGCCGATGTCCTATTACCGAATGGGGATGCAGGAACGCGGTCGAGGCTTGCCTAGCCCAGTCGAGGAAGGCTACACGACGATCTGCCTCTCGCTCGCGTCTGTGCTTCTCACGGCAACTAGAGACGAGGTGCATGAGCTTTTCCGGGGATTACCGCCCGTGCAAAAGCAAGCATCTAGTAAGCCAGCCTAGGTGCAGGTAAGTCGACCTTATGCTCAGTCCGTCGCGCGCTCGGTCAACTCACGCAAATACTACCGTTATTGGCCGTTCGCAGCGCGGCCGTAGGGCGGATTAGCGTCAGCGTAATCCGCCTTTTTGCCCGCGTCCACGATCCGCGCCGAAATCCTCGTCGCTGTCAATCTCGCCGCCCATTTGAGCGGGAGGAGCCCGGCGCACACATCGCGATGAGTTGCCTCGTAGCATGACGGCGGATTACGCTGAAGCTAATCCGCCCTACGGGCTCTCGGAAATTCCGCCAAGAATCCATCGCCAGTGTTTTTGACAATGCGGCCGCCGTGCTCACCAATTGCCGGGGCGACAGCGTCGGTCAAGAGAGCTGTCAGTGTGGCGTGCGTCGCCTCTTCGTCATTATGCATGAGCCGCGAGTAGCCAGCCACGTCGGCGGCCAATATCGCCGACAACCTGCGCTCGACCCGGACTGGCCGCTCTTGCACCATGGCCGCAATCCAACCGTGAAGTGATCCTATGACGGATCAGACCGCAGCGCCAAGCCCGCTTTGATCTGGTCTTGGTCATTGCCGCGAGTTGAAAGGGTCAGCCGCGCTGACCGGCCATGCCGAGGGAGTATGCAAATAGCTCGAAATGGGTGCCGCCGATGTCGCCTGTTGGCCCTTCTCGGAAGTCCGGTGATGCCCGCTTTCCGCCGGTCTTGGGTGTTGAGCGGACATGAGTCAATTCCCGCTCGGCCGCCGCTACGGCGTCAGCACGGCGCGGCCGACGAGCTTGCCCTTTTGCAGGTCGAGCAACGCGTCATTGGCTCTGGCGAGCGGCATCGGGGTCACCGGGATCGGCGGGATATTCTTGGTGCGCACGAGATCGAGCAGCTCCCGCGTCTCGCGGAGATTGCCGACATAGCTGCCCTGGATGGTGACCGCCTTGATCGGGATCAGCGGCAGCGCGAACGTCGCGCCGCCGCCGAACAGGCCGACGATGATGAGCTTGCCGCCCTTGGTCAGGCAATCGAAGCCGAGCTGCGTGGTCTGGGCGTTGCCGACGAGATCGATCACGGCGCGGATCGGGCCGCCGGCCTTTTGCGCGAGCTGCTGCAGGGCGTCGGGCGCCTTGCCGTCGACGGTCGCGAGCGCGCCGGCCTTTTCCGCGGCCTCGCGCTTCCTGGCGTCAATGTCGACCACGATCGCGCCCTTGCCGCCCATCGCCTTCAACAGCGACAGCGCCATCAGCCCAAGGCCGCCGGCACCGAAGATCACGATCGGAGTGTCAAAATCCTTCGCGACCTTCTTCAGCGCCGAATAGGTGGTGACGCCCGAGCAGGCGTAAGGCGCGGCGGTCACGGGATCGAGTCCCTTCAGGTCGATCAGATATTTCGGGTGCGGCACCGTCATGTGATCGGCGTAGCCGCCGTCGCAATAGACACCGATCGCGTTCGGCTTGATCGCGCACATGTTCTCGTCATCCGCGAGGCAAGTCGGGCATTTGCCGCAACCGAGCCAGGGATAGGCCAGCGCAACGGTGCCGACCTTGAGGCCGCCCTTGTCGCTGTCCTTCACATCGGGACCGAAGGCGACGATCTCGCCGACGGTCTCGTGCCCCATGGTGCGCGGCAGCGACACGCCGCGGTCTTTCAGAGAGAGCGGCTTGCGGCCATGGCCGAGCTCGTAGCCGCCTTCCCAGATATGGAGGTCGCTATGGCAGACGCCGGCGGCCTTCACCTTGATCAGCACCTGCGTGCCCGAGGGCTGTGGCGTCGGCTGATCGACTTCCTTTAAGGGTGCATTGAAATCGGTGACCTGAAAACTCTTCATGGCGTCACTCCCGGCGTTTTCTTGATTTCGTCTTTATTTACGTCAGCGGGTGATGGCAAGCTACAGATTGGCGCGGCCCAACCGGGCGCAATTCCGGCACCTCGCGCGCGCAACGCTCATCAGCGCGTGGGCAGCGGGTGCGGAAACGGCAGCCCGAGGGCGGCGCGATCGGTGACGGCGGCTCGCCGACCGCGACACGCTCTGCCGGCTTGATGTCGGGATCGGGCACCGGGATCGCCTCGAGCAGCAGAGCGGTATAGGGATGCGCCGGCCTGGCAAAGAGCTCCTCGGAAGGGGCGACCTCGCACAACCGGCCGAGATACATCACCGCGACGCGGTCGCTGACTGCTTTGACCACGGCGAGGTCGTGCGCGATGAACAGCAGCGTCAGCCCGAAGCGCGCCTTCATCTCCTCCAGGAGATTGAGGATTTGCGCGCGAATGGAGACATCGAGCGCGGACACCGGCTCGTCGCAAATGATGAATTCGGGGTTGAGCACCAGGGCGCGGGCGATGCAGATACGTTGGCATTGCCCGCCGGAGAACTCATGCGGCAGCCGGCCGATCGTGAGCGCGGGGTCGAGTCCGACCGCGTTCAACACCTTGCAGACGCGGTCGTGCCGCTCTTTCGCATCCCTCACGCCGGCGATGACGAGCGGTTCGGCGACGATGTCGCCGATCCGGCGCCGCGGATTGAGGGAAGCGATCGGATCCTGGAAGATGAGCTGCACGCGCCGGCGCATCTTCCGCAAGGCCTCGCCTTGCATGGCCGTCAAATCCTCGCCGTCGAAAAGGACTTTTCCGGATACCGCCGGCCGTAGCTGCAACACGGCGCGGCCAAGGGTGGATTTGCCGCATCCGGATTCGCCGACCAGCCCCAGCGTCTCGCCGCGCGCGATCTCGAGGCTGACATCGGAGACTGCATGCACGATCTTGTTGCCGACGACATATTCGACGACGAGGTTTTCCACCTTGAGAAGCGGCGATGTCGCGGCCTGCTGCATCATGCCGTCGCGTCCGCCGCAAGCCTGATCGGATGGAAGCAGGCATATTGATGGGCGGCCATCTCCGCAGGTACCAGAGGCGGCTTCTCGCTCTCGCAACGGCCGGCGGCATAGCGGCAGCGCGGCGAGAACGAGCAACCCTTGAGGGGCCGGGTCGGGTCTGGCGGCCGTCCCGAGATCGCCGGCAGCGGCGTGTGCGGCGCGGTCTCGAGCTTCGGGATCGCGGCAAGCAGCGCCTCGGTGTAGGGCATGTGCATCTGCTTGAACAGGGCTTGGGTCGGCGCGCGCTCGACCACGCGGCCGGCATACATCACCGCAACATCGTCGGTGCGGCCGGCGACGACGCCGAGGTCATGGGTGATGATGATCATGGCCATGTGGCGCCGCTTCTGCTCGCGCGCGAGCAGATCGAGAATTTGCGCCTGGATGGTGACGTCCAGCGCCGTGGTCGGCTCGTCCGCGATCAGGAGTTTTGGCTCGCAGGAGAGCGCGATCGCGATCGCTACACGCTGGCGCATGCCGCCCGAAAGCTGGTGCGGGTATTGCGAAAGCCGCTGCTCGGGCGCCGGGATTCCGACCGCGGCGAGCAGCTCGCCACTGCGCCTCTTCGCCGCCGCCGCATCGAGTTCCAGATGTTCCTGCAGCGTTTCGATCAACTGTGTGCCGATGGTGAGCACCGGATTGAGCGAGGTCATCGGGTCCTGAAACACGACGGCGAGCGAGCGTGCTCGAAGTTTTCGCAGGGCCTCCGCGCTGCAGTGAGCCAGATCCTGCCCATCGAAGATCACCCGGCCTGCGAGCTTTGCCTTCTTCGGCAGCAATTGCAGGATCGCGCGCGACAGCATGGTCTTGCCGCAGCCGGATTCGCCGACAATGCCAAGCGTCTGGCCGGCGGCAAGGTGGAGATCGACCTGATCCACCGCGCGCAGATTGCCCCGCACGGTCGGCAGATCGACCGAGACGGCTTCGACGGAAAGCAGCGCCGCGCCGTTCACAGCGCGCCCTGCCGCGGATCGGTGAGTGCTCGCAGCGTATCGCCAACGAGATTGAAGGAGAGCACGGTCAAAAACATTGCAATCGCCGGAAGGAAGGCGAGCTGCGGCGCGACGTCGAGGCTCTCGCGCCCCTCCCCGATCATGCTGCCCCAGCTCGCGATCGGCGGCGGGACACCGAGCCCCAGGAACGACAGCGCGCCTTCGGCGACGATGATCACCGCAACGCCGAGCAGGAAGAAGGCCAACAGCGGCAGCATGACGTTGGGCAATAGCTCGCGAAGCAGGATGCGTGCATGGCTCGCGCCGAGCGCTTGCGCCGCAATCACGAACTCGCGCCGCGCCAAAGTAAGCGTAGCGGCGCGCGCGACCCGCATGAAGGCGGGAATGCCGAGCATGCCGAGGATGCAGGTAAGATTGAGGATCGACTGGCCGAGATAGGCTGTGACGGCCAGTGCCAGGATCAGCGGCGGAAAGGCGAGCAGCACGTCCATGCTGCCCACCACCAGCGTCTCGAAGCGGCCGCGGAAATAGCCGGCGAGCATGCCAAGCGCGCCGCCGATGGTGACCCCGATCACCGGCGCGCCGAGGCCGACGATGAGGGAAATGCGCGCGCCATAGACGAGCCGCGCCAGCTCGTCGCGGCCGAGCCCGTCGGTCCCGAGCCAGTGCAGCGCCGAGAACGGTGCGCGCCGGTTCAGCATGTCCATGTCGGTCGGGCTGGGCAGCGGCAGAACGTCGGCGAAAATCGCCGCCACGAAGATGAAGACCATCCACGCAATTGCCGCCCAGAATACCGGCCCGAGCCGGCGCTTCCGCCGCGCAGGTAGCGCCGCAACAACCTCTTCCTCAAGGGCAAGATCAAGCGTGGCCATGGCGGATCCGCGGGTCAATCACCGCGTAGAGCATGTCGACGATGAAGTTCATGATGACAAAGCCGGCGGCGACCAGGAGCACCACGCCCTGCAGGATGATGAGGTCGCGGGTATAGATCGCGCCGACCAGGAGCCGGCCGATTCCCGGCAACGCAAAGATCGACTCCACGATCACGGCGCCGCCGATCAGGCGACCGATATTGATGCCGGTGATGGTGACGAGGGTCAGTGATGACGGCTTCAGCGCATGCACGAACAGGATGCGCGAGGGTTTCAGGCCTTTCGCCCTGGCGAGCGCGATATAGTCTTCCTGCAGGGTCGCGATCATGTCCGAGCGCAGCACCCGCATGATGCCCGGCCATTCGGCGAGCGCGAGCGTCAGCGCCGGCAGCACGAAGAAGCGCAGATTGCCGAGCGGGTCCTCGGAGAACGGCACATAGCCTGTCGCCGGCAAGAGATGCAGCTCGACGGCGAAGAGATAAATCAGGAGAATCGCGGACAAAAACGTCGGGACCGAGAGCATGCCGAAGGCGGTCGAGGTCACGAAGCGGTCGAACGCGCCGCCGCTCTTCGCCGCACAGACGATCGCGAGCGGCACGCCGATTACAAGCCCCGTCAGCTCGGCCAGGATCATCAGCTCGAAAGAAACCGGCAGCCGCTCGGCGACCGCCTGCAACACGGTTTGGCCGGTGCGGAAGGATCGGCCGAAATCTCCCTGCAGGATATGCCAGAGCCAGCCGAGGTAACGGATCAGCACCGGCTGATCGAGGCCCATGTCGTGGCGCAGCGCCGCGACCTTGTCGGGCGTCGCCTGGTCGCCCAGGATCACATAGGCGAGATCGCCCGGCAGAAGCGAGGCGATCAGGAAGGTGAGCAGAGAGACCGCCACCAGCACAGGCAGGAGATATAGCAGCCGTCTAGCGACGAAGCCGAGCATGGAGGATCATTCCAGCCAGGCGTTGGAGACGTCAATCACCCCGCTATACATTTTCGGAAGGCCTTTCAGCTTGCTGCTCGAGATTGCGTAATAGGTGTTCTGGAAGGTCCAGAACCAGATCGCCTGCTTGTTGATGAGCCGGCTGATCGCGCAATAATCCTCGGTTCGCTTGGCGAGATCGGCAGTGGTGCGCGCGTGCTCCAGAAGCCGGTCCAGCTCCGGATCGCTGTAGTTGGCGAGCGCGACCGGGCTGCCGGTGTGGAAGTTCGCATACATCTGCGGATCGGGATCGGCGAGATCGATGATGCGCCATGGCGTCAACTGGAATTGGCGCATGAAGGCACGCGGGGGGATCGTTGCCTGATCGACCTGCTCGATTTCCATGTTGGCGCCGACCTGCTTCCAGAATTGCTGCATCACCTGACCGACGGCACGACCGCGCGGGGTTGCGGTAACGAGCATCTTGAAGTCGACCGGCTTGCCGTAATCCTTGAGCAGCGCCTTGGCCTTCTCGGGATCCTCCGGCAATGCGCCGTCGTCCTTGCACTTCACCCAGGAGCCGTCGCCGTAAGGATTGGTGGCGGGGCGCGACAGACCGTTGGTGATCGCCTGCGACATCTTCTTGCGGTCGATCGCCATCACCAGCGCCTGGCGCACGCGGACGTCGTCGAAAGGAGGCGTTTTGGTATTGAAGGCATAGACCTGCGCACCTGATCCCTTATAGGTATGCACGGCCATCTTCGGGTCTTTCAGCGCCCTCTGGATGTTGTCGGCGTCGTATTCGTCGTCCCAGATGATGTCGGCCTCACCGGATTGCAGCGACGCGAAGCGCGATTGGGCGTCCGGCAACGGCTTCAAGATAATGCGGTCGAGATAGGGATGACCCTTGTTCCAGTAGTCCGGGTTCTTCTCCAGCACCATGCGGTCGCCGGCGTTCCATGATTTCAGGATGTAGGGACCGGTGCCGACCGGGTTGCGATTATAGTCGTCACCCTTGGTCTTCCATGCGGTCGGTGACTGGATGACGCCATTGGCGCTCGGCAGACTCGCAAGCGCCGGCGCGTTTACCGAGGGATCGTTGAGGTGGTAGACGACCGTCAAGTCGTCCGGCGCCTGCACATCGTGGATATAGGAGATGTAGAAGGCGCAGCGGCACTTGTTGGCCGGGTCCTTCTGCCGGTCGAAATTCTCCTTCACCGCCTGGGCGTTGAACGGTGTCCCGTCCTGGAATTTGACTCCCGGCCGGAGCTTGTAGGTCCAGGTCTTGTAATCATCCGAGTGGGTCCAGGACAGCGCGAGCTTCGGCTGCACGTTGCCCTTGTCGTCGAGAGTCGTCAGCGTATCGAAGATCGCCGAGGCGGCGGTTTCCGCCGACGTATCGAACACGCCGACCTTCAAGGGATCGAAGCCGGGAATGTCCAGCTCCTGCCCGACGGTGATGGTGCCGCCTTGCTTCTGCGCGCTCGCGGGGCTCGCGAAAGCAATTGCTGCAAATGCCGTGACAAGGAAAATTGGCGCAAGCGTGCGCGCTGAGGTCAGCACCTTCATCGGAATCTCCTCCAGAGCCGAGCGTCCGTGTTGTCCGGATCGTTGGCGGCGTCGGAGCAGCTTGGCGGGAAACGCAAGCTGCGGCAAGATCGACCTTAGCGGCCCTCCGCGACCAGGGGTCTCCCTGAGAAAGCCGCGATCTGCTCCTCCGAGAGGCCGGTCTCCTTCAAAAGCGCGCGCGTGTGCTCGCCGAGCGTCGAGACCCGTTTTCCCGCGGCGACTCTGGCGCCCGACATCCGGAACGGCAGGTTCATCATTCTGAACGTTCCGCCGCCATCCTCCACTTCGGCCAGTGCACGGCGATGGGCGATCTGCGGGTCAGCCAGCGCCTCCGCCACAGTGCGATAGGCCGAGGACGGCACGCCCTCGCGGTTGAGTTCGGCGAGACATGTCTCGGTGGTGACGGTACGCGACCAGGCTTCGACGCCATCCATCAGCTCGGACCAGTTGTTGCGGCGGTCGCCATAGGCCAGAAAGCGCGGGTCGGTCACCCATTCGGGACGGCCGATCACCTTCATCAGGCCCTGGAAGGTCTTCTCGCTCGCGATCGCCAGCATGACGTAGCCGTCCGCGGTTGCGATCGGGCCGAACATCGGCCGCGAGGTCGCCGGAACGGTGAATTGCGACCACTGCACCTCGTTCAACGTCAGCAACAGCATGGATTCCAGCATCGACACGTCGATGTGTTGGCCCTTATGCGTGATCGTGCGCTGATAGAGGGCGGAGGCGATGGCGCCGAAGGCGTAGGCGCCGCTGAACACGTCGGCATGATAGATGCCGCAATAATCCGGCCGCTTGCGCCCGGGTTGGTAGGCCAGATGCGCCATGTCGTAGCCCGAAGCGGCATGGATCACCGGCGCATAGGCCGGACGCTCCGCGGACGGGCCGGTCTGGCCGTAGCCGGAGATCGAGCAATAGACGAGCTTCGGGTTGAGCGGCCGCAGCGTCTCGTAGTCGAGCCGCAAGCGCCGCATCACGCCGGGACGGAAATTTTCGACCAGCACGTCGGCGGTCGCAACCAGCCGGCGGATCGCTTCGGTCCCCGCCTTCGACTTCAAATCGAGCACGAGGCTCTTCTTGCCGACATTGAGCTGGCCGAACACGGTGGAGCAGCCGGATCGCAGCGGCGGGCGCGAGCGCATGGTCTCGCCCTCGGCGGGCTCGATCTTGATCACCTCGGCGCCCATGTCGGCGAGCATCCGCGCACAATGCGGGCCCGCGATCGTGGTCGAAAAATCGATCACGCGAAGGCCCGAAAAGCTTCCTGTCAAATGGTCCTCATTGAGCTGAGGTATTGTCATTCAAAATCCTCCCGAAGCGGCGGCCAGCTTTTTTTGCTGGTCGCCTGAACCGAACCTAGATGGCGGAGACGACTTAAGGAAGCGTCGATAGGAACCGGCAGCAAGTCCGCCGGTTGTGAGGAAATTGAACCCGTTCTTGCATAGCAACATACGGGTCCTTTTCAGGGGCAATACTTGAAAGTTCTCTTTGTAACGACAGAAATGGACGACTTCGTCCGGGTGGGCGGGTTGGGCGCCGTTTCGGCCGCGTTGCCAAGAGCGCTTCGTCCCTGGGCCGATGTAAGGGTCCTGCTCCCCGGATACCGGGACGTCGTCGAACAACTCACGCAGATTCAAGCCGTTGGCGAGTGCAGAGCCCGCGGCGAGATGCCGGCCTGTGCCCTCGGGCGAGCCGCAACACGCGATGGCCTGCCGGTCTATGTCCTGCTTTGCCCCGAGCTCTACGACCGGCCTGGCAACCCCTATGGCGACGAGACCGGGCGCGACTGGCCGGACAACGATATCCGCTTTGCGCGTCTGGCGTCGGCCGCCGCCGAATTGGCTTTGGGCATGCTGGACAGGAATTGGGCAGCCGACCTCGTGCACGCCAATGACTGGCCGGCCGCGCTGGTGCCGGCCTACCTCGCCTGGAGCGGCGCGCGGCTGCCCACCATCCTGACCATTCACAATCTCGCCTATCAGGGGCTGTTTCCGCGGGACTCGCTCCGACGGATCGGCGCGCCGGAAAGCTCGTTCCACATCGACGGCGTCGAGTTCTACGACAAGCTGTCCTTCCTCAAGGGCGGCCTCGTCTACGCCTCCCACCTCACCACGGTCAGCGCCACCTATGCGCGGGAAATCACGACGCCGGAATACGGTTGCGGCCTCGAAGGCCTGCTTCGTGTCCGCTCGAATGCGTCGGAGCTGACCGGCATATTGAACGGCATCGACGAGAGCTGGGACCCGCGCGTCTGCGCGCAGCTCGCCCAGCCCTTTGCCGCCGGCGACTGGGCGGGCAAGCGCGCCAATGCCGACTACGTGCGCAAGCAATTCGGGCTTGCGCTTTCGCGTGGCCCGATCTTCGGCCTGGTCGCGCGGCTGGTGCACCAGAAGGGAATCGATCTCGTGTTGTCTGCCGCCGACGAGATTGTCGAACGCGGCGGACAGATCATCGTCACCGGATCGGGCGAGCCGAAGTTCGAGCAGGCGCTGGTGGCCGCACATCGCCGCAGGCCGGATGCGATCGGTGTCGTGATCGGCTTCAACGACGCGCAGGCGCGGCGCGTCTTCGCCGGCAGCGATTTCACGCTGATGCCCTCGCGCTTCGAGCCGTGCGGCCTGAGTCAGATGTATGCGCAGCGCTTCGGCTCGCTGCCGATCGGCCATCAGACCGGTGGCCTCGCCGAGACCATCACCGACGGCGAGACCGGCTTTCTGTTCTCGAAGCCATCGATCGATTCCTTCCTCGGCGGCGTGCGGCGCGCCTTCTCCACCTTCGTGTCGACCGAGCGCCTTGACGCCATGCGGCGCAGGGCCATGGCGCGCTCCTTTAGCTGGCATCTGTCGGCCGCGCTTTACGGCGCGCTCTACCGCAAGACGGTCGCGCCCTAAGTGCGATCCTACCCCTCCACGTGCGCCGTCTCCGGCATGATCAGTGCAATCATGACCAGTCCCAGCGCCGCGACGCCGGCAAGGGAGAGGAAGGCGACCGGGCTACCCACCGCGTCGCTGATGTAGCCCGCGAGCACGGTCGAGAGCGAGGCGCCGATGCCGGTCGCGGTCCCGACAATGCCTTGCGCGAGGTTGAAATGGCCGCTGCCAAAGGCAACGTCCGCCACCGTCAAGGGCACGAGCACGGCGAACACCGACGCGGTAATACCGTCGAAAACCTGCACGGCGACGAGCACAAAGGGATCGTGCACGACGGCAAACAGAACGCCGCGAATGGCGAGCGCGGCGAAGCCGATCAGGAGCAGCGGGCGCCGGCCCCAGGTATGGGCCTTGACGCCGACCGACGGCGACATCAACGCCACGATCGCCTGCGGCACCACGATGCAGAATGCGATCAGCACCGGCGCCCATTGGCTCGACCGCGTGGTGACGACGCCCGCCATCAGCGGCAGCATCGCGGCATTGGCGAGCTGCAACAGCAGCACGCAGCCGGCGAAGATCAGGAGTGGGCGCTTTCGCACCAGCTTCACGACGCTGGTCGCCTGCGGATCGGGCGCCGGGCGCAGAATGGCGCCGTGAGCGCGCTCAACATCGACTTCGGCCTCGCGGATGCGCGACAGCGCGATCAAAGTCGGGATCGCAAGGCAGAAGGTGACAAGGAACACCGATCGGCTGGAGATGAGGTAGCCGCAGGTGCCCATCACGGCCGCGGCCATGCCATTGCCGAGCGAGGCAAAGCGTGCGTTGCGCCCGAGCCGTTCGCCGATCGCGTGCGGTCCGACCAGGCCGAGGCTGATCGCGGCGATCGCAGGTCCCAGCACGCAGCTCGCTGCGGCGTGCAACGTGGCGGCTGTCGCCACCACCGGAAAGATCGGCAGCGCCGCATAAGCGAGCGCAGCGCAGCCGATGGTCACGATCGCAAAGCCTGCGACCCGGCGCTCCGAGCGCGCCGCGTCGACGATCGCGCCGCCCGGCATCTGCCCGAGCAAGCCGACCACGCTCCCGATCGACAGCACCAGGCCGATCTGGGCCTGCGTCCATTTCTGCGTGGTGAGATAGACCGCGATGAACGGACCAAAACCGGTTTGGACATCGGCGAGAAAGAAGATGAACCAGTCGAGACCGCGCAGGCTCTGCTTCGAAGGATGCGGCTCGCCTTCGGACGTACTCGGCGGAAGCGACACAATATCATTCTTGCCGATCGCGCCCCCCTTGCGATCACCACCACTTCGCTCGTTGAAATGAAATGGGCGCGCGACCAGAATGCCCCTCCTCCCTGCCTAATGCTCGTAGTCGAAGGGTGAAAGCTTGCCGGCCGCGCCCAGCACCACAATCGGTGTGTCTTCCTTGTATTCGGGGGCGGCTGCGACCTGTGCCTTGGTGAGCTCCAGCGTGATGCTGTCGCTCTTGTTGTTGACGCGGCCGAAATGCAACGCGTTCCAGTCGACCACGATCTTGCGGCTGCCGACGCCGAGGAACCCGCCGAAGTCGATCACGGCTGCGCGCACCGTGCCGGCGTGGTCGACGATGACGTCGACGATGTGTCCCATGTCCTCGTCCGTGGGACTGCGGACATCGCGGCCGAGCACACCATAGGCTTCCTTGGGTGCGATGACGGTGACCGAGGGCGGCGGCGCAGCCTGCTGTTTTGGTGCTGCCGCCGGCGGCGGAGCGGCAGGCGCGGTGGTTTGCTGCGGTTCGTCCGCCGCGCGCACGGCTGTCGCCGCGACGAGGAAAGAGAGGCCCAAGCAGATGAACCAGCATCTTCCGCGCATATGCTCTCCCCGTCTGTTGGCGCCCACTCAGCGCGCGAGCACGATCGACACCTGGATTTGCCCGCGCCGGCGCAGCACCTCCAGCGAGACGTCGTCGCCATGGCGCGTGATCCTCAAGTCGACGCTCGAGGAGCCCAACTGCAGTTCGCGCAGGATGACCTCATTGAGAAAGGCCGGCAAGCGCGGATTGCGCAGCCGGATCTCGGCGCGTTCGGCATCGAATTCCAGTCCGAGCACAGCCTCCAGCAGCGTAAAAGGCGTGGCGCTGGCCCAGGCCTGCGGCGCGCACGCAACCGGATAGAGCGTCGGCCCGCGATGCTTTTCGCGACGGAAGCCGCAAAACAGTTCCGGCAGCCGCCGCAGGTCCATATAGGTCGCGGCATCGAACAGGCCCCTGAAGACCTGATCGACCTCGTGTTTCAGGCCGTAACGCGCGAGCCCAAGCGCGATCAGCGCATTGTCGTGCGGCCAAATCGAGCCGTTATGGTAGGACATCGGATTGTAGCGGGCTTCGCCAAGCGCGATGGTGCGAATGCCCCAGCCGGTGAAGAAATGCGGCCGGAGCAGATCAACCGCCACGCGGCGCGCGCGGTCCTCGGAGATCATGCCGCTGAATAGCAGATGTCCGGCATTCGACGAACGCACCGCGCAAGGGCGCTTCTTGCCATCGAGCGCGATTGCATAGGTGCCGAGCTCCTCACACCAGAAGCTATCCTCGAAACGCTTGGCGAGCCGATGCGCCTCCATCTCCAGCCGATCGGCGACGTCGAGCCGGCCGAGCCGCCGCGCGCAGCGCGCGGCGAGAAGCTTGCCTGCGAATACATAGCCCTGCACTTCGGCAAGCGCGATATTGCCTTCGGCGAGACGGCCATCGGCGTGGAAGATCGCGTCATAGGAATCCTTCCAGCCCTGATTGCGCAAGCCGGCATCGGTCGCGCGCTGGTATTCGACAAAGCCGTCGCCATCGGGATCGCCCGGCCCCTCGATCCAGCGTAGCGCCGCCTCTACCGCGGGCCACAACTCCGCCAGCGTCCCGGCGTCGCCGGTGCGTTCGCCGTAGAGGCCGGCGAGCAGCACGAACAATGGCGTTGCATCGACGCTGCCGTAATATTGCGCGAACGGCACCTCGCGCAGCGCCGCCATCTCACCGCCCCGCATCTCGTGCAGGATCTTTCCTGGCTCGGCATCGGCGAGCGGATCAACCGATGTCGCCTGATAGAACGCGAGCCGTCTCAGCACTCCGCGCGCCACCCTGGGATCGATCCACAGCATCTGCAGCGCGGTGATGATGCCGTCGCGGCCGAACGTGGTGGAATACCAGGGGATGCCGGCATAAGGATAGCGGCCCTGCGGTGTTTCCGTCATCAGCATGTTGAGGTCGGCCATTGAACGGCACAGCACCTCGTTGAAGATGTTGTTCGAGGTCTCGATGCTGGTCGCGCCCATGGTCGAGGACCGCATCTCGCGACGATGTGCGAGCAGCCCCGGGAAGAACCGCTTGAGCTTCGGCTCAGCCGGCTTGTTGCAGGAGACCGAAACGAACAGCGAGTGGGTCTGATGCGGTTCGAGATCGCAATGCCAGGTCGCGGCATTGACCGCGAGACGCGTCGGCCGCGGATCGAAGTGCAGCGCGGTCATGCGCGCTGCATCATCGAGCCCCCTGTAATCCAGGACGGCGTCGGCCGGCCCGAGCAACCTGGCCGAGCCGACGCCGCGGCGCTGGCGCTTCTCGCCGCGCACTTCGAAAAGATCAGCAAAGTCGTTGTCGAACAGAAGCGTGATGTCGAAACTGGCACGGCGGTCGCCGTGGTTCTGCAAGCCGACGCGCTGGTAGGCCGTGCCACGCCACAGGAAGACCGTGCGCACGATGTGCAGCATGTCCTTCTCAAGCACCAGCCGGCCCTGACGATAGACGTCGGGATTGGTGAGATCGACCGTCAGCGACGAATTGTCGTCGCGCAAATTGGAACCGAGCAACAGCGGCTGCGTGTCCTCGAACACAAGCTGCAGTCGCGCGAGATAGCGCGTGTCGGCATGGAACAGCCCGTCCGGACCACCGGCGGAGGCACCGATATCGCCGTGGCTGTCGAGCACGATAAAGGTGTCATCGTGCTTGAGGGAACGACGCAACCGGGCCGCCGGCCCGGTCATCGGAATGTAGAAGGGCTGCTCTGGGATGCGCTCGAGGACCAGCGTGCTCGCGATGACCTGGGTGACGGCTTCGGCCATGATGACCTCGAAGTATTGCTGACGCGCGACGCGGAACGCAACCGACTGAACGCCTCCGCCTGCTCAGGCGGCAAACTTCGCGAGCCGGCTCATTTCCTGCGTCACCAATTCGCGATAAGGCCCCTGCCCCTGCATCAGGCGGTCCGGCGGACCGTCCTCGATGATGCGGCCGGCCTTCAGCACTACCACGCGATCGAAATTGCGCAAGGTGGACAGCCGATGCGCGATCGCGATAACCGTGCGGCCGCGCATCAGTCGCGCCAACGCCTCGCGTATCAGCTCCTCGGATTCGCCGTCGAGCGCGGCGGTCGCCTCATCGAGCAGCAGGATCGGCGCGTCTTTCAAAAATGCGCGAGCAATCGCGATGCGCTGGCGCTGGCCGCCCGACAGCTTCACGCCACGGTCGCCGACCATGGTGTCGAGTCCATCCGGCAAACTTTCGACAAAGTCGCAGCGCGCCGCAATCGCCGCGCGCAACACCTCGTCATCGGTCGCATCAGGACGGCCGTAGCGGATGTTTTCCCGGATGGAGCGATGGAACAGCGAGATATCCTGCGGAACGACCGAGATCGCATGGCGCAGGCTTTCCTGCATCACCCGCGCAATATTCTGGCCGTCGATGGTAATGCTGCCGTGATCGACGTCATAGAAACGCTGTAGCAGCACGAACAGCGACGACTTGCCGCCGCCGGACTGGCCGACCAGCCCGACGCGCTGACCGGGCTGCAGTCGCAGGCTGAAGCGGTCGAACACCCGCGGTCCGCCGGGATATTGGAACGAAATATTGTTGAAGGCGATCGCCGCACCGCTGCGGATCAGCGGCTCGGCTTCTGGATGGTCGCAGAGCTCATGCGGCTGCAGCAGCGTTGCGATCGCTTCCGTCATTCGCGCTACATGTTGGGTGACATCGACCAGCGCCACCGCAAGATCGCGCGTGGCGTTCAGGATGGAAAGACCGAGGGTGCAGATCAGCACGACGTCGCCGGTGGTCGCACCACCCTGCTCCCAGAGCCGGATGCCCCAGGCGAGCAGCGCAACGATCATCACCACCGTAACCGCCGCGTGGGTGAGCCGCAGCTTTTCGAGATAACGCAGGCTTCGCCCGCGCGCGAGGATTTCGCGCCTCACCGTCGCGTCAAAGCGATTGTGCTCATGGCTCCGCCCGCAAAAGGCGCGCACGAGGGGCAAGTTGTTGATGACGTCGACCATCTCGCCGTCGACGGCTGCGGCCTTGCCGGCGAAATCGTCATGCAGCGGCTTTCCGGCCGCAGCGAGATGGAACATGGCGATCACCATGCCCCCGGCGATGATGATCAGCCCCCCCGCCATCGGCAGGCTCACCGTTCCAATCAGGCTGATGGCCGCAATTGTGGCGATGCACGGCGGTAGCACATTCCAGACGAACATGTTCTCGACCGTGAAGATCGCGTTCGAGGTCGCGGTGATCCGGCTGGTCAGCATGCCAGGCAGGCGATCGGAGAAATAGCTCGGCGCATGGCCGGTGAGATGACGGAACATGTCGCGGCGCAAATCGCCGGTGACGCCGACAAAGGTGAAGCTCGCGATCCAGCTTGCGATCCGCCACAGAAAATTGTCGGCGGCGATCAGCGACATGAGAAAAACGAAGGCCAGCCATACACCGGTTGCGTGCTCAGACCCCGCTGAAAGGCAGTCCACCAGAAACTTTACGCCGTATTGCGTGCTCGTCGAGCAGGCAACCGCGGCTATGACGCATGTCAAGATAAGGAGATGTGACGCTGGCCGCTGGCGCAGATAGCGCAACACGAAGCGAAAGGGGCGGTGCGCGTATCCTGAAAGCTGGTCCATGGATGCTAATACCTGTCGGAGGGTTCGAGTGCGGAAGTTCCGGTCAGTGAACGACTTAGCCTTCCACCCAGTTCCCACTTTAGTCGCGTTTCACGTGTCGCAATTCTGGGCAGCGATGGTGACCCTTCGAGCCTGAAGGCGTGGCAACTTCGCGACGAACATGCGACGAACATGCGTAGCTTTCGGATAAGTAATTTTCGGCATCCGGAACTTCGCTTTTGCGGCAGCGTTCCCTGTCCGGCATTCGCCAGTGCCGCTAACCAGGGGGCAGTCCTTCCATGATCACGAAAAGGAGAACGTGAGATGCGCATCGCGCAAGTCGCGCCGTTGACGGAGGCTGTTCCACCCAAGCTTTATGGCGGCACCGAGCGGGTGGTGCATTGGCTCACCGAAGAACTGGTCGCATTGGGACATGACGTCACACTGTTCGCCAGCGGCGACTCCCGCACTTCGGCCAAACTTGATGCGACGTGGCCAAAGGCGTTGCGCCTTGACGGCGCGGTACGCGACCCAAATGCGCTGCACATGGTGATGCTGGAGCGCGTCCGCCAAAAATGTGACGATGAGGAATTCGACTTCCTGCACTTCCATCTCGACTATTATCCATTCTCGCTGTTCTACCGGCAGCCGACGCCCTTTCTCACCACGCTGCATGGCCGGCTTGACCTGCCGGAGCACCAGCCGGTGTTCGCGACCTTTTCAAAGGCTCCCGTGATCTCGATCTCCAACGCGCAGCGCCGGCCGGTGCCGCACGCAAACTGGGTGCGCACCATCCACCACGGTCTGCCCGAAGGGCTTTTGACGCCACAACCGGCGAAGCCCGAATATCTCGCCGTGCTGGGCCGAATCGCGCCGGAAAAGGGCGTCGACCGCGCGATCAAGATCGCCATGCGTTGCGACATTCCGCTCAAGATCGCCGCCAAGGTCGACCGCGCCGACCAGGACTATTACGACCAGCTCATTTCGCCGCTCATCGTCGGCAATCCGCTGGTCGACTATATCGGCGAGATCAGCGATCACGAGAAATCGGATTTTCTCAGCGGCGCGATCGGCCTTCTGGTGCCGATCGACTGGCCGGAGCCGTTCGGCCTCGTCATGATCGAGGCTTTGGCCTGCGGCACGCCCGTCATCGCCTACAACCGCGGATCGGTGCCGGAGATCATCGAGGATGGCGTTACCGGCTTCATCGTCGAGGACGAGATCAGCGCGGTGAGCGCCGTCGACCGTCTATCCGGGCTCGACCGCGCCGCAATCCGCCGGCAATTCGAGATGCATTTCACGGCCCGGCGAATGGCGCTCGACTATCTCACCGTCTATCGCGGCCTGATGGAAAAGGCGGAGCCGAAGATCAGGCTGGTGAGCAGCGCCGAATAAGGAGCGCGGCGACGAAAACCGTAGGGTGGGCAAAGGCGCACTTCGCGCCGTGCCCACCACCTTGCTGAGGTGTAAGATGGTGGGCACGCTTCGCTTTGCCCACCCTACGTGGAGCCTGTCATCGGGCCGCGCGTTCGCGCGGACCCGGTGGCTCGCAATGACGGCTACGTCACCGCCGACCGCTTCGGCTCGACGATCTCGAACATGCGCGGAAACTCGTCCATCAGGCCCATGAGGTCGGCGAGCTTCATCGGGTCGCCGCTCAGCTTGACCTTGCCCGCGGTGACGGCTTCCGGAAAGCTCGTCTGCTTGGCGATCACCTCGTCGAGCGTGGCCCGCGCGAGCGAGAAGCTGGCATCGGCCTTTTCCGACTGCACGTCTTCGGTGTAGGTCAACGCCGCGTTTTCGAGATTGAGCACAAAGGTCTCGCCGGTGTCGGTAAAGCTGAAGTTCAGCACGATGCGCTTGCCTTCCGCCTTCGGCCCGTTGAGCCGCACGCCGAGCACGTCCCAGAGCTGCTCGGTGCGCAGTGCTGCGAGCGTCTCGCGCGGCATCGGCGGCCGTGGCGACGTCTTTGGCATGCCCTGGCGCAATTCCTGCGCGCCGAACAGATAGGCGTTGCGCCAGGTCGAGCTTTCGGCGGCATAGCCGAGCTGCTCGAACGTATCGGCGAGCATCGCACGCGCCGCCACGTTGTCGGGCTCGGCGAACACGAGATGGCTCAGCGCCTGCGCGACAAAGCGGAACTCGCCTTTGTCGAAGTCCTTTTTCGCGCGCGACAGGATCGCATCTGCGCCTCCCATATACTCGACATATTTCTTGCCCTCCGCGACCGGCGGCAGCGGATCGAGATGGACGGGATTGGCATCATACCAACCGAGATATTTCTGGTAGATCGCTTTCACGTTATGGCGGATGTGACCGTAATAGCCGCGGGTGTGCCATGCGCCGTCGAGGCTCTTCGGCAATCGGATGGTCTCGGCGATCTCGGCCGCCGTCAGCCCGTGATTCATCAGGCGGATGGTCTGGTCATGCGCGAACTTGTAGAGATCGCGCTGCTGGCGGATCATGGTGTCGATCCGCTCCCCTCCCCACACCGGCCAGTGATGCTGGCCGCACATGGCCTCGGCCTTGCCGCCCCACATTTTCAACGCCTCGTTGAGATATTTCGACCAGGCGAGCGCGTCGCGCACGTCGGCGCCGCGGAACGGCAGCAGATTGTGGAAATTATGCGTGCAGTTTTCCGCGAGGTTCAAAAGCTTGTAGCGCGGCACGTAGACATGCATCTCCGCCGGCGCCTCGCTGTTCGGCGCCATCTGGAATTCGAACGCGACGCCGTCGATCACCCGCTTGTCGCCGGTCGCCATGATCAGATCGGTCGGCCGCACCAGCGCGACTGCGCCCGCCGCCATCGACTTGCCGAGTCCGCAATCGACGTGTCCGCGCGGGCCCTTTGCAAGGAATGGCCCGAATTGATATTGCGCACGGCGCAGCATCGCCGGTCCCGCGATGATGTTCTCGGAGACCCCGTGCTCCATGAACAGATTGGGCGCGACGATCGGCACCTTGCCGCTCGCCAAGGTCGCCTCGTCGAGCACGCCGCGCGCGCCGCCCCAATGGTCGGTATGGGTGTGGCTGAAGATCACCGCCGTGACGGGCTTCCTGCCGCGGTGCTGGAAGTAAAGCTCCATCGCAGCACGCGCGCCCTCGATCGAGGTCAGCGTATCCAGCACGATGACGCCCGTATCGCCCTCGATCAGCGTCATGTTGGCGATGTCGAGCCCGCGCACCTGATAGACGCCGGGTACCACCTCGAACAGGCCGTGCCACATGTTGAGCCGCGACTGCCGCCACAGGCTCGGATTGACGGTTGGCGGCGCCTCGGTCGCGAAGAGGAAGCCATAAGGTTCGAGGCTCCAGACCACGCGGCCGGACGCCGAATTGATCTTCGCGTGCTCGATGGTGCCGAGGAAACCGCGCGCGGCGTCGTCGAAATCGGCAATGTCGACGAAGGGCAGCGCATCGCGCACCGCCCGTTGCTGAGCGATCACGAAGGGCGAGGCTTCCTTCGGGGCTTCGCTGACGGCGGCTTGGCTCACGATCATCCTCCTGTTCCCTACCGGCCCTTTTGGGAGGGTTATACCCCCATGTCGATACAAAGTGCAATTTCGTTTCGATATATTGACAATATTGCAATTCATGACCGATATTAGTTGCCGTGGCCGTGATTTCTCAGGCTGAGGCTCTTTCCAAGCAGCGCGCGGAGCAAGGCGACCCCTCCTTTGCGACGACGCTCGCGCATGGGCTCGACGTGCTGGCGGCATTCCGCTCGAGAGGCGGCCCGCTCTCGAACGCCGAGCTTGCCGAGCACACCGGGCTGTCGCGGCCGACGGTGTCGCGGCTGACCTACACGCTCGCGCAGCTCGGCTATCTCAAGCGCGACACCAAGGGCCGCTTCGTGCTCGGGCTAGGCGTGCTCGCAAACGCGTACCCGCTGCTCGCCGCGATCAAGGTGCGGCAGACCGCGCGTCCGCTGATGCGCGACTTTGCGGCCTACGCCGGCGGCACGGTGTCGATCGCGATGCCGTTCGGCCTCGATTTCATCTATGTGGAGACGCTGCGCACCACGGATGCAGCGCCGCATGTACCCGATGTCGGCTTTTCAAGCGCGATGTCGACGACCGCGGTCGGCCGCGCTCTGCTGTCGCTCTACACGAAGGATGAGCTAGAGGCCTATGTCACGGCGATGAAGGCGGAGCGCCCCGACGAAACCGAATACGTCGCGCGCCGAACGCTGCCGGACATCGAGCTCTGCAAGGAGCGCGGCTTCGCAGTATCACTGGGCGAATGGCGGCGCGAAATCTTTGGTGTCGCCGCTCCGCTCTATCGCACGCCGGGCGGCGACTGCCTCTCGGTCAATTGCGGCATCCCCTCGTTCCGCTTCAGCGCCGAGCAGGTCGAGCGCGAATGCGGGCCGCGCATCCTGGGGCTGGCACGCAGCATCCGTTCGCTGGTCGAGGACGCGACCTCGCCGCTTCGCTCGCGATGATGCGCCTGTGGCGCGTCACTTCTTTACCTTGCTCGCATCCATCTTGATCGACGTGTCCAGCATCTTCGTCGTGAACGCCGTCTGCACATCGAACGGCTTCTCCATGCCGAGATAGGTCTGCACCAGCTCGTAATCCTTCTTCATGCGCTCGCCGTCGATCCAGCCGAGCGCCTTGGTCGTGGTGAACTCATCGGTCATCAGAACCTTGATACGCTCCCACTGCCGCTGCTGATTCTCCTTGTCGAGACCGGAGACGTTATTCAACAGCGCTTTCAGGCAGGGCGTGACGTCGGCGACGCAGGCGGCAAAGGCCTTCTGCGTGATCTTCACAAAATCCTCCACTAGCTTCGGGTTCTTCTTGAGGTACGCGCCATTGACGATCAGCGCATTGCCGTACGGGTTGAGCCCGATATCCTTCCAGTTGAGGTAGCCGAGGTCGCTTCCGAACTCGATCACCTTCAGATCGTGCTCGTTGTAGAAGTCGCTGATGATGTCGGTGGCATGCGTCTTCAGCGCCGCGATCTTGGCGGTCGGTCCGACATTGACGAAGGTCACGGAATCAGGCGCAATCCCCGCCGCCTTCGCGAATGCTGGCCACATCACCCGTGACGCATCGCCGGGCGGATTGCCGATCTTGTGGCCGGGAAAATCCTTTGGTCCGTTCACGCCATAGCTCTTCAGCCAGTAGAACGTCTGACCGGTATTGGCATAGATGCTCATGACCGCCACATCGTCGGCGCCCTTGCTCTTCGCCACCAGCATGGTGGCGAGATCGGCGATGCCGAACGGCGAGCCGCCGGAGCCGACCTTGAGCGAGGACACGCCCGAGCCCTTGCCGATCTCGATGGTGAGATCGATGCCGGCCTTCTCGTACCAGCCCTGCGCTTTGGCGTAATAGAACGGCGAATGATCCGCGGTCGGCGTCCAGTTCAGCATCAGATTGACCGGCTCGGCGGCAGCGACGGGAGCCGCCGGAAGCACAAGTGCAAATGCTGCTCCCATCAACCTGGCATATTTTTTCATTGGCGACGTTCCCTCTCCACAACCCGTACTTGTCGATGCCCGTCGGTGACGCTACCAATGCAACCGCGGACGACACGACTTGTCAACTGTTTGGTTGGAAATGCCCGATAGACGTGCAAACGGCAAAAAGCCGCAACGGCGCAATCCCGAGGCGACACGGCAAAAGCTTCTGATCGCTGCCCGGCGCGAATTCGCCGACGGGGGGCTGGCCGGCGCCCGCGTCGACGAGATCGCCGCGCGGGCCGGCGTCAACAAGCAGCTCGTTTATCATTATTTCGGCGACAAGGATGCGCTCTATCTCGCGGTGCTGGAGTGGGTCTACGAGGAGATCCGCAACCACGAACACGCCCTCAACCTGGAGGGCCTGCCGCCGGAACAGGCGATCCGCAAGCTGATCGAAAGTTCCTTCGATCACCTCGACGCCCACCCGGACTTCATCGTGCTGCTGAACGACGAGAACCGCGGCGGCGCCCGCCACGTCCGCACCTCGCGCAAACTCGAGGCCATGCATTCGCCGCTGGTCAGCCTGGTCGACAAGATCCTGAAACAGGGCGTGCGCGAGGGGATCTTCCGGCGCGGCATCAATCCGGTCCATCTCTACATCTCGATCGCGGGGCTGAGCTATTTCTTCTTCTCCAACACGCCGACCCTGTCGGCGATCTTCGGCACGGACCTGAGCAAGCCGGCGGCGAAACGCGCCCGCCGCAAGCATGTGGTCGACCTGGTGCTCCAGGCTCTGCGGCCGTAGCAGCCGTCATTGCGAGGAGCGTGAGCTCCGAAGCAATCCAGACTGTCGCCGCGGAGCCAGTGTAGATTGCTTCGCTTTGCTCGCAATGACGGAGTAGGGCCGGGTCGGTCATTTATCAACCAAACGGTTGAAAGATGTCTGTTGCAGCAATAGGTTAGTCGGCAAGGAGGAGAGCAACGTGAACAGCGGCGGACGACCGGCAGGACCGGTGACAATCATCCTGGTCGTGCATCTGGCCGTGATCGTGCTGTGGCAGGTCGTGGTCGACGCTTTTCACGTTCCCAAATTCATCCTGCCTTCGCCGCTCGCGGCGCTTTCGACCCTTGGCAATGCTCAATATGCCTGGGCCTCCAATCTTCTCGTCACCGCGAGCGAAATCCTGGGCGGTTTCGCGCTCGGCGCCATCGTCGGCGTGGCGCTGGCGCTGATCTTCACCTGGTCGCGGGCAGTGGCGCTGATCCTGCTGCCGCTGTTCGTGACCCTGAACATGATTCCAAAGGTGGCGATGGGGCCGCTCGTCATCGTCTGGTTCTCCTACGGCATTTTCGCCAATGTCCTGATCGCGTTTTCCATCTGCTTCTTCCCGATCCTGCTCACGACCGCGCGCGGCCTCTCCGAGGTCGAGCCGGACCTGCTTGATCTCGTCAAGTCGCTACGCGGCTCGCGCTGGACCTTGTTCCGCAAGATCCAGCTCCCCGGCTCGCTGCCTTATGTGTTCTCCGGCATGAAGGTCGGCGCCATTCTTGCGGTCGCGGGCGCCATCGTCGGCGAGTTCATCGCCTCCGACCGCGGGCTCGGCTATCTCATGATCCAGGTGCAGTCCGCGCTCGATACGCCGGCGATGGTGATGGCGGTGATCCTGCTGACGCTGCTCGGCGTCGCCCTTTACGGCCTGGTGCTCGGCCTCGAACGGCTGTTCGTGGTCCGCGACATCCGCCTGCAATGAGACAATCAGGGAAGAGACATGCTGCTCTCGCGCGACAATCTGCCGGAGACTATCGCCGATATCGAAGCGCTCGACGAACTCCTGTGCCGCCCGAGCCAGGCGCTGATCGACGATCTCGGCAAGGTCGACGGCGATATCATGATCCTGGGCGTCGGCGGCAAGATGGGACCGACGCTGGCGGGCCTTGCCAAGGCGGCGCAGCCGAGCCGCAACGTGATCGGCGTCGCGCGCTTCAGCGAGCCAGGCGTGAGGGAATGGCTCGAGGCGCGCGGCGTCGGGACCATCCATTGCGATCTCCTGGATGCGGCCGCTGTCGACGCGTTGCCAAAGTCTGCCAACGTCATCTTCATGGCCGGACGCAAATTCGGCGCGGAGGGCAATCTGGCGCTGACCTGGGCGATGAACGCGCATGTGCCGGCGCTGGTCGCGCAGGCGTTCCGCACCTCGCGCATCGTCGCGTTCTCGACCGGCTGCGTCTATCCTTTCGTGCCGGTCGACGGCCAAGGCTCGGACGAGAGCATGGCGCCCAATCCGCCCGGCGAATACGCGCAATCCTGCGTCGGGCGCGAGCGCATGTTCGAGTATTTCTCGCACCAGTTCAAAACGCCGGGCCGCCTGTTCCGTCTCAATTATGCGATCGACATGCGCTATGGCGTGCTGCACGATATCGCGACCAAGGTCGCCTCCGGCAGGCCGATCGATGTCAGCCTCGGCCATGTCAACTTCATCTGGCAGGGCGATGCGGCGTCGCAAGCGCTGCGCTGCCTTGCCCATTGCGAGATGCCGACCTCTCCGATCAATGTCAGTGGCTATGAGATCCTCGCGGTGCGCGATCTCGCGGGCAAATTCGGCAAGCTGCTCGGTCGCGCGCCCGTGATTGTCGGCAAGGAAGAGCCGACCGCATGGCTCACCGACACCTCACAGGCAGTAAAATTGTTCGGCCTTCCCGTTGTCGATACCGGCCGGCTCATCAAATGGACTGCAGACTGGGTGTCGCGGTCGATGCCAAGCCTTGGCAAGCCGACGAAATACGAGGTGCGCGATGGCCGATACTGAGCATCTCGCCATCAGCCAGCTCGATCCACACGATGCCGCCGGCGGGCTGAAGCTCTCGACCGAAGCGCATTGGAATCAGAATGAGGCGGATTGGCAATTCTTCCTGACCAAAGGCATCGTATTCGGCACGCGCGACCGCAATGGCAATCTGGTCGCGACCGCAGCGCTGTTGCCGTATACCGAGACCGATGCCTGGATCAGCATGGTGCTGGTCACCGAAAGCTGGCGCCGTCGGGGGCTCGCGACGCGGCTGGTCGACGCCTGCCTCAACACCGCAACGAAGCTCGGTCTCACCACCTGGCTCGACGCGACGCCGGACGGCGCCCAAGTCTATGGTCCGCTTGGCTTCGCACCGACCATCCAGTTGCGGCGACTGCGGCTTGCGAACGCGCCAGGCAGTGGCGGCGCGCCCCTTCCCGCCGCTACACTAACGGAATTCCTGACTTGCGACATCGGAGCGATGGGCTTTGACCGCCGCGGCCTGCTGCAGGAGCTCAGCGGGCGCGCCGGCTCCCGGCTGATCTCCAACGGCGATGCCGTGGCATTGGTCCGCGACGGCCGTAGCGCGCGCCATATCGGTCCGCTGTTTGCCGAATCATCAGCCCATGCGCTTGCGATGGTCCGGAACGTTGCAGCCGCCGAGAGCGGTCCGCTCCTGATCGATGCCATTGCGGCGCAGACCGTATTTCTTGACGGACTCAAAGCGGACGGCTGGACGATCGAGCGGCCGTTCCAGCGCATGCGCTTCGGCCGCGCCACCGTCGCGGGTACGGAGCTGCCATTTGCCGTTGCCGGCCCGGAATTCGGATAGGACAGACCATGCATCACAGCGCAATCAAATCCGACGTCCGTCGCCTGATCGCCGAGGGCACGGTGCTGCCCGCCCATCCGCTCGCGCTCGACGCGAACCGCCGGCTCGATAAGGTCCATCAGCGCGCACTGACGCGTTACTACATCGACGCCGGCGCCGGTGGGCTCGCGGTCGGCGTCCACACCACGCAATTCGCGATCCGCGATGTTGGCCTGTACCGGCTGGTGCTGGAGCTTGCGGCGGAAACGGCGGCGCACTGGACCAAGCGGCCGCTGGTGCTGGTCGCCGGCCTCGTTGGTCCGACGCAGCAGGCGATATCGGAAGCAAAGATCGCCCGCGACATCGGCTATCATGCGGGCCTCCTCAGTCTCGCGGCGATGAAATCAGCCAGCGAGGACGAGATCGTCGCCCATTGCCGCAGCGTCGCCCGCGAAATCCCGCTGGTCGGCTTCTACCTGCAGCCCGCCGTCGGGGGTGTGATTCTCTCCGCGAATTTCTGGCGGCGCTTTGCCGAGATCGACAATGTGATTGCGATCAAGATCGCGCCGTTCAACCGCTACCGCACGCTCGATGTGCTCCGTGGCGTCGTCGCTGCCGGCGCACTCGACCGCATCACCCTCTATACCGGCAATGACGACCACATCCTGCTCGATCTGGCGCTACCTTTCGATCTCCGCGACAATGGCGTGACCACACGGACCCATATCCGCGGCGGCCTGCTCGGCCATTGGTCGGTGTGGACACAGACTGCGATCAAGCAGTTCGAAGCCTGCAAGGCCGCGCGCAACAAGGCAGTCGTGCCCGCCGATCTGCTCGCCCTCGATGCGCGCGTGACCGATTGCAACAGCGCCTTCTTCGATGTCGCCAATAACTTCCACGGCTGCATCGCCGGCTGCCATGAAGTGCTGCGGCGGCAGGGCCTGATGCAGGGCATCTGGTGCCTCGATCCGCACGAGGGCCTGAGCCCCGGGCAGATGCAGGAGATCGACCGCGTCTGTAACGAGCACGCCGACCTCTCTGATGACGACTTCGTCGCCGCCCATTTGTGGAAATGGCTGGCATGAGCGACGCCGCGCCCTTCATCAGCCTGCGCAATGTCCGCAAGGTCTATCGGTCGGGAGGGCAGGAGTTCCTCGCGGTCTCCGATGTCACCATGGACGTGCAGGAGGGCGAATTGGTCTCTCTCGTCGGTCCATCCGGTTGCGGCAAGACCACGGTGTTGAAGATCCTGGCGGGGCTGCATAGCGCCGACGGCGGGCATGTGACAATCGGCAACGCCCGGACGCCGTTCGATCCGGCCCGCGATATCGGCATGGTGTTCCAGCAGGCGCTGCTCCTGAAATGGCGTACGATCCTCGACAACGTGTTGCTGCCGGCCGAGATCGTCGGGCTGCCGATGAAGGCCGCGCGCGCACGGGCACGCGACCTCCTCAACCTGGTCGGGCTGTCCGGCTACGAGGACAAATATCCGCAGCAATTGTCCGGCGGCATGCAGCAGCGCGCGGCGATTGCACGCGCTTTCATCCATGATCCCAAGCTGATCCTGATGGACGAACCGTTCGGCGCCCTGGATGCGCTGACGCGCGAGCAGATGAATCTGGAGATGCTGAAGATCTGGCGCGAGAGCGGCAAGACCATCCTGTTCGTCACGCACTCGATCCAGGAGGCGGTATTCCTCGCCTCCCACTGCGCGGTGCTCACAGCAGGTCCGGCGCGCATGGCGGAATACTTCAGAATCGATCTGCCGTCGCCGCGCACGTTGCCGATCAAGACCACCGATGAATTCGGCGCCTATGCGCGGCGTATCTATCAAAGCCTTGGACTCGCCGCGAGCTAGCCCTCAGTGCATTCCGAGCAGTCTCGGCAGGAACAGCGTGAGCTCCGGCCAATACGTCACGAGGATGAGGAAGCCGAGCATCGTGAGCAGCCATGGCAGGACCGAGACCGCCAGATCCGTGATGCGCATTCCCGCTATCATCGACGCGACATACAGGTTCAGGCCGACCGGAGGATGGCAGAGACCGACCTCCATATTGACGTCGATCACGATGCCGAAATGGACGAGATCGATGCCGAGCTTCTTGGCCGCCGGCGCCAGGATCGGCGCCATGATCAGGATGATCGAGTTCGGCTCCATGAAGTTTCCGGCGGCGAGCAACAGGATGTTGACGAGCGCCAGGAAGCCGACCCAGCCGAGATTCTGCCCTATGATCCAGTCGGCGAGCGCGGCCGGAATGTTTTCATTGCTGAGCACAAACGAGAACAGCACCGCGTTGGTGATGATGTAGAGCAGCATCGCGCTGGTATTCGCGGCACGCAACAGCACCCGCGGCACGTCCTTGAAGCTGAGCGCCTTGTAGACGAACACCGAAATGAGGAACGAATAGACCGCGGCCATCGCCGCCGCCTCTGTCGCGGTGAACAGTCCGCTATAGATGCCGCCGATAATGATCACGACCAGCATCAGCCCCCAGATGCTCTCGCGGAACGCGTGCCAGGTCTCGGCCCAGCTTGCCTTTTTCATCAACGGATAGTCGCGCTTGCGTGCCAGGTACCAGGTCACCACGCACAGCATGACGGTAAGCAGCGAACCCGGCAGCAGCCCGGCGACGAACAGCGCGCCGATCGAGGTGTTGGTTGCGACCGCATAGACGATCTTCGGGATCGACGGCAACATCAGGATGCCGAGCGAGCCCGCGACCGTGATGATGCCGGCGCCGAACCGCATTGGATATCCGTGCCTGACCATTTCGGGCAACACGATGGCGCCGATCGCGGCAACGGTGGCGACGCTCGATCCACACACCAGCGCGAACATCGCGCAAGCCACGATACCGGCAAGGCCAAGCCCGCCATGCAGGTGTCCGATCAGCGAGGTCGCGAAGTTGATCATCCGCCGGGCGACGCCGCCATGGGTCAGAAAATTGCCGGCAAGGATGAAGAACGGGATCGCCATGATCTCGAAACTCTCGATGCCCGTAAAGAGCTTCATCGAGACTGCCTCGATCGGCACCGCGGTCAGCGTGAACAGGAAGGTCATCACGGTCAGGCCGAGCGCGATCGAGACCGGAATTCCCGTGAGCATCAACGAGATCAGCAGCGCGAAGATGGTGGCGGCGCGCAACGCCTGTGGCAGCACGAGGATGCCGGACTTCTCGGCGAGGCAGATCGCAAAGATGAGGATCGGCACCAGAATCAGGATAACCCCGAGTGGGCTGACCTTGCGCGCGGCGGCCTCGGTTGCGGCATCCGCCGGCTGCGGATGGAGCGCCGGCGAGACGTCCGCCTCCGCCTCGACACCTTCGACATGGGTCTCGTCGTGGTGGGGCAAATCCCCGGTCCAGAAGTAGAACCACGAGACCTGCAGGAAGCGGTAGCACATCAGGCCCGAACCGAGCGGGATAGCCAGATAGACAATCCACATCGGCGCTTCGAGGTCGTTCGATTGCTGGCCGGTCTGGAACATCTCGCCGACAAATGATGCGCCGAACGCCGCGATCATGCCGGTGAAGAGCGCGCCGCACAGCAGCGCGAACAGAATTACCTGCTTGCGCGAGTGCGCCGGCAGACGGTTGACGAGGATGTCGACGCCGACATGGATGCCGGTGCGCACGCCATAGGCGGCGCCGAACTTCGCCATCCAGATGAACATGTAGATGCAGAGCTCCTGCGCCCAGGACAGATCGAGCTGGGCGAGCCAGGAGAAGATGCCCTTCATCGCAGACGCGAGCAGCGTGAGCCCGTGCGCGGTCGCCCATTTGGCGACATCGGCCGACAACCCGGTGCCGTAGCGGTGGACGACGGCTACGAAGATCAATCCCGTGGCGGCCGCAATGAGCGTCGCGATCAGCCATTCTTCGAGATGATCGAGCACATTATTCAACGCGCGAAGCAAATCAGTCCCCCAAAATCAGCTCGCATCCAACATCGAAACGGCCGGGAGTGTGCTTCACTCCCGACCGTTCTGTTCTTGTTATTTTCCGGAAGGGTCGATCGTCAATTCATCTTGACGTCGAGTTCCTTGGAGATCAGATCGAGCACCTCCTGCCCGACCCGTCCCTTCGCCCACTTGTACGTCGGCTGCATTGCCGTCTGCCACGCCTTGCGGTCATCGTCGGTCAGGTAATGCAGCGTGGTCTTGCCCGACGCCTTGATCGCGGCCAGCGCGTCCTCGTTCTCCTTGCGCGCGATCGAGTTGGTATAGTCGGTCGCCTCCGCCATCGCCTTCTCCAGCTCGCTGCGGATATCCGGCGGCAAGCCGCTCCAGAATTTCGAATTGACGATCACGGCATACTGCAGGTGCGCGTGATAGGACACCGTGATGTCCTTCTGCACTTCGTAGAACTTCTGGGTCAGGTAGTTCGAGGGCGTGTTCTCGCAACCGTCGACCACGCCGGTCTGCAGCGCAGAGTAGACTTCCGAGAACGCCATGATTTGCGGGATCGATCCGAGATTGCGGAAATACTGGTCGGCGATTTTCGATCCGGAAATGCGGATCTTGAGGCCTTGGAAATCCGCGGGCTTGATCAGCGGCCGATTGGCCGACATCATGTGGAAGCCGTTGTCCCAATAGGCAAGGCCGGTGATGCCCTTGACCTCGAGCTTCTTGAACAGGTATTGGCCGACCGGCCCCTTCATGGCCTTCGCATAGGTCTCGTCGTCCTTGAACAGCCAAGGCAGATCCAGCGCCTCGAATTCCTTCACACCGAGCGGGGCGAATTTCGAGGTGGATGGGGCGAGCATCTGCACCGAGCCGAGCTGCAGCGCCTCGATCTCCTCCTTGTCCTTGTAGAGCGAGGAGTTCGGATAAACCTCAACCTTGACCTTGCCGTTGGTGTACTTTTCGGCAAGCTCCTTGAATTTGAGCGCACCCTTGCCTTTCGGCGTGTCGGCGGCAACGACATGGCTGAACTTGATGACGATCGGCTCGTCCGCCAATGCAGCGGCCGGCGCCATCATGAAGACGGCGGCAACAGTAGCAAGAATCAACTTACGCATGAATCTCCCCTCTTTGAGCTCGCGCTGAAATCGCGTGTTTTTCTTCTTGGTTTGGTTGCTCTACTGGCAGCAAACACAAAACGCAACAACTAGACCTAAGCCGCATTCCACATGGCTCGCGCTCCGCGCCGATCAGCGCTTGCGCTGCGCTACCATGAACAGCCTCCGAAAGGGAAAAAGCGTCTGTCCGGACGCGTTCTTGGGGTAGGCTTTTGCCACGCGCTCGCCGTAGGCGGCCTCGAAGGCTGCCTTCTCCTCACCCTGCAGAATATCGAGATAGCGCGTGAGCCATGTGCCTTTGGTCCATTCCTTGACAGGGTTCTCCCCCTCCAGCACCTGGAGGTATTCGGTATTCCAGATATCGATGGTGTCGGACAACGGGGCGAGCAGGCCGTGATAGAATCCAGGCTCGCCGACGGGTGGCGGCGTCACCAGATGCTCCACCTTGCCGCGCCAGGGTCCGTTGAGGGCGGTTTCCGCAATCAGCAAATGCGAAGGCGCGGTAAAATTCCGCGGCATCTGCACCGCGAGGATGCCGCCGGGCTCGACCTTCTGCATCAGGGCGGGAAACAGGCTCGCGTGGTCCGGCAACCAATGCAGCGCCGCATTCGAATAGATCACGTCGTATTTCTGCGCGGGACGCCAGGAGGCCAGATCCTGCTGCAGCCATTCGATCTCGGGCGCGGCCTTCTTCCCGGCGGCGACCATTTCGGCCGAGCCTTCGACGCCGGTGACGGCTGCCTCCGGCCATCGCTCCTTGATGAGCTTTGTGACGTTACCCGCACCCGCGCCAAGGTCGGCGACGCTGCGAACGGCAAAGTCCGAAATGCGTATCAAGAGATCGACCGCCGGCCTCAGCCTGTGGCCGGAGAACTTCAGGTATTGCTGGGGATCCCACACCATCGTGCAACCAACTTTATTTTCTTCGACCGATATGCTTGCTGTGAGCGGCGGCCTGCGTACTACACGCGCGGCCCTCGCAACGCAATTCATCTTGACGGAAAGAACGGACATGGATCTGGAGCTTAAGTCCAAGACGGCAGTGGTCACGGGAGCCAGCATCGGGATCGGGCGCGCGATCGCCAGGGGGCTGGCGGAGGAAGGCACGCGCGTGGTCGCGGTGGCAAGGCGAAAGGAGCTCCTGGACACGCTGGTAGCGGAGACCAAGGCCGCCGGCGGCACCATCATCCCGCTGGTGCAGGACATCGTGGCCGAAGGCGCCGCAAACAAGCTTGCTGCCGCTGCCATCGCCGAGCTCGGCCATGTCGATATCCTGGTCAACAATGCCGGCGGCAGCCGGCCGCTTCCGGTCGATGCGCCCGACAGCGCCTGGGATGAGGCCATTGCGCTCAATTTCACCAGCTACCGGAAGATCGCGCATGCACTGTTGCCGCAGATGATCCAGCGCCGCTGGGGCCGCATCATCAACATCACCGGCAAGTCGGAGCCGGAGGGTCTGAACGCGGCATTTGCGGCCAAGGCTGCGGTCCATGCGTGGGCCAAGGGTCTGTCGCGCGAGATCGGCGAGCACGGCATCACCATCAACTGCATTCCGCCAGGACGCATCATGAGCGAGCAGATCCGGCGCAACTATCCGGAGGATTACCGCGAGCGATTTGCCGAAGAGGAAATTCCCGTTGGCTTCTGGGGTGAGCCCGAAGACCTCGCCGTGCTCGCCATTTTCCTGGCCTCGCCGCGGGCGCGCTATATCACCGGCACGGTGATCCCGGTCGATGGCGGATTGCGCCGCTATCAGTTCTAGGCCAAGCGAGCGTCGCAAATACAAACAAGAACCCGATGAGGCCGGGGGCATGGCGCGAGCGCGCGTTTGCCAACCCCCTGCGATTCCCGTTGCCGCGATGGTCCGTCCATATTCAACTGTCAAACAGCCATACCGTCATTGCGAGCCAACGGGTCCGCGCGAAGCGCGGCCCGATGACAGGCTCCGCGAAGCAATCCATAGCGCCGCAAGTTGAGAGCTGGATTGCTTCGTCGCTTCGCTCCTCGCAATGACGACGGTGAGACACACCTCCGCGTTCCCGCGGCTCGAAAAGCCCGAGTGATGCATCATTCGCCGCCCTCGAAAATCAGGAGGGCGCAGGGAATGCCGGGTGCCGTTGCACCCGCGAGCCTCGCGTGCAGCAAATGCGCAAAAAACGCACACGAGTCATCAACAGGTACAACCGAACACACTCCGGCATTCCCTGCGCGATGGTTTACGGCTTATACGTGGTCTCCCCGGAGTACCGGGCTTGTTAGCCTCCGTCGCCTCGCGGTCATCATCCGCGAGACTTGACGCCAGCGTCGGGGCGTCAGGACCGCACGATTTCGCTCGTCCGCAAGGAATGCTTTCGTCGGCGCGGCAAGCCGCGCTGAGCACCCTCACGTCCACCGCATCCCGTGTCCAACGTCCGTGACGATCGCGATACGTCCCTCTCAAGGGACTCGGGATGCGGGGAGACAACCATGATTTTCTGTAAAACGGAAACAGAATATTTTTCGCGGAAGGGCTTGACTTAACCCAAATGACTTCTGATTAGACGAAGTGATTTGCCTGTCGGGTCATCACATCTCGTTATTTGGGGACAATCCGCTGCCCGAGGGCGCGCAGGCTCAACTTGACGGGCCAAGGAGAGGTTTGGTCTCTATCCGCCCGAAAGCAGACGTATTGTGCTCACACGCGGAGTTTGGCGTTTCAAGTGAAGGGTTTCGGATGCCGGCCGTTTGAGGCTCCGCCGTGGACTTGCGGACCGCCACGTCTTCGATCATCCCGCGCAACAAGCTAATGGTCCTACTCGTCAGGATGCCCTGTCGCCTATTGCTTTGCTGTGCCGCCAGCCGCAATGCCCTACCGCGCGAGCGGTTTAGTCCTTTGACCCAGAACGCAAGTCAGGATTATGCGCGTATATGCCCCAATGCCCTCAAATCCAGGAATCAAATTCATGTTGAACGCCATGCGTTTTGCACCAGTCCCGGAACCCATCGACCGCGTTCAATTGGCCCGAAAACTTCTCACGCAGCAGTTCGAAAGCAAGCTTGGTCACCGAAGCCGGCGGCACCCGCACCCAAAATTCGTAGTCGCCGTCGCCCCAAATACGGGTGACGGAGGGGCCGATATCCTGCGCTTCCATTTTGATCGTGCCATCGTCATCAAATGACAGGCGTACCGAGCGAAACTCGGCTCCCCCTTGGCGGGCAATTTCAAGTACCTGGCTAGCCATATTTCGTTACCTCAAAAACCCGTGCCAACGAAAATAGCGTTTGCAGCCGCTCCCTGCGCTTCTTTATCGGCAGATTCGCGTGCTGGAAGATTTTTAGTCTGCGAAATGTAACTCGCCAAGCGGTAGAGAATGAAGATGGATTTGCAATGAGGCGTGACCTAAAAAGAGTCATGCCAAGCTGCCTGACTCATTGCAAAGGTGCATCTGCTTCTTCCATAGTAAACTGCCCGATTCGACCCCGTTCGAATGATGAATATGCAGAATATGCAGGTGAGGAACAGACTCAACTCTGATCCAGTGGAGCCAGCAGGGAGCAGACAATGAGATCAATACTTATCGCAATGTTAGCTGCCTGGGCTTCAAGTGCACAAGCATTGCCCTGCGTACTTACAGAGGCCGATTACGCATCAATTGCGCAAGCGCATCTCCATTACAACAAAGCGGCCATCGGTGCGCTCCCTCCGCGCGATCAGCGGGAATTATGTCGCGCACGTCTGCTCATCGAGTTTGCTAAGGGCAAGACTGCAGAGCAAATAGCTCAAAATTGCACTGCGGGCGATATTCCAATTGACTTTAACCGGTACATTAGTTCAGCGGAATGGGAGAGCCTAAAAAACCTGAGAAGCGCCGTCGCCGAGATCATGGCCGATGCATCGGGAACCGCAAAAATAGATGCGCCGCCAAGGTGTACAGCCAAATTGGGGCCGCAACTTAGATAGGGGCGCGCACTGGGGAACCAAGTGGTGACGTAATATCATGAAAGCTCTTTTTCTTGCTCTTGCCCTTTGCGCCGTCTCTCTCGGCCTGGCCAGCTAAGCGCGCGCTGCAACGTATCGTGATCCCTGACGCCTTTTTCGCCAGCCACAGCACTCAGATCGTCGCGCTCGCTAAGCGTTTCAGACTGCCGGCAGTCTATCCTTATCGGTATTACGTGGCGCAGGGTGGGCTCCTGAGCTACGGCGTCAACAATGTTGATCTGTTCCGACAGACCGCACCCTACATCGATCGCATCTTCCGAGGCGCGAAGCCCTCCGATCTGCCGGTCCAGCAGCCGACCCGTTTTGATCTTGTCATCAACATGAAGACTGCCAAGGCTCTCGGCCTGACCGTGCCCCAGACGCTGCAGGCAAGTGCGGACGAGGTGATCGAATAGGACGCATTTGCCGCGATGCATGAGTCCGAAAGTGTGAAGAGTTTCGGATGCCGTCCGCTTGAGGGACGGCGCCGCGTGTTCGGCGGCCGTCGCAATACTGTGGCCTTCAACTCCTCGACCCAAGGGGCCGTCGGGTGATAAGGTTTTCCTTAACCAAAGGGAGGGATGTCATGGAAATCCGGGCATTCGGCTATCTCGGCGTCGGAACCGCGAAACTAGACGACTGGACGGCGTTGGCGACGAAGGGCCTCGGCATGGAAGCTGTCGATCGCGGCGGCAGCACGCGCGCCTTCCGCATGGATGACCGAAAGCAGCGCCTTGTGCTCGACGGCGCCGTGCCCAGCGGTATGAACTATTTTGGCTGGGAGGTCGCGGACGCCGCCGCACTGGAGGCGCTTGCTGCAAGGCTGGAGCAGGCCGACGTTGCCGTGCAGCGCGAGCCGGTTGCGCTTGCGGACCAGCGCTTTGTGTCCGGCCTGATCTCGTTTTGCGATCCAGCCGGCAATCGTTTGGAAGCGTTCCACGGCGCCGCGGTTGCTGATACGCCGTTTCGCCCCAGCCGCTTGATTTCGGGATTTCGCGCTGGGCCGCTCGGGATGGGGCATGTTCTGGTCACGGTGCAAAACATCGAAGGCGCATTGGCGTTCTACCGCGACCTGCTCGGCTTTCGCATCAGCGATTATTCGCTCGCGCCGATCAAGGCCTATTTCCTGCACGTCAATCCGCGGCACCACAGCATCGCCCTCGTCGAGGCACCGGTGAATGTTCTCAACCATCTGATGGTCGAACTCTATTCGCTAGACGATGTCGGCCAGGGTTATGACCTGGCGCTGATGGATCGCGAGAAGATTGTTGCCACGCTTGGCCGTCACAGCAACGATTTCATGACGTCCTTCTACATGCGCACGCCATCGGAGTTTTTTCTCGAATATGGCTGGGGCGGCCGCGACGTGGACGACGCCACGTGGCAGCCGCACGAGGTAGATACGCTGGCGAGTTTTTGGGGCCATGATGGACTGTTCCGTGCTGTTGGCGGCGAGGATCCGCCTGCCGAGCTGCGGCATGATGCACAGAACCAGCAGAGGCGGGCGCCCGTTCAGGTGATCGACGGCAATTACGCGCGCCTCAAAGGCGTCTGCCCTTGGTGGGATGCCATGAAGGCGCAGAGCCGGCAATGACAATCGGCGCCGTCGGGAGGTGAACGAGTTCGCGACGCGCCGATTCAACTAAAAATCATCCTGCATTAGTCGTCGCTCACAGGCGACGTCACCACCAGAAACACCAGATCGACCAGTCCGGTGTTCGAGATCGCGTGCTCGACGCCGGGCGGCAGGAAGATCACATCGTGCTTGCGCACGACTTGCTTCTCGTTGCCGATCTCCATCAGCCCCTCGCCTTCGAGCACGGTAAGCCCCCGGTGAGGGCCGCCTTCCCGGATTGTGCTCGATCATGAGATGATTTGCTCATTAATTTGCAAGCAAATGAGCAAACGTGACGACGGTTACGGTTCTGTCCGGTCCAGAGAGGCGACGGCGGTGGACGACTGC
>NZ_DATGFH010000143.1:0-26576 GCF_035309285.1 Bradyrhizobium sp. | reverse complement strand
CGTGCGGCCTCGCAGCTCGCCTAAACTCCACTTGGACCGCTCTGAGCGCATTCTGGACTTACTGCACGCTTCTGCTCGCCGGTCGTCCTCAACAGCTGGCTCAACTGGGCTGATCGCAAGTTCTTGCCCAGCCTCGACGGGCAATTCCCACATGTCCGCCATGCGCAAATTGCCCGTCGTGTTACTTTGTCGCAGTTCTTGCTCTTGCTGAAAAATAGAAGTTGTGGCTATATGCGCGGTACCCCGCCTCGGCATGAGGGACGTTACGGCCAATCGTCACGAAACGTGAGGCGGGATGCGATGGACGCAAGGAGCGCGCAAGGACGAAGCGCGCATGATGCGTCCGACGAAGCCGTGTGGTCCCGACACCCCGATGCTGGTGTCAAGTTCGCAATCTGATTGCGGGCGACGGTGACTACAAAGCCCGGTACGCCGAGGAGAGCACGGTATAAGTCGTCAAACATCGCGCGGGGAATGCCGGACGTGTTCGGTTGTACCTGTGTTGAGCTCGTGTGCGTTCTCTTGATTGTTGCTGCACACGAGACCGCGGGTGCAACGGCGCCCGGCATTCCCTGCGCCCTCATTTCTTCGAGGGACACGAACGATGCAGAACCCGGACGCAAATCGCGCCGCGGGAATGCTGATGCTCGTCATTGCGAGGAGCGTAGCGACGAAGCAATCCAGACCATCCCCGCGGGAGGCACCGTGGATTGCTTCGCTTCGCTCGCAATGACGACGGAGGAGCTGTTTGACAACTGAATCAGTTTCGTTCGGGGGCGTCGCTGACGAGGACCTACACGGATTCCTCGTTGAACTTGCTTTCAACGAGCTCGGTGATCGCCAGGATCGCCTCCTCGGCGTCGGGGCCGAGCGCGGAGACACGGATGGTGGTGCCGGGGCCGGCGGCGAGCATCATCAATCCCATGATCGATCGGCCGCCGACGGTCTCGCCGCCACGCGTCACCCACACTTCCGATGTGAAGCGTTCGACGGTCTGCACGAATTTCGCGGAAGCGCGAGCGTGCAGTCCGCGCTTGTTGATGATGAGGAGTTCCCTGGAGACGGCGCCCGCAGGCACGGCCGGCCCGGGGATGTTCTCCACCGGCGCGTCGTCGCTGTCGTCGGTCATTTGCCGGCGAGAACTCGGCTGGCAATGGTGACGTATTTGCGGCCGGCTTCCTGCGCCATGGCGATCGCGTCGGGGAGCGAGCGCTCCTCGCGAACCTTGGCCAGCTTGACCAGCATGGGAAGATTGATGCCCGCGAGCACTTCCACCTTGGGACGGCTCATGCAGGAAATCGCGAGGTTGGACGGCGTGCCGCCGAACATGTCGGTGAGGATGGCCACGCCATCGCCGGAATCGACGCGGTTGACCGCCTCGATGATATCGCTGCGACAGAGATCGGAATCGTCTTCGGCTCCGATCGTCACTGCTTCAATTTGTTTTTGGGGACCCATGACGTGTTCGAGCGCCGCCCTGAACTCGTCGGCAAGGCGCCCATGGGTCACCAGGACTAGACCAATCATCGGAAACTCCTCGCGGGTGCCCTTTGGTGCACCGCACGAACGCGCCACTTTGACCATCCAGAGCCCCCGCGCAAGAGGGGATGTTTGCGGTACTCCCGGATACTGGCGTCGGACAAGGGGAGCTGCGCCGGTCTATTCGGTCGCGAGTGTGGGCGTGATATGGTTACCAATCCCCTTAAAACAATCAGCGTCATCCTTAAGAGTTGGTAAACCGCAAGCTGTGGTCAGCGCCGCGACAACCAGCGGAAGGGGTGAAAACCCCTGTCCGACCGGAATTCGCGGTATTTCGACACCAAGAATGCGGGTTTGGAGCGCCTGGGGCGGCGGCAGGCGCTCGGCATCGGCGGCTGCCAGGTCGACCACAAGACCGACGGTGGCTTCCTCCACGAAGTCGCAGCGGCGGATCCCGAGGCCCCGAATCTCGATCAGGCCCGCCAATTGGTGGACCGGGCGGACCAATAATTGTCCTCCACCTGTGTCGAACCGGACACGGTCGTCGCCCACCAGAATGGCCGGGGGGAGCTGTCCGGAGCGCCCGCACAGGATGAGGTCGAAGGCAAGCCGCGACTTCCCGGAGCCGGAGGGACCTCGGATCACAACCGCGCGCTCGCCGACCTTCACGGCCGAAGCATGGATGCTCCGAGCCTCGCTCATAGCGCCGGCAGCCGAACCACAAAGCGCGCGCCGGCAACCATCGGCTCGCCATCCTCGCCGGGCGGACCTGGCCGATTCTCGGCCCAGATCCGTCCGCCGTGCGCCTCGATGATCTGCTTGGAGATCGACAAGCCCAGGCCCGAGTTTTGGCCAAAACCCTGATGCGGCCGATCGGTGTAGAAGCGCTCGAACACGCGCTCCAGCGCGTCGGGGCGAATGCCGGGACCGTCGTCGTCGACGACGATCTCGATCTGGCTGCGCACGCGGCGGCAGAGGATGCGCACCTTGTTGCCGGGCGTGGAGAAGGACTGCGCGTTGGAGAGCAAATTCGAGATCACCTGCCCGAGGCGCGAATCATGGCCCGGCACCGAGAAGCCGTCGGTCGAGCTTCGACCTTCGAAGCGGGCCTCGACGCCGACATCATGGCCGAGCTTGGTCTCGTTGGCGACGGTGGTCAGCGTGTTCAGGAGGCGGCGCAGGTCGACCGGCGCCGTGTCCTGCCGTTGCAGCTCGGCATCGAGCCGGCTGGCATCGGAGATGTCGGAGATCAGCCGGTCGAGCCGCTTGACGTCGTGCTCGATCACCGCAAGCAGGCGGGAGCGGCTGTGCTCGTTGCGGGCGAGCGGCAGCGTCTCGACCGCCGAGCGGAGCGAGGTCAACGGGTTCTTCAATTCGTGGGCGACGTCGGCGGCGAACATCTCGATCGCCTCGATGCGATTATAGAGGGCGCCGGTCATGTCGCGCAGTGCGCCGGAGAGATGGCCGATCTCGTCGCGGCGGCGCGTGAAGTCGGGAATCTCGACACGCGTCTTGATGCGACGGCGGACGCGCTCGGCAGAATCGGCGAGTCGCCGCACGGGACCTGCGATGGTGCTGGCGAGCAGGAGCGACAGCACGATCATGACCGCGGACGCGACACCACCGACCTTCAGGATCGCGAGTCGTTCGGCGCTGACCATCTGGTCGATATCGTCGCCCTGCGTCGAGAGCATCAGCGCGCCGTGGATGGTCCGCGAGCGCAGCACGGGGACCGCGACCGAGACGATCACCTCGCCGCGGTCATTGACGCGCACCATGCTCTTCTTCTGGCCCTTCAGCGCATCGGCGACCTCCGGATAACCGGTGCCGTTGTCCTGGCCGAGCTCGCGATAGAGCGGAAGATCGCCGCGGTTGATCCAGGTGCGCACGGCGATCAGCGCGCGCTCGACGATGCCGGGCGAGGACGGCGGCGGCAGCGGAAATCGCATCACGTTTTCGAGGTTGCGGCTGTCGAGCAGGAGCCCGCCGTTCGGATCATAGATGCGGGCGCGGGTCTTGGTCGGCGAGATCAGCGTATGCAGGACCGGCGCAACGCGCTCCGGGTTGATCGGGAAATCAAGCGCAGAATCCTCGTCCGGCCCCTTGATGGTCTCGCCGGGCTTGAGATCGAGCAACCGGTCGGGATCGATGGTGATCGCGTTGGTCTGGACCGTGGCGGAGGCCGCGATCGCGCCCGCGATGATCTCGCCCTGCACGAGGAGACTTTGCGCGCGGGCGTCGATCAGGCCGGCGCGGAATTGCGAGAGGTAGAGGATGCTCGCGACGAGGGCGAGGAGGCCCGCGATGTTGAGCGAGACGATGCGGCGGGTGAGGCTCGAGAACGAGAGCGTGAAGAGAAACTGCCCGGCGCGGCTGAGCCAGCCGAGCGGCCGCGTCCAGCCCGACGCGCGCGCCGTCTCGGTGACGGCATCGCCCTCCATCACCAGGGACGACACACCGTCCTCGGCATTCAGACCTGGATCGGGCTGCGTTCGGTCAAGCAAGAGCTAACACTGCGTTCGATGTTGGGAGCCGACCGCATCCTACCCCAGACCGGCCCCTACGTCAGCGCGGTTTCGCCGCTGGAATCAGGCTTCCTTGAAGCGATAGCCGACGCCGTAAAGGGTTTCGATCATCTCAAACTCGTCGTCCACGACCTTGAATTTCTTGCGCAGCCGCTTGATGTGGCTGTCGATGGTGCGGTCGTCGACATAGACCTGGTCGTCATAGGCCGCATCCATCAGCGCGTTGCGGCTCTTCACGACGCCCGGGCGGGTGGCGAGCGCCTGCAGGATCAGAAACTCGGTGACGGTCAGTGTCACCGGCTCGTTCTTCCAGGTGCAGGTGTGACGCTCCGGATCCATCCGGAGCAGGCCGCGGTCGAGCGCCTTGGCGTCGTTCTCCTTTGGCGCGGCGGTCGGATCCTTCGGCTGCGAACGCCGCAGCACGGCTTTCACGCGCTCGACCAGGAGCCGCTGCGAGAACGGCTTGCGGATGAAATCGTCGGCGCCCATTTTGAGGCCGAACAATTCATCGATCTCCTCGTCCTTGGAGGTGAGGAAGATCACCGGCAGGTCGGACTTCTGGCGGAGCCGCCGCAGCGTCTCCATGCCGTCCATGCGCGGCATCTTGATGTCGAGGATGGCAAGATCGGGCTGGCTGGTGCGGAAACCGTCCAGTGCAGAGGCACCGTCGGTGTAGGTCATGATGCGGTAACCTTCCGCTTCCAGCGCGATCGAGACGGAGGTGAGAATGTTACGGTCGTCGTCGACCAGGGCGATTGTGGGCATGAGCCTGCTTTCAGTTGTATCAGTGGCTGAAACGGCGAGCATTCCGGTGATGCGCCGCATAATTGGGCCTCGGAAGCGGCCAACGAGCAATGCAAGCTGGGCTGAAGTGTGACCGAGTTCCGACAAAACACTTCGCGGTCGCGAAGCATTTCGACCCTACCTGTGGCCCGTTTAGCCGAGAAAAGACCCTCATTGCAATAGGATGACAAGGCAATATCGATGAAACCGACGGCCAATTTTAACCCTTCCAGAGAGGCCAAAATTCTGCTTCGGCGCAGCCGTCAGGGGGCTTTGGCGACCTTGATGGGTGGAAGCGGCGATCCCTATTGTTCCCTGGTCAATGTTGCGAGCGCCCCCGATGGGACGCTGATTCTGTTGATTTCGCGGCTTGCGATCCACACCAGGAACATCCTCGCAGATCACCGCGTCTCGCTGATGCTGGACGAGCGCGGACCCGGAGATCCGCTCGAAGGCGCACGGATCATGCTCGCGGGCCGCGCGGAAGAGGCGGGAGATGAACAAAGGGCGACGCTGCGCCGGCGTTATCTCAACGCGCATCCGTCCGCGGAGAATTTTGTCGACTTCAAGGATTTCTCCTTCTTCTGCATCCGCCCTTCAGGCGCTCATCTGGTCGCGGGCTTCGGCCGGATCGTGGACCTCAAGCCGGAGCAGTTCTTGACCGACATAAGCGACGCCGCCGATTTGATCGAAGCCGAGCAAGGCGCGATCGCGCATATGAATGAAGATCATCGCGAGGCGATGAATCTCTATGCGACCAGGCTGCTCGGCGCGGAGCATGGCAACTGGCGCTGCACCGGTTGCGACCCCGAAGGTATCGACATGCAGGCGGAGGCGCGCACGCTGCGACTGGAATTTCCGGCGCGGGTGACGGGACCTGGCGAGCTTCGCAAAATGCTGGTGAAGCTTGCGGAACAGGCGCGAGCGAAAGCGTGAATGAACGTATCGGCGCATTGCGGCGACCCAAGTAGGTCCGAATCCCCCGCGAGTGTGCTGATGATTTCGAAAAAGGGATTGGCGTTGCTCGGTCTGGCGCTCGCGGCGAGCCTTTGCGTCACGTCGCCGTCAAGGGCCGAGAGCCTTTACGCGCAAAGCGGCAAGATCATCGAGCTCACCCGTGCCGGAAAATATGCCGAGGCGCTGCCGTTGGCGCAGGCCATGGTGGCGGATCAGGAAAAGCGTCCACCGAGCCGCGATCTCGGCGCAGCTCTCGACAATCTCGCCGAGGTCTATAGCGGCATGGGCCGCGATGCCGAGGCCGAGCCGCTCTACGAGCGCGCGCTTGCCGTCATGGAGAAGGCAGTCGGGCTCGACTCCATCGATATCTCAATCGTGCTCAACAATCTCGCTGCGCTCTATCAGCGTCACCAGCGCTACGCCGATGCCGAGCCGCTGTTCAAGCGGGCGCTGGAGCTCTCCGAGCGGTCGCTTCCGACGAATCATCCCGATATTGGGCGCGCTCTCAACAACCTCGCCACCAACTACGAGAAACAGGGCCGTCATGCGGAGTCCGAAGCGCTGACCCGACGCGCGCTTGTGCTCTACCGGAAGATTTCGGGCGCGCAGCCCGCGGTCGCGACACTACTCGACAACCTCGGTCAGATCCTGAAAGCCGAAGGCCGCTACGCCGAGGCCGAACCGCAAATCAAGCAGTCGCTTGCAATCCGCGGAAAAGTGCTCGGCCGCGACCATATCGACGTGGCGCGCTCGCTCAACAATCTCGCCGACCTTTATCAGCGCGAAAGCCGTTTCGCCGAGGCAGAGCCGATCTATCGGCGCGCACTTGCGATCCGCGAGCATACGGTCGGTCCCGATCATCCGGACACGGTGGCAAGTGTGAACAATCTCGCCTCGCTCTATGATGCCGAAGGCCGCACGGCGGACGCCCTGCCGCTGGTCGAGCGCGTCATGGGTAGCGGCAATGCGCAGTTGCGCGTGGCGCTTCCCGTGCTGCTCGATGCCCAGCAGAAGCAGTTGCTGCCGCCCGAGGCTGCTTTCGACAAGGCGCTCGACGCGATCCAGCGCGGCACGCAATCGTCAGCGGCCTTGGCCGTCAACAAGCTCGCCGTGCGCCTTGCGGCCGGCAGCGACCGGCTCGCCGAACTGGTGCGCAAGGATCAGGATCTCGCCAGCGAAGCGAACACAGTTGATAGGGCGATCATTGCCTCGCTGTCCAAACAAGGCTCGCCGCGCAATGCCGCGGCCGCGCGCGATCGCCTTGCCGCGATCGCCAGAGAGCGCGCCGGACTGCAGAAGACGCTTTCGACCGAATTTCCGGGCTATGCCGCGCTATCGAATCCACTGCCGCTCAAGGCAAGAGAGATTCAGGCGCTGTTGTCCGCGGATGAGGCGATCATGCTGTTCGCGCTGGCCGACAGGGAGTCCTTCGTGCTGGCACTGACGCGCGATCAATTCGATTGGCAGCGGATTCCGTTCGGCGCTGACGCGCTGACCCAAAAGGTTGCTGCGTTCCGTCACGGCCTCGATGTCGGCCTGGCCAGCGATGCCTCCGGCAAATCCGGCCTGTTCGATCTCGCAGTCGCCAACGACCTCTATGCGGCTTTGTTGGGCCCGGTGGAAGGGCTGATCAGGGACAAGCGCAGCCTTCTGGTCACCCCTGCAGGCGCGCTGACTGCGCTACCGTTCCACCTCCTGGTGACCGAGAAGCCGGCGACTCCAATTCCCGACAGCATCGAAGGTTATCGCGACGCGGCCTGGCTTCTGAAGCGGCACGCGGTCTCGGTGCTGCCATCCGCGAGCCTCAAGGCGCTGCGTAGTTTCACGCAACGCGATCAGGCCGTGAAGCCGATGACCGGCTTTGGCGATCCGTTGTTCAGTCCCTCCGGAGGCGGCAGTGAGCGCCGCACTGCATCGCGCAGCGTGACGAGCCTTGCGTACACTGCTTTCTGGCGTGGCGCCGGCATCGATCGCGGCGAGCTCGCGCTGGCTTTGCCGCAACTTCCGGATACGGCCGACGAATTGCAGGCGGTTGGCAGGGACCTCGGCGTCGCCGCGTCCGACATTCATCTCGGCGCTGACGCGAGCGAGACGACGGTGAAGCGCACGCCGCTTGCGGATTATCGGATCGTCTATTTTGCCACTCATGGCCTTGTCGCAGGTGACGTCAAGGGTGTGGCCGAGCCGTCGCTCGCGCTCAGCATTCCCAGGGTGCCCTCTGCGCTCGACGACGGCCTGCTCACCGCAAGCGAAGTCGCTGAGCTCAAGCTCAACGCCGACTTCGTAGTGCTATCGGCGTGCAACACCATTGCCGGCGACAAGCCTGGCGCGGAAGCGCTGTCGGGGCTGGCACGAGCGTTCTTCTATGCGGGCGCGCGGTCGCTTCTGGTTACGCATTGGGCGGTCGATTCGGAGGCCGCCACGCGGCTCACCACGTCGACCTTCGCGCTGCTCAAGGCCGATCCAAAACTTGGCCGTGCGGAAGCGTTGCGGCGGGCGATGCTGGCTTATCTCGATGACGCCACTTCGCCGCGCAACGCTTACCCTGCGGTGTGGGGGCCGTTTGCGCTGATTGGGGAGGGAGCGGTGCGCTAGTACAGCGATGTTGCGACGCAACACCGTGGCTGGATAGATCTGTGCACGCGCGGCGCATTATCGCGTCAAAAATTGGTATTGATGCGACATGAAAGCGCTATCACAGCACGCAGCGCAGCAAGTGCTTGATTCCTGTCGGTGACGATCCCGGAATAAACCAAATCGCCACGGATCGGCTTGGCAAGGTCGGCGTTCATCAAGTAATAGGTCGCCGGACCGAGGCTTTAGCGACTATACTGATGGTCACCGCGAGAGAGGCGCGTTCGGCGGCAGCGGCGCTGAGATACGCGGATCTGAGGAGGATTCTTCGTGCAAGAGACGGGCGTGCATAACGGTGCCTTCGGCGCCGATAAATTCGGCTTCAAAAATCTCAAGGGCGTGAACTGGAATTTCGGTGCGCCTCAGCTTTATCAGCACTCGCTTCGCCGTGGCGAAGCTGTGCTCTCGGCCGATGGTGCGCTGTGCGCGGATACGGGTGTGTTCACCGGCCGCAGCCCGAAGGACAAGTTCACCGTCCGCGATGCGCTCACCGACAAGACCATGTGGTGGGCTGGCAACCAGTCGATCACCTCGGAGCAGTTCGAGGCGCTCCATCATGACTTCCTCAAGCACGCCGAAGGCATGACGCTGTTCGCACAGGACCTCTATGGCGGCGCCGATCCGACCTTCCGCATCGGGACGCGCGTCTTCACCGAGCTCGCCTGGCATTCGCTTTTCATTCGCACGCTTCTGATCCGTCCCGACGTGTCGGAGCTTGCGAGCTTCGTGCCGGAATTGACCATCGTCGACCTGCCGAGCTTCCGCGCCGATCCGAAACGTCACGGCGTGCGCTCGGAGAACGTCGTCGCGATCGATTTCGCCCGCAAGATCGTCCTGATCGGCGGGTCTTATTATGCCGGCGAGATCAAGAAGAGCGTATTCACCACGCTGAACTACTACCTGCCGGAAAAGGGCGTGATGCCGATGCACTGCTCGGCCAATGTGGGCGCGAACGGCGACACCGCGATCTTCTTCGGCCTCTCCGGCACCGGCAAGACCACGCTCTCGGCCGATCCAAAGCGCACGCTGATCGGCGACGACGAGCACGGCTGGGGCGCCGACGGCGTCTTCAATTTCGAGGGTGGCTGCTACGCCAAATGCATCAAGCTGTCGCAGGAGGCCGAGCCCGAGATCTATGCCGCGAGCAAGCGCTTCGGCACGGTGCTCGAGAACGTCGTGCTCGATGCGCGCACGCACGAGCCGGATTTCGACGACGGCTCGAAGACCGAGAATACCCGTTCCGCCTATCCGCTTGATTTCATCCCGAACGCCTCGCGCAGCGGCCGTGCCCCGCATCCGAAGAACCTGGTGATGCTAGCCGCCGACGCCTTCGGCGTGATGCCGCCGATCGCAAAGCTGACACCGGCGCAGGCGATGTACCACTTCCTGTCCGGCTATACCGCCAAGGTGGCCGGTACCGAGCGTGGGCTTGGCAAGGAACCGCAACCGGAATTCTCCACCTGCTTCGGTTCGCCTTTCCTGCCGCGGGACCCTGCCGTCTACGGCAGCCTGCTGCGTGAGCTGATCGCCAGGCACAATGTCGATTGCTGGCTCGTCAACACCGGCTGGACCGGCGGCAAGTACGGCGCCGGCCGCCGCATGCCGATCAAGGTCACGCGCGCGCTCTTGACCGCCGCGCTCGACGGCAGCTTGCGCAATGCTGATTTCCGCACCGACAGATATTTCGGCTTTGCGGTGCCGACTTCGCTGCCGGGCATCGAGCCGCACATCCTTGATCCGATCAAGACCTGGAAGGACAAGGCCGAGTTCGACAAGACGGCGCGTGCGCTGGTTGGGATGTTCCAGAAGAACTTTGCCAAGTTCGAGGCCGAGGTCGATGCCGATGTGCTCGCCGCAGCGCCCGAAGTGAAGCTCGCGGCCGAGTAGGCCGGCGGACATCGCGAGAAACAAAAAGGCGGCTCGATGAGCCGCCTTTTTCGATTCAATCCCAGCCGGTCGCGGGTGCTTAACCTGTCCTTAACCGACCTTCCCCCGTAGTGGCTGCGACAATCGAGCGCCGGGAGACCAGGCATGTCCGACATCATGAGCGTCATCGCGTCTGCCTACGCGACCGCGCCTCTCACGCCGACGACCACCAAATACACCAATGTCGATCCCAAGTCCTACGAAGGCACCTGGGAAGGGACCTATTCCAACAACCAGAAATTCAAGATCACGATCGAGAGCGTCAACGGCTTCCGCGCCCAGGTCAAATATCAGAGCGGCACCACCACCGAGTATCAGCAGGTGCTGATCGGCAACTCCGCGTTCCGGATCGGCAACAGCAAGTTCGTGCTGACGGGTGCCGGCAAGGCTGAAGTCTATAACGCGGTGACCGATCCCGTCACCGGTAACACCAGTCTCGTGCAGGGCAGCGCCACGCTCGACAAATAAATCCGCGCGTTGGCCGATCTACGCCTTGAAGTAGCCCATCTGCGTCGTGGTTGCGATCAGTCTACCCGAGGGCGACCACAGCTCGCCGCTTTGATCGTGATAGCTCCGGTTGAAGACCCTGGCGTCGGCGCAGCCAAGCACATGGGTGATACCTTCGTTCGCGAGATCGTCCGAGCCGATGTGGAAATAGGTTGTCAGCGTCACCGTGCCGAACGGCACCAGCTCGCGTCGCGCATGAAAGATGCGGGCAAAGAAGGCGTCCGACATCGATACCAGCGACAGCATGTCGATCTTTCGCGGCACGCGATCGCCGATCCAAAGCCTGGAATAGGCGCTGTACGGCGCGTCCTTGCCGGCGGCATAAAAATTAGGATCGCCGTCGAGGAAGCGAAAATCATACTGCTTGACCCAGGGCACGGCGACCTTGGTGTAAGGCGGGATCGACGCGAACGGCCTTGCGTCCGGCATGGCCGTCGTCTGATGCGACCAGGACGGCCGGCGCTCGGCGAACACGGCAGTGGCAAGCGCTGCGACGTCTGCGCTGCCCTGCGAGAGCTCGACGCTCCAATGCCGTGACGAGCGGTTGGCTTTCACCAGGCGGACATCGAGATCGAATTCGCCTTCCGCGATCGGCGCGCAGTAATTGACCGTGATCGCCAAGGGGTCGCCGGCGCGCTGTGGATGCTCGATCAGCGCGCGCAGGATGGTGGCGGCGGTGAAGCCGCCGAACGGACCGACAAAGGCCCAGTAATCCGGGCTGGTCCCTCCCTGCCAGCGGCTGTCGCCGGCCACCACGCGCGTGGCGTCATCGAAAAGGTGCGGAGTCTTGGTGAGCATGAGATATCCGTTGTGTTGTCATTCCGGGATGGTGCGTCGGCACCAGACCCGGAATCTCGAGATTCCGGGTTCGCGCTTGCGCGCGCCCCGGAATGACGGCGGTCCCGATGAATACTCGCCTTCACCCGGATTTCAATGACGCTGCAGGTAATGGATTCCGCCTCAGGCCCGCGCGCCGCGCACACCTTGGCCTTGGCTGGCGAGCGGCGTCGGACGCACGGGCACGTTCCAGATCTCCTCAGCATATTCGCGGATGGTGCGGTCAGAGGAGAACCAGGCCATGCGCGTCACGTTGAGGATGCTGGCCCGCGTCCAGGCCGGGATCACCTGCCAGCGCGCGTCGATGCTGCGCTGGGTGTCGTAGTATGAACCGAAATCAGCGCTGACCATGTAGTAGTCGAGGTAGCGCAGCGCGTGCGCGACCGATTCGAAGCGGCTGCGGTCGTCCGGCGAGAACTCGCCGCTGCCGATCGCGTGGATGGCGCGCGCAAGCCTTGGCGAGCGATTGATCACGTCGGTCGCATCCAGCCCCTGCTTACGGCGGATCGTCACGTCGCCGGCTTCCATGCCGAAGATTGCGATGTTCTCCGCGCCGACATGGTCGCGGATCTCGATATTGGCGCCGTCGAGCGTGCCGATAGTCAGCGCGCCGTTCAGCGCGAGCTTCATGTTGCCGGTGCCGGATGCCTCCATGCCCGCGGTCGAGATCTGCTCGGAGAGGTCGGCGGCGGGAATGATCACTTCGGCGAGGCTGACATTGTAGTCGGGCAGGAAGGCGACCTTGAGCCGCCCGCCGATCATGGGATCGTTGTTGATGACCTCGGCGACGTCGTTGATCAGCTTGATGATCAGCTTGGCGTAGCGATAGCTCGCGGCCGCCTTGCCGGCGAAGATTTTCACCCGCGGCACCCAGTCCTTCTGCGGATCGTCCCGCATCGCCTGGTACAGCGCGACGGTTTCCAGGATGTTGAGGAGCTGGCGCTTGTATTCATGGATGCGCTTGATCTGCACATCGAACAGCGCCGAAGCGTCGACTTTCACGCCGACGCGCTCGTTGATCAGGCGCGCCAGTGCGATCTTGTTGTGGTGCTTGACCTTGCGAAATTCCTGCTGGAACGCGTTGTCGCTGGCGCGTGCCTCGAGATTTTCCAGGAGCGAGAAATCGTCGAGTACGCCATCGCCGCAGACCTCGCAGAGCAGCGCGGTCAGCTTCGGATTGGCCAGCATGAGCCAGCGCCGGAAAGTGATGCCGTTGGTCTTGTTGGTGATGCGACCGGGATAGAGATGGTTGAGATCGTGAAAGACCGTGTCCTTCATCAGGTCGGAATGCATCGCCGAGACGCCGTTGATGCGATGCGAGCCGATAAAGGCGAGCTGTCCCATCCGTACCCTTCGGCCGCTCTTCTCGTCGATGAGCGAAACCGAGGCGCGGAATTCGATATCGCTCGGCGCGCGCTGCTCGGCGAGCGCGAGATGGACCGCGTTGATGCGGTAGATGATCTCGAGATGCCGCGGCAACAGCCGCTGGAACAGCTCGACCGGCCAGGTCTCCAGCGCCTCCGGCAGCAGCGTGTGGTTGGTGTAGGACAACGTTTCGACCGTGATCTTCCACGCCTCGTCCCAGCGGAAATTGTGCAGGTCGACCAGGATGCGCATCAACTCGGTAACCGCGAGCGAGGGGTGGGTGTCGTTGAGCTGCACCGCAGCCTTCTGCGGCAGGCTGCGGAGCTGGCCGTCGGAGCCGAGATGGCGCTTGATCAGGTCCTGCAACGAGGCCGAGACGAAGAAATACTCCTGGCGCAGTCGTAGCTCACGGCCCGCCTGACTCTCGTCATTGGGATAGAGGAATTTGCAGATCGCCTCCGCGCGCGCTTCCTCCGAAGAGGCGCCGACATAGTCGCCGGTGTTGAAGACGTCGAGCTTCAACGGATCGGGCGAGCGCGCCGACCACAGCCTGAGCGCGTTGACATGGTTGCCGCGCCAGCCGACGATCGGCGTGTCATAGGCCACGGCCTCCACGGTCTCGCCGGGGTGCCAGACGGCGCGGTCGCGCCCGTTCTCGTCGATATGCTCGACGGTCCCGTCGAAATGCACATGGTAGGACACCTCCGGCCGCTGGAATTCCCAGGGGTTGCCGTGGCTCAGCCAGACGTCGGGATATTCCTGTTGCCAGCCATGGTTGATGATCTGCCGGAACAGCCCGAGATCGTAGCGGATGCCGTAGCCGATGGCGGGGATCGCCAGCGTCGCCATGCTTTCCATGAAGCAGGCGGCAAGCCGTCCGAGGCCGCCATTGCCAAGGGCCGCGTCCGGCTCGGATTGGCTGAGCTCGGACAGGCCCGGGCCGATATCGCCGAGCGCGGTCTCGAACACCTTCAAGAGGCCCATGTTGTTCAGCGCGTCTGTGAACAGGCGGCCGATCAGGAACTCGAGCGAGAGATAATAGACGCGCTTGCGCCCGGAATCGTAGATCTCTTTGTCCGCCGCCAGCCAGCGATGCACGATGCGGTCGCGCAGCGCGAGTGCGGCCGCCTTGTACCAGTCGTAGCGCGTCGCCATGCCGGCTTCCTTGCCGATGGCAAGGCGCAGCTTGGTGAGGATGGCGCTCTTGATCTCGGCCACTGCAAGCTCGTCGACAGGCTGGCCGGGTGGCTGAGGGTAAAACGTTGGATCGTGCACTGCAAACCTGTGGCGCAAAACTTCGGTAGTGTCGTCCTATACGATGATATGATGGCTGTGGCAGGATCGGAACCCGCCGCTTCGACATCATCTGCTCACGTTTTATGCAAGGAATGGACCGATTCGGACAGGTCGTGTGCCGCTGTTTCGATGGTATAGTCCACTGGCATCGCGATTGTTCCGGGGAGAAGGCGTGCCATGAGACTGCTCATCGAAATCCTCGCCGCCGTAATCTTGCTGTTCTGTATCACCGTAACCAGCGCAGCCTTCGCCGCCGGTAAGTTGGGCCGCAGCGCAGACGGACTGAGCTGCGGCTTCAGCGTGCCGCAGAATGCCTCGCCGGCCCAGCGCTGTGCCGCGATCAAGCGGCAATGCGGCGGCAAGTTCTGGGCGAGCTATTGCAGCGGCTACATGGTGTCAGCGGTGAAGTGAGCGCCTTCTTTATGCCGATCACGAGCCTCGTCTAGGTAAGGCACCGTAAGGTGGGCAAAGGCGCGCACGCGCCGTGCCCGCCAATTTTCTGGATTGCAGGAAGTGGTGGGCACATGTCGCTTTGCCCCAGCCGACGCACTTTCAACGACGAAAGAACGAATTAAGAACACTTTAGCAAGCCTTTGATATACAATGATGATTCGGCGCCTTGCCGACACAACATCTATGGTCTGTCTGCCCTTGCGAGGACTACATGTCCACCATCGCCTTTGATCAATTCGCTCTCACCCGTATTGCCGACTTCGCGCGCACGCTGTCGCGCCTGCACAAAACCTCCCGCACTCGCGCGATCGATGACGACCAGATCGACCGCGCGTTCAACGCCGTCTGCCAGTCGGTGTGGGGCTACACCACTGACGACATCTCTGACGAGCTGTTCTCGGATGCCGACCACGCCTTCCTCGACACGCTGGATGAAGCGCAAGCACGCATCTTCGCGGCCGAGCAGGGTTACGACCTCGTCGACGACAATGGCATGCTCACCGACTGGTGGGGTTTTTGCTGGATGATCCTCGCCGAAAAGCGCGGGCTGCTCACGCCGGAGAACCGCGCCGCCGCGCGCGCCGCAATCGAGGAGAAATATCTCGCCGCGCCGAACGTGATCGGCGTGATCGTGGGGCGGTGACGTGCAGCGTCATTCCGGGGCGCCCGAAGGGCGAACCCGGAATCTCGAGATTCTCAGGGGCGCAATTGCGCACCGTAGTTCATCGCTGCGCGATGCCCCGGAATGACAGCCTCACGGTCAGTCCACTTCCGCGCGCTTGTCGCGCAGCGGCGCGGGCTTCGGCGCAGGCGTAGCGACCGGCGCGACGCCCGGATTGATCAGCGACGCCGGCACGTCGGAGGTCGCGATCTCCGCGCTCACGGGCGCGACCTTCAACTCGCCGAGGCGGGCACGGACGTCAGCCGTGAGCCCCGGATAGGAGGCGACGGGTGTGAACTCCGCGGTCTGGTCGTTGCCGATGCGCACGCCGGAAAAGGCGACGAGGCCGCTCGTCGTGGCAACCACATCCCCGGGACGCAGCGACGTATCGAGCGTGAGGTCGACCGGGGCGAGGCCGGCGGGATCACGGCCGTTACAGGTGCAATCCGCGCGCAGCGCCTTGCGGTAGGCAAAGGCGTTCTCGCTGTCGGCATAGCGTTCGCCGTTGGCGGAAGTCGCGCTGTCGATGTTCGAGCCGTAAAACACCTTGGTCGGGCTCGCCGGACAGAACGACTGGCACGTCTGCGCCGGCGAGGCATCGCCGCGGATCAGAGGAAAATATTTGCCGTCGCAGCTTCGCACGCAGAACGCGGGACCTGAGCTCGCCACCGCGGCGCGCGGCACGGGTGCCGGCTGCGGGTTGTTGTTGGCGTAGGGGTCGGCGAAGAAGCTCGCCTGCGGCGGAGCTTCGCGTTGCTGCTGTTTCTGGAAGCTGCCGAAGAAGAAGTCGAACAGCCCTTCGGCCGAAACGGGATAGGGGGCGAGCGCGATCGCGCTTCCGATCGCGATGGCCGCCACGAGCACGGCGCGGCGCCGCCCGCGCGGAAATGAGACACTCTTACGCAACGCTTACTCCACCCGACGCAACAGAGCTCAACGTACACAGCAGCCAGGCGAGGCTCGCCTTAGCTCCGGATTCACCTTAAGCGGCGATGGTAAACGAGCGGTGAGCGGGCAGGGGATTCACGGAAAAGAATTGGAAAGAAGCTCGTCATTGCCGGGCTTGACCCGGCAATCCATCATCTCAAAGAAATCCTTTGTTTTCGATGGATGCCCGGGTCAAGCCCGGGCATGACGACGGAGCAAGCCGTTGGCGGCCGCAATCGAACCTCACAAAAACTCCGCGGCCCTGTACAGCGAGCGGAATGTCAGCCCCGCCTGTGCGAAAGCCTCGGTGGCGCCTTCCTCGCGGTCGACCATGGTCAAGACCAGCGCCACCTCGGCGCCGGCCTCGCGCACGGCCTCGACCGCCTTCAACGCCGATCCGCCGGTCGTGGTGACGTCCTCGACCACCACCACGCGCTTGCCCTTGAGGCTCTCGCCCTTCGCCAGCCCTTCGACCGCAAGCCGCGCGCCGTGCTCCTTCGGCTTCTTGCGCACGAAGAAGGCCGCGATCGGATGACCCTTGATCCAGGAAAGCTGCGCGATTGCGCCCGCTAGCGGCACCGCGCCCATCTCGAGCCCGCCGATGAAATCGAGCCTGTCATCCTTCAACGCCTCATAGGTCAGCTCGGCGAGCAGTGTCGCGCCCTCCGGATCGAGCATGGTCGGCTTGAGGTTGAAGTAGAAATCGCTCTTGCGGCCCGACGCCAGCGTGATCTCGCCGCGCCCGAAGGAGCGCTTGCGGATGATCTCGTGGAGGCGGGCGCGGTTGGCTGATTTGGACAAGGTCGGATCCGGTCGTTTTTCAAGGGAGCGGCAATTTATCGGGGCTTCCCGGCACATTCCAGCGCCGAGGGGAGGCCGTCAACAGCGCCCGCTCTTACTCTCTCCCCGCTCGCGGGGAGGGTTGGGGTGGGGGGCGAGGCTATTTTGCCGCGAGATTTGCGAATGCTAAAAGCCCTCGCCTGAACAAGAGATGAAGGGGTTTTGATGACCATCGAACTTCACACCTGGAACACGCCGAACGGCCGCAAGATCTCGGTCGCACTGGAGGAAATGGGGCTGCCCTACAAGGTGATCCCGATCAACATCAGTAAGCGCGAACAGTTCGCACCAGCGTTTCTGGCGATCAGCCCGAACAACAAGATCCCCGCCATCGTCGATCCCGACGGCCCAGACGGAAAGCCCGTCAGCATTTTCGAGTCTGGCGCCATCCTGCTCTATCTCGGCGAGAAGACCGGCAAGTTCCTGCCAAAGCCGCTGAGCGAGCGCATCCCGGTCTATGAGTGGCTGATGTGGCAGATGGGCGGCTTCGGGCCGATGCCGGGGCAGGTCCATCACTTCATCGCGCTGGAGAACGAGCAGGACCGTGCTTATGGCCTGAAGCGCTATATGACGGAGACGCGCCGGCTCTACGACGTCTTGAACAAGCGCCTCGCAAATCACGAGTTCGTCGCAGGTCCTCTGTCGGTGGCTGATTTCGCGATCCTCGGCTGGGCCTGGCGCCATCCGCGCCACAAGGTCGATCTGGGCGATTTCCCCAACGTCAAGCGCTGGTATGAGACAATGATGGCGCGTCCCGGCACGAAGCGCGGCATGGAGGCGAAGCTGGACTAGCCTCGTCATGCGCGGGCTTGACCCGCCTGCGGGGCCGAAGCCCCTTCGGCGCGGCGAAGGCCCGCGCATCCATCGCCTGCGCGAGCAGGCATAAGACGTTCTTGCGAAGAGGATGGATTGCCGGGTCAAGCCCGGCAATGACGATTCTGGCTAGGCCTTCCTTGCCTCGAACGCCATGCGCACCGCTAGCCCCGCGAGCACCGTGCCCATCAGATAGCGCTGCAATAGCATCCAGGTCGGGCGTTCGGCGAGGAACAGCGCGATCGAGCCGGCACCGAGCGCGATCATCGCATTCACGCTGACGCTGATCGCGATCTGGATCGATCCCAGCACCACCGATTGCAAGAGCACGCTGCCGGCCAAGGGATCGATGAACTGCGGCAGCAGCGCGAGATACAGCATGGCGATCTTGGGATTGAGCAGGTTGGTGACAAACCCCATGACGAACAGCTTGCGCGGGCTGTCAACCGCGAGGGTCTTCACCTGGAACGGCGAACGTCCGCCGGGCTTCACCGCCTGCCATGCCATCCAGAGCAGATAGGCCGCGCCCGCGAAGCGTAAGGCGTCATAGGCATAGGGCACGGCGAACAGCAGCGCCGTGATGCCGAACGCCGCGCACAGCATGTAGACCACGAAGCCGAGCGCGACCCCGCCCAGCGAGACGATACCGGCCGCGGGCCCCTGCGTGATCGAGCGCGAGATCAGGTAGATCATGTTCGGTCCCGGCGTCAGCACGAGGCCGAGCGAGATCAGGGCGAAGCCGAGCAACGATGTGGTGGAGGGCACGTTCGACTCGCGGAGCTAGTGCGCCTCGTCCCAATTATTCGCGGCGCGGGCGTCGACCTGCAACGGCAGTGAGAGCACGACCGCGGGGAACGGCGCGTCCTGCATCACGCGCTGCACGACCGGCAAGGTCGCGGCGACTTCGTTGTCGGGCACCTCGAAGATCAGTTCGTCATGCACCTGCAGGAGCATCTGCGCGGACAGCTTCTTCCCGGTGAGCGCATCCTCCATCCGGATCATGGCGCGGCGGATGATATCGGCCGCCGTTCCCTGCAGTCGCGCGTTGATCGCCGCGCGCTCGTTGAAGGAGCGGATCGAGGCGTTGGACGCCTTGATGTCGGGGTAATAGCACTTCCGGCCGAACAGCGTCGTGACATAGCCGTTCTTGCGGCAGAACTCCTTGGTCTCGTCCATGTAGGCGCGGATGCCCGGAAAGCGCTCGAAATATTTCTTGATGTAAGCCGACGCCTCCTCGCGTGCGATGCCGAGCTGGTTGGCAAGGCCGAAGGCCGAGATGCCGTAGATGATGCCGAAATTGATTGCCTTCGCCCGCCGCCGCACCTCGCTCGGCATGTCCTTGATCGGCACACCGAACATTTCAGAAGCCGTCATGGCGTGAATGTCTAGTCCGTCGCGGAACGCCTGCCGCAACGGAGGCACGTCGGCGATCTCGGCGAGTAGCCGCAGCTCGATCTGCGAATAGTCCGCCGACACCAGCTTGTGACCGGGTGTTGCGATGAAGGCGCGGCGGATTTTGCGGCCGTCCTCGGTGCGCACCGGGATGTTCTGCAAATTCGGCTCGTTCGACGATAATCGCCCGGTGGTGGTCGCAGCAAGCGCGTAGGTCGTGTGCACGCGATGGGTCTGCGGATCGACATAGGTCGGCAGCGCGTCGGTGTAGGTCGACTTCAGTTTCGAGACCTGGCGCCATTCCAGGATCTTCTTCGGAAAGTCGTAGCCCTGCTCGGCGAGGTCGTCGAGCACCTGCGCCGTCGTCGACCAGGCGCCGGTCTTGGTCTTGGTACCGCCGGGCAGCCCCATCTTGCCGAAGAGAATGTCGCCGATCTGCTTGGGGCTGCCGACATTGATCGGCTCGCCCGCCAGCTCCTGAAGTTCGGCTTCGACCCGGGCCGCGGTTTGCGCGAAATCGCCGGACAGACGCGACAGCACCTGGCGGTCGATCGAGATACCACGGCGCTCCATGCGCGCCAGCACTGAGACCAGCGGCCGCTCCAGCGTCTCGTAGACCGTGTTCATGCGGTCGGCGACAAGCCGCGGCTTCAAGACTCGCCACAGCCGCATGATAATGTCGGCGCTTTCCGCCGAATATTCGGTCGCCTTGTCGATCGCGACCTGGTCGAAGGTGAGCTTGCCCTTTCCGCTGCCGACGAGGTCGCCATGGGCGATGGTGCCGTGGCCGAGCCAGAGCTCGGCAAGCGTGTCGAGCCCATGGGCGTTGCGGCCGGCGTCGAGCGCGTAGGACATCAGTTGCGCGTCGTCATAGTTGCGCAAGGTGATACCGGCTTGCGCGAACATCACGGCGTTGAACTTGATGTTGAAGCCGATCTTCAGGAGGCCCGGCGATTCCAGCAGCGGCTTCAGCGCAGCAAGCGCCTCTTCCTCCTTGATCTGGTCCGGTGCGAGCCCCGCGTCGAACAGGCCGACTCCGTCGCCGGCGCGCTTGTGCGCGAGCGGGACGTAAGCCGCGTCGTTCGGCGCCAACGCGAGTGCAATGCCGCAGATATCGGCCTGCATGGGATCGATCGAGCTTGCCTTGACGTCGATCACGAACTTGCTGGCGTCTCGCGCACGTCCGATCCAGGCCTTCAATGCATCGAGGCTGCGCATGCTCTGATACTTGCTGCGATCGACCGGCAGCTTGCGCGCCGCTTCCTTGCGTGCGTCGGCCAGCGAGATCGGCGTGCCCTTGAGGCTGGAGGCCTTGTCGGACTTGTCGCCAGGCTTGCTCGGTGCGCCGCCTCCGGCCCCGCCTCTTTCTTTTACGGGGGAGGGTAGGGTTGGGGCGTCGACGTTGGCGAACAGGCCTCCGCCCGGATCGCGGAGCTTATCATCGGGCGATCCGACCTCCCCCACGCGCGGGGAAGGCGAGGAACCGTTACCGCCAATGTCGGCAGCAATACCCGACGGATCGATCTGCGAATATTCCGCGACGCGCTTGGTGAGCCCGGAAAACTCCATCGCCTTCAGGAACGCGATCAGCTTGCGTGCATCGGGGTCTTGCACCGCGAGCTCTTCGAGCGGCACTTCGAGATCGACCTTGTCGTCAAGCAGCACGAGCTGGCGCGAAATCCGCGCCTTCTCGGCATTCTCCAGCAAGGCCTCGCGCCGCTTCGGCTGCTTGATCTCGCCGGCGCGGAACAGGAGCTGCTCGAGATCGCCATATTCGACGATGAGCTGCGCGGCTGTCTTGACGCCGATGCCGGGCACGCCCGGCACATTGTCGGTGGAGTCGCCCGCCAGCGCCTGCACCTCGACCACCTTCGCCGGTGGCACGCCGAATTTCTCGATCACCTCGGGGATGCCGATGCGGCGGTCCTTCATGGTGTCGTACATCACGACCTGGTCGGTCACGAGCTGCATCAGATCCTTGTCGGAGGAGACGATGGTGGTGGTGGCGCCGCGCTCGGTCGCAATTCGCGCATAGGTCGCGATCAGATCGTCGGCCTCAAAACCGTCCTGCTCGAGGCAGGGCAGATCGAAGGCGCGCACCGCGTCGCGGATGAACTTGAATTGCGGGATCAGGTCGTCCGGCGCCGGCGGCCGGTGCGCCTTGTAGTCGGGATAGAGCTTGTTGCGGAACGTCACTTCCGACTTGTCAAACACGATCGCAAGATGCGTTGGCCGGTTGTCCTCGGGCATCTCTCGGAGCAGCTTCCACAGCATGTTGCAGAAGCCGAGCACGGCATTGACCTGTAGCCCGTCGGATTTGCGGTTCAAGGGCGGCAGCGCGTGATAGGCGCGGAAGATGTAGGACGAGCCGTCGACCAGGAACACGTGCTCGCTCTTGCCCGGGGCTTTGGCAGGAGCCTTCGCGGGGGCTTTGGCGGGAACCGGCTGGCTGGCGGCGGGTTTGGCGGCGGCGGCTTTTTGCGGGGCTTTCGGCATGGCGGCAATGTAGGGATTTTTGTTCCCGTTGACACCCATTCCCGACGCGCCGCGCACGGGAATTTTTGTGTCTATTGCCGCCTCATGCAGCCAGCCAGGAACTCCATCACCGCTCGCACCGCCGGGGCGTGTCTGATATCGCGGTGGACCACCAGCCAGACGTCGCGGCCGACCGGCTTCTGGTTGGTCCGATAGCGTTCAAGTCCGCTATCGCCGTCGCCGAGGAAATGCGGCAAGGCTGCGAGCCCGACGCCCGCGCGCGCCGCGGCGGCCTGGTTTTCCAGATCGCTGGTGCGCAGCACGATGTCGCGCTTGCCCGCGACCATCTTGAGCCATTGCTGCTGCGGCGCGTCCTCCATGCTCTCGTCATAGGCGATAAAGGCGAAGCTGTGCTGTGGCGTGTCCTTCAGGTAAGCCGGCGCGCCGTAGAGGCCGAAGCCGAAATGGCCGATTTTGCGCGCGACCAGTCCGGGCTCGGCCGGGCGCGACAGGCGCAGCGCAAGATCGGCCTCGCGGCGCGTCAGCGAGGCGCTGCGCTTCTCGCCGATCAGCCTGATCAGGATGTTCGGGTGCCGCCGCCGCAGCGCGATCAATCTCGGCGCGATCAACGCATTGGCGAGCGACGGCGGCGCGCTGATCGATACTTGGCCGCCGATGCCGGGTTTTGAGGCCAGCATCGCGCGCTCGACCGCAAAGGCGATGTCTTCCATTGCGCGCGCCGTGGCGGCAATGCGCTTGCCGTCATCGGTGAGGGCGTAATGGCGGGCGCGGCGGTCGACCAGCTTCAGCGCCACGGCAGCCTCCAGCGCCGCGATCCGTCGCGCCACGGTGGCATGATCGACGCGAAGGGCGCGGGCGGCGGCCGAGAGCGTGCCCTCACGGGCAAGCACCACGAAATGGTGCAGATCGTTCCAGTCGAGCATTGTGCGAAATCTCACAACAAAGGTGCAGGGTTGGGCAGTTTCGCATATTTGCGCCCGCTCCCATAGTGATCTCGACAATCACGGGAGCAATGGCCATGGCCGAAATCATCAGATTGAAGGCGCCGGGAGGCGCAGACCAGCTCGAAGTCGCGAGCGTCGCACTGCCGCCACCGGCAGCGGGCGAGATCCGGCTTCGCCAGACCGCGATCGGCGTCAACTTCATCGACATCTATCAGCGGCTTGGGCTCTATCCGCTGCCGGAAGCGAGGATTCCCGGCGTCGAGGCGGCTGGCGTCGTCAGTAGCGTCGGCGCCGATGTGAGCGCGGTCAAGGTGGGCGACCGGATCGCCTATGCCGGTTCACCGGTCGGCGCCTATGCCTCCGAACGCAATCTTCCGGCCTGGCGTGCCGTGAAGTTGCCGGACGATTTGTCCGATGAAGTCGTGGCATCGGTCTTTGTGAAGGGCATCACCGCCCACATGCTGTTGAACCGCATCGCCTCGGTCGGTCGTGGCACAACAATCCTGGTCCACAGCGCGGCCGGGGGGCTCGGCCAGTTGCTCGTCCGCTGGGCGAGCCATCTTGGTGCTGTCGTCATCGGCACGGTCGGCTCCGAAGCAAAGGCGGCGACCGCGCGCGCCGCAGGTGCGCATCACGTGATTATCGGCCGCGATGCCGACTTCGCGCGAGAGGTCGCGGAGCTGACCGGCCAGCGCGGCGTCGATGTCGCCTATGACGGCGTCGGCGGGACGACGCTGCGGAAAACGCTCGGCTGCGTGCGGCCGTTCGGCGTCGTCGCCAGCATCGGTCAGGCCGGCGGACCGATTCCGCCACTCGATGCGGAGGAGTTGGGTCCACGCCGCAGCATCATGCTCGCCCGGCCGAGCGTCATGGCCTACATGAATGACGCCGAATCCTATCGCGCCGCCGCGGAAGCCGTGCTCGCGGCGATTGCGGCCGGCATTCTCAAGGGAGACGGCAAGCCCTACGGCTTAAGCGAAGCGGCGCGGGCGCACACCGATCTTGAAAGCGGACGCAGCAGCGGCGCGCTTTATCTGAAAGTCTGAGGGACGGCTTATTCCGCCGCCTGCAGTGCGGGGGCTGTCTTCTTCGGCGCGATCCAGAACGCATCCGGTCGCTCGAACAGGAAGTTCGCGCGCGTCCAGAGCGCGGTGCGCCAGATCAACAGCGAGCCGGCGACGCCGACAACTGTCACGATCACCGAGACCAAGCCGACGTCGTGGATGATGCCGGTCTTGAGCAACAGCGTTCGCGTCGAAGCCATCGGCAGGAAGAAGGCGAGATAGATCACGATCGAATGCTCACCGCAGAAGCGCAGGAAATTGACCCAGCGCATATGCGCAAGCAGCGTTCCGATGGTGATGATGGCGCAGGCGCCGGTCAAACCCAGCACCAGCGAGATTGCCGGCCACTCGCTTAACCCCAGCGCCACGAGTCCGCCGTCGATGATCGCCCATATCGCGAGCCCCGCCAGCGCCAGTGCCGGATGCGCGCGTGCGCGGTTCGACAGCGCGAAGATATAATCCGCAAACAGAAAGCCGGAATAGACGTAGACGAATCGTGCAGAGAATTCGTCGATCACAGTCCAGCCGGTCGCGACATGCGCGCTTTCGAGCAGCGCGGCGATACCCCAAACCCCAATCGCCGGCACGTTACGTGTCAGTTTTATGACAACGAAGAAAATCGGCAGCAGATAGATGAACCACAACGTGCCGAACGGATCGATGAAGGATTCAAGATACTCTATCCCGACATGAGCCCAGCCCTGCTCGGCGGCAAAGGCCGGCGCCTTGAAGCCGAACTGAATTGTCACCCACAAGACATAGAAATAAGCGAAGTGGACGACCTTGCGGTCGAGATAGGTGCGCCAGTCGCGGTTGATGACGAGGGGCAGGAAAAGCCCGGAAATCGTGAAGAAGTCGGGCATCCGGAACGGTTTTGCGAACATCACGACCGCATGCATGAAGCCAGTCTGTCCTGACGCCAATTCCACACCCAATACCGAATGCATCATCACAACCATGACGATGCAGATGCCCTTGGCGTAGTCGACCCAGTCGACTCGGCCAGCCGCAGATGTGCCGTTTGAACCCATCACTGTCCCGTTTCGGCGCGTTAACGCGGCATCAGGGGCGACGCCGTTGCTTTCCCCTTTATTCATTCAAGGGCTATGCCGTTTTCCGCTTTCCCGAGAGCGCCGAAATGTTTTAAGAGGCGGTCGCGTTAACCATGAGAGGCGGGTTTCTTCATGCGGATTGCCATGATTGGCACGGGCTATGTGGGGCTGGTGTCCGGCGCCTGTTTTGCGGATTTCGGCCACCAGGTCACGTGCGTGGACAAGGACGACAGCAAGATCGCAAGCCTGCACCGGGGCGAGATCCCGATCTTCGAGCCCGGGCTCGACGTGCTGGTCGCCTCCAACGTCAAGGCCAAGCGGCTCGACTTCACCACTGATCTGAAGGTGCCTGTCGCCGAAGCCGACGCCGTGTTCATCGCAGTCGGCACGCCGTCGCGCCGCGGCGATGGCCATGCGGACCTCTCCTACGTCTACGCGGCTGCACGCGAGATCGCTTCCGCGATCTCCGGCTTCACGGTGGTCGTGACCAAATCGACCGTGCCGGTCGGCACCGGCGATGAGGTCGAGCGCATCATCCACGAGGCCAATCCGTCCGCCGATGTCGTGGTCGCCTCCAATCCGGAATTCCTGCGCGAGGGTGCGGCGATCCGCGACTTCAAATTCCCCGATCGCATCGTGGTCGGCACCGACGACGAGCGCGGCCGCAAAGTGCTCGGCGATGTCTACCGGCCGCTGTCGCTCAACCAGGCGCCCTTGATGTACACCAAGCGCCGCACGGCGGAGCTGATCAAATACGCGGCGAACGCGTTCCTCGCGACCAAGATCACCTTCATCAACGAGATCGCCGATCTCTCCGAAAAGGTCGGCGCCGACGTGCAGGAAGTCGCGCGCGGCATCGGCCTCGACAACCGCATCGGCGGCAAATTCCTGCATGCGGGGCCGGGCTTCGGCGGCTCCTGTTTTCCCAAGGACACGCGTGCGTTGATCAAGATCGCGCAGGACAATGACGTGCAGCTTCGCATTGTCGAAGCCGTGCTCAGCGTCAACGACAACCGCAAGCGCGCGATGGCGCGCAAGGTTTCGGCCGCCGTCGGCACGTCGCTCCGCGGCAAAACCATCGCGGTGCTTGGCCTCACCTTCAAGCCCGACACCGACGATATGCGCGAAGCGCCGTCGATTCCGCTGGTGACCGGCCTCCTCGACATGGGCGCGAAGGTGCGCGCGCATGATCCGGTCGGCATGGAGCAGGCGCGCAAGGAACTGCCCGACATCGAATATGTCGACGACGCCTACGCCTGCGTGAAGGGCGCGGACGCAATGGTGGTGGTGACCGAATGGGTGCACTATCGCACCCTCGATCTCGAGCGGCTGAAACAGGAAATGGCGCATCCGGTCGTAATCGACCTGCGCAACATTTACCGTCCCGAGGACATGGTGACTCACGGCTTTATCTACGAAAGCGTCGGCCGCCCGCCGCTGGAGCGGAATTAGGCCGCTGGGAAATTTCGTCATGGCCGGGACAAGCCCACGGCTGTCCGGTTTAATTTTGGTGGACATGGCGCATGGCGTGGATTCTTCTGCGGTCTTGAGCATCGCCAAATGTTCGAGACACACAAGGAAGATCCCGCCATGCGCCACCACAATACAGTAATTCACGGCATTCT
>NZ_DATGFH010000142.1:0-26472 GCF_035309285.1 Bradyrhizobium sp. | reverse complement strand
CGTGCGGCCTCGCAGCTCGCCTAAACTCCACTTGGACCGCTCTGAGCGCATTCTGGACTTACTGCACGCTTCTGCTCGCCGGTCGTCCTCAACAGCTGGCTCAACTGGGCTGATCGCAAGTTCTTGCCCAGCCTCGACGGGTAGTCGGGCGGCTGGCGCAAAATGGATCTGCGCGCGGTTGTCTCTCGGTAGTTGTCGGTGGCGATCGCTTTGTTATGGCCCCTTTAGGAAGGGATTTACGATGGCGAGCGCTCCAAAGCTGCGGCCGTGTTGAAAGTCTTCGCTGAAGAGCGTGTCACAGCCAGCCTCGATCGCGGACGCAACGACGAGGGCATCATAGAAGGGGAGGCCATGATCTCGAGCCAGAACTACAGCGCTAGAATGTGTGGCTTGGGTGAGAGACACGACGTCATCAACTGAAGCGCGAAATAGATTCAGCGCTCGTTCGATCTGCGGCCAGTCGTGCTCCAGTTTGCGCCGGGCTACGTGCACAAATTCGTTGAATATCTGGACACTCACAATTCCGCCGCGGCGAAGGCAATCGAATGCTTGCTGCTTCTTCGCGTCCGAAGTGGTTGTGTAGACCAGAATGTTGGTGTCGAAAAATGCCTTCACCGCTCGTTAGCCTCGTCCCGATCGAATTTGTAATCAGGGGGAAGCGTCCAGTTGAGCGTGGCTAACTCCTCAAGAGCAGCTTGGCGGCGCTCTTCCTTCTCTACCACAAGCGTTCGTTCGACCACGTCGACGATGTTAAGTTCATCGCCCGCCTGCAATCCCATCTTTTCAACCAGGGCCTTGGGCAATCGCACAGCCAAGCTGTCGCCCCACTTTGAGACCTGCATGGCAACCTCCATGATCCTCGAATGATATCATCTAAATGATATCATTTCAAGGGGGCGAATTTGTGCCGGTTCAACCAAAAATTTCCAATGATGGTATCATATGAGATACCAATCTCGTTGATCGAAAGAATGCCATGCCGCTAACGAAGAACTTTCGCGAGACCGTGCAGGCGAGGGCAGGAAACGACCCCGCTTTTCGCGAGGCGATGTTTCAGGAGGCGATGCAGGCGTTGCTGCAAGGCGACGTCGAAGGCGGCCGCGCTGCGCTGCGAGTCTACATTAATGCGACGCTTGGTTTCGAAAAACTCGGTGCGGCGCTCGGCCGATCGCCGAAGAGCCTGATGCGGATGTTCGGACCAAATGGCAATCCGACCGCTGAAAACTTATTGGGCGTGATCGGTGTGTTGCAGGCGGAGACCGGCGTACACCTCGAAGTTCGTGCGGTCGTAGACGCAGCATGAAGAGAGTCTGGACCAAGACGTCAGCAAAGCCACTCGTCGGCTGCGTGGACATGCGCGCTATCACGATTATGGAAACGACGCTGATTAGCCTCCAAACAAGGTCCATGTAACTAATTAAGACCTTCCAGAGATCCACTTGGACCTTAGGCACACCTCTCTCGCCCGCGATTTTTTGCGGAGATGAGGGCTGCCTTCATGATCGGCATTTAGAAGGAGTGTTCTCCAATTCCCGCACAATCGCCCGCGCAATGACGGAGGAAACACAACGGCCCTCGCCAGGGGAGCTAGCGAGGGCCGCGTTGAACACTTCACTCACGCCTAGGTTCGCAAGGGAAGTGTGGGAGCTCCTTTTAGCGGGGCATGATCCTTATCCGAAAACCGGTTTCCACTTTTCGGGGATCATGCCTTCAACCTCAGAACGGCAGCAGCACGTCCATCACCTGTTGGCCGTAGCGCGGTTGCTGGATATCGGTGATCTGGCCGCGGCCGCCGTAGGAGATGCGGGCCTGCGCGATCTTGGAGGAGTCGATGGTGTTGTCGCTCTGGATGTCCTCGGGGCGCACGATGCCGGCGACGATCAGTTCGCGCATCTCGTAATTGACCCGGATCTCCTGCTTGCCCTCGACCACGAGGTTGCCGTTCGGCAGCACCTGCGTCACCACCGCTGCGACGTTGGTCTGCAGGGTTTCCTGGCGCTGGATCGAACCCTTGCCGTCATATTGCGTCGACCCGTTGGCCGTCAGCAGGTTGCCCGGCAGCACCTTCTGCGCCTGGGCGCCGAGCGTCTTGGAGCCGGCGAAGTCGGTGATGGCAGAGGCTTCGGAGCCGGTGGTGTTGCGCTGCGTCTCGTTGGCGAAGTTGGCCTGATCGGTGACGTTCACGGTCACCGTGAGCAGATCGCCGACCTGGTGGGCGCGCTGGTCCTTGAAGAAGGAGCGCGAGCCGTTGCGCCACAGCGAGTTGGGATTGTAGGACACCGTCTCGGGCTTGGGCATCGGCATCGACACCGGCTTGTAGCCCGGCTGCGTCGTCGGATTGTCGATCGAGGTCAGCTTCGGCGTTTCGCCGATCTGCGACAGGCGGCTGATCGCCGAGCAGCCGCTCGTCGCGCAACCGAGCGCGAGCAGCGCGGCCGCCAGCGCAACCCTTTTGCATCTGCAAGCGTACTTGAACCTGGACATGAACTTTACTCGGGCTTGGAGGTGACTTGGCTAGTGACTTGGGTGTTGTCGGCGAGCGCGGTCGGCGTGGGCGCCACGTCGGTGCTGCTGATGACGATCGGCTCGGGTGTGGCGACCTGGATCGTAACCTGGCCTCGGCCGCTGACGACGCCGGTGACGGTGCGCTTGGATTGCAGGTTGAGCACACTGACGACGTCGCCCTCGGCGCCGTTGTCGAGCGCCTTGCCGCGCGTGGTGAGGTAAAGGCCGGCGGTCTGGAAGATCACCGTCACGGCCTGGTCGCGCTGCACCAGGTCGGGCTTGACCAGATCGGCGACCCTGAGCGCCTGGCCTGCGCGCATCGGATGGCGCATCTGCATGCCGAGCGCGCCCTCCCGCGTTGCGGCGTCGCCGCCGATCTCGGCCTTCGGCCGCCGCTCGACGATGATGTCGGAGGATTTCAGCATCTCGGTGCGCTCGACACTGCGCGTCAGCACGGCGGCCTCGACCGTCTCGATCGCAGTCCCCGTGAAGCGCAGCCGCGTCGGCGCGGTGCCGCTGTCGTTTCCGATCTCGAAAGTCACGTCGAAGCGGGTGGTGCGCTGATCGTAGTGCACCGCAGTCGGCTGCAGCGCGCCGGTGTTGGTGGCTTCCAGATGCAGGTCCTGCACGTCGCGGTCGAAGGTGAGCGAGAGGTTGGCGGCGTCGCCAAGGCCGTTACGATGCTCGAGCGCCTGGGTCACCGCGTCCTGGATGTCCTTGGCGGCGATGTTGCGCGCAAGGCGCGTCACCGTGACTTGCTTGATGTCCCTGGTTTCGACACCGATCACGTCATGCGCGCGAAGCGCGGCGAGCACCTGCGCGGCCGGCAGCGAGCCGGTGGTGCCGAGATCGGGCGCGCGGTAGATCGCGACCTGGCCCGCAGTGCCGGCGTTGTCGACGACGTCGCCGATGCGGACCACGTCGCTGGTGACGGTGACGTTGGCGCGCAACACCGGCGGCGCGATGGTTCCGGCATCGCGGGCCCAATCGGGCGTGGCGTCGTCGGAAGCCGCCAGCGCCGGCGCGGGAAGTGCCGCGAGGAGGGCAAGGCCAAGAAGGAGTAGGCGGAATCTCATCGAAAACCTCCCTCAGCGGAACAGCGCGGTGGTGGTTTGCATCATCTGGTCGGCGGCCGAGATGACTTTGGCGTTCATCTCGTAAGCGCGCTGCGCGGCGATCAGGTCGCTCATCTCCGAGACGACGTCGACATTGGCCTGCTCGAGGCTGCCCTGCGTGATCTTGCCGTAGCCCTCGGCGTTGGCGACGCCGTCCTGGGGTGGGCCCGATGCCGGCGTGTCGGTGAACTGGTTGTCGCCGACCGGCTGCAGGCCGGCCTTGTTGATGAAGCGCGTGAGCTGGATCTGGCCGATGATCTGCGAGGTGGTCGAGCCCGGCAGCGTCACCGAGACCTGGCCCTGCGCGTTGATGGTGATGCCGGAGGCGTTGTTCGGGATCGTGATGCTCGGCTGCACCGGGTTGCCCTGCGCGGTGACGATGCGGCCCTGGTTGTCCATCTGGAAGGTGCCGTCGCGGGTGTACTGGAAGGTGCCGTCAGGCATCAGGATCTTGAAGAAGCCCTCGCCCGTGATGGCGAGGTCGAGATCGTTGCCGGTCTGCGACAGCGTGCCTTGCGTCATCGTGCGCGGCGTGCCGACGGTCTTCACGCCGCCGCCGAGATCGATGCCGACGGGAAGGATGGTGCCCTGGTCCGACGACTGCGCGCCGATGCGGCGCACGTGCTCGTAGATCAGGTCCTGGAACGCGGCGGTCTGCTTCTTGTAACCGGTGGTGCGCAGGTTGGCGATGTTGTTGGAGATCACCTGAACGTTCAGTTCCTGTGCCGCCATTCCGGTCGCAGCGGTGTGAAGCGCTTGCATGTTACATACTCCTCAATTTTTGCGCATGATCTGATTCGGAAAACCGGTTCCCACTTTTCCGGATCATGCGCGATCAGGCCGGAACGTCGGCGAGCTGCTGGATCGCCGTCTTGTGCAGGTCGGCCTGCTGCGACAGCATGGTTGCGATGTTGGAATAGGCGCGGTTGACCTCGATCATCTGGCTCATCTCGATCACCGAGCTCACGTTCGACTTCTCGACGTAGCCCTGGCGGACCGCCGACTTGAGGTCCTGCGTCGGCGTGTCGGTATTGCCGGCGGCATAGAGGTTGTCGCCCTGCTTCAACAGCTTCTGCGCGTCGGCAAAGCTCACCACGCGCAGCTTGCCGCGGATCGAGTCCACGCGGGCTGTGCCTTCCACCACGGTGATGGTGCCGTCGGGAGAGATGTTGATGTCGTGATCGGTCGGCTGGAACACGATCGGGCCGGAGGTGCCGAGCACGGCATCGCCGGAGGCGGTGACGAGCTGGCCGACATTATTGAGGTGAAAGTTGCCGTCGCGGGTGTAGCGCTCGCCGCCCGCGGTCTGCACCGCGATGAAGCCGCCGCCGTCGATCGCGACATCGAGCGGATTGTTGGTCTGCTGCAGCGCGCCTTCGGTGAGGTCGCGGAAGGTGCCGCGGTCCTGGACGTAGGACAGGCGGCGATCGACGCCTCTGAAATTATCCTCATGCGCGCGCGGGGACAGATATTCCTCGAACAGCATGTGGTCGGCCTTGAAGCCGTTGGTGTTGACGTTCGCGAGGTTGTTGGCAATCACGTCGAGATGACGCAGAAGCGTCGTCTCTCGCGAAAGCCCGATGAGCAGCGCATTCTCCACCGGTGGTTCTCCCCTTGAAGCCCGGTCCGCGCCGCCGCTCTCCCAAGCGAAAGGCACCGACCACATCGAACCGTTCGGGCTCTCCCAAGCCGGGCGGTTCGCTAGAGGTCAGAGCGAAAGCCGTGCCAACCGGGAAACTCGCGTCTTTTCAGGTGCTTGGGTGTTTCGGAAGGCGCGCAAGAGGGCGGCAGAAAGGTCTTGTTGACCATGTTTGCCCGGCAACTTTTTCCTAGCGCGGGTGCAAACGAAAGATTCCATTAACCATTGTTACCTAGCGTCCACTCCCGGAGCGCGTGTCGCGCTGGGGGCGAGTGTATCGCGTGAGGTGAAGCTGCCTGGCTGGCATCCGGCTTGAATCGATCGAAACGGACCGAGCGGCCATGGCAGAGAACGAGACGGAAGGCGGAGAGACCACCGAGGTCGGCGCCCAACCCAAGAGCAAATTCAAGCTGATCGTGATGATCGTCTGCCTGCTCGCCCTGCTCGGCGGGGGTGCTGCGACCTGGTTCTTCTTCTTCCGCCACCGTGGCGACGACGCGCATGCGGAAGTCGCGAAGACGAAGCCGCCGGTCTTCGTCGACGTGCCGGACATGCTGGTCAACCTGACCGGCAATCCCGGCGAGCGCGTGCAATATCTCAAGGTGAAGATCGTGCTCGAGCTCAAGGACGAGAGGCAGGTCGAGGAGATCAAGCCGACCATGCCGCGGGTCACCGACATCTTCCAGACCTATATGCGTGAGCTCCGCCCGTCCGACCTCAACGGCTCGGCCGGCCTGTTTCGCCTGAAGGAGGAGCTGACGCGCCGGGTGAACAATGCGGTCGCGCCGGTCAAGGTCAGCGCCGTGCTGTTCAAGGAAATCGTGGTTCAGTAGCGGGACGGGGGCAGGACGATGGCGGGCAATGATCCAGTCGACCAAGATGCCATAGCCGCCCAATGGGAGGCCTCGCTCGACTCCGAGGATCCCGCGGCGGCCGCCGAAGCCGCCGGCGCCAACGAGCTGACGGAATCGATGGCCCTGCAATGGGCCGCGATGGTCGAGGACGGCAGCCGCGACTTCGGCACCGGCAAGAACAACGGCGAGCGCGTCCTGTCGCAGGAGGAAATCGACAATCTGCTCGGTTTCACCGTCGGCGACGTCAATCTCGACGAAAACTCCGGCATCCGCGCCATCATCGATTCGGCGATGGTGTCCTACGAGCGTCTGCCGATGCTCGAAATCGTGTTCGACCGCCTGGTGCGGCTCTTGACCACGAGCTTGCGCAATTTCACCTCGGACAACGTCGAAGTCTCGCTCGATCGCATCACCTCGGTCCGCTTCGGCGACTACATGAACTCGATCCCGCTGCCGGCGGTGCTCAGCGTGTTCAAGGCCGAGGAGTGGGAAAACTTCGGCCTCGCCACCGTCGATTCCAGCCTGATCTACTCGATGATCGACGTGCTGCTCGGCGGACGGCGCGGCAACTCGACCCTGCGTATCGAGGGCCGGCCCTACACGACCATCGAGACCCAACTCGTCAAGCGCCTGATCGAGGTCGTGCTTGCCGACGCCGAGCAGGCCTTCCGCCCGTTGTCGCCGGTGAAATTCACCATCGACCGGCTCGAGACCAATCCGCGCTTTGCCACGATCTCGCGGCCGGCGAATGCCGCGATCCTGGTCCGCTTGCGCATCGACATGGAAGATCGCGGCGGCAATATCGAGCTGCTGTTGCCCTATGCGACCATCGAGCCGATCCGCAGCGTGCTGCTGCAGATGTTCATGGGCGAAAAATTCGGCCGCGACCCGATCTGGGAAGGCCATTTTGCGACCGAGATCGCGCAGGCCGAAATCGCCGTCGACGCCGTCCTCTATGAATCCGATATCCCGCTGAAGCAGCTCATGAAGCTGAAGGTCGGCGATACCCTGCCGCTGGAAGTGCGCGCGGACGCGCTGGTGTCGGTGCGCTGCGGCAGCGTGACACTCACGGAAGGGCGGATGGGACGGGTCGGCGACCGCGTCGCCATTCGCGTTACCAAGCCGTTGCGCAAGCCGAAGATGACGCTTGCGATGTTCGAGAAGGCGGACGAGCAGAACAAGATGCTGGAGGCCCAATGAACCATTCATTAGGTGTGGCGATCGAAAGCCTGGTCGCGGTGCTTTTGCTCGTGACCATCGGCTACTGCATGCTGCTCAACAACCGCCTGAAGCGGCTGCGGTCCGACGAGCATTCGCTCAAAGCGGTGATCGCCGAACTGATCACCGCAACCGAGATCGCCGAGCGCGCGATCGGCGGGCTCAAGCACGCGGTGCGCGACGTCAATGAAAACCTCGGCAACCAGCTCGCCGCTGCGACCAGCATGTCGGAGCATTTGAAGCGCCAGCTCGGCGAATGCGACCAGGTGGTGCGAAGGCTCTCCAAGATCACGATCGCGGCGCGGCCGCAGGGCGCAGTCGAGCCCGAGCCCGAGCCGGCAGCGGCGACGCGGCCGCCACCGCCCAGGGCTTCCAGCGCCAGGGCGGTCGCCGCAGCCGCACAGGCATTCTCCGAACGACGAAGGTCCGGTGGCCTTGCGGCATGAAATCGTTTCGCAATATCCGCATCATTCCGGTGGTCGTCGTCGCCGTGTTTTGCCTTGCCGTGCTCAAGGTGGCGGGGCTCGTGCTCGATGGCGGCTATGTGTTCGACTACGATCCGCAGCGGACGACGTCCTCCTGGGCGCAGCAGAACCTGAATTTCCCCGGCGGCACGAAGCAGGTTGCGCAGGCGCCGAAGGATGACGGCGACGTCACCGGCACCGTTCAGGGCACGCCCAAGGACAAGCCGGCGGAAGACAAGCCGAAGCCGCAAGCGCCCGAGACCAGGCCCGACGGCGTCGTGGTTCATCCCGAGGACGAGCAGGCGCCGGTCTCTGCCTCCGAGCGCGCGATCCTGGAACGGCTGCAGCAGCGCCGGCAGGAGCTGGATACGCGCGCCCGCGAGATCGACATTCGCGAGAGCCTCCTGAGAGAGGCCGAGAAGCGGATCCAGTCCAAGGTCGACGAGATGAAGGCGATCGAGGCCAAGGCCGCGAGCGACAAGCAAGCGAAGAGCGCGGCCGAGAATGCGCGGCTGAAGGGCCTCGTCACCACCTATGAGAACATGAAGCCGAAGGACGCCGCAAAAGTGTTCGACCGGCTGGAGATGCCGGTCCTGATCCAGATCGCCTCGCAGATCGCCCCGCGGAATATGTCCGACATCATGGGGCTGATGAAGCCCGAGGCCGCCGAGCGGCTGACGGTGGAGCTTGCCCGCCGCGCCAGCGGCGAGAAGTCCGATCCCGCCACCGAGCTTCCCAAGATCGAGGGCAAGGTTCTGCCGCAAAAGTAGAATTTGGCCGGATATTTAACAGCACGTTAATTCGCCAAACCTAGACTCGAGGCCGAGATGGGCGAGGGCGCGCCGCAGCTTCGCGAGGCGCCGCGGCAGAACCGGAAGATTTCTTGAGGCGATGGCGCGAACGGCTGCCAGAGGATTTTGCTCGCAAGTCCGCAAGCTCCCGCGGGTCGCGCGTGGCTGCCTCGGCGCGGCAATGCTCTTCGTCGCCGCGCTCGCGTCTCCAACGTTCTCGGTCGCCGCCCCGGCGAGCCAGTCCGCGCCGCCTCCCGCGCCGGCCGCCGCAGCAAGCATGGCGCCCATCAAAGGCGAGGCATCGTTCACGCCTGCGAAGGGTTTTGCGCGACTGGTGTTCAAATTCTCGGAAGACGTCGCCGCCGATGTGACCACCGCGGGCTCGATCGTCGTGATCCATTTCGAGCACCCGGTCGACATCACGGCCGATCGCCTTGCCGAGTCCGTGCCCGACTACGTCTCCGGCGTGCGGGTCGACCCGGACGGCACGGCGCTGCGCCTGTCGCTCGCGCAGCGCGTCACCATCAACACCATGCAGGCGGGCGAGCGCACCTTCGTCGACTTCCTCCCCGATAGCTGGACCGGCCCGCCGCCGCCGCTGCCGATCGAGGTCGTGCGCGAGCTCGCCGCGCGGGCAAGGGCGGCCGAGCGAGCGCTGCGCCAGCAGCGCGCCGAGGCGATCGCAAAGAAGCGGCCGCCGATCCGCGTCCGCGCGCTGGTGCAGCCGACCTTCGTGCGCTTCGTGTTCGAGCTTCCCGACGGCGTCGGCGCGTCGTCGATCTTCAACGACCAGAAGCTCACGCTGTCGTTCGGTTCGCTCCTGACCTTCGATCTGGCGGATGCGAAGATCGCGGCACCTCCGAACATCGCTTCCATCACCCAGAAGATCGAGGGCAACTCGACGCTGGTCGAGATCAGCATGATCGGCGACGTCGACGTGCATTCGTTCCGCGAAGACAAGACCTACAATATCGACGTCGCAACGCCGCAGGGAAAAGCGCAGACGCAGCTCCTCCCCGTCGCCCAAGCCCCGCCGGCGTCTTCCGCCCCACCAAAGCCGAATGCGCAAGCCGCGCCCGAGCAGCATTCGCAAGCGATCACCCCGCCGACGTCGGAGACGATCGCCCATGAGATGAAGGCGGACGCCAAGCCCGGGCCGGCAGCGCCTGCGACGCCAGCGCAGGCACCGAAGGCTCAGGCGTCGCCACCTGCGCCCGAGGCCGCAAAGCCCGCAGCCGCCGCGGCGCCCGCGCCTGCGCAGGGAACGGCGAAGAAAGAGGCATCCCTGCCGGCTCCTTCCGCCGAAGCGCCGAAGATGGCCGAGGCGGCCAAGCCGGCGGTCCCTGTGCAGCCGGCGGAATCGCCGAAACCGGCGAAACAGGCGCCGGCGGCGGAAGCGACAAAGCCGGCGACGCAAGCGCCGGTGGCGGAAGCACCGAAACCTGCCGACGCGCCGAAAATGAAAGCCGAGGCCACAGCTGCGCCCGCACCGGTCAAGACCGCGCCCAAGGCGGAATCAAAAGCCGAGGCGAAGCCGGCCGAGGACCCTGTCAAGGTCGATGCCTGGCGCGACAGCGATGGCCTGCGCCTGACCTTCTCGTTTCCTCGCGTGACGCCGGCGGCCTCGTTCCGCCGCGGCGACACCGTCTGGCTGATCTTCGATTCCACCCAGCCGCTCGATCTCGAGCCGATCCGCTCCAAGGGCGCCGCCATCATCGGCGAGGTCAGCCGGATGCCGCTCGAGAACGGGCAGGCGATCCGGATGCGCCTCAATCGCCCGCAGATGCATTCGCTGTCCACCGACGAACGCTCACCCGGCACCGCCTGGACGCTCGCCTTTGCCGACAAGGTGCAGAACCCGCCGCAGCCCCTGACGGTGGTGCGCAACATCACCGATCCCGCGCTCGCCAACGTCGCCATTCCGCTGACCAATCCCGGCCGGTTGCATCGCTTCATCGATCCCGATGCCGGCGACACGCTGCTCGTCGTCACCGCCGCGCCGCCGGTCCGCGGCTTCATCAAGCGGCAGGATTTCGTCGACTTCGCGCTGCTCGATACCTCCCACGGCATTGCGATCCGCCCGAACTCCGACCATGTCGGCGTCGAGATCGCCGGTACCAAGGTCATCCTCGGCAAGCCCGGCGGGCTCACGCTGTCCTCGGTTGACGCCGCTGCCGAGCGCGCGCCGATTGCCGTGCGTCCGCTGTTCGACATCGAGGAATGGCACAAGAACCAGGTTGCAAATTTCATCGAGCGCAAGGATGCGCTGATGCAGGCGCTCGCCCGCGCCGAGCCGGACCTGCGCCCGCAGGCGAGGCTCGATCTTGCGCGCTTCTACATGGCGCGCGGCATGTATTATGAGGCCAAGGGCGTGACGGAAGCGGCGCTGGCCGATCCCAATCCGAAAAAGGACCAGGCCGTCACCTTGATGGTGCATGCGGTCGCGAGCATTCTGATCGACCGTCCGGACCAGGGGCTGAAGGACCTCGCGAGCCCCGCAATCGGCTCCAATTACGACTCGCAGATGTGGCAGGCCCTGGCGCTGGAGCGGCAGTCGAAGTGGGCTGAGGCCCGCGAGAAGTTCAAGAACGTCGCGTTCGCGATCGCCTCGCTTCCGCTCGACCTGCAGCGCATCATGACCGCGGATGCGATGCGCGCTTCGCTCGAGGTCAAGGACTATGCCGGCGCCGATGAGCGTCGCGCCGAGCTCGATGTGATCGGCGTCCCGCCGGAGATGCAGCCGGCGATCGCGGTGCTGCGCGGGCGGCTCGCCGAGGCGCTGGGCCACGACCGCGACGCGCTCGATGATTACAAGATCGCGGTCAATTCCGATGACCGCAAGGCGGCGGCCGAAGCCAAGCAGCTTCAGATCGCGCTCTTGCAGAAGCGCGACGAGATCAAGCAGGACGACGCACAGCGCGAGCTGGAAGTCTTGTCGATGATCTGGCGCGGCGACCGGATCGAGGTGAAGACGCTGCAGATGTTGTCGCAGATCTATATGGACACGGGTCACTATGCCGAGTCGCTGCAGGCGGCGCGCAGCGCGACCCGGCTCGAGCCCAATTCCGAGTCCTCGCGTGCGGCGCAGGATCGCGCGCAGGCGCTGTTCTCGCAGATCTTCCTGACCTCGAAAGGCGACAGCCTGCCGCCGATCGACGCGCTCGCGATGTTCTACGAATTCCGTGAGTTGACGCCGATCGGCCGCCGCGGCGACGAGATGATCCGCCGCCTCGCCGACCGGCTGGTCGCGGTCGATCTGCTCGACCAGGCCGCCGAGCTCCTGCAATACCAGATCGACCACCGCCTCGAAGGCTCGGCCCGCGCGCAGGTCGCGGCCAGGCTCGCGATGGTGTACCTCGCCAACCACAAGCCCGATCTTGCCATCACCGCGCTGCACGCGACCCGTATCGCCGATCTCTCCGGCGAGCTGCGCCAGCAGCGCCTGCTTCTGGAAGCGCGCGCGCAGAGCGACATCGGCCGCTACGACCTCGCGCTCGACATCGCCTCCAACCTTACCGGGCGCGAGGCGATCCGGCTCCGGTCCGACATCTATTGGGCGGCGCGGCGCTGGCGCGAGGCCTCCGAGCAGATCGAGCTCTACTACGGCGACCGCTGGCGCGATTTCAAGCCGCTCAATGCGGCCGAGAAGAGCGACATCATCCGTGCTGTGGTCGGCTATGCGCTTGCCGAAGACGCGATCGGCATGGCGCGCTTCCGCGAGAAATATGCGCCGCTGATGAGCGGCGAGGCCGACAAGATCGCCTTCGATGCCGCAAGCAAGCCGCGCGCGGCCTCCACCGGCGAGTTCGCGGCGATCGCGAAGATGGCGGCCGCCGTCGACACGCTCGACGGCTTCCTGCGCGACATGAAGGCCCGCTTCCCCGACAACACGGCGCGGGCGCCCGCGGCCGACCTCAGTCCGACCGGCTCGCTGCCGCCGATCCCCGCGAGCATGCGGCGGGCACGGGGTTAGCTCCCCTCGACATCGCACACGCGACGCGTCAACCTGTGGAGACAATCCGGAAGGACCGCGCGCATGAGCAAGCCCGTCAAGACTGAGGCCGAACTGATCGAGATGGCGAAGGCCGAACTGAGGGTGCATGCCGACCCGCCGGAGGGCATGGTGATCTCGATCATCCGCGACGGCGATAGCTGGGAGTTCCGCGCGCGCGCCGGCCACGCGACCGAGGCCAAGCCGGGCTACCCCGAGGCCGTCGCAATGCTGGTGCAGATCGGCGATCATCTCGCCAAGCAGTATGATGTGAAGGGGTAGGGGAGGCGCCTTTAACGAGAATAAGGAGGGGTGCCGGGAGCGATGAGCACGGGGTTCGGGCCTAGCCGAACGCGGTGCCCGTCATGGATGGCCGACTCGCGACTCGAGCCCACCAATCCGCCAGGCTTGGGTATTGCTGAACCATCTCCCGTCCCTCAGGCGCCATCTGGAAGTAATCGAGCATGGGCGCGAGATAGAGATCGGCCAGCGACAATTGCCGGCCGGCGAGCCATGGCTTGTCGGCCATGAGGTCTGACAGAGCCTTCAGGCAAGTCCTCGCTTTCGGAATGGCCGCCGCAAGCCTGGCCTCGTCAGTGACAGCACCCCGTTTGGGCTTGGAGATCCGTTCGACATAGACGCCCCACACCAGCTGCGGATAGGCATAGTTATCGGCGATGCTGATCACCTGATTGCAGCGCGCACGCTCCCTGACGCCCGCAGGCTGCAGCGGCGGACCTTCGAAGGCTTCATCGACATAGCGGGTGATGGCGCCGGTCTCGTAGAGGCAAAAGCCTGCGTGCTCGAAGGCGGGAATGCGGCCAAACGGATGCAGGTCGAGATAGTCCGCCGGCGGACCTTCGCTCGCAAAGATGTCGACCGGCACGAGCTCGTAGTCGACGCCCTTCTCGGCGAGCGCGAGCCGCACGATCCGCACATAGACGCTGTAGGGGGCACCGTAAATGAACGGCTTTTCCGTCATCATCCTCTCCGTTACGCTATTGCCTTGCGTGTGATTCTTCGTTCAGGCCAGAGGGCATGCCGCCGGAAAAGCGCTCCATGCTTCTCCGAGGACCTCTCGCCAACGTCATGATATGATGGCAATCATTTGAGTGGTTGCGTGAGTGTTCACGACCACATCGGAAATGGGTGCACTTTAGGAACCACGCGGGGATTCCGGGATTGGCCTTCAGATGAATATTCACTTCTGGCATGCAACATTTGTTGTATTCGCTGTCATGCTGCCAATTTCCATCATCGGCGGTGCTCACGCTCACGATCATCAGCACCCCGAGCTGAACGGTTGGTATGAGAGCTTGCACAGTGGCAAAGGGCCCTGCTGCGACGGCACTGATGCGAAGCGCGTTGATGACGCCGATTGGGAATCCAAAGACGGCCACTATCGCGTACGCATCGATGGCGAGTGGGTTGATGTTCCGGATGAGGCTGTCGTGGATGGACCGAATCGCGCCGGTCGTACGATGGTATGGCCTTACTATCTGGATGGCCATCCGAAGCCGCGCTGCTTCATGCCGGGGAGCATGGGCTGATAACGCAGCGTCAGTGCACAGTGAGCCAGACCGCGGCCGGCGCGGCGAAACGGCCTGAACGCGAAGACACTATCTTGTGAAATGGGAGCGGTCGGCTATGCCGTGGAGGCGAGGATCAAAAATCCCGCCGTTGCGGCAACGCCAAGCGCGGTGCGCAAGGCATGCATCTTGCCCCAGCGAACGATCAGCGCGCGCGACTCACTGCTCGCAGTCTCGATCGGCCAGGCGTCGATCCGCTTGTTGGTCGGCAGCATCACGACGAGGGTGTAGGGCCAGTTGGCGAGGATCACCGCGGCGGCGACGGCCCAGCGCCAGTCGTGCAACTGCCAGCTTGCGATGAAGCCGAGGATGGCGGAAATCACCGCGAGTGAAGCTTGCATGGTGAAGCCGCGCGCATAGCTCGGCTTCCATTGTTTCAGCAAAGCCTGGTCGTCGAGCGCGAGCCGCGCCGGCTGCTCGGCGAAACCGACATAGAACGCGGCGCCGGCAAAGGCTGCTGCGGCCACCAATGCAATCAATCCGGCAATCATGGTACGCCTCCATCGTGATGGGTCGATGGCTTAGATGGATATTGACAATAAATTGTCAATATGGAAACATATTGTCATGAAAACGAACCGCTCCTCCGAACAACCCGCTGATGCGCTGACGTTGCTGATCCTCGAAGTGTTTCGCCTCAATGGAACCCTGATTGCCTCCGGCGACCGTCTGGTCGCCGATCTCGGTCTCACCAGCGCGCGCTGGCAGGTGCTCGGCGCGATCGCGCTGTCAGAAGCGGCCGAGCCCGTGGCGCGGCTCGCCCGTTCCATGGGGCTGCACCGACAGGGTGTGCAACGCATCGTCAACGAATTGAAGGCGGAGGGGATCGTCGCGCTCGACGACAACCCGCATCACCGTCGCGCCAGGCTCGTGCGGCTGACGAAGAAGGGCGAAGCGCTCTATCGGGAGGCGGATCGGCGGCAAAAGCCCTGGGCCAAGGATTTGGCGAAGGGGCTGGATGCGAAGGCGATCGTCGCAGCGCACAGGCTGCTGCAGTCGCTGCGCGAGCGCATCGAGCAAACGTTCGACGAATAGGCAGCATCGAACACATCGCCGTTCCTTTGCAAGGCAGACGAATGCGCATCGCCGCTTCTGATTGCACGCAAAGTGCAGTCTGGAGCGGGCGATGCCGTATTCGTTGATTTGCGTGAAAGCGTCCGCTAGCGGCGCACCAATGGGCGTTGCTGCATCGGACGAGTGATGACTAGTGCCATGCTGCCGCTGCCCTCGCGCGGCTCATTTGCCGGGCGCGATACCATCGAACTACTCGTTCCCGGAGATCAAGCCGTGCGCCGCAGCGGCCTGGAGCAGCGCGTTGACGTCAATATTGTTGTTCGTCAGATGCTGGGAGTTCGCAGGGGCGAACGCGACAACATTTCCCTGGCTGGCGATCGCCCACTTCATGCCCTGAAAATCCCAGCTTGTCGTCGTGCCGACGTTCGGGGCGTGGGAGTTCTGCATCGTCAAGGACTGCGGAGTGGTGGGCGCACCGGGTCCCGCGGCGGGCGTTGTCGCGGTTGGATCCGCGCTGCTGGCGTCAGTGCTCGTGGTGCTCGGATTAGGCGTGCCACTGGCCAGGGCCGAGAAGAACTCACGAAAGTTCTTGTCGTGAGCCAGGACCGCGTCCAGGGATCGGAAACGAGACATTCTGTTCTCCTGTTCAAGCCCCTCGGTAGTGCCGTATTCGCTGATTGCGTGAGGGCGTCCGCTAGCGGCGCCCCTGGTGGGCGCCGCTGCATCGGAGGCGTGATGGCTAGTGCCACATGTGCTCGAAAGACTGCACCTGGTGCTGAACGTAGGCCATCAAATCATGGATGGCAGCGTCGTGGCCCAAGTGCGCTCCGGCGTCATGATGCGTATTCGACGCAGCGTCCCGACCGCTTGCGGTCGCCGCAGGATTGGAGGCCTGTGTCCCGCCAGCGGGCGCCGTTCCGGCAGTGACCGTCGTGCCGGCGGTGCCCGTCGTGCCGCTGGTGTGCGCCGTTCCATCAGTGTCCGTCGTCCCGCCGGTATGCGTTGTGCCGCCGGCGTGGTGATGGTGGTGATGATGATGATGAGTTGTTCCGCCAGTGCCCGTCGGATCGCTGGTGCCGGTGGTGCCGCCGGCGTGCGTCGTGCCGCCAGTGCCGGTCGGATCGCCGATGCCGGTGGTGCCGCCGGCGTGCGTCGTGCTGCCGGTGCCCGTCGGATTGCCGGTGCCGGTGGTGCCGCCGGTGTGGTGGTGCGTCGTGCTGCCAGTGCTCGCCGGATCGCTGGTGCCCGTGGTGCCGCCGGTGCTCAGCGGATCCTTTACCACGATGGACTGCGCCGCGCTCGATGAGTTGGCGGTGTGGTCGGTTGCGGTGACCGTCAGCGTCGCCGTCGGATGGCCGTGACCCTTGTAGTTGGAAGCCAACGAGAGTCCGCTGTTCACCTCGTCGGCCGTCAGCGTGATGTTGCTGCCGCTGAAGGTTTTGTGGTCGAGATTGTCCGTGATGGACTCGTACTTCGGCAGGCCGCTGATATTGACCGTCACGTTGTCCCCGGTCGTTGGCACGCTGACGCTTAGGCCGAGATCGACGCTGTGACCGGGGCTGACCGACAGCGAATGGGCGGCGACGGTGACCGCAGGAGCCGTTCCGGTCCCGCTGCCACTCGAGGACGAGCTTCCCGTTCCGGTCCCGGTGGTGCCGCCCGATGCGGTCGAACCCGATCCGGTGCCCGTGGTGCCGCCGGAAGTCGAGCTACCGGAGGAGGACCCGCCGGAGGTCGAACCGCCGGTCGATCCCGTGCCGGTGCCGGTTGTGCCGGTGCTCGCCGTACCAGTGTGATCGCCGTCGTAATTCACCGTGAACGAGTTGATGGTCATGCTGCCGCTGCCCTCGCGGGGCTCATTGCCGAGCGCGATGCCATCGAAATACTCGTTGCCGGAGATCACGCCGTCTGCCGCCGCGGCCTGGAGCAGCCCCTTGAGGTCGATCGTGTTGTTCGTCAGGTCGTGGAAGTCCGCAGGGGCGAACGCGACGATATTGCCCTGGGTGGCGATAATCCATTTCATGCCCTGTGCGTCCGTGAAGGTGTGCTGCGGCAAGTTGGAGAGCCAGTCCTGCACATAGCCCGGGCTGTGAGCGTAGACTTCGATCTCGTGCTGGACGGTCGATTGGTCCCCATCCGGCGTCGACGTCAGATAGCCATCGTACATGGCATCATACTGGTCGGTTTGGCCGGAGAGCGAGATGTTCTGGCTCAGCGTAAGCGTCTTGAGGTTGTTGACCTGCTCCGCCGTGACGCTGGTCGCCGGCGCGGGGAAGCCCGCATAATCGCCGTAGAACACGGCCGGGTAGGAGTACACGTTGTAACCCCCCGGCGTATTCGGAAAATTCCAGCTGATCGTCGTGCCGATGTTCGGGGTGCTGGAGTTCTGCATCGTCAACGATTGCGTAAAGTCCGTTCCGTTGACGAGGTTGCCTACATCCCAGGTCGAGTTCATGGCCCAGTAAGGACCGCCATTGGTGTTGGCGGTGTCATAATCAGCCGAGATCGTGGTGGACATTCAGTTCTCCTGTCGAAGCCCCTCGCTTGCAGCGACAAATTTCGGGGCTTGATGACCAGACAAAGACAGGAGGACGGCAGAATATCACCGGGAAGGGGCAATTTTGCGATTGAGTGCCGGCGCGGTAGGTAAGTTCATACTAAACACTCGCGCCACTTCCTCTTGGCTGCACGCAAGTGAACGCGAGCTGAACGACGCGGCGCTTTAGCGCCGATCGTATTCGTCGGGGCCCATCGCCCAGGACAATTGATCGTGGCCGTGGGCATAGGTGCGGTTGGTCTGCGCGGGATCGCGGTTGACCAGCGGCCGCAGATACATCGGGTGGGTGGCGCTGCGCACCTCGTGCTCGATGGTGAAGAGCGGCTTGCCGCTTTCGAGATCGACGATGTCCCTGAAGCGGTATTGGTATTGATTGTCTTCCTGCGAGACCAGGCCGCGCTTCAACAGGCGCTGGTACGGGCCGGAGAAATTCGTGATGTAGATCTGCACATGGTGGCCGTCGAACTCGGCTTGCGGCGAAGTCGTTTCGCGGAATTGCAAGTACTGGTCCTTGCCGACCTTCGCGCGCGCCATCGTGCCATCGCCGTTCTTGAGCTCGGCGGGGATGTCCATGATCTCGGGATAGAAGGCGGAGATCGCCTTCGCCGTGCCGGCCGGAACGTCGAACTCGACATAGGGAATGCCGAGCGTGATCCGGCCGAACCGGTCGGCATCGGGCTCATGGACGCGCAGGCGATTGCCCCAGGGACAGGTCGCCTCGACATAGTCGTTGTGCTCGCGGAACGAGAACGCGGTGCCGGCAAGCTTGGGCGCTACCGCGGTGAGGCGTTCGAGCAGGGCCTTCCGGCCTGGGATCACGAGACCGGTATGGCCGCGCAGCACCTGCGCCTTGCCGGTTGGCAGATGAAACTGGCTGCGACCGACATTCACCCACATGTTGCTGTCGGAGACCATGAGATAGGGGTCGCGGGTCAGCCCGAGGCCCGTGATGTAGAACAAGGTCGCCAGCCGCTGGTCGGGGACCTGGACGTTGACGTGCTCGAGGTGGATCGCGTTGCCGAGGTCCTCAGTGGAGCGGTCGAAATGCTGCTGCTGCATGGGCGCGTTTCCCGGATATTTTGGCGCCCATCATAATCAAGCGTGGCGCCGTTATCCAATGCGCCGGCGGGATAGCTACCCCCCGTAGCTCTGCACCAGGCTGCCGGCGACCAGGGACCAGCCGTCGACCAGCACGAAGAAGATCAGCTTGAAGGGCAGCGACACCACGACCGGCGGCAGCATCATCATGCCCATCGACATCAAGACCGACGCCACCACGAGGTCGATGATCAGGAAGGGGAGGAACAACAAAAAGCCGATCTCGAAGGCGCGCTTCAGCTCCGAGATCATGAAGGCCGGCACCAGGATGCGCAGCGAGAGCTGATCAGGGGTGGCCGGCGGCGGCTCGCCGGACAGGTCCGTGAACAGCTTCAAATCCTTCTCGCGGACGTTCTTCTCCATGAAGCCGCGCAGCGGCACCGAGGCGCGCTGCAGTGCCTCCTCGACCGTGATCTGGTTGGCGATCAGCGGTTTGATGCCGTCGTCATAGGATTTCTGCAGCACCGGCCCCATCACGAAGGCGGTGAGAAACATCGCGAGCGCAATGATCACGGAGTTCGGCGGCGCGGTCGACGTGCCCATCGCGGTGCGCAGCAGCGAGAGCACCACCACGATCCGGGTGAACGAGGTCATCATGATCAGGATCGACGGCGCGATCGAGAGCACCGTCAGCAGCGCGATGAGCTGGATTGCGCGCTCGCTGACGCCGCCATTGCCGCCGCCGAGATTGATGCTGATGTCCTGGGCGTGCGCCGCCGTGGCCAGCGTGACTGCGGCGATCAGGGTGGTAAGGATTAAAACTCTACGCGGGCGTTTGGGGACCTTCACGAAGACGACGACTTCGGACGGCCGAGCAGCGAGGCCATCTCGTCTTCGAGGTTTTCAAAACTGGTCTTCGCCGGAGCAGGGGCGGCCTGCGGCTCGGCGCGCGCAGGCCGCGCGGGCGGCGGTTCGGGCGCGACCGGGGGCGCCTCGGTAGCCGGTGTGGCAGGCCGGCGAAGCGCGGCTTCGAGACGCTGCGCCATCTCGGCGAGATTTTGGTCCGCGCTTGCGGGTGGTTGCGGCGCAGGCGGGGGCGGCGGCGGAACGACGACACGTTCCGCAGCGCGCATCGGCGGCGCCTTGGGCGCTTCGCTCTGGCGGGCAGGGCGCGGCGCCATCGTCTCACCGCGCGGCATCATTTCGCTGCGCGGCAGCCGCGGCGGCAACTCGGGCCGCGGCTCGGTGCGGGGTTCGGCTCGCGGCTCGATGCGCGGCTCGTGCCTCGATTCGCCCCTTGATTCGGCCCTCGCATCGACCCTTGACTCGACTCTTGACTCGGGGCGCATCGGCATCGGCTCCGGCGAAAAACCGGCGAGCGGCTCGGCGCGCCGCTCCGGAACGGGGATCGGCGGCGGCGCCGGACGGCGCATCTCCTCGGCAAAGGCGGGGCGGGCCGGGCGCGGCGGCGGCTCCGGCATCTGCGGCTCGCCGTGGGCGTCCTCGCCGTTGGTCCAGGCGTGCGCGTCCGGCAGCGGCGCGATCCGCGGCGGCGGTTCGGCGCCGACCGGCCGCTGCGGCAACTGATCCCTTGCGGCCACGGCGCGGACGATGTTGGGCTCGACCACGATATCGGTGGGACCGCCGATCATCAGGAGATGCTCGACATTGTCGCGCCGGACCAGAACCAGGCGGCGGCGCCCGTCCACAGCGGCAGCGTCGATCACGGCAAGCCGCGGCATTCGTCCGCGCTGCGTGCTCGCGCCCAGGCGGTTGCCCGCGAATCGGCGCACCAGCCAGGCGGCGAGGCCGATCAGGCCAAGCACCGCCACGAATGCGAAGATGAAGGTCAATGTTCCCGACATGCTTTGTCCCGCCAAATAACGCTTTTCTCAGGCTGGGCAGCCGCACACGGCGCCCGATGGCGACCATGACCCGAGAACGCAACGAACTCTTAACCCCTCACGGCAGGAACTGCCGTCCCAACTCCTTAATAACCCATGAATCGGTTGGGCCAAAACGACTTCTTGGGATTTGATAGAGCCGCGCAATCTTGGGGTTAACGCAGCATTCGTGGCGAAAATGCGCTCGATCGAGGCTGCTCGGGCGCCACTCCGTAGGATCACGGGGCGATCTTCTTGCAAGCGCGAGCCGCACCTTAACCGCCCGTTAACCATACACGCGGCAAATTCTGCCTACCTCGCAGGGGACGAAGCCCTGGGCCAACAGCGGAGCGGCGCGATGTCGATCAGCGATCTTCCAGCCTTATCGGCGTTGCGTACCAAGATGGCCTGGCACCAGGAGCGCCAGCGCGTGCTCTCCGAGAACGTCTCCAATTCCGATACGCCGAATTTCAAGCCGCGCGACCTGGTCGCGCCGACATTCAACGCCGCCGGCGCGCGGACCGGATCGATGGGAGATCTGGCGATGATGCGCACCTCCACCGGCCACATGGCGCCGCCGGGCGGGGGCGGCCAGACCTTCGACGTCAACGGCAGGGTCGGCTTCGAGACGCGGCCGGCGGGCAACGCAGTCAGCCTGGAGGAGGAGATGATGAAGGTCTCCGCCAACCAGATGGACTACGCCGCCATCACCACGCTCTACAGCAAGAGCCTGCAGCTTCTGAAGACTGCGATCGGCAAGTAGGGCGAGCGATTAAAGGAAGAGCATCATGGCCGATGATATCAGCGACTTCACGCGATCGATGGGGATTGCGACCTCGGGCCTGCGCGCGCAGGCCGGCCGCATGCGGGTGATCTCCGAAAACATCGCCAACGCCGATTCGACGGGATCGAGCCCCGGCGCCGATCCCTATCGCCGCAAGATTCCGACCTTCGTCTCCCAGCTCGACCGCACGCTGAACGCGAGAACCGTCGGCATGGGCAGGATCGTGCCCGATCAGTCGGACTTCCGCACCAAATACGAGCCGTCCAATCCGGCCGCCGACCAGAACGGCTACGTCAAATATCCCAACGTCAATCCGCTGGTCGAAATGACCGACATGCGGGAGGCGCAGCGATCCTATGAGGCGAACCTGAACATCATCGGCGCGACGCGGCGGATGATCCAGCGCACCCTCGACATCCTCAAGGCATGAACAGGAATTTGTGAGACATGGCCTCACCGACAGTTGCCGCCAACGCCTATGCCAATCTCGCCCGCATTCTCGACAGCGCCGGCCCCGGCAAGGGCTCGGACGCCGGCGGGCCGTCGTTCTCGGCGGTGCTCAAGGACGCGCTCGGCAGCGTGATGGAAACAGGCCGCAAGTCGGATGCGCAGACCATGGCGATGGCGTCCGGCAAGGCCAACGTGATGGACGTGGTGACGGCGGTCGCCGACACCGACGTTGCGGTATCGACGCTGGTGTCGGTGCGCGACAAGGTGATTCAGGCCTACGAAGACATCATGAAGATGACGATTTGACCCTTCTGCCGTCATTGCGAGCCAACGGGTCGCGCGAATGCGCGCCCGATGACAAGCTCAGCGAAGCAATCCATAGCGCAGCAATCGTTCTGGATTGCTTCGTCGCCTCGCTCCTCGCAATGACGAAGGCGACGTGCACGATAGAGTGAAAAGGAAACAAAAATGACCGGTCCCGAAACCCTCGACGTGGCGCGCGATGCGATCTGGACCATCGTCGTGGTCTCCTCGCCCCTGATGGGGGTCGGCCTCGTGGTCGGCGTCGTGGTGTCGCTGTTTCAGGCGCTGACGCAGATCCAGGAGCAGACGCTGGTGTTCGTGCCGAAAATACTTGCGATCTTCGTGACGCTGATCCTGGCGCTGCCGTTCATGGCCGATGCGATGCACGCCCATATGATGCGGATATCGTCGCGAATCATCGGCGGCTGATGCAAATTGGGGTATGCGCCTTGACGTCTCCCTGCTGCCGGCCCTTGCCGCGGCCTTCATACTGATGTTCGCCCGCATCGGCGCGATGGTGATGCTGCTGCCGGGATTGGGCGAATCCAGCATCCCCGTGCGCATCAAGCTTGCGATCGCGCTCCTGCTCACGCTGATCATGCTGCCGCTGCACCGCGCGGCCTACCATGTCGACATGACGTCGATCACGGCGCTCCTGGTGCTGATGGTGCATGAGATCGTGATCGGGATCGTGCTGGGGGCGACCGCGCGCGTGACGCTTTCGGCGCTGCAGGTCGCGGGTTCCATTATCGCCCAGCAGATGGGCCTCGGCTTCGTCACCTCGGTCGACCCGACGCAGGGCCAGCAGGGGCTCCTGATCGGCAACTTCCTCACCATGCTCGGCATCACCATGCTGTTTGCGACCGACAGCCATTATCTCGTCATCGCCGCGCTTGACTACAGCTACAAGGTGTTCTCGCCGGGCGAGACCATGGCGAGCGGCGACGTCGCTGCGCTCGCCACCCGCGCGTTTGCCGCCGCGTTCAAGATCGGGCTGCAGCTTTCCGCGCCGTTCCTGGTGTTCGGCCTCGTCTTCAATATCGGGCTTGGCGTGCTGGCGCGGCTGATGCCGCAGATGCAGGTCTATTTCGTCGGCGTGCCGCTCTCGATCTTCGCGGGCTTCCTCATCCTCGCGCTGGTGCTGACGGCGATGATGGGAACGTTCATGGATTATTTCATCCACGTCATGCACGATATGATGCCGCTCAAATAGGATCGCTTGACCGATGGCCGACGAAGGCGATTCAGACGACAAGCAATTAGACCCGACACAAAAGCGCCTTGACGAGGCGCTCGAGCGCGGCGACGTCGTCAAGAGCCAGGAGATCAACACCTGGTTCATCATCGCGGGCGGCACGCTCGTGATGTCGACCTTCGGCGGCTCGATCGGCACCGGCATCCTGGTGCCGATGCGCAATCTCATCGCCAATGCCTGGATGATCCGGACCGACGGCCCCGGACTTCTGGCGCTCGCCAAGAGCCTGGAATACGCCGTCATCGCCGCGATCGGCCTGCCGCTTTTGATGCTGGTGATCGCCGCGATCGCGGCCAACATCGTGCAGCACCGCCTGGTGTGGTCGGGCGAGCCGCTGAAGCCGAGCTTGAACAAGATCTCGCCGATGGCAGGCGCCAAGCGCATCTTCGGCAAGCAGGCGGCAGCGAATTTCGGCAAGGGCCTGTTCAAGGTGATCGCGCTTGGCGCGGTGATGACCGCGATCCTGTGGCCGGAGCGGATGCGGCTGGAAGCGATGGAGCACATCGATCCGACGGCGCTGCTGACCATCACGAGCTCGCTCACCATGCATCTGCTGGGCGCAGTGGTGGCGATGCTCGCCGTCGTCGCGATCCTCGATTATCTGTTCCAGTACCGCACCTGGTACGAGCGGCAGAAGATGTCGCAGCAGGAGGTGAAGGAGGAGTTCAAGCAGTCCGAAGGCGATCCGCACATCAAGGGCCGCATCCGCCAGATCCGCGTGGCGCGGATGAAGAAGCGCATGATGGCGGCGGTGCCGAAGGCTTCCGTGGTCATCACCAACCCGACGCACTACTCGGTCGCGCTGCAATACGATCGCGGCATGTCGGCGCCGGTCTGCGTCGCCAAGGGCGTCGACCACATCGCCTTCAAGATCAGGGAGGTCGCGAAAGAGCACGACATTCCGATCATCGAGAATGTGCCATTGGCGCGCGCGCTCTATGCCACCGTCGAGATCGACGAGGAGATTCCGGTCGAACACTACCATGCGGTCGCCGAGGTCATCGGCTATGTCATGGGTCTGCGCCGCAACCTGTCGGGGCGGCGGGTATCATGAGCCGGTCGGCTGAAACCCGCCTAAAATGCCCGCAAAACGTCAAATAAAGGCCTGATGCCCTTGCGTTTGCAGGCCCGATTCAGGCACTCAGGAATCCGCGCGGCAGGAATCACGTCAGGAATCACGTCAACAGCCGCAACGACTGGAGGGCCGGGTTCCCCGCCATGAACGCCCAAATCGACCTCGATCCGACGCCTGAGCCGGCGGCCGCGTCCGAGCCGCCGCGGCGGCGAGGCTCGATCGTGCTGGTGCTGCTGGTGGCGGGCGCGCTGGTTGCGGTCGCGGTCGCGCTGATGACGATCGGGCGCAACCAGGCGCAGCCCTATATCCTGGGGCTCCTGGCTGTGCTCGCGATGGTCGGGCTGTTCAATCTGTTTGCCTTTGCCGCCGGCATCATCCGCTTCGCCGACCGCAAGGCGGACGATCCCGTGACGGGCCGCATCCCGGATCACGCCTTCGAAGGTCTTGCCGTCACCGACGCGCGCGGCCATGTCGTCTATTTCAACGGCGCGTATCTGGCGCTGACCGGCGCCACCGGCGCGCAGGATGTACGCCCGGTGGAGCGGGTCTTCATCGGCAATCCCGATGTGTCGGAAGCGGTGTTCCGCCTGCTCAAGGCCGCGCGCGAAGGCAAGCGACAGCAGGAGGAGGTGCGCATCGCCTCCCATGACGGCGGCTCGGGCCGGTGGCTGCGCATGCGGGTGCGCCCGCTCGGCACTGGCAAGCGCGACGCCAAATACGCGGTGTGGTCGATCGCCGACATCACCCGCGACCGCGAGCGCCAGGAGGACGTGTTCCAGGAGCTGCAGCATGCGATCGAATATCTCGATCACGCGCCCTGCGGCTTCTTCTCGGTCAACCCCGCGGGCGAGCTCGCCTACGTCAACGCGACGCTCGCGAACTGGCTCGGCTACGATCTCGCCGAGATCGGATCGGGCGGCTTGAAGCTGACCGACATCGTCTCCGGCGACGGCGCCTCGCTCTTGACCTCGATCGTCGCGGTGCCGGGCGAGGTGAAGACCGAGGTCTTCGACATTGATCTCAAGATGCGCGGCGGCAAGACCATGCCGGCGCGGCTCTACCACAAGCTCGCCTTCGGCGCCGACGGCGTACCGGGTCCTTCGCGTACGCTCGTGATCAGCCGCGCCCGCGACGAGCGCTCCGATCCGGAGCGCGCCGCCGAAGTGCGCTTCATGCGCTTCTTCGACCATACGCCGATGGCGATCGCGACCGTCGACCGCGGCGGCAATGTGGTGCGCGCCAATGCCCGCTACGCGAAACTTGCGCAGGGCCTCAACGGCGACGGCGCGTCGGCGAAATCGATCTTCCGCGCGGTCAACGCGCGCGACCGCTCCAGGCTGATTGCCGCGATCAACCAGGCCGCGGAGGGGCAGGGCGACATCGCCCCGGTCGAGGTGATGCTGGAGGGCGCCAAGGAGCGCTGGGGCCAGTTCTTCGTCACCGCGGTCGAGCAGGATGAGCGCGAGACGGAAGGTGCCATCGTCTACATGCTCGAGACCACTGAGCGGCGTGCGCTGGAGAACCAGATCAACCAGTCGCAGAAGATGGACATGGTCGGCCAGCTCGCCGGCGGCATTGCGCACGATTTCAACAACGTGCTCTCCGCGATCATGATGGCGAACGACTTCCTGCTGAACGCGCACAAGCCGACCGATCCGTCGTTTCAGGACATCATGCAGATCAAGCAGAACGCGACGCGCGCGGCGACATTGGTGCGTCAATTGCTCGCTTTCTCGCGCCGCCAGACGCTGCGGCCGCAGGTACTCGATCTCGGCGATGCGCTGTCCGATCTCACGATGCTGCTGCGTCGCCTGATCGGCGAGAAGGTGAAGCTCGACCTCGTGCACGGCCGCGACCTTTGGCCGGTGAAGGTCGACGTCTCGCAATTCGAGCAGGTGATCGTCAATCTCGCGGTCAATGCGCGCGATGCCATGCCGGATGGCGGCA
>NZ_DATGFH010000141.1:0-2002 GCF_035309285.1 Bradyrhizobium sp. | reverse complement strand
CAGACATCAGGAAGGCGATGCAAGATGCAGGCGTAATCGGCCCTCCGCGAGTACACGTCATTCCGTAATGATGGGGAGCACCAGCCTCGGCAGTCTGGTTCTAGCCACCGGCGGACGATGAATGCGAGGCTCGGTTGCGATAGAAAATCCGCTGTAGCGACCAGCCACGGCGCCGCACCAGGTCATCTAGTCGGCTGTTAAAAAGCCGAGTTGAGCGCCATCGGGATGAAGCGGCTGTGGCCGAGCGCGATCCATAGCAGGCGCAAAAGAAGCCTCAACCAGGTGAGGAGGAGGCGGAGATTGTGGCCGACGGCGCTGAGGATGACGTTGGCGGCGTCGCCGGCAGCGCCTTTGAGGTAGCAGCGACCGAGGTGGCCGTCGGTCTTCATATGACCGATGGCGGCCTCGATGGCGGAGCGGCGCCGTAGTTCGCGTTTGATGCTGCCGAACACGCCGCGCTTTTGGCCGGAGATGAAGACGCGGCACGGGCCTTCGGTTTTGTGGCCGCGATAGCCCTTGTCCACATAGACGCGCTCGACGGCGCGGCCGGTGAGCTGTTCGGTGGCGGCAATGACAGCGCCGAGCGTGTGGCCGTCGTACGGATTGCCGGGCAGCGCCTTGGCGTACAGCACGAATACCCCGCCGGGGGCGCGGCCATTGGTGGTGGTGATCGAGGCTTTGACGCCGAACTCGTAGGGCGCTGCGGCTTTGCCCTTGCCGATGCACTCGACCTCGGGAGCATGGAACGAATAAAGCTTCCAACCGCGCTGGCGCTGCTGCTGCGAGCGGATTTGGCTGGCGCGTGCCAACGGCCATTGAAACACCGCTTCAAGCTGCGGCTGGTCGACGATGTTGCGGCCGATGTCGCGGATAAGGCGGCCGAGCCGAGCACGCAGGAAGCGCAATTGCCGCTGGTGGCGCTTGAACTGTTTGGCATGGGCATAGCGGCCCGCCATCAGGGCGGCGCGTTTGGCGAGCCGCAGATACGATTGGCGCAGCCGCACGCCGTGCTTTTTGGCCAGCCGATTGAGCCCCTTGATGGCGGCATGCAACAGCTTGGCGTCGGTCGGGAAGCTGATCGCCTTGGGCTGCACGGTAGTGTCGACGGTGACCCGCGCCAGGTCCTGGGTGCGCAAGGCGCCGGCCGCATGGGCGATCCGCAAGGTCTCGGCCAACAGCAGCTCCAGCTTGGCGCCGAGCCGGCCGCGCCAATGGGTCAGATCCGAGCGCTCGTGCGGGAAGGCGTGCTGGAAGAACTCCGCGCCGGTGAAGTACTGGAAGTACGGGTCATAGACCCAACGATCGCAGACCTGCTCATCGGACAGCGCAAAGACGTGCTTGAGCAGCAACAACCCGATCACGAACCTCGTGGCGATGCCGGGCCGGCCCTTGTCGCTGAACAACGCCGCGATCTCGCCATCGAGCCACTCCCAGTCGATCTTGCCGGCGAGCTGCACCAGCTCGTGCTTCATGTTGATGATCTGATCGAGCCGGGCCCGGAACAGATCGCCTTCGCCCGTCATCTGCGGCTTCTTTGGTCGCATCGTGCCCTCCGCTGCGACCACCGAATCACGACTTGCGATTCGCGAGAATCCCCAAAATGAAATTGCAAGCTTCCGAGGCTTCGCACCCCGAAATCCTGCAATCTCCAAACCAGCTTCGCCGTCGGAAATCGACTCGCAATCAGCCGCTTAGGCCTTCTTCACGGCCAACTAGTTATGCGCCTGATTGGCAATCATGAATATCAGGTCCGAAGCGGGTTTATTGCGGCGACCCCCGTTCTAACATCCATCTGCGCACATGTCCGTTGAGAAGATCGGCTAGTCCGATCGGGAGCCTATTGAAACTGTGAGGCGCATTCGGGACCAGGATCAGATTCGTATCAACGCCTGCTTGTAACATCTGCTGTTTAAGGAGCAGACCGTCGTCGAGCAATGGATCAGCGGTGCCGACAATGATCAAGGCTGGAGGCAGGTTCGCTAGATCTGCATAGAGTGGTGAA
>NZ_DATGFH010000140.1:0-63161 GCF_035309285.1 Bradyrhizobium sp. | reverse complement strand
GACCATCTGCGCGCCCATGTTCTCGAACTTGTCCTCGAGCTCGATCTCCTTGGCGACGGTGACGCCGTCCTTGGTGATGCGGGGAGCGCCGAACGACTTGTCGAGCACCACGTTGCGGCCCTTCGGGCCGAGGGTGACCTTCACGGCATTGTTGAGGATGTCGACGCCGCGCAGGATACGGTCGCGCGCGTCGACGCCGAATTTGACTTCTTTGGCTGACATTTGATTTTCCCTGAGTTGGTTCTGTTTCACCTTGAGGAGGGGCGCCTTTGATTTGCACCGTTCGCTACGGCCTCGCTTCGCTCGGCCTGCTCGGGTGCCCGGCGCTCCTCAGGGTGAGCGGATGGGGGCTTAGGCCTTAGGCGGCCTTCTTCTTGGAAGCGCCGGCGTCGGTGAGAACGCCCATGATGTCGCTCTCCTTCATGATCAACAGCTCCTGGCCATCGATCTTGACCTCGGTGCCCGACCACTTGCCGAACAGCACGCGGTCGCCGACCTGGATGTCGATCGGGATCAGCTTGCCGCTCTCGTCGCGGCCACCGGGGCCGACGGCGATGACTTCGCCCTGCGAGGGCTTTTCCTTGGCAGTGTCGGGAATGATGATGCCGCCTGCGGTCTTCTCTTCGGCGTCGATGCGCTTAACCACGACGCGGTCGTGAAGCGGACGGAATTTCATGCAGTCCTCCTAAGATCTTGCAAGTGTTTGGAATTTTGGAGTGTTAGCAGTCTCTGCCAGCGAGTGCCAGCCCGAGCAGAATTGATTTAAGGCAGAGTTTTGGGGCGGGCAAGGGCTTCTAGCAGAAAAATTGGCACTCCGATGGCCGCCCTGCCAAATCTTGTCAGAGATCGTTAATGCTGCCGCCCCGCAGACACGGCAGCTAATCCGCGGTCCCATATCCGTATTAGCACGTGCGGTAAGCTGCTGCTAATGCGTGAATTTTCAACAACTCGTTAACCATTTGGGCTTGTGATGAGTTGGTTCACTGCGTCACATTTTGATCATGTGAGCGCATCTCCGCCGGGGTGGCTCCGGCAGGTAGCTACCACCGTAAAATGCGCTCCAGCAATGGAGGTTAGCATGGTGTCGCGGGTTGGGGCGGTTTCCGAAGACTTCCGGAAACTCGCGTTGGGCTACGGGCTGACGACGGCAGAGATCCTTTATCGGATGCCGGATCATCCCTCGCTGCTGCAGACTTACGTTTGGCAGAACTACGATCTGTTTCCGAAATTCCCGGCACTGCAGGATTTCCTGCGCTTCTGGCAAATGACGCTCGAGGGACCGCTCTATTCGGTCCGCGTCGCACATTCCAAGCTGATCAAGCCCGCGGAACTGCGCGCCGTCGACGGCGTGTTCCGCCTGCATTGATCCGCCTTCGCTCTACGCGCTTCGGAGCGACAAGTCCGCCTGGATTGTAGATTCGTAGGGTGGGCAAAGGCGCGAAGCGCCGTGCCCACCACCCTTTTCGCGAGCTTGTTGGTGGCGGGCACGCTTCCGCCTTCGTTCGTTGAGCTACGGCGGACGCGGTCGCTTTGCCCACCCTGCACATGTTATTCGTGTTAGGCTTTGCTCTCCAAACCTAGGGGAGAGCAACATGGCCAAGAAGAAATCCAAGAAGCCGGCCTCGCGCGCCGCGAGCAAAAAGGCCGCACAGAAGAAATCGCCGGCAGGCAAAGTTGCCGCCAAATCCACCGCGCGGCGGAAGCTGAAGACCAAGGGCAGGGCGGAAGCGCCGGCCAGGCGCGCGCGGCCGAAGCAGAGCGTCGCCATCAGCCACTACCGCGACGAAGACTTCAAGGCTGACGGGCTTCGCGCCTACGCGAAATATCGCGACCTCGGCATTGCGGACGCCACCCATGGCCTGGCCCGTGCGCATGTGATCCGGCTGGTCGGGCCGTGCAATCCGGACGAAGTCTCCAAGCTGCACTACCACGACGTCGAATTCCAGATGGTCTACGTGCTCAAGGGCTGGGTGAAGACCTACATGGAAGGCATTGGCGAGACGATGTTCCAGGTCGGCAGCGCCTGGACTCAGCCGCCAAAAATCCGGCATCTGATCATGGATTATTCCGACGACGCCGAGGTGCTCGAAATCATCCTGCCGGCGGATTTCGAGACGAAGGAATTGACCTCCTGATTGCTCTCGTCATTCCGGGATGCGTGCGAAGCACGCAGGCCCGGAATCCATAACCACAGAATTTGGTTGTGACACGAGCAGTCGGTTCCAGCCGTCTCACGTACAGAAGCCTGGGGTTATGGATTCCGGGCTCGCGCCAAGGGGCGCGCCCCGGAACGACGACGTCAGTGGTGTCGTCACGTCAGCACCCCCACGATCGCGCCGATCAGGCAGGTCGTCAATGTGCCCGAGACGATCGACTTCAGGCCGAGCGCATTGATCTCGTCGCGCCGCGTCGGCGCCATGGTGCCGAGGCCGCCGATCATGATGCCGAGGCTGCCGAAATTGGCAAAGCCGCACATCGCGTAGAGCATGATCAGTTTGGAGCGCGGATCGAGCGCATCAGGCGCAAGCTTTGAGAGATCGACATAAGCGATCAGCTCGTTCAGCACGGTCTTGGTGCCCATCAGGCTGCCGGCGGTGACGGCCTGCGGCCAGGGCAGGCCCATCAGCCAGCACACCGGCGCCATTATGGTACCCAGCACCCGCTGCAGCGAGATTTTTGCGCCGCCGACCTCCGGCAGCAGGCCGATGATGGCATTGGCGAGATAAACCAGCGCCACCAGCACGATCAGCATCGCAACGATATTGAGCAGGAGCTCGAGTCCTGCGGACGTGCCTTGCACGATCGCGTCCATGGTGCTGGCGGCTTTCATCTCGGGATCATCGAGCGCGCCGCCGGTGCGCTGGTCCTTCGTCTCCGGCACCATGATCAGGCTCACCAGGATCGCAGCCGGCGCGCCCAGCACGGAGGCGATCACGAAATGCGCCGCCGCATCGGGAATGAGCGGCGCCAGCAGCGTCGCATATAGCACCAGCACGGTGCCGGCGATGCCCGCCATGCCGCCGGTCATCACCAGGAACAACTCGCTGCGCGTCATCTGCGACAGATAAGGCCGCACGAACAGCGGCGATTCGACCATGCCGAGGAAGATGTTGGCCGCGGTGGAGAGACCTACCGCGCCGCCGACGCCAAGCGTGCGTTCGAGCAGCCACGCCATGCCACGCACGATCGGCGGCAACACGCGCCAATAGAACAGCAGCGTGGTCAGCACGCTCATGACCAGCACGATCGGCAGCGCCTGGAAGGCCAATATGAAATCCGCGCCAGGCGCCTTCAGGTCGAACGGCAGCGCGCCGCCGCCAACATAGCCGAACACGAACGAGGTGCCGGCACGCGAGGCGGCCGCGATCGTGCCGACCGCATCGTTGATGGCGCCAAAGGCGTTCGCGACGACCGGAAGCTTGATCAGGATCACGGCGGTGACGAGCGTCACCAGCAGTCCGATCGCCGCCTGCCTCAGGGACACCGCGCCGCGGTTCTCGCCGAATGCCCAGGCGAGCAAGAGCAGGGCGACGATGCCGAATGCCGATTGCAGTTGAAGCATGAATCCTCCGCGAGCGCCGCGCCGAGTATGGCAGCGGCCGCCGGCCAAGCGCAATGCCGTGATGCCCCGATGGGCGTTGACACGAGGCTTTCGCTCGGCCACCGATCGCGCATGTCATCGCTCGCAACGGCCGGCGCGGGCGCTCTGCTCCGGCAGCCCTCCCTGATCTTCTTCCTGCTATCGCGCAGCCTGTCGCGGTTCTCGACCCAGATCGGCGCGGTCGCGATCGGTTGGCAAATCTATGATCTCTCCGGCAGCGCCTTCGCGCTCGGCATGGTCGGGCTGGTGCAGTTTCTCCCCACCGCGCTGCTCGTTTTGGTCGCGGGCCATGCGGCCGACCGATTCGAGCGCAAGCGCGTGGTGCAGGTCTGCCAGATCATTGAAGCGGCAACCGCGCTGTTTCTCGGCTGGGGCTCCTATGCCGGCTGGCTCAACGAGGTGCATATCTTCATCGCGACCTTCGTGCTGGGCACGACGGGCGCGTTCGAGAGCCCGGCGACCGCCGCGCTACTGCCGCTGATCGCGCCGCAGGGAACGCTGCAGCGCGCGACCGCGCTATCGAGCGGCGCCATTCAGATTGCGACCATCACCGGGCCGGCGCTCGGCGGGCTCGCCTATGCGGTCGCGCCCGGGCTGCCCTATGGCATCATGGTGCTGTTTTGGCTGCTTGCGGTGCTGCTCACCGGCGCGATCCGTGTGATCGCGCAAGCGCCGGCGACGGGCTCGGCCTCGGCCGGCGACGTCTTTGCCGGCGTGAGGTTCATCCGGAGCAATCCGGCGATTCTCGGCACGATCTCGCTCGATCTGTTCGCGGTGCTGTTCGGCGGCGTGGTGGCGCTATTGCCGATCTATGCGCGCGACATCCTCGAGGCCGGGCCGTTCGGTCTCGGCGTGCTGCGCGCCTCGCCCGCGATCGGCGCGCTCCTGATGACGACGATTCTTGCGCGCCACACCATCAACCGCCGCGTCGGATTACGCATGTTCCAGGCGGTGATCGTGTTCGGCGCTGCGACGGTGGTGTTTTCGCTGTCGCACTGGATGTGGTTGTCGATGCTGGCGCTCGCTGTCCTTGGCGCCGCCGACACCGTGAGCGTGGTGATCCGCTTCTCGCTGGTGCAACTGCGCACGCCGAACGAGATGCGCGGCCGCGTCGGTGCGGTGAATTTCCTCTTCATCAACGCATCCAACCAGCTCGGCCAGTTCGAGAGCGGCGTGACCGCGGCGCTGTTCGGCGCCATGCCGGCTGCCGTGCTCGGCGGCGTCGCCACGATTGCCATTGCGTTGATCTGGATGAAGCTGTTTCCCTCGCTGCGCGAGGTCGAGAAGCTGGAGTGACTATTCGGCAGGCTGCGCGGCGACGGCTGTAGCGGGCTTAAACAGCTTTTGCAGCAGATAGCCGGCAAAGGCCGGCGCGATGAATCCGGGTCCGGGCAGTTGCAGGTTGCCGAACAGGAGCTGCAGCGCCGGGGTCCAGAACACGAGTTGCGCCAGCCGCCGACCGAGATCATCGAGCTTCTCTTCCGCGATCAGCGCAACTGCAGCGAAGGTGAGCGGCAACAGATCATAGGCGCCCATATAGGGTGAGGCGGACACGCCGCAGGCAAAGAACAGCGTCTGCAACAGCTGCGGATCGGCATCGCGCCGAAAGCGGAATGCGAGCGAGACCGCGGCGACGCCAGCGAGCGTGAAGACGTACTGGATCATCTCGCCGATGTGGTTGCCGACCACGCCGCGGATATTCATGAAGATCGAGGGCTGGAACGGCATCGCGGTGCCTGCGGAATCCTGCAGCACCTCGCGCTGCAGCGGCAGCGCCTTCACGATGTAATCGTGCCAGCTCGCGATGTCGCCGATCGCGACGCTGGCGGCGAGCAGCGCAATCGTCGTCGCTGCGGCCGCGAAAAATACTTTCCATCGTCCCGAGGCGATCAGCGCGAACGGAAAGAGAAAGCCGAGCTGCGGCTTGACCGTGAGCATGCCGATCAGCACGCCCGAGATGATCGGCTGCCTGTCGAGGAGCGCGAAGATCGCGAGCAGCGCGGCGGTGGTGATGAACGAGCTCTGGCCTGAGAGCACGCACATCAGCGCCGCAGGCGAGACCAGCACGACCACGAGCGTGCGGAGGTCCTTGACCTCGCGCCGGCCGGCGAGAGTGAAGGCGAGCAGGCTCACCACAAACCAGGCTAACAGCGCCGGGAAATAGCTGAGCAGTCCGAATGGCGCCATCACCACCAGCGCGGTCGGCGGGTTCGGCCAGTTCTGGCCGGGATAGCCGGGCCCGAGCAGATGCGCGAGCGTGTCGTTGTAGGTAGCAATATCGTAGTAGCGCGCCGGGTCGGGCTCGAAGGCGGCGACGCCATACATCCATAAATTCAGGAAATCGCGCCCGACTATCAGAGTCGCCTTGTCGCGCGGAAACGCGCCCGTCCAGTTGGTCGTGAGGAGGTAGCTCATCAACGTCAGCAGAAACAGGGCGCCGCCAAGCAAGAGCAGCGCGCGCAAAAATTCCGCGTTGGCGGGCTCGCGCATGTCGGGCGCCAGGCTTTGCAGGAAGCGGCGCAAGCCGTTCGTCGCTCCGGCAGGCTGGGAGGTTGAGTCTGGCATGGTGAGTCCGCGCGGCTTTTCGCACCCAAAGCGAGCTTAGGGAGTGCGAATTAAGATATTCTTAGGGGGAACGCCGCAAAGCTTCAGGAGTCTGTGCCCTGAACGCGCGTCATTTCATGAGCCACGGCACGGCAGCGGGCTTCTCCATGAATTGCGTCGTCATCCCAGCGTACCGCGCGGCCGGCACCATCCTGCCGGTGATCGCCGGCATCGGCCCGGAAATCGCGCTGATCGTCGTGGTCGATGACGGTTGCCCCGAAGGCACCGGCGTCATGGTCGCCAACCGCTGCGGCGACCCGCGCGTCGTGACGCTGATGCACGACAAGAACCAGGGCGTCGGCGGCGCCTTCCTCACAGGCATGCGGTACGCGATCGGGCGCGGCGCCGACATCATCGTCAAGGTCGATGCCGATGGCCAGATGAACCCGGCGCAGGTGCCGGCACTGATCCACACCATCGCGAGCGGGCAAGCCGATTACGTCAAGGGCGACCGCTTCTTCTTCCTCACCAACGCGGCATCGATGCCGCCGGTACGACGCTTCGGCAATCTCGTGCTGTCGTTCCTGGCCAAACTATCGAGCGGCTACTGGACCATCATGGATCCGACCAACGGCTTCTTCGCGATCCATGCCCGCGTCGCCGAATTGCTCGACGACGAGCGGATCGCAAAGCGCTTCTTCTTCGAGACAGACCTGCTGTTCCATCTCGGCCTGATCCGCGCCAAGGTCGTGGAATTTCCGATGCGCGCCTCCTATGGCAACGAGGTCTCGAACCTGCGGGTGTCGCATCAGCTCGGGCCGTTCCTGGCCGGGCACTTGCGCAACACCACGCGCCGTGTCCTCTATCGCTATTTCTTCCGCGATTTCTCGCTGGCCTCGCTGCAGCTCGTCGCCGGCAGCGCGCTGTTTCTCTTCGGCCTGGTGTTTGGCCTCTATCATTGGTGGGCGGCGCCGCCCGACCAATTAGTGCCAACCGGCACCATCATGATCGCGGCGCTGACGTTCCTGATCGGCTTCCAGCTCGTGCTGTCGTTCCTCAACTACGACATCAGCGCCAGCCCGCGCGAGCCGCTGCATCCGTTCCTGGGGAAGGGTTGGCAAGCGACAGCGGACGCGTCGGAAAAGACGGGCGTTGCAGAAGGCAACGGCGAGCAGGCTGAAGCAGCGCGCCGCAAGGCTTGAGCCTTAGCCGCGTCCCACGAACGGCATCTTCGATGCCATCACCGTCATGAACAGCACGTTGGCGTCCAGCGGCAGCGTCGCCATGTAGGCCACGGCATCGCCGACCGCCTTCGCGTCCATGCGCGGCTCGTGCTTCATCGTGCCATCAGGCTGCATCACGCCGGGACCGTCGACCATACGATCGGTCATGGGGGTTGCGGCATTGCCGATATCGATCTGTCCGACCGCGATGTCATACTTGCGGCCGTCGAGATTGCACGACTTGGTCAGGCCCGTGATAGCGTGCTTGGTTGAGGTATAGGCCGAGGAGTACGGCCGCGGCGCATGCGCCGAGATCGAGCCGTTATTGATGATCCGGCCGCCGCGCGGGTTCTGGTCCTTCATGATGCGGAAGGCGTGCTGCGTGCACAGGAATGGCCCGGTGAGATTGGTGTTCACGACCGCCTGCCATTGCGCCAGCGGCAGGTCCTCGAAATTCACGGGCGGGGCGCCCATGCCGGCATTGTTGAAGAGCACGTCGAGCCGGCCATAGGTGTCCTGCACCCTCTTGAACAGCGCGGCGATCGATTCCGGATTGGTCATGTCGGCGGTGACGGGCAGGCTCTTGCCGATATTGTCGCCGAGCTTGGCGGTCTCCTCCAGCATCTCCTTGCGGCGGCCGGCGAGCACCACGGTGAAGCCGGCCTTCATCAGTGCGAGCGACGCCGCGCGTCCGACGCCGGTGCCGGCACCGGTCACAACGGCGATCTTGTTGGTTCCGTCGGTCATGGTTTCCTCACTTCTTACTTTTTTGCTTCCGCTTCGGATTTGTAGGGCGGACGGGGAATGTTCTGATGCGCCGCGCGCAGCGCCGCCGACCAGCGCGAGCGGAGATCGTGGAAATAGGGCTCGCCGGCCTCGATGCGGTGATTGAGATCGGCCTCGCAGGTGTCTGCGCGCACCACCAGCACGTCGATCGGAAGTCCAACGCCGAGATTGGAACGCATGGTCGAGTCCATCGAGATCAGGCCGGTCTTCAGCGCGTCGTAAAGCTCGACGTCGTAATGCATGGCGCGGTCGAGCACCGGCTTGCCATATTTGTGCTCGCCGATCTGCAAATAGGGCGTGTCGGTGGTGCATTCGATGAAGTTGCCGGCGGTATAGACCATGAAGAGCCGCATTCGCGCGCCCTTGATCTGACCACCGAACAGAAAGGAGACGTCGAAGCTCACATCTTCGGATTTCAGCGCCGGTCCCTCGGTCGCATGCACGGCGCGGATGGCGCGGCCGATGCGCTGCGCGGCCTGGAACATTGTCGGCGCGTTCATCAGCGTCTCGACATCGCCGGTGTCGGGATCTTCCATGCCTTCGGTCAGGATCGACAGCACCGATTGGCTGATCGCGAGATTGCCGGCGCTCGCGATCGCCATGATGCGATCCCCGGGCTTACTGAAGATATGGAGCTTGCGGAAGGTCGAGATGTTGTCGAGGCCGGCATTGGTGCGGGTGTCGGCGATCATGACGAGCCCGTCCCGTACCAGAATCCCGCAACAATAGGTCATTTCAGCGATCCCCAACGCAACGCCGTGCGCGGGATTTCTAGCCAATTTCAGCGCACGGTCCAACCCCAATTCCCGTATGGCGGCGGCGCTGCGAAGCGCGTACCCACCACTGCCATCACGCACGATCACGGTGGGCACGGCGCGAAGAGCGCTTGGACAAATACCTTCCGTCGTCATTCCGGGGCGCGACGAAGTCGCGAGCCCGGAATCCATAACCCCAGTCCGTGGTTATGGATTCCGGGGTCTGCGTGCTTCGCACGCATTCCGGAATGACGATGCCGATAGAGTCTTACGACCAGGCTACGACTGGCTCTGCCACTGCGACTGCCCGGGCCGCCCGGCCTGATCGACCCTGACCGACACCGTCAGCGTCTCCGCGCCACCGCCATAGCGCGTGCCGCGCACGGGGGCGGCGCCGAGATAGTCGAGGCCGATAGCGACGCGGGCGTGGGCCTCCGTGGTGCAGATGCAGTTCGCCGGATCGAAGCCGACCCAGCCGAGATCGGGCACACAGGCTTCCGCCCAGGCATGTCCCGCGGCCTGGTTGATAGTGCCGTCGGAGCGCAGGAAGTGACCGGAGACGAAGCGCGCCGGCACGCCGCCGGAGCGGGCGCAGGCGATGAAGATGTGGGCGTAGTCCTGGCACACGCCGCGCTTGAGGCCGAAGGCTTCGACCGCCGACGTGCCGCTGTTGGTCGGGTCCTCGTCGAAGGTCATGTGCTCGTTGACCTGCGTCATCAGCGTATGCAGGAAGCCCAGCGTGTCTTCCTCGGATTCGGCGCGGAGCTGGCGCGCAAACGCCGCCATCGCCGGATTGACCGTGGTCAGCGGCGTCGGTCGCAGAAACAGGCTCGGCGGGAAGCGCTCGTCGGTGCCGCGCAGCACGCCGCCAGTGTCGTGCGTCTCGATCAGCCCGCCGACCGTGATGGTGAGGTCCTCGATCGCTCCGTGCGTCATCACGTGCGTGACGTTGCCAAAGGCGTCCTCATGCATGGCCAGACGCGAGTCGGCCGAGACGTCGATCTGCCATTCGGCGACATATTGGCCGTCGTGACTGCCCGGCGTCATCCGCAGGATCTGGATGACACCAGTCGCCGCCGGCTCGTAGCAGTAGGTGGTGGAGTGAGAAATTCGCAGGCGCATGGCGTGTCAACTCGTCGTCATTCCGGGGCGATGCGAAGCATCGAACCCGGAATCTCGAGATTCCGGGTCTGGCGCTCACGCGCCATCCCGGAATGACGGCATTTAATGGTCCGGCACCTCTCCATCAAATCAAATACTGCCTCGTGATGATTTCGCCGAGCCGCGAATTATCCGCGATGAACTCCTGGATGAACTCGTGCACGCCGTGCTGGAAGATGTCGTTCATGTTCGAATGCTCGAGCCGGTTGCGGATGCCGCGGGCGTGGCGCTGCGCCGGGCCCTGGCGGCCATAGGCGACGCCGATCTGGTCGAGGTTGCGCACGAGATTACCGTAGCAGCTTGCAAGCGAGCGCGGCAGCGAATCGTTGAGGATGAGCAGATCCGCGATCAGCCAGGGTTTCAGCGTTTCGCGGTAGACCCAGTGATAGGCCGTCTGCGCCGAGACCGAGCGCAGGATCGAGCTCCACTGGTAGAAATCGAGCGGGCCGCCGACGTGCTCCTCTTCGGGCAGCAGCACGTGATATTTGACGTCAAGGATGCGCGCGGTGTTGTCCGCGCGCTCCAGATGCACGCCCAGCCGCGAGAACCAGTAGGCATCGTTGCGCAGCATGGTCCGGTAGGCCGAGCCGTCGAAGCGGAGCGAAGCCTCCTGCACGAAGCGCAGGAAATTTGCCAGCTCCTCGCGGGTCGACGCCCCCTTGCTCCAGACCTCCTGCAGCTCCAGCCAGGCGCCGTTGATGGTGTCCCACATCTCGCTGGTCAGTGCGGTGCGCACCGAGCGGGAGTTGAGCCGCGCGGCCTCGATGCAGTTGCGGATCGAGGAGGAGTTTTCGTGCGAGAACGACAGATATTCGACGACGTTCTGCTCGTTGGCTTCTTTGTAGGCCGCAAAGAAGCTGTCGCTGACGCCTGCGGTGAGCAACGCCGATTCCCACTCGTTGGTCTTGCCGATATAGGCGGCGGGTAGCGCCGTGACGCGCAAGGTCGCATCGATCGTGCGCGCGATATATTCGGCCCGCTCGACATAGCGGGCGAGCCAATAGAGGTTTTCGGCGGTGCGCGACAGCATGCGGGGCTTACTCGTCCAAAATCCAGGTGTCCTTGGTGCCGCCGCCTTGGCTCGAATTGACCACGAGCGAGCCTTCCTTCAGCGCCACGCGCGTCAGCCCGCCCGGCACGATGGTGGTGAGTTTGCTCCCCGTCAGCACGAAGGGGCGCAGATCGACGTGCCGCGGGGCGAGGCCCGACGCGGTGCAGGTCGGACAGGTCGAGAGCGCGAGCGTCGGCTGCGCAATGAAACCCTCGGGCTCGCGCTTCAGCTTGTCGCGGAACGCCTCGATCGTCGCCTTCGTCGCCGCAGGGCCGATCAGCATGCCGTAGCCGCCCGAGCCGTGCACCTCCTTGACCACGAGGTCCGAGAGATTGTCGAGCACATAGGAGAGATCTTTCGGTTCCCGGCAACGCCAGGTCGGCACGTTCTTCAGGATCGGCTCCTCGCCGAGATAGAATTTCACGACGTCCGGCATGTAGGAATAGATCGCCTTGTCGTCGGCAATGCCGGTGCCGACGGCGTTTGCAAGCGTGATGTTACCGGCCGCATAGGCCGACATCAGGCCGGGGACGCCCAGCACGGAATCCGGGCGGAAGGTGAGGGGATCGAGGAAGTCGTCGTCTACGCGGCGGTAGATGACGTCGACCCGCTTCAGCCCCTCGGTGGTGCGCATGAACACCTCTTCGTTCTTGACGATGAGGTCTCTCCCTTCGACGAGCTCGATGCCGAGCTTGTCGGCGAGGAAGGAATGCTCGTAATAGGCGGAGTTGTACACGCCGGGGGTGAGGAGGGCCACCGTCGGCTCGGCCGAGGCGCCGCCAGGTGCCACCGATCGAAGGGCCGCGAGCAATTCATCCGGATAACGCTCGACCGGCGCGACGCGGTGGCGGGCGAACAGGTCCGGAAACAGCCGCATCATGATCTCGCGGTTTTCCAGCATGTAGGATACGCCGGACGGCGTTCGCGCATTGTCCTCCAGCACGATGAAGTCGTTGGCGTCGACCCGGACGATGTCGATCCCGGCGATGTGGACATAGACGTCGTGCGGCACGCTCTGGCCGTTCATCTCCGGCCGGAACACCGGGTTCTGGAAGATCAGATCTTCCGGCACTATTCCGGCGCGGAGAATGTCGCGGCCATGGTAGATGTCGCGCAGGAACATGTTGAGCGCTCTCACGCGCTGGCGCAGGCCCTTTTCCAGGATGCCCCATTCCCTGCCGGAGAGGATGCGGGGGATGACATCGAACGGGATCAGCCGTTCCTGGGCCTCGGCGTCGCCATAGACGGCGAAGGTGATGCCGATCCGGCGGAACAAGAGCTCGGCTTCCTGGCGGCGATAGTCGAGGGCCTCCGGAGGCGTCTCCTTGAGCCAGCGGGAGAGCTCGGAATAGGCCGCGCGGAGGTCGCCCCCGGGACCGTTCATCTCATCGAACGCAACTGCCATAGAACCCGATGCTTGTTGGGGTCACGCGCAACACTGCATGACCTGACGGGGTGGTAGCAAGGCCCGGGCCAGCACGATATGCAACGTCAAGCGGCATTTGGTCTTGATGGCGGCGGGCTTGCCTGAAAAAATGGCTGCAAGGTGCTTATTTCGGCAGCAAACCCCCGTGACTTCAAGAGGTTGCCCCGGCAAGTTCGAGAACGTCGGCAGGGGAAAACGGGAAGGCTTAGGGAGTGGTCATGAGCGAGATCGTCACCGCGGGGATATTGGTGATCGGCGACGAGATCCTGTCCGGGCGGACCAAGGACAAGAATATCGGCTTCATCGCGGAATACCTCACCAATATCGGGATCGACCTGAAGGAGGTCAGGATCGTCGCCGATGAGGAAGCGGACATCATCGCCGCGCTGGACGCGCTGCGCAGCCGCTACACCTACGTCTTCACCACCGGCGGCATCGGCCCAACCCATGACGACATCACGGCCGACAGCGTGGCCAAGGCGTTTGGGGTTGGCATCGACCACCATCCGGAAGTCGTGGCGCGATTCAGGGAGCGCTGGAGCGGGCAGGATCTGAATGAGGCGCGGCTGCGCATGGCGCGCATCCCCGACGGAGCCGAGCTGATCCAGAGCGCGACCATTCTGGCGCCCGGCTTCAAGATCGGCAATGTGATCGTGATGGCGGGCGTGCCGGCGATCATGCAGGCGATGATGGACATCGTGGCGCCGAAGCTGAAATCGGGCGTCAAGATGCTGTCGGAATCGGTCCGGGCCAATGCCAGGGAAGGCGACATCGGCGGACCCTTGCGGACCATCGCCAACTCCCATCCCGACACCATCATCGGCAGCTATCCCTTTCTCGACGAGAACCAGAAGCCGAACACCAATCTCGTGGTGCGCTCGCGCGACCCGGACAAGCTCACCGCCGCCATGAACGCGGTGAAGGAGATGCTGGCGGGATTGAATGTAGCGCGCTAGCGATTGGCTTGGCGAACAAACGGAAGCGACATGGACAAGAATGCAGACCTGATCGCGCAGGAGCGGGCCGGAAAGGCATTTCCGGTCTCCTGGGATCAGTTTCATCGGGATTGCCGGGCGCTGACCTGGCGGCTCAACGAGGTCGGCCCGTTCCGGGCGGTCATTGCCATTACCCGCGGCGGGCTGGTGCCGGCGGCGATCGTGGCGCGCGAGCTCGGTATCCGCACCATCGATACCGTCTGCATCGCGAGCTACGACCACACCAAGCAGGGCGAGTTGAGTGTGCTGAAGGGTGTTTCGGAGGAGGTGGCAAAGCTCGGCGGCGGCACCGGCAAGGGATTGCTGATTGTCGATGACCTCGTCGACACCGGCAAGACCGGGCGGCTGGTGCGGAAACTGCTGCCGGACGCCCATTTCGCCACCGTCTACGCCAAGCCGAAGGGCCGGCCGCTGGTCGATACCTTCATCACCGAAGTGTCGCAGGACACCTGGATCCATTTCCCCTGGGACACCGCGCTGTCCTTTGCGCCGCCGCTGCGGGAGTGATCGTTCTTCACCTCGCCCCGCTTGCGGGGAGAGGTCGACTTGCGAAGCAAGTCGGGTGAGGGGACTCTCCACGAGTCCGTCTCTCACCGAGTTTGCCGAAGCAGCCCCTCACCCCAACCCTCTCCGCGCAAGGGCGGGGAGAGGGGGAAGGAAAGCGATGCCCCTGCAAAACCGCGTCACGCCGACGGGAAACATCATCGCCACGCCGCATCGCGGCCTGTTCACTGGCAACCGCGGCATCATCCATGACCCCGCCACCAGGACGCTCCTGAAAAAGCGCTGGTCGACGCCGGCTTGGCTCACCTGCGTGCTGGAATTTCGCGGGCAGCGGCGCAAGGTGATGGGCGGGCGGAGCTGGACCGAGCTGTTCTTTCTCGATGAAGCGACAGCCTTCGCCGCCGGCCATCGCCCCTGCTTCTTCTGCCGCCGTGACGACGCCAACCGCTTTCGCGCGGCATGGGAAGCCGGCAACTGCCGCGGAGACGTGCTCGCGTCCGAGATAGATGCAGTGCTGCATCATGAGCGGCTCGCCAGCGGCAAGACGCTGCATCCGCTGCCGATGACAATCGAGAAGCTGCCCGACGGCGCCATGGTGCAGGACGGCGAGGACAGCTTCCTGATCACGCAGGGCAGAGCATTGAAATGGTCGCCGGCCGGCTATACCGCGGCTGAGCGCGCGCTCGATCACGCGATGCTGCTGACGCCGCCGTCCACGGTGCGCGCGTTTGCAGCCGGCTATCGGCCGGTGCTGCATCCAAGTGTTGGTCTGTAAGCTCGCCCACTGATGCCTCGTAGCCCGCGTGAGCGACAGCGATACGCGGGATAGTCCCGCATGGCGCTTCGCTTATGCGGGCTACGAGGTCACTTCATCGCGTGGCCGTTCTCATCCACGCTCATGCGGGAGTCACGCAGCGTCCATTCCTTGATGATCTGCCGGCATTTTTGCAGTTGGGCGTCGTCCGGCGCGGTTGAGCCCTTGCCTTGCGGCTGGGCGGTGCGATCCACCATGGCCTTGCAGGCATTGAGTTGGTCGCGCTCGCCCGGGCGCGCGACTGCCGCCGTCGTAGCTAGAACAAGCGCGATCGGCAGAACGCGCAACGCGTCAAATGACCTCATGCGAGCTTCTGCCGCGCGAGCTTGGCGCCTTCGCCGAGCGCCAGCAGTTTCGCTTCGGCGATCTCGCGCCGCATTGGCGCCATGCCGCAATTGGTGGTCGCGACGATATTGGCCTTCGGCACGAATTTCGCGACGTCCTCGATCACCTTGACGACGTCCTCCGCGGTCTCGACGGTGTCGCTTGCAACATCGATGACGCCGGCCTGCACCACCTTGTTCGGCAGAAGCCCGAGCAATTCCAGCGGTACCTTGGAATTGCGGCATTCGATCGCGACCTGCTGGATCGCGCTCTTGTCGATCGAGGGGAATGTCTCTTCATATTGCCGCCATTCGCCGCCCAGCGTCTTTTTCCAGTCCGTATTGGCCTTGATGCCGTAGCCGTAGCAGATGTGCACGGCGGTGGCGCAGAACAGCCCTTCGGCTGCGCGCTCGAGCGCCTTGATGCCCCAGTCGCGGACCTGATCCATGTAGACGTTGAAGGCGGGCTCGTCGAACTGGATCACGTCGACGCCGTCGGCCTGCAGCGCCTTGGCCTCTTCGTTGAGAAGCTCGGCGAAGGCGAACGCCATCTTGATGCGGTCGCCATAATACTTGTCGGCGATGGTATCGATGATGGTCATCGGGCCGGGCAGGGTGAACTTCACCTTCTTCGTCGTGTGGGTGCGGGCGACGCGAGCTTCATCGGCATGGACGCGGCCCTTGAGTTGCAACGGCGCCACCACCTGCGGCACCATCGCCTTGTAGCGGTCGGCGCGGATTCCCATCTCGACCTTGTGGGCGAAATCTATGCCCTCGATCTTCTCGAGGAAACCATGCACGAAATGCTGCCGCGCCTGCTCGCCTTCCGTGACGATGTCGATACCGGAATCCTCCTGCAGCTTGACCGCAAGCAGCGTCGCATCGCGCTTGGCGCGTGCCAGCTCCGCGCCGGAGGATTTCCACGGCGCCCACAGCGTATTGGGTTCGGCCAGCCATTCCGGCTTCGGCAGCGAGCCCGCGATGGTGGTTGGAAACAGCATGAGGGCCTCCCGGCTAGTTCTGATTGAGCGCCTGTCTGCCATGTCCTATGCTTGAGGTACAGAACAACAAAAGTCTTTGTGATGGGGAATAAGGGGCCGATGATTGGCCTTGTACCGGCGCGAACGGGCTGGGCCGGAGGGCCGGTCTCCGTCATTGCGAGCCAACGGGTCCGCGCGCAGCGCGGCCCGATGACAGGCTCCGCGAAGCAATCCAGGATGTTCCCGCGGAGATAGTCTGGATTGCTTCGTCGCTTCGCTCCTCGCAATGACGTAAAGCCACAAGCTAGAACACTGGAAACAAGGAAACGCCATGATCGAGTTTTTCTTCGACTGCTCCAGCCCCTGGACCTATCTCGCCTTTCATAACATCCAGCCGCTGGCGAAAGAGTTCGGCGAGGAGATCATCTGGCGGCCGATCCTGGTCGGCGGCATCTTCAACACCATCAACCCGAGCGTCTACGCCACGCGGGATAATCCGGTGCCCGCGAAACTCGCCTACCAGAAAAAGGACATGGCGGACTGGGCTCGCTCGGCCGGCCTTGCCATCAAGATGAGGCCCACCGTGTTTCCGGTGAACAGCGTGAAAGCGATGCGCGGCTGCATCTTGCTCGGCAAGGACATGGTTCCGTTCGCGCGCAGCGTGTTCGAGATCTACTGGGGCGAGGATCAGGACATCTCGCAGGACGCGGTGCTGACAGACGTCTGCAAGCGTGTCGGCGTCGATCCGCAAAAGTTCCTTGCCGGCATCACGCAGCAGTCGATCAAGGACCAGCTCAAGGCCAACACCGATGAGGTGATGGCGCGCGGCGGCTTCGGCTCGCCGACGATCTTCATCGACAAGACCGACATGTATTTTGGCAATGATCGCCTGCCGCTGGCGCGCGAAGCGTTGGCGCGGCGGAAGGAGGCTGCTGCCTGATGCCGCGCAAGGTCGTCTGCCGCGAACTCGGCCCGCCTGGCCGGTTGCGGCTGGAAGCGTTCGAACCGGCCGTGCTCGGGCCGGGGCAGGTGCGCGTTGCGATCCGCGCCGCCGGGATCAATTTCCCAGACGTGCTGATGGCGGCGGGCGAATATCAATTGAAGCCGGAGCTGCCGTTTACGCCGGGCATGGAAGCCGCCGGAGATGTCATCGAGGTGAACGTCGCACAAGGGATTGCGGTGGGCGACCGGGTGATCGTCAAGTTCAGGCATGGCGGTTACGCGGACGAGGTCGTGGTCGTGCCGTCGCAACTCGCGCCGCTGCCCTCGACCTTCGACTATGCGGAAGGCGCGACCTTCCTCGCGGCGCACGGCACCGCCTATCACGGGCTGATCGACCGCGGTCACCTGCAACCGGGCGAGGTGCTGCTCGTGCATGGCGCCGGCGGCGGCGTGGGGCTGGCAGCCGTCGAGATCGGCAAGCTCCTCGGCGCCATCGTGATCGCAGCCGCCTCGTCGGAGGAGAAGCTTGCGATCGCCAAGGCGCGGGGCGCCGACCATCTCGTGCTCTATAGCCGCGAGCCGTTTCGCGACGCGGTCAAGCGCATCACCGACGGTCGCGGTGTCGATGTGGTCTATGATCCCGTCGGCGGACAAGTCTTCGAGGAGAGCTTGCGCTGCATCGCCTGGGGGGCGCGGCTCCTGGTGATCGGCTTCACCGGCGGCATCGGGCTCGCGCGCACCAATCTGCTGCTGATCAAGGGCGCGAGCGTGCTCGGCGTTCGCGCCGGTGAAGCGGTGCGGAAGAACCCGGCGCTGGGCGAAGCGCGCATCAGGAAACTCATGGAATGGGCGGAGCAGGGCAGGATCCGCCCCAACGTCTCGCACCGACTGCCGCTGGAGGATTACGCAGCGGCGATGCAGCTTCTGATCGACCGCAAGGCGATCGGGCGCGTGGCGCTGGTGATGGGGTAACCCGTCATTGCGAGCGAAGCGAAGCAATCCATACCGCCTTCTCGGAAACTGTCTGGATCGCTTCGTCGCTTTGCTCCTCGCAATGACGGCGTCATCATTTATATTCCCGCTCCTGCCACCACGGAAAATAATCCGGCATGTCGCTCGAGACCCTGTTCTTGAATTGCGCGGGCCGCTTTTCCAGGAACGACACCACGCCTTCTTTCACGTCATCCGAGCGCCCGCGGGCATAGATGCCACGGCTGTCGATCTTGTGGGCTTCCATCGGATCGTCGGCGCCCATCATGCGCCACATCATCTGCCGGATCAGCGCAACCGACACCGGCGCGGTCTTGTCAGCGATCTCCTTCGCCAGCGCGCGAGCGGTCGGCAGGAGCTGGTCCGGCGGCATCACCTTGCTGACGAGGCGGCCGGCGAGGGCTTCCTGCGCGGGAAAGACGCGACCGGTGTAACACCACTCCAGCGCCTGCGAGATGCCGACGATGCGCGGCAAAAACCAGCTCGAGGCCGCCTCCGGCACGATACCGCGCTGGGAGAACACGAAGCCGAAGCGCGCGGCTTCGCTCGCGATGCGGATATCCATCGCAAGCTGCATGGTGACGCCGATGCCGACCGCAGGCCCGTTCACCGCCGCGATCACGGGCTTCAGGCATTTGAAGATGCGCAGCGTCACCTGCCCACCGCCATCGCGCACCTGCGGGTCGCCGTAATCGACCTTGCCGTTGGCGAGCCGCTTCACCGGCCCACGCCGTGCGTCGCGGTCGAAGGTGTCGGCACCCGAAGAGAGGTCTGCGCCGGCGCAGAAGCCGCGGCCGGCGCCGGTGACGATGATGGCGCGGATGTCGTCGTCCTTGTCGGCCGCATCGAATGCCGCGATCATCTCCCGCTGCATGGTCGCGGTGAAAGCGTTGAGCTTGTCGGGCCGGTTCAGCGTGATGGTGAGGATCTGGTCCTCGACCTCATATTTGATGGTCTCGTAGGCCATGGGCGTTTCCGGGTGATGCTTTTATTTGCTTGTCATTGCCGGGCTTGACCCGGCAATCCATCTTTTTGAGAAGATGGATGCGCGGGTCGAGTCCGCGCATGACGATCGAGGATGTTGCGCTAGTGTTGCTTCTTCGGCGGCGTCGGCCAGGGATGCTGCGCACCGCGCAGGCCTTCGAACGCCTTGGCCAACGCGAGCACGCCGTGATCGTCGAAGCGGCGGCCGATGATCTGTACGCCGATCGGGAAGCCTGCGCTGTCATAGCCGCCATTGATCGACACCGCCGGATTTTCCGACATGTTCCAGGGCACGGTGTAGCCGATGTGCTCGAACGGCTTGTCGGGGTCGTGGATGGGCGAGGCAAGCTCGGCGTTGAACTTCACCACCGGCGACACCGGCGAGATGACGTAGTCGAGGTCGCAGAACAGCTTTGCGGCGGCGGCGCGGATCGCCATGGTGACGTTGAAGCCGCGGATCACCTCGACGCCCGTGAGCTTTGCGCCTTTCTCCCCCCATTGGTGGATATAGGGCAGGACCTTGCCGCGATCGGCCGGCGAGAGTTTCGAAAGATCGTCCCACATCCGCGCGCGCCAGAAATTGTCGAGCCCGTCCAGCATCTCGCGGGTCAGAATGCTGTCGACTTCCGTGACGACGGCGCCCGCAGATTCGAAGGCTTTCGCGGCCTTGACCGTGGTCTCGCGCACCGGTTGCTCCGGCGCTTGTCCCGCGCCGATGTCGAGCATGAGGCCGATGCGGAGCTTGCGCGGCGACTTCTCCAGCGCCTTCCAGTGAATGTCGCTCGGCGGCAGGCTCATGCCGTCGCGACGATCGGGTTTGGAGAGCACGCTCATCATCAGCGCCGCGTCATCGACGGTGCGCGTCATCGGACCGGCGACGCGGCCGACATAGGGCGGATCGATCGGGATGCGCCCGAGGCTCGGCTTCAGCCCAACCAGGCCGCACCAGCATGAAGGCAACCGCACCGAGCCGCCGATATCGGTGCCGAGATGCAACGGACCATAGCCGGCCGCACCCGCTGCTCCTGCGCCGGCGCTGGAGCCGCCGGGATTCTTGGTGAGGTCCCAGGGATTGCGGGTGAGGGGATGGAAGGAGGACAGTCCCGACGACAGCATGCCGTAATCCGGCATCGTGGTCTTGGAGAAGATCACCGCGCCCGACTCGCGCAGCCGCGCCGCCGGCGGCGCATCCTTCTGAGCCGGCACCAGCGGCACGCTGGCCGCGCCGAGCGGCACGGGCTGGTCTTTGGTGGCGATGTTGTCCTTGATCGTCACCGGGACGCCGTCGAGCGCGCCTAACGGCTCGCCGTTCTGCCAGCGGTCGGTCGACGCTTTCGCGGCCTTCCGTGAGCCGACAGGATCGTAAAGGTACAACGCCTTGATGTGTGGCTCCCAGGCAGCGACGTGGGTGATCACATCCTCCAACACCTCCGACGGCGAGAATTGCTTGGCCTTGTAACCGGCGATCAGGTCCGTGGCGGAAAGGTCATGGAGCGAGGTGAGGGCCTCTTTTGTCGCTGTTTTATGCATGGGAACCTACCGGCATGCGGGTTTCGATGATACGGGCGAACATGCTGGCGCCGATCGGCAGGATCTTGTCGTCGAGCACGTAGCCCGGATTGTGCACGGGTACCGAGCCGTCATGGCCGACCCAGAAATAGGCGCCGGGAATGGACTGCATCATGTCGGCAAAGTCCTCGCTGCCCATCTTCGGCTGAGCGCGCGTCATGACCTTGGCCGGATCGACCACGGTCCGCGCGACCTGCTCGACAACGCGCGATTGCTCTTCCTGGTTCACCAGCACGCTGAAAGTATCGCGGATGTCGCATTCGATCTCGCAAGCATAGGCAGCAGCCATGCCGGCGCAGATCGCACGCATGCGCCCGCGGATCAGAGCGCGCACCTCGTCGGAGAAGGCGCGTACCGTGCCGCACAACCAGGCTTCGCCCGGGATCACGTTATAGGCCGAGCCCGAATGGATCTGGGTGATGGAGACGACCGCGGCCTGCAGGGGATCGACGTTGCGGCTGACAATGCTCTGCAGCGCCTGTCCCAACGTCATGGCGATGACGACGGCGTCCTTGGAGCGCTCCGGCATTGCACCATGCGCGCCGTAGCCGTGGATCCTGATGTCGAAGAAATCGGCGCCCGCCATGGCCGGTCCCGGCAGGATCGCGATCTCGCCATGATTGAGGTCCGGCGCGTTGTGCAGCCCGTAGACCTCGTCGCACGGGAATTTCTCGAACAGCCCGTCCTTGATCATGGCGCGCGCGCCGCCGAGGCCCTCTTCCGCGGGCTGGAAGATGAAATGCACCGTGCCGTCGAAGTCGCGGGTTTCCGCAAGGTAGCGCGCAGTGCCGAGCAGCATGGTGGTATGGCCGTCATGACCGCAGCCATGGAAGCGGCCGGGAATGGTCGAGCGCCATCTCAGGTTGGTGTTTTCTTCCATCGGCAGCGCATCCATGTCGGCGCGCAAGCCGATGCGCTTGGGCGAGGAGCCCTTGCCCTTGAGCACGCCGACCACGCCGGTGCCCCCGAGGCCACGATGCACCTCGATGCCCCATTGCGTCAGCTTGTCGGCGACGATGCCGGAGGTGCGGACTTCCTCAAAGCCGATCTCCGGATGCGCATGCAGGTCGCGCCGGATTGCGGTGAGTTCATCGGCAAAGGCCTCGATGCGGTCGATGCTGGGCATGTTTCCTTATCCGGTTGAGCGTGACTTGGTTTGGGGAATGAAGGCGGGGCCGTTCGGCTTGATGCGAATGCCCCGCTTCAGCCGCGTCCAGGGCAGTGAAGCAGTATCGGCTGGCATCGCGCCAGGCGCGGCGCAGATCAGAAGCTTTTCGGCCATCGGCTCGAAATCGGCGCGGAAATGCACCGAGCTCTTGTTGACGAGGATCGCCTGCTCGATCGGCTCGATGCCGACAAAGCGGTACATCGCCTGGTCCGCAAGCTGGGCCTTGTGGGAGGCGACGACCACGCGGACGTCGCCGATACGCAGGCAGGCGGACGGTCCCATTTGCATCGTCCGGCCGCCATAGTAGGGGCCAGGCGCGAGGAAATTTCCGTCGGACAGCCTTTCGACGACGAACGTCGCTTCATAAGGTGCGTCGCCGATGATGCCGGACTTGCCGCCGAGCTTGAGCCGCACGCTTGCGCCTTCGCCGGCTTCATGCGCGGCTTTCGCCGAGGCCGGATCATAGATCGCGCCGGTTGCGGCGCGCTTCGCGCCGTTGCGCACCAGCGCGCGCAGCATGCCTGTCGTGTCGGAATCGCCGCCGGCGCCGGGATTATCCTGGGTGTCGGCGATGACGACCGGCTTCTTCGCCGATTTAGCAAGCTCCATCGCCAAGCGTACGCCCTCATCGGGCGAATAGATCTTGCCGTCGAAATCGTCCTCGTGGCCTTCGATGATGGCCGTAATTGTGTCCGCCGCGGCGTCCGCGTCGGCCTGTGTCCGGCCATAGGCGAACACGCTCGGCGCGCAATGCTCGAAATCGGCCGCCGGAAAACCCGGCGCAAAGGACAAGGTCGGCAGGGCGTCGCCCTGCAGCGCGGCGAGCTTTTCGTAGATGCCCTTGCAAGGCTGGTCGAAAGTCGCTTGCCAACTGATCGGGATCAGGAACGGCAACTGCCGGAACGCTTTTGCGAGACGCTGCTTCGTCCTCAGGATCAGCGCGAGGTGTCTCGCGCAGGCGCGTCCCGTGTCGGCCATGTCGACATGCGGATAGGTGCGATAGGCGATCAGCGCATCGGCGTGCGCGACCATCTCTGGTGTGACATTGGCGTGCAGGTCGAGGCTCGCGACCAACGGCAAGTCCTTGCCGATCACTTTGCGAACGCGGGCAAGCAACTCGCCTTCGCCATCGTCGAAATGCTCCGTCACCATGGCGCCGTGCAAATCGAGATAGACACCGTCGATCGGCCCGGCTGCGGCGATGCCATCGACCAGCACCTTTGCGATGCGCTCATAGGCGTCTTCGGTGACATGCGCCGATGGCGTAGCGGCCGCGAAGATCGTCGGGATCAGCTCCCAGCCTTCCGGCTCGGCCGCGTCGATAAAGCCGGCGAGCCCGACATTGACGTTGCGTACGACTTTAAGGATATCGCCGCCCAGCACCATCCTCGGCCAACCGCCGCCATGCGTGAAGGCGTCATACGTCGCCTTGGTCGGCGCAAAAGTGTTGGTCTCGTGCAGGAAGCCGCCGACGGCTATGCGGGTCATTGATCCCATCTCGGCAAATCGCATGGAGGTGAAACGTTAGCCCTGCGTCTGCGCAAAGTGCAAGCTGAAGAGCAATGCCGCTTTGCATGGGCTGTCATTGCGAAAACATCGCGGCTATTCACTTCCGTCATTCCGGGCTCGCGCCCAAGGGGCGCGCCCCGGAATGACGAACGATTGGTTAGGCGCTCGCGGCTACGGGACGAAAATTCGCAAAGTCCCAGCCGCGGCCGGGCGCGGCATCGAGCAATGCTTTGGTATAAGCCTGCTTCGGATGCGTCAGCACTTCTGCCGCCGGACCTTGTTCGACCACGCGGCCATGCTGCATCACGGCAACGTCGTCGCAGATTTGCGCCGCGACGCGCAAGTCATGGGTGATGAAGAGGAGCGCAATGCCAAGCCGCTTCTGGATTTCGTCGAACAGTTCCAGCACCTGAGCTTGCACGGAAACATCGAGGGCGGAGACGGCTTCGTCCGCCACCAGCACGTCCGGATCGAGCGCGAGCGCACGCGCAATTGCGATGCGCTGGCGCTGGCCGCCGGAAAATTGATGCGGGTAGCGCGAGATTGCGTCCACGGGCAGGTCGACCAGCTCCAGGAGCTCGCGTGCCTTTGCCAGCGCATCGGCGCGCCGCGTGCCGTAATTGATCGGCCCCTCCGCGATGCTCTCGCCGACGGTGACGCGCGGGTTGAGCGAGCGATAGGGGTCCTGGAACACGATCTGGATGCGCTTGCGGTGCGGTTGCAAGAGCCGGCGCGAGAGGTCGGAGATTTCGCGGCCAGCGAGGCGGACGCCACCGGAGGTCGGGTCGATCAGCCGCACGATGCAGCGCGCCACCGTCGATTTGCCGGAGCCGCTCTCGCCGACGATGCCGAGTGTGCGGCCCTTCTGCAAAGTGAGGGTGACGTCCTTGGCGGCCGCGACCTCGCGCGCTTTGCCGAATAGCGAGCGCTCGCGATAGACCTTGCCGAGCTCAATCGCCTCCAGCACGACGGGCTCGGTTGTTTCCGGGCGCGGCGCGCGCGGTACGAGGCTCGGCACGGAGGCGAGCAGGTTGCGGGTATAGTCCATCGCCGGCGTGCGCAGGATGCTGTCGAGCGAGCCGGTTTCGACCAGGCGGCCGTTGCGCATGACAGCGACGCGGTCGGCGAGCTCGGCAACCACACCCATATCGTGGGTGATGAACAGCACCGCGGTGCCGTGGTCGCGTTGCAGGTCGCGGATCAGGGTCAGGATCTGCTTCTGGGTGGTGACGTCGAGCGCGGTGGTCGGCTCGTCCGCGATCAGGAGCTTGGGCTCCAGCACCAGCGCCATCGCGATCATGATGCGCTGGCGCTGGCCGCCGGAAAGGCGGTGAGGGTAGGAGGCGAAGATGCGCTCGATCTCGGGCAGCCGCACCTGGTGCATCATGTCGAGGATGCGCTTCTTCCGCGCACGCGCATCAAGGGACGTATGCGCGCGCAACACCTCGTCGATCTGGCGGCCGACCGGCACCACCGGATTGAGTGCGGTCATCGGCTCCTGAAAGATCATCGCCATGCGCGTGGCGCGCAATTGCCGCAGCCGCCGTTCGCTCGCGGTCAAGAGCTCCTCGCCGACCAGTTTGGCGCTGCCCGCCGTAGGCTTGAGCGCGTTTTTCTCCAACAAGCCCATGACGGTGAGCGAGGTCACCGACTTGCCCGAACCGCTTTCACCGACCAGGCACAGCGTCTCACGCTCGTGCACCTGCAGCGACACGCCATCGATGATGCGCGATCCGGTGCCGTTCTTGCCGAGACTGACGACGAGATCGTTGATATCGAGAACGGGCGTGGTCATGACGTCACTCCGCCGTCATTGCGAGGAGCGTAGCGACGAAGCAATCCAGACTATTTCCGGGGAGACAGTCTGGATTGCTTCGCTTCGCTCGCAATGACGGAACTCTCATCACTTTCCCTCTCGCTGCTTCATGCGGGGATCGAGCGCGTCGCGGGCGGCGTCGCCGATCAGGTTGACGCTGAGGATCGCGATCGACAGCAACAGGCCCGGCCAGAAGATCAGCGAAGGCTTGACCAGAAAATACTGCCGGCCCTCGGCCATGATGTTGCCCCAGGTCGGCGTCTCCGGCGAAATGCCGGCGCCGAGGAAGGAGAGGATCGCTTCGGTCAGGATTGCGGCCGCGCAGAAATTGGTGCCCTCCACGATCAGGGGTGCGATGGTGTTCGGCAACAGATGCCGCCACATGATCTTGGGCAGTCCCGAGCCGACCGAGATCGCGGCTTCGACATAGGGCTCTTCGCGCGCCGACAGCACGACCGAGCGCACCAGCCGCGCCACGCGTGGAATTTCCGGGATCGTGATCGCGATCAGCACGGTGAAGATGCTGGCGCCCGACAGCGACACCACCGCAATCGCGAGCAGGATCGCCGGGATCGCCATGACGCCGTCCATGACGCGCATCAGCACCGCGTCAACCATGCGGAAGAAGCCGGAGAACAGACCGATCAGGAGCCCGCAGCCGATCGACATCACGGTCGCGCCAAAACCGATCAGGAGCGAGATGCGTCCGCCATAGATGATGCGCGACAGCACGTCGCGGCCAAAGGCATCGGTGCCGAGCAGGAACTGCTCGCTCGCGGGTCTCAGGCGCTGCGCCGGCAGGAGCTGCATCGGATCGTGCGGCGCGATCCAGGGCGCGAGGATCGACATCACAGTGATCAGCAGAAGCAGGATGCTCGCGGTCGCGATGATCGGCGTGGCCAGCAGGAAGCCGAACCGCGGTCGCGCCGTGGTGATCGGCATCGCAATTGAGGGTTCTGGAAGGGTCTCGATCGCCATCAGTAGCGAATCCTCGGATCAAGCAACGTGTAGGCGACGTCGATCAAGAGATTGATGGTGACATAGACCAGCGAGGTCAGCAGGATCATCGCCTGGATCACCGGATAGTCGCGCGCCAGCACGGCGTCGACCGTCAGCCGGCCGATGCCGGGGATGTTGAACACGCTTTCTGTGACGACGACGCCGGAGATCAAAAGTGCAAAGCCGGTGCCGATCACGGTGATGACCGGCACGGCGGCGTTGCGCAGCGCATGCCGGAACAGAACCGCGATCTCGCCGATGCCCTTGGCGCGGGCGGTGCGGACATAGTCCTCGCCCAGCACGTCCAGCATCGAGGCTCGCGTCATGCGCGCGATCAGCGCGACATAGATGAAGGAAAGCGCGAGCGTCGGCAGCACCAGGCGCTCCAGAAACGGCCCGAACCCGCTGCCGATGCTCTTGAACCCCTGCACCGGCAGCCAGCGTAGATCGAGCGCGAACACCTGGATCAGCACATAGCCGATCACGAACACCGGCACTGAAAAGCCGAGCACCGACAGGCCCATGACGAAGCGGTCGATCCAGGTGCCTTGCTTCCACGCTGCGATCACGCCGAGCGGGACGGCGACCACGACCGAGAGGACGATCGTCGAAAGCGCAATCGAGACCGTTGGCTCGATGCGCTGGCCGATCATCGTCAGCACCGGCACGTTCGAGATCAGCGATACGCCGAGATCGCCGTGGAGCAGCTTGTCGATCCAGGTGAAGAACTGGATATAGAGCGGCTCGTTGAGGCCGAGCGAGGTGCGGATGCGCTCGAGCTGAGCAGTTGTGGCGTTGTCGCCGGCCAGGATCGCCGCGGGATCGCCGGGCGTCAGCCGTAGCAAGAGGAACACGACCAGCGCCACCACGCCCATCACGGGAATGGCGGCGAGCACGCGGCGAACGAGATATCCGAGCATAAGCCTCTACACCGCTCTCAACACTCAACACGCGACTGTGGATGCGTTTGCAGGTCCATTGCAATCCGACATTTTGCGGAAACCCGCGAGATTTACGACCGCGGCCGCGTTGCAATCCTCATGCCATTTCCGCCTTTAGTGCGGCGTATAGTTTTCGCCGATCGACATCGCGCAGATCCGCGATAGATGCACATAAGGCAGTCCGGTTTCCTCCGCCCATGCGTTGAATTGCGCCTGCACCTTGGCCAGGTCGCCCTTGGATTTGACCTCGGGGGCGATATCGAGCCCGGCATCGCGCAGGCACGTCACCACGTCCTGCGAGGTGACGAAACCGTCCCAGCCGATGAAGCGCAAAAACATCATGCCGGAGTTGCCGCCGAGCCGGCTGCCGCGCTTGGTGAGCAGGTTGAGGAGCCCGATCTCGTCGGAAGAAGGCCATTTCGCGAGGAACTTGCCAAAACTGCCATGCTCTTTCGCAATCTCCTGGACGAAGGCCGCATTCTCGCGCACCGAATTGATCTTGGCGCCGTTGCGCACGATGCCGGTATCGGACAACAGCTCGTGCCAGAAATCGTCGGGCTGGAACGTGAGCTTGGCCGGCTGGAAGCCGAGGAAGGCTTTCTCGAAGCCCGGCCATTTCGATTCAATGACGCTCCAGGCGAAACCCGCCGAGAACACACGCCTGGTCATTTCGGCGAGCACGCGATCATCGCCAAGTTTCTCGAGCGTCTTCACGCTGGGCTTGGCCGGCAGCAATTTCTTCAAGCCGCCAGGCCCGCCCTTGCGCTTCTCGGCGCGGGCAAGGATCGCCTTGAACGGAATGGTCTTTGCCTTGGCCATGGCGCTCATTCCAGGGTCGCGAGCAGACCTGCCATCAGGCGGCCGCGCTCGGCGAGGCTTTCGATGATGATGTGCTCGTTGAGCGTGTGCGGATCGGCGCCGCGAACGCCAAGTCCATCGAGCGTCGGAATGCCCATCGCGCCGGTGAAATTGGCATCCGATCCGCCGCCGGCCGAGGCGTGCGGCAGCTCCATGCCGAGTTGCTTGGCCAGATCCCTGGCCTTTTCATAGAGCGCCATGGTGCCTGCATTCGGCTCCCATACCGGTCGCGTCACCCCGCGCGTCACCGTGAACGTGACGTCGCTCGTCGTACCTGACAGCGCCAGCATGCGCTCCACGCCGCGGTCAAGATCAGCCTGACGCTTGGCCATGCTCAGCGCCTCGCCGGTGCAGGTGGTGGCGACGCAATTGACCCATTCGCCGCCATGCACGATGCCGACCGAATAGGTGCAATCGTCGGTCGTCATGCCGTCGATCTCGATGATGCGCCGCGCCATCTCGCGGATCGCCGAGCGGCCCGCGGACAAGTTGGCGCCGGCATGGCTTGGCTTGCCGGTGGCTTCCAAATTGAAGCGCGCAATCGCATAACGGCCGGTGACAACGCCGTTGTTGGCGCGGCCGGGTTCCGGCACCAGCACATATTTGTTGCGTGCGGCTTCCGCTTCGATGAGGTCCCGCACCGACGGCGTGCCGACCTCCTCGTCGGGCGTGAACAGCACGGTGATCGGCAGCGGCGTGGTGAAGGACGCGCGCGCGAGCTGGCGGATCGCTTCCAGGCTCAAATAGCTGCCGCCCTTCATGTCATAGATGCCGGGGCCGTAGCATTTGTCGCCGTCACGGCGGAACGGCAGCCTGGCCAATGTGCCGACAGGATGCACGGTATCGAAATGCCCCGCGATCAGGATGCCGGGCTCGCCTTGCTTGGGATGCGGAAATTTGGCGCGAACGCAGCCGGCAAATCCCTGTCGTCCCGCGATGCGCTCGATGCTGGCGCCCATGATCGCCATCTCGCGTGCGGCGATGTCGAGCATGCGCTCGACCGCGGCGGCATCCCAAGTCGGGCTCTCGCATTCGACCCAGGTGCGCAAGCCGGCGAGCATCGCCTCGGAATCGAAGGGAAGGTTGGCGGGGTTCATGGACTTTTCTCGGGCTTTCAAGCGGGATTGCTTACGAGAATGGTCCGCGAAGCATTTGTAAAGAGCAAGGTTAGGCAAAGCGAGGCATGCGCCAAATCACGATTGACGCGAGAGAGGCTTGGTGCAAGTCTCAAATGACAAGGATTTACAGCGTGTTAGTCCGCCTAAAGAACGGACGATCTGCACAATCGATGACCGCTCTTTGACTGCTTTCACGCCACGCCAGGAGAAAAACCAATGCTAAAGATCTCGCGCCGGAAACTTCTCAAAGCACTGGGCGTCGCTCCGCCCGCACTTGCACTCTCCGCCGCCTGGATCAAGCCTGCATCGGCCGCCGCCAAGAAGACGATCACCGCGGTGATGCATTCGGACCTTCGCATCCTCGATCCGCTTTTCACCACGGCCTACATCGCGCGCGATCATGGCTACATGGTCTTTGATACGCTGCTCGCGACCGATTCCAACTTCAAGGTCCAGCCGCAGATGGCGGACTGGAAAGTGTCCGACGACAAGCTGACCTACACCTTCACGCTCCGCGACGGTCTGAAGTGGCATGACGGCCCGCCGGTGACGGCGGAGGACTGCGTCGCCTCGCTCAAGCGCTGGGGCAAAGCCGACAATATGGGCCAGAAGCTGATGGACTTCACCGCCTCGATCGAGGCCGCCGATCCCAAGACTATCGTGCTGAAACTGAAGGAGCCCTATGGCCTGGTGCTGGAATCGATTGGAAAGCCCTCGTCCTATGTTCCCTTCATGATGCCGAAGCGGCTTGCCGAGACGCCGGCGGGCAAGCAGATGGCGGAGCAGATCGGCTCCGGCCCGTTCAGGTTCGTCAAGGCCGAATTCCAGCCGGGCGTGAAGTCGGTCTACGAGAAGAACACCGACTATGTGCCGCGCAAGGAGCCGGCGAGCTGGACCACGGGCGGCAAGGTGGTGAAAGTCGACCGCGTCGAGTGGATCACGATGCCGGACGCGCAGACCGCGGTGAATGCGCTGCAGTCCGGCGACATCGACTTCATGGAAGTTCCGCCATACGAAATGCTTCCGATCCTGGAGGCCAATCCGGACATCAAGGTCGAGACGCTCAACAAGCTGGGCAACCAGACGATGGGGCGCATGAACTTCCTGATTCCGCCCTTCGACAATATCAAGGTTCGCAAGGCGGCGCTCCTGGCCATGAACCAGAAGGACGTGCTCGACGCCCTCATCGGCGTTCCCAAATATCAGCAGGCCTGCGGGGCGCTTTTCATTTGCGGCACGCCGCTCGAGTCGGAGGTCGGCGCGGGCGACCTCATCAAGGGTGGTAACGTGGAAGCGGCGAAGAAGGCGCTGGCCGAATCCGGCTATGACGGCACGCCGATCGTCATCATGGCGCCCGGTGATGTCGTGACCTTGAAGGCGCAGCCCGTCGTCGCCGCGCAACTGCTGCGCCAGGCCGGCTTCAAGGTGGATTTGCAGGCCACCGACTGGCAGACCGTGGTGAGCCGTCGCGCCAGCCAGAAGCCGGTCAGCGAAGGCGGCTGGAACATGTTCTTCACCAACTGGGTCGCCGCCGACCTGATGAATCCCATCGGCAATTTCCCGGTGGGCGGACGCGGCAAGAATGGCGGCTGGTTCGGCTGGGCCGAAGACGCCAAGGTCGAGAAACTGAAGGATCAGTTCGCGCGCTCGTCCTCGCTCGAGGAGCAGAAGAAGATCGCGGCCGAAATCCAGCAGGAGGTCTATGATCAGGTGCTCTATATCCCGCTCGGACAATTTCAGGCGCCGAGCGCCTGGCGCAAATCGCTCTCCGGCGTGCTCGATGGTCCGGCGACGCCGATCTTCTGGAATATCGACAAGAGCGAGTAGGGGAGAACGGCGCCATCTTCCTTACCGTCGTCATTGCGAGGAGCGAAGCGACGAAGCAATCCAGAGTCTTGACGTGGCGCTGGATTGCTTCGCTTCGCTCGCAATGACGAAAATCGCATTCGCCCTTGTCGGGAGTCGCCATGCCTTTTGATCTCATTTTGCGCGGGGGGCGGGTCATCGACCCCTCCCAGAAGCTTGACTCCACAACCGACGTCGCGTTCGCCGGCGGCAAGGTCGCGGCGATCGGCAATGGGCTGAAGGCGGATGCGGGGACGGACGTCCGCGACGTGGCGGGCCATATCGTCACGCCGGGGCTGATCGATCTGCACACCCACGTCTACTGGGGCGGGACCTCGCTCGGCATCGACGCCGAGGAGTTTTGCCGCACCTCCGGCGTCACCACCGCGATCGACACCGGCAGCGCCGGCCCCGGCAATTTCGCAGGCTTCCGCAAGCATGTGATCGAGCCGAGCGAGGTTCGTATCCTCGCCTACCTGCACGTCTCGCATGCCGGCATCTTCGGCTTCTCCAACCGCGTCATGGTCGGCGAGAGCGAGGAATTGCGGCTGATGGATCCGATCAGCGCCGCCGAGGTCGCCGATCAGAACCGCGACCTCATCGTCGGCATCAAGGTTCGCGTTGGCCTGCACGCCTCCGGCAAATCCGGAATCGTGCCGCTCGAGATTGCGCTCGAGGTCGCTGACCAGGTCGGCATGCCCTTGATGGCGCATATCGATCATCCGCCGCCGAGCTACGAGGAGGTGGTAGCTCGGCTCCGTCCGGGCGATGTCCTGACCCACGCGTTCCGGCCGTTTCCCAATTCGGCCGCGACCGCGCAGGGCACGGTCAAGAAGGTGGTGCTTGAGGCGCGCGAGCGCGGCGTGCTGTTCGATATCGGCCACGGCAAGGGCTCGTTCGCTTTCAAGACTGCACGCGCACTGCTCGCCAATGGCTTCTATCCCGACACGATCTCCTCTGATGTGCACGCGCTCTGCATCAACGGCCCGGCCTTCGACCAGGTGACCACGATGTCGAAATTCCTCTGCATGGGCATGGCGCTGCCGGATGTGGTGGCGGCCTCGACGGTCAATGCAGCGATGGCGTTGCGCCGGCCCGAGCTTGGCAGCCTCAAGGCGGGAAGTGTCGGTGATGCCACCATTATCGATATCAAGGAAGGCAGGTTCGACTATGTCGACGTCGTCGGCGAGCATCTGATCGGTGATCGCAAGATCGCTTCCGAAGGCGTCGTGATCGCCGGCCGCTGGTGGCATCCGGGATAATCGCGCGCCGCCGATCGACAGAATGACCGATGGACTATCGATGACGAGGCATTGACACGCTTTAACCTGGGGAGACTGCGAATGATCGACATCTCGCGCCGGAAACTTCTCAAAGCATTGGGCTTCGCGCCGCCCGCCCTCGCACTCTCCGGCGCCTGGATCAGGCCGGCATCGGCCGCCGCCAAGAAAACCATAACGGCGGTGATGGCGTCGGACCTGCGCATCCTCGATCCGCTGTTCACCACCGCCTACATCACGCGCGACCATGGCTACATGGTCTTTGACACGCTGCTCGCGATCGATTCCAACTTCAAGGTCCAGCCGCAGATGGCGGACTGGAAAATTTCCGACGACAAGCTGACCTATACCTTCACGCTCCGCGACGGCCTGAAGTGGCATGACAGCGCGCCGGTGACGGCGGAGGACTGCGTCGCCTCGCTCAAGCGCTGGGGCCGGAACGACGGCATGGCGCAGAAGCTGATGGACTTCGTAGCCTCGATCGAAGCCGCCGATGCCAGGACTATTTTGCTGAAGCTGAAAGAACCGTATGGCCTGGTGCTGGAGTCGATCGCCAAGCCGTCGTCCTATGTCGCGTTCATGATGCCGAAGCGCCTCGCCGAGACGCCGGCCGGCAAGCAGATGGAGGAGCAGATCGGCTCCGGTCCCTTCAAGTTCGTCAAGGCCGAGTTTCAGCCGGGTGTGAAGTCGGTCTACGAGAAGAACACCGACTATGTCCCGCGCAAGGAGCCGGCAAGCTGGACCTCTGGCGGCAAGGTCGTCAAGGTCGACCGCGTCGAGTGGATCACGATGCCGGACGCGCAGACCGCAGTGAACGCGCTGCAGTCGGGCGATATCGATTTCATGGAGGTGCCGCCGTTCGAGCTGCTTTCGGTGCTGGAGTCCAATCCCGACCTGAAGGTCGAGACGCTGAACAAGTTCGGCTTCCAGACCTATGGACGCATGAACTTTCTGATTCCGCCGTTTGATAACGTCAAGGTGCGCCGCGCGGCGCTGCTTGCGATCAACCAGAAGGACGTGCTCGATGCGTTGGTCGGCAACCCCAAATATCAGCAGCAGTGCGGTGCGTTCTTTGTCTGCGGCACGCCGCTGGCGACTGATGCCGGCGCTCCCGCAGGCCTGACCAAGGCAGGGAACATCGAGGCGGCGAAAAAGGCGCTCGCCGAATCCGGCTATGACGGCACGCCGGTCGTAATCATGGCGCCCGGCGACGTCGTGACCCTGAAGGCGCAGCCGATCGTGGTGGCGCAGCAGCTCCGCCAGGCCGGCTTCAAGGTCGACCTGCAGGCGACCGACTGGCAGACCGTGGTGAGCCGCCGCGCCAGCCAAAAGCCCGTCAGCGAAGGCGGCTGGAACATGTTCTTCACCTACTCGGTCGCCGCCGACGCCATGAACCCCATTGTCAATTTCCCGATCGGCGGGCGGGGCAAGAATGGCGGCTGGTTCGGCTGGGCCGAAGACGCGAAGATCGAGAAGCTGAAGGATCAGTTCGTGCGTGCCACCTCGCTGGACGAGCAGAAGAAGATCGCGGCCGAAATCCAAGAGGAGGCCTACGACCAGGTGATCTACGTCCCGCTCGGACAATTTCAGTCGCCGAGCGCCTGGCGCAAGTCGCTCACCGGCGTGCTCGACGGTCCGGCAACGCCGATCTTCTGGAACATCGACAAGACGGAATAGGGCGGCGCAGTCTCGATTGCGGTCGTTATTGCGAGCCAACGGGTCCGCGCGCAGCGCGGCCCGATGACAGGCTCCGCGAAGCAATCCATGCCTCCACAAGCGGAACGATGGATTGCTTCGTCCGCTTCGCTCCTCACAATGACGACGTGCAAGTGACCGTAGGATGGTTGAGCGCTTGCGAAACCCATCGTCGGAATGCACCCTTGACATTACGTAAGCTATGACTTACCATTAGTAATGGCTTACGGAACGGCATTGGCGGTGCTCGCCGACCCGACGCGGCGGCAGGTGTTCGAGCGGCTGCGCGAGGGGCCGCGCCCCGTGAACAGGATTGCGCATGGATTGCCGGTGTCGCGGCCGGCTGTGTCGCAGCATCTGAAGGTGCTGAAGGATGCCGGGCTCGTCGAGGAACGCAGCGAGGGCGTGCGCCGGATCTACTCGCTGCGGCGTGAGGGACTGATGGAATTGCGCGAATGGCTCGACAGTTTCTGGGGCGATGCGCTGGACGCCTTCAAGCTCGAGGCTGAACGTTCCTACAAGGCGAAGAAGAGGGACAAATGAACGAGAGCGTTGCCATCGCGCCCGTGCGCAAGACCGTTCACGTCAAGGTGCCGATCGCGCATGCGTTCGAGGTCTTCACGAGCGGGCTCACGCGCTGGTGGCCGCACAATTTCGGCGTCGGCAAGAAGCCGATCGCAAAAGTGCTGATGGAGCCGAAGCTCGGCGGCCGCTGGCTCGAGATCAGCGAGGACGGCACCGAGACCTCCGTTGCCACGATCATCGCCTGGGAGCCGCCGCATCGCTTTGTCATGCTGTGGCAGATCAATGCGCAATGGAAGCCCGACATGTCGATGAAGTCGGAGGTCGACGTGCGCTTCACCGCCGACGGGAGCGAAGCGACCCATGTCGAGCTCGTGCACCATCGCTTCGAGACCATGGGCGCCGAGGCGGGCGCGTCGTTGCGCAAGGATGTCGACGGCGGCTGGCCGGGCCTGTTGCAGCGCTTTGTCGCGGAAGCCGAGCGCGGCTGAGCTTCGTGAGTATCAACTGAAGGAGGGAGATCGTTATGTCATTCGTCGTTCATTCCGTTCCCGGCAGCCCGTTCGGCCGCGCGGTGCTCGCCACGCTGGAAGAGAAGGGCGTGCCTTACCGCCTGCAGGCGCTTCAGCCCGCAGAGCGGCACTCGCCCACCTATCTCGCGCTGCATCCGTTCGGACGGATTCCGGCTTTCGAGCATGACGGTTTTCGTCTCTACGAGACCCAGGCAATCCTGCGCTATCTCGATCGCGTGCTCCCGGAGCCGGCGCTGACGCCTTCGGATGTGAAGCGCGCCGCGCGCATGGACCAGGTGATGAATGTCAATGACTGGTATCTGTTTCAGGGCGTCGGCAGTGTCATCATCTTCCATCGCGTGGTCGCACCCCGCTTGATGGGACAGGCTCCCGACGAAGAGGCGATCAAGGCTGCGATGCCCAAAGCGCATACGGTCTTCAACGAACTGGCGCGGCTGCTCGGCGAACAGCCGTACTTCACGGGCGACACGCTGTCGCTCGCCGATCTCATCGTCGCGCCACACGTTGAATATTTCACGATCACCCCGGAATGGAATGTGCTGGGCGCCCAGCACGCCAATCTCGGCGCGTGGGTGAAGCGCATGCAGGAGCGGCCGAGCATGAAGGCGACCACCTGGGAGCGCGTCGCCGAGCTCGCCAAGGCTGCATAAAGAGACGGAGTAGCAAGTCAGCGTCGAGAATGCGCGTCGCCACCAGCCGGCCCGCACTTTATTTCAGGCCGGATGCGTCCGGATGTGCTCCAGCATCAGCTCGCTGACGCGCTCGCTCGCCTGGTCGGCGGCGAAGTGGCCGACGCCCGGCAGCACTTCGAAGCGATAGGGCGCGGCGACGAACTCGACGGTGCCCGCGGCGGCGATGCGGCCCACGGTGTCGTCGGCGTCGCCCCAGATATAGAGTGTCGGCACGCGGATAGGGCCGAGCGGGGAGCGGATCGCGCCGCGCGCGCGGTACCAGGCGAGCGCCGCTTCCATCGCGTCCCTGTTGCCGAGCACCGAGAGGTGCGCGCTCACCGCGGATGCCGGCATGCCGTTGGCCGCCCAGCGCTCGCGCAGCCATTTGCAATCATCGGTGAGCACGACGTCCGCCGCGTCCGGCTCGAGGAAGGCTTTGTGGTGCCGCGAGCGATGCGCCTGCTCGCCGTCGGCCATCGCAAGCGCGCGGTTGAACGCGTTCGGATGCGGCCGCGACAGCACGGTCAGCGAAGCGACCCGCTCCGGATAACGGTCCGCCAGCGCCCAGGCGATGCTGCCGCCCCAATCGTGGCCGGCGAGATGAAAGCGCTTGTCGCGACTGACCGACGTCGCGACGATCGCCATCGCATCATCCATCAGCCGATCGATGTGATAGCTCGGAAAATCGTGCGGATCGGGCCGCGCACCGGGCGAATAGCCGCGCTGGCTCGGCGCGATCGCGCGATAGCCCATGTCGGCGAGGTGAGCTATCTGCGCGCGCCAGCAATGCATCGATTCGGCAAAGCCGTGCAGCAATAGCACCGGCGGCGCGGCCTCATCGCCCGCGACCAGCGCGTCGAAGGTGAGGTGAGGGGCGGTGGTGATCCGGGTGAGCGAGGGCATGCGGCTTTCATCGGGGATCATTCCGACAAAAGCAAGGAGGCGAACTCCCTCAAAACCGACACTATTAGCGAAAGACCGTAACGGCCTTGCCAAATTTCAAACTCAAACCGATCAGGAGCAAGTAGGGCCAAAGGGAGTATCTTATGCTTGCCCAAAACGGATCATCGGCAAGCTGAGAATCCGCTCGCAATTCCTCCCTCAGTTTCTTAAGCCTCTCGCGGGCAATCTCGCGGTCTGCCTTTACAACTGCGGGATATCTTTCGCAGGAGTCCGCTACTTGGTAAAGTTGGGGCGGATAGGACAAGAACAGTCCGTTGATTTGATCGATTGCTGCTATGCGCTTCGTCCCTTCAATCTCCTTTTTGATTTCAATAATTTCACCACATCGCTTCTGTCCGTTATCGACGATCGCTGGTGAGGGTTGATCACCACTCGTTTTGATACCGAGTATCCGATCAAGACTGTATTGAAGACCATCGCGAAGCGCGCACGCAGTTGGGCGATTGCGAAACGGGCTCGGAAATGCCTCAAAGGACATATGATCGTCGCATGCCGATTTCGGAATCATTCTGATGACGCCGCTGAGGACCTCGCTGGTTTGCTTGTCTAAGTCCACAACCTCCGCGGCCGAAAGGCTCCGTTCCCCCTGCGCCTGCTCAAACGCTGCCTGCGCTTCACTGACTTCGCTGTTGATGCTCGCAAGCAGGGCATCTCGCTGCGTGGAAGCAGCCAACAAAATGACCCCAGCCCCACCGAGCAGATAGTAACCTATATCGACGAACTTCCATGCTCGTGCTTTTGGTCTCGTCCATCCGGCAAGGCCCAAAACCAACAAGAGGGCAACGAATGCGAAGCCAAGAGTCAGCGGTGCAGAACCGTACATTTTTCACCGATCTATGTAGCCGCTGCTCCAAGGATTTTATCCATTCCCTCTGCTGTGTGAAGTAGCCATGAGAGCGGACGTCCACGGCGGCCGCGCCCCGCGTGACATCCTTACAAAACCGCTTCCAATCGCAGAGCTCCCCATGATCCACAGAAGGGCGGGGACGAGGCGACAACCGGTTGATCGCCGCTCGGCAAAGATGTCAGTCCGCATCCGCGTTGGCGTCGCAGGTCGATGCGAAGGGGACGTTGGCCCAGCGCCACTCGAAAGTGCCTTCCTTCAGATCGACGCAGGTATGCCGCGATCCTTCAGAAATCTTCGACGCTTCTGCGACCTTCAGCCCTTCGGCGAGCCTGGCGCGGGCAATCATGGCAGGCGACCTTGCGGCCTGAACGGCGACACCCAGGCCGCCGCCGACCAATAGAGCAACCACTGCAATTCCCATCAACTTCTGAGAGCGTGTCATTGCTGTGCCTCCTCCGGCTGGTTTTCGCCGGTTGGGTTGGTCTTAACGGCTGATGATCGCGGGGGCCGTGATCAAGCTCACGTCCGGCAAACACATTCTCGGGAGGTGATCCGTCGAAGCATGGGTGGCTTGCCGAGCCCTTGCTCGCGGACGCACGGCTGGCCTTCGGCCTTCGGGCCCCGGCGCTCGGTTCGGTCCGTCTTCGCTCTCGCCAAGGCTCAAGCTACGCCGGACACGCTTCGCCTGAAGCCCCCGGCGCGGCTACGCCACGCGTAGCCTTCAGGCGAAGCGTGGTGCGGGCGGTGGGACTCGAACCCACACGACGTTGCCATCGAGGGATTTTAAGTCCCTTGCGTCTACCAGTTCCGCCACGTCCGCTTTGATAAAAACATCAAATAGTTAGTGTCTTTTCCGCCCGTATGGAATGAGGTTAGCATAGGCTGGAAAGCGCTTCCTTTCCTTAAAGCTCGCCACGGCCAAAGCAAAGCCTCAATCCGGACAAGAGCGCCTGCTTTAGCCAATCTCAATCTTGTGGGTTTAGCAACGCGTTATGACCGTCAGCGCATCCGTCGTGCCAGCATTGCCGCGTGCCGCGAGCGCGCTCGCCTGTCTTGTGCTGGGGCTGGCGCTGTCTGGCTGCGCGGACATGAGCGACAGCATGACTACGGCCTTTGCCGACCCCGCCCAATATGACCTCTACGATTGCAAGCAGCTCGAGGCGGCGCGCAAGACGCTCGACACGCGCGCCGCCCAACTACAGGGGCTGATGGCCAAGGCCGAGACCGGCACCGGCGGCGTCGTGGTGGCCGAACTTGCCTATCGCAACGACTATCTCGCGGTGCGCGGCCAGTCCCACTTTGCCGAGCAAGCCTGGCGCAAGAACCACTGCCATGAAACACCGCCTGGCGCGGCTACGGCGGGCCCGCCCACGCCGCCGGTCATCAAGCCGGCGCCGCCTTCCAGATCCGGCAGTGCCGTCTACTAGATGTTTGCGCATGATCTTGCGGGAAACCGCTTCACACCCCGCATCAAGTGCGGGCAGGCTTTTTCCGGATCAGGCGCCAGCGTTGAAAACCTTCACGACCGCCAATCGTAGATCCAGCTCTGCCGCGCCAGCATCCGTCGCGGCCCCAGCGCTCTGATCGTGACGTCGCGCGCAAGCGCCATGATCCCCGTCAGATGGTAGATGCGGCCCGAGCCGTCGGCGGTTCGCTGCACGCGCGTCACGCGTCGGCGGCGCAGACGCGCATAGCGCTTGAACGCCGCCGTGACCTGAGCCGCTGTTTCCATCGTGCCTTCGGCCATTACCTTGGCGAGCACCGCGGCATCCTCGATTGCCATGCCGGCGCCCTGCGCTGCGAACGGTAGCATCGCATGCGCGGCGTCGCCGAGAAGAGCGATGGTGCCGCTGGTCCATTCGCCGCCTTCCGGCACCGTGAACAATGCCCACCGGCGCCAGTCGTCGACCGCGCCGATCATCATCCGTGCCGGCGCCGGCCAGCGCGAGGCGTCGAATAGCCGCTTCAGTTCCAGCCCGTCGCCCGGCGCGCTCCAGCCCGGCCGGTTCCAGGTGCCCGGCACAATCGCCACGACATTGAGCTGACGCGCGCCCGAGATCGGATAGGCGACAAGATGCGCGCCCGGTCCCATCCAGAGCTGCACGCGCCGCGCGGTCAACTCACGCGGCAACTGCGTGGAGTCGAGCGTGCCGCGCCAGGCGATCAGGCCGGAGAATTGCGGCTGCACCTCGGGAAACAGATGATGGCGGACGCTCGACCAGATGCCGTCGGCGCCGATCAGCGCGAGCGCCAGATCCTGGTTCCGCGTGTTGCCGGAGCGGTGCACAACCGTCATGCCCTTGGCATGCGAGGTCACGTCCTCGAACTGGCAGCCGAGCCTGAGATCGATGTCGGGATGGTCGTTGACGGCAGAAGCCAGCGCCGCCTGCAGGTCGGCGCGATGCACCACCCAATAGGGCGCACCGGCGGAGCGCGCGGCGGCTTCGCCGAGCGGCAGGCGCGCAACCTCGCCGCCGGCGCGTGCGCTCATCAGACACACCGCTTCTGGAACTACCGCGCGCGATCCAAGCCGTTCCTTGATGCCGACGCCCGTCAGCACGTGGCTCGCATTGGGGGAAAGCTGCAGCCCGGCGCCGGTTTCCTCCAGCTTCTCGGCCTTCTCAAGCACCACCACGCGAAAGCCGCGCGCGGCAAGTGTCAGCGCTGCCGTCAACCCTCCGATCCCGGCGCCAGCGATGAAGATGGTGCGTGACGCCGCCACTAGCGCATGATCCGGAAAAAGCCTGCTCCGCACTTGATGCGGGGTGTGCAGCGGTTTCCCGAAAAGATCAAGCGCAAACAACTAGGTCAGGTCAGGCGACGTCCTTCAGCACGCATTCGGGAGGACGGGCCTCGCCGGCTGCAAGGTCGGGGGCAAAACGAAACAGCGTCGAGCAATAGGGGCAGATGATTTCGTTGTCGTTGCCGAGATCGAGAAAGACATGGGGATGATCGAACGGCGGATTGGCGCCCACGCACATGAACTCCTGCGAGCCGATCTCGATGACGGGCACACCGGCATCGTTGTGGAAGTGCGGAACGACATTATCGGCCATCGTCTTCACCTTGGAATGGCAACAAAAGCGAATTTAAATCAACGCGACAGCGTACGAAACGCCGCGCACCATATCGGCGGTTTCGGTTGATTCCTATAGCCCCGGATTGCTTTTTGCCTATGCAAATTCGACACAATCTTGTCGTCGGAGAGAAGCCCTTCTTTCGTCGGGGACGTTGCGTCTTAAATGCGGCACCCCATTTGAGGTCAGGCGACACTCCCGGAACCGGTGGGATGAGGCGGCGGCGGATCAGTACGGCCCTGATGGGGATTGCGGTGAGTTGCGCAGTGGCAGCAGCGCTGTGGCCGCACGCGCGCGAGGCCGTGGTGCTGCTTTCCTCGCAAGACAATCCGCCTCGACTTGCCGACGCCGAAATCAATTCTGTCTTGCGAAATAATCAAAAGATCATCTCGCAAGGCATCGAACAGGCGCTTGCCAGTGACGATGCCGATCTCGCCAACAGCTTTGTCGAGCTGGCGCGCGCGAAGAACGTCGCCTTGCCAGACGACATGACGCGGCGCGTCGCGGAGGCAGTCGCGGAAGAAAATTCGACGTCGCATTTCGCCAGACGTTTTGCCACCGGATTCGTCACCGGCAGTGCCGATGATGTCGGCAGCCTGTCCGGCACCGTCGCCGGCGATCTCTTTGTATGGGGCGACGTCCGCGACGTCGTGCGTGAGAGCAAGCATCTTGCGATGGGAGAACAGACCGATCGCCTGGTGCTTGGGCTTGCGGCGGCAGGGCTGGCGGTGACGGCCGCGACTTACGTCTCGCTTGGCGGCGCAACGCCGGTGCGCGCCGGGCTCACGATGGTCAAGGATGCGCGCAAGGTCGGCCGGCTCGGCGAGGGTCTCGCCGAATGGGCCGGTCGCTCGGCGCGCGATGTCGTCGATGCGCCGGCGCTGGAAGAGGCGGTGGCGTCGAGCTCTGTGCTGCGGCCCTCCGACAGCGTCAGGGCGATCAGGGCGGCGTTCCGCGCGGAAAAGGCGGGTGGACTGGTTCGACTGGCCAAGGATGTCGGCCGCGTCACCGAAAAGGCCGGCACGCGTGGCGCGCTCGACACGCTGAAGATCGCCGAGGGCCCGAAGGACGTTGCGCGCGCGGCCCGGCTCGCGGAGGCCAGGGGCGGACAGACCCGCGCGATCCTGAAAATTCTCGGCCGGGGTGCGCTGCTGCTTGCGACCGGCATCTTCGATCTGACGCTGTGGGTGCTCGGCGCGCTGTTTACGCTGTTCAGCGTGCTGTGCTGGATCAAGTCCACCACCGAGCGGGCCACACAGGCCTGGCTCGATCACAAGAGGGCGCGCCGGTTGCGCCGGCAGGCGGCCGCCGCTTGACGCCGGCTTGCCGCCTTCCAACATCTCTCCCAATACGGAAAACCGCTGATGCCCAGCTTTAATCACGGCGATGTCGAAATCGCCTATCTCGAAGAGGGCGAGGGCGACCCGATCGTGCTGGTGCACGGCTTCGCATCGAGCAAGAACGTCAACTGGGTCTATCCGACCTGGGTCTCCGAGTTGAGGAAAGGCGGCCGCCGCGTCATCGCGCTCGACAATCGCGGTCACGGCGAGTCCTCCAAACTGTACGATTCCGCGCAATATTCCATTCCGATCATGTCAGGCGACATCATCGCGTTGATGGATCATCTGAATATCGATCGCGCCGACGTGATGGGATATTCGCTCGGTGGCCGCATGGCGGCGTGGCTCGCGCGGAATGCGCCGGATCGCCTGCGCTCGGCGATTCTGGGAGGCATCGGTATCGCCATGATCGAAGGCGGCGGTCCCGGCGAGAACGTCGCGCAGGCACTGGAGGCGCCGTCGCTCGAGGACGTCACCGACCCGGTCGGCCGGACGTTCCGCGCCTTCGCCGATCAGACGCGTTCCGATCGCCTCGCGCTCGCCGCGTGCCTGCGCGGCTCGCGCGAGTTGATGACGAGGGAGGATGTGGCGCGGATCGCCGTTCCCGTGCTGATCGCGGTTGGCACCACCGATGAGGTCGCCGGCTCCGCGCATGCGCTAGGCCGGATCATACGGGGGTCGGAAGTGCTCGACATCCCGAACCGCGACCACATGCGCGCGGTCGGCGACAAGGTCTACAAGACCGGCGTTGCGGAGTTTCTGTCAGCGCGGAAGTGACGCGTCGTCCGCCTCCACCTCGTCCTCGTCGCCGAAATAGCGAGCCGCCGCGAGCAGCACCGTCAGCGTTGCGATCCAGACGAGCCGTGCGCCGTAGCGGTCATGCGGGCCCGAGATGATGCCGCAGATCATGGCGTTGCCGAGCAGCGCGAACGATACGGTCGCGGCCAACAACGCGAGATCGTCGAACTTGCGCCGCCATAGCGCGAGCGCGAATATCGCCAGCGCGAGCAGCATCGAGGCGAGCGCGACCGGAACGTGCAGCCGGTTCACGGCGGCGAAATTGATCTCCCCATGCTGCTGATGCGCCGCCCGCATCGGCGCCACCTGCAAGGGGATGTAGTGCTCGATGATGCCGTAGGTATGCGGCAGCCAGCTAATGGTGCCTTCGCCAGTCGCGACCATGACGAGTTGCTGCGCGGTTGCCTTGAGCGCCGCCTCGGCCTGCCAGGCCGGGTAGTCGGCGAGTGACCGCACGACGATATGCCCCATCTCGTCGCCGAGCCCCTTGAAGCGGCCAAGCTTGTCGAACATGCTGTCGCCCCACAGGAACTCGTCGGCGGTGGCGGGCAACTCGTTGCGGTAGGGGCAGAGCTTCAGCTTTTCCTCGCCGCAATGCTCGTTCAGATATTTCGCGACAATGCCGTCCTGGAGCATGCGGCCGAACGCGACGCCGATGCCGCCGGGAGTCCACGCAAGCTGACCCGACAGCGCATAATTGGCCGACAACAGCATCGCGCTGCCCAGAACCAGAGACAGGCTCGCTTGGGTAAGGCCCGCGAGCGCGATCTTCTCGCGCAGGAACGGGCGCGCCAGGAAGCCAAGCACGCAGAGGCCGAACAGCACGCCCAGCGTTGCGCTGTGGGTCGCGGCCGCAAACGCCGTGAACAGGGCCAACGAGAGCTTCTCCAGCGGAGTGATCTTGTCGCCATGGGCGATCAGGATGAAGAGCGACAGCACCGATAGCCCGGCGAAGATGTCGGTGAGCAGGAGGCTGGAAAGCCAGGGCAGGGCAGTGGTGAGAATGAGCAACAGGCTGATCGCGAGCAGCCGGAACGGCTGGGAGAGGTTGAGAACGCGCAACGTGAGCTGCAGGATCCAGAGCGTGCAGAGCGCCTGTGCCCCGAGATTGACCCAGAAATCCGAAGCCTCGCCGAAGTGCAGATAGAGACCGAACACCGTGGACCGGCTCGGCACCAGGTAGCCCTCATACCAGCGCGCCAGATAGCCGCCGGTGTCCCATTGCAGCAGCGGATAGCCGTTCCACAAGGCCGGCGCGATCAGGAAGAGGGGGATGAGGATGGCTGTAATCCAGACCGACACCTTGTCGGCCGGGCGCGCGCGCAGAACCTTGGTCTTGACGTCGTTGTGATCCATGGGATGGCCCACCATGCGCAGATGCCCGGTTCCCTCGATATGCTCCATTAGTCGGACGCCCTGATACTTGATTTCCGCTCACCGGCGGATAATCGCGCCGAGCGGTTTGTCTTCGCGCCGGCCATTGGAGAATGATTTTCTTTCATCCATGCCATGAGGCGCGCTCATGAATCTCTCGGAAGCGCTTGATTTCCCGCGATGACTGACCACCTGTTGGTTCCCGGCGGCGTTCACCGTGTTGAGCCTCCCGTCAGGACACTGTCGTTCCGCCGTGTTATAAAAGCGGCCACTGAAAGGTTTCGGGAGCGATCCATGGCGATGCATCAGATCAATCCGCAGGGAAAACTCGCGGCGCTCGACCCGATCTGGGATCGCATCCGCACCGAGGCGGAAGACATTGTCCATCGCGAGCCGGAGCTTGCGACCTTTATCTATTCGACTGTGCTCCATCACAGCCGCCTCGAGGATTCGGTCGTGCATCGCCTTGCCGACCGGCTCGATCATTCGGCGATGTCGGGCGACCTGATCCGCCAGACCTATGACGAGGCGCTGCGCGAGGAGCCGGACATCGGCAACATCTTCCGCGCCGACCTCGTCGCAGTCTACGACCGCGATCCCGCGACTTCGCGCTTCATCGATCCCTTGCTCTACTTCAAGGGCTTCCACGCCCTGCAGACCCATCGTCTCGCGCACTGGCTCTATCAGAAGGGCCGCAAGGACTTTGCCTATTATCTGCAGAGCCGGTCGTCGGCGGTGTTTCAGACCGACATCAATCCGGCGGCTCGCATCGGCCGCGGCATCTTCCTCGACCATGCCACCGGCTTCGTCTGCGGCGAGACCGCCGTGATCGAGGACGACGTTTCGATTCTGCACGGCGTCACCCTTGGTGGCACCGGCAAGGAGAACGAGGATCGTCATCCCAAGATTCGTCACGGCGTCATGATCGGGGCGGGCGCAAAAATCCTCGGCAATATCGAGATCGGGCATTGCGCGCGCATTGCCGCCGGTTCCGTCGTGGTGAAGCCGGTGCCGCACAATGTGACGGTCGCGGGGGTCCCGGCCAAGGTCGTCGGTGAAGCCGGTTGCGCAGAGCCGTCGCGCACGATGGACCAGATGATCTCGGCGATCGGGCTCTGATCGCGCATCTCTCATCGCGAAAGTTGCGCAGATTCGACGCGATTTGGCCGCGGCCCGCGATAATGGTCGCTGCAAATCGAAAATTGCCCTGAAATCAGGTATTTGTTCGCGCTTTCGCCACCCGCTCACGGCGCTGCGGATACGCCGCCATCCGCTGCAAAGTGTGGAATGGGCCACTAGCCGTGCGCCCCGTCTCGTCCTAAAACCTCCCGCAAATCTTAAGACCGATTGGAGACCGCCGTGGACGTTCAGGAAGTCAGGAAGCTCGACGCCTATCTCAAGCGCGTGTTCGGCAATCCCAAGATCCGCGTGGTGCCGCGGCCGAAGAAGGACGATTCCGCCGAGGTCTATATCGGTGAGGAGTTCATCGGCGTCTTGTTCGTCGATGACGAGGATGACGACCGCTCGTTCCAATTCCAGATGGCGATCCTCGAGGACGACCTGGCCGATCAGGGCTGATTGTTTCTGCGTAGCCCGGACAAGCCGCTCATGTGGGCTACAGTCCGCCTGCTATTTCCCGCCGTGCACCTCTGCCGTCAGCCGATCCATCGCGCCGGCTACGTCGCGCCATTGCGGTAACCAGCTTCGCGGGAAGCGGAAGGTGAGATCGGCGCCCTCGACGCGGCGCTCGCTCATGCACATGCCAGGTGTGGCGGCCTCGCGCGTGCAGCGCGCGATCAGGGCTGGCACGTCGGCGCTGAAGAGGTCCTCGCCGCTATAGGGCGTGCCGTCGCGGAAGGCGCGCATGGTGAGCCCGTCCGGCGCCGGCGTCGGCGCATCCTCGAGATAGCGCGGATAGATCGAGCGTACCCGCTCGTCGGGCGCGAGCGAATCGTGATGCGCTGCGATCGATAGGAAGATGCGGTCGATCGGCTGCTTCATCGCTTGCTCGACGGTGGCGGCGCTGACATGTTTCGGTCCGTCCGGCGGCTCGAGCGACGGATAGCTGAAATCGAGATCAACGCGCTCCTGCGGCCCGGAGTGACGCTGGATCTTCATGCGGATCGCCGCAGTCGGCACGTTGAACAGCGTGCCGCCGATAGACACCGGCATCCGTTCCGGCCCGCGCGAGCCGTCGGCGCCCCAGGTCGGCCACAGGAGATAGGCGACCAGCGCGATAGAGGCGGCCGCGACCGCGGAGGCGAGTGCGATCGGCACGAGGTGGCCAAAGCGGTGCCAATCGAGGCGGGGGAGCGAAAACACCGTCATGAGCGGAGTGCGGCAGGGCAGGGGCGAATCATCGCCCGCACTATGCCACGCCGCGGCGGGTTCCCTTCAACGTTTCCCGAGAGGAGCGCGGCCCGGGCAAGCCATGCCAGCACCCTCGTTTCAAATCTTGCCGATTAACCTTTCCTTAAGGATGATGTGGCGGACGGCCTTCGATTTTGCGATGAAAGGGCGGGTTTGGTTGCGTTGAGGGAAGAGTGCCGATGTCGCCGGATGCGTTGAATTCGCTGTTCTCCCTGTGCATCGGCTTTGCGTTCGCCGGCGCGCTTTCGAGCGGCTACCAGGCCTTCGCCGAGCGCCCCGCCGGCTTTGGCCTGCTGCAGGAGGGCGTGACGCCCCGGCGCTTCGCCGCCGTGCCGTTCCTGGTATTCGCCGCGCCCTTCATCATAATGCGCAACACGCTGCGCGGCGTGCAGGTCGAGCGCCGCCGTTTCGAATTCGTGATGATGGCGACCGTGATCTCGGGCTTCTGGAGCCTGATGTCAGGCACCTTCTTCGTGATGACGCTGCGCGCGGCAGGCCTACTGGCCTAATCATTTTTGCTGTGCCAAGGTTTTCCCGAAGAGGAGACCTTGATGGCAATCTACGAACTGGACGGGCAGGGCCCCGATCTTCCCGCCAACGGCAATTACTTCATCGCCGACACTGCGACCGTCATCGGCAAGGTGCGCCTCAAGGCCAATGCGAGCGTCTGGTTCGGCGCGGTGCTGCGCGGCGACAATGAATGGATCGAGATCGGCGAGGGCTCGAACGTGCAGGACAACTCGATCTGTCACACCGATGCCGGCTTTCCGCTCACGATCGGAAACAACTGCACCATCGGCCACAACGCAATCCTGCATGGTTGCACGGTCGAGGACGGCGCGCTGATCGGCATGGGCGCGATCGTGTTGAACGGTGCGAGGATCGGCCGAGGCAGCGTCGTCGGCGCCGGCTCCGTGGTCACGTCAGGCAAGCAGTTTCCGGAGAACTCCCTGATCATCGGTTCGCCGGCGAAGGTGATCCGTACGCTCGCGCCCGATCAGATTCAGACCGTCGACGCGGAATCCTATCAGCGCAACGGCCCACGCTTCAGAAAGGGTCTGAAACGCATCGGCTAACGCGGCAGTACTTGGACGTCATGCAGTTAGCCGGCGGTAGGCCTGACAGAGCAACGTCCCGCGGTGTTCAAGGCGTATAGGAGACCTGACGACCGCCGAGGCTCCCGCAACCAAGCATAACGTGGTCTGCTGCGTCGCGATCAAGGCGGCGGTGGCGGAGCCAGCGGAAATACTTTGACAACAGGGGGCCCCCTTCCTAACCTTTCAGGGCGCAGTCGGCGAGGACCGGCTGCGTGATTCAATGGGGGAGAAGGCACATGAAGACCACACTGGGAATGGGTCGCGTGATCGTCCGGCGTATCCTGAGCGTCGCCGGAGCGGCTGCCGCCGCTACCGGATTAGTGTCGCTCGCGAGTGGCCAAGTCTTTGCGCATCAGTTTCTCCAGGAGATGACGCCTGGACCAAATATTGGAATGGTGTACAGCCCGGAGCTGCAACTCATGGTCAAGCCCGGCACCACCGAGCCGGTCTATAGCAATGCGCGCGATGTGCCAGGTTCATTCAAGGTAGCGACGTCTGCCGTGACGCAGGGGTCGGGACCCAACGGCGCGGGTCCGCATCACGACTCGGATTAATTTCATCGTCAGTATCAATTGCGGCCGCGCCGGTTTGGTGAACCGGCGCGCGTCGCGACAAGATAGTCGCGATGTCACGGTACGCCGCACATGAAGACCGTTCTTCTCATCACCGAGCAATTCGATCCGACCGCAGATCAGTTGATTCAGGTTCTGCGCGGGCGCAGCTGCCCGGTGCTGCGATGGAATCTCGACCGGTATCCGCAGGACTCGACGCTGACTTACAGGGCTTCCGGGGATGGGCTCAACGGCTCAATTGCGACCGACGGCCGGATCGTGCCGTTCGACGCGATCGGCAGCGCCTGGTATCGCGCCTCGCGTTGCAGCGGCTTTCCGGCTGGCCTCAAGCCCGAGGAGCGCGAGTTCGCCGCGCGCGAGGCCGAAAGCACGCTTGGTTCCCTGCCGCTGGTCGCCGACTGGCACTGGATCAATGAGCCGCGACGCCATCGCGACGCAGCGTGGAAGCCGGCACAGCTTGCGGCTGCACGCCGGCTGGGACTGGCCGTCCCGCGCACGGTGATTACCAACGACCCGGGTGTGGTCACGGCTTTCCGCAAAGAATGTGGCGGCACGATCATCTTCAAGGCGCTGTCGCATACTCTCGGCCTCGCGCCGGGCAAGGCGGCCTTCACCGGCATCGTGACGGACGAAATGTTGGCGTCACTTGGCCTTATCCGGCATACGCCCGGAATATTCCAAGAGCTCGTCCTGAAGGATTATGAGGTCCGGCTGACCGTTGTGGCCGACAAGATGTTCGCCGCAAGAATACTGTCGCAGCAGCATGAACGCACAAGGCTCGACTGGAGGACCGCACCCCACGACATAAGCTACGAACCAATCGAGCTACCGGCCGATATTCGCGACAAGGTCGGCGCCTTTATGGCTGAAGCCGGGTTGGTTTATAGCTGCATTGATTTCATCGTCACGCCCGAGGGCAGTCACGTCTTCCTGGAAAGCAACCCACGCGGTCAGTATCAGTGGATTGAACATTACACCGGCATGCCGATCACCGAGGCGATTGCGGATTCACTCATGGCGCCATCGTAAGGCGAGCCGATCTTGCTCTGGCCGATTGCAACGGCTCCGTGAAGTCTCGTTCCGCGATCAATAAATTTGCGACGGCCCGGATTGGAGATTTCAAATGAAGTGCGAAACGTGCGGCAAGCAGATGCGGTTGGACGACAAGGACACATCGTCAGGTCGGGACATGCGCACTTATTACTGTGAACAATGCGAGAAATCCTGCATCGTCGACAACGGGATCGCATTGTGGCAGGCGCTGTCGGATGCGCGCAAATTCGACGAGTGACGAACACTGAGAGGCCCCGGCCATTATTGGGTCGAGAACCGTACCGACAACGGCAAGGCAAAAAGCAGTTCGAGAAGGAAAGCTCGACTCGATGCGCGGGCAGGCGTGCGAAACCCGGCGGCGCTTCGACGCGGGCCGCAGGATCAGATCACCTTCAGATCACCTTTTCCTGCCGCATGGTCCTGACCTCGTCGGGCGAGCAGCCGAGCCACTCGCCGTAGATCGCCTCGCAATCCGCACCGAGGATCGGAGCGCATTTCAGCGGGACCTTGCTATCCGACATCCGCAGCGGCCAGCCCGCGACGATGACCGGCCCGCGCACAGGGTGCTCGATCGTCTGCATGATCCCGCGCTTGTGCAGATCCGGGTCGTGCATGAGCTCGAGCGTGGTCATGAGGGCGCCGCAGGGAACACCGGCGCCGGCGATGATCCGGGTGACCTCTTGCTTGGTGTGTTTCGACGTCCATTCGGTGATGGCCGCGTCCACGACCTCCCGATTCTGGAAACGGGTGGTGCCGTCGACCATGCGTGGATCGTTGAGCAGGTCTTCGCGGCCGATCGCCTTCACCAGACGGCGCCAATGCTCCTCGTTGCCGCGCGAGGCGAAGATGTAGCACAAGTCGTCGAGTCCCCCCGGCGCGCACTTGTAAAGGCCGCCGGGCGCGGTGCCGTATACGCCGTTGCCGCCGCGCGGCAACTGGTCCTTGCGGGCGGCCTGGCGGCTCATCGGCGTGCGGCAATAGTTCAGCATCGCATCGCGCATGGCGATCTGGATGTGCTGGCCGCGGCCGGTCGTCATGCGCTGGTAGAGCGCGGCGAGGATGCCCATGGCGCAAAGCATGCCGGTGCCGGTATCGCCGATGGTCGGGCCCGGCCGGACCGGCGGCTCATCGGGATAGCCGTTCACCCCCATGGTGCCGCCCATCGCCTGGGCGATCATGTCGAAGGCGAGATAGTTCGCGTGCTCGCTCTCCGGCGCGAAGCCCTTGACCTGGGCGAAGATCAATCGCGGATTAAGCGCGCTCAGCTTCGGATAGTCGAAGCCCAGGCGTGCGAAGGTGCCTGGCGCCATGTTCTCGATCAGGACGTCGGCCTTGCCGATCATCCGCCTCAGCAGCGCCTTGCCCGCCTCGCTCTTGAGATTGCAGGTGACGCTGCGCTTGTTGAGGTTGTAGTAGATGAAATAGGTCGAATCGGCGTCGGGACGATCGCTCATTCCCCAGCGCCCCGGCTCGCCGCGATGGGGCTCCTCCACCTTGACCACGTCAGCGCCAAACCAGGCCAGCGCCTCGGTGCAGGATGGTCCCGCCTCGAACTGGGTGAGGTCGAGCACCTTGATCCCCTTGAGCGCCGGCTGGATCCCGGTCGCGATCTGTGGCTGCACTACCTGTTCCTGCATGGCGACCCTCCCAATATGGAGCCCGCCGGCAATCGCCGCGGCCCCTTGATGCGTCTCTCGATCAGCTATGCCAGGCGAACTCCTGCGCCTTGCGGGCGGAGCCCTGCGAGATCACGACGTTGACCAGCGCAGGACCACGGAATTTCATCGCCTCATCGAGGGCGGCGCGCAGGTTCTTCGGGTCCTCCACCAGGATGCCCTTGCCGCCGAAAGCCTCCATCACCCGGTCATAACGTGCACCATAGATCAGCGCGTTGGGCCTCAGGTTGAACATCGGGTTGTCCGGGATCTCCGGCATGCCAGGGCCGATGCCGCCATTGTTCAGGACGACGATCTTGGCCGGAAGGTTGTAGCGGACCAGCGTCTCCATCTCCATGCCGGAAAAGCCGATCGCCGAGTCGCCCGACAGATGGATGACCGGCCGGCCGGGTTGCGCGACGCAGGCGGCGATGGCCTGGCCGAGGCCGACGCCCATCGTGCCGTAGGTGCCGGCATTGAGGCAGGAACGGGCGTTGAAGCTCGGCAGTTGCGTGAGGCCGATATCCATCGTGCCGGCACCCTCGGCGCTCAGGATCGCGTCCCGCGGCATCCAGGCGGCGACGTCGCGCAAGGCCCGGTAGTAGCCGGCCGGCGCCTGATCGTCGTCGATCTGCGGCCGGATCTGCGCGACATTGTCGGCGGTCTTCTTGGCAATCGCCAGCCGCCACGGCGAGTCCTTGGCGTGGAACCACTGGCGATTGTCGAGCGCCTTGTTGAGCTGGCTGACGATGGCCTTGCCGTCGCCGACCAGCGCCACTTCCGTCGCCTTGTTGTGGCCGATCTCCTCGGGCGCGATGTCGAGCTGGATGACCTTGACGTCCTTCGCGTAGCGCGGCGCCTGGCCGAAGTGAAAGATCCAGTTCAGCCGCGCGCCCATCAGGAAGATGACGTCGGCCTGCTGCAGCGCCAGCGTGCGCGCCGCCCCGGCCGACAGCGGATGGTCGTCCGGCATCACGCCCTTACCCATCGGCGAGCGCACGAACGGCAGTTGCGCGCGCTCGATGAAGGCGCGGACCTCGTCCTCGGCGCGCGCCCACGCCATGCCCTTGCCGAGGAGAACGAGCGGCCGTTCGGCCCGTTCGAGCAGGTTCAGCGCCGCCTCGACGTTCTCCATCGGCGCCACCATGCGCGGCGGTTCGGGTGCGCGGTCGACCTCAACGGCTTTATCGAGGTCGCATTTGCCTCTGATGATGTCGTCGGGCACGTCCAGATAGGTGGCGCCGGGACGACCATAGATCGCGTGCCGGGTCGCCATCTCGACATAGTAGGGGATGCGGTGCACGCTCTCGATGCCGTGCGCGAACTTGCAGAACGGCGAGGCAATCAGCACCTGCCGCTCTTCCTGAAACGCGCCCATGCCGCCGCGATAGGTCTCCGAGGCGCCGCCGATCAGGATCATGGGCCAGCAATTCTGCTGGGCATTGGCAAGACCCGCCAGACCGTGCACCACGCCCGGGCCGGTGACGGTGAGGCAGGCGCCGGGGCGGCCGGTGAGATAGCCGTAAGCCCCTGCCGCGTAGGCTGCGCTCTGCTCGTTGCGCATGCCGAGATAGGCGACGCCTTCCTTCTGCGCCGCCGCGGCGATCGCGGTGACCGGAAACCCGACGACCCCGAACAGATGATTGATGCCCTGCCGCTTCAGGCTTCTCGCGATCAGGGTAGCGCCATCGACCTCGCTCACGGTTTCCCCCTTGTGATTTTTTGATCTTTGGCCGCGAGTGTATGCATAGATGGCAGGGTCGCGAAAGTGCGCTACGTTCAGCCGAGCCATGCGTTCGCGCTATTGGCCCGGAGCCGAGCAATGCGATGCCGCGTACAAAACGGCGACTATTTCGCCACCGACACCGCGACCGTCATCGGCAAGCTACGCCCGAAGGGCCGCGCGCCAGAAGGACATGAAGGCGATCGGCCAAATACTGACCTGATTTGAGCGTGATCCTTTTTCGGATAGCCCACACTCTCCGATCATAATCTCAGCGCGGCTTCATCTCAGCGCGGCTTCGTTCTCTTCTTGAGCGGAATGATCTTGGCTGCCGCGCCGTCGTGACGCGCGCTCTTGCGCAGCGCGTCCTTCAGGTCAAGGGGAACGCCATGCTTCTTCAGGAGGTCGGCAAACGCTTCGTCCGCCAGTTCCTGGAAGGTTGCCATGCGGTCGCGCGCCAATTGCTTGAGCTTGGCCGCGGTATCGTCGTCGAAGTCGATCAATTTGCGCATGGGGTCCTCGTCGGCCGACGCTCGCCCCCGTATTTTTTTGGCGTAGATGAATAAAGAGGGTTACAAAAGAAACAAGGCCGCTGACGTAGTATACCGCCAACGACCTTGCCAGCCCCCGGAAATTAAAATCGGCTCGCGCCTTCCGGTGAACTGCAGGATGCCCCGGATTCGCTCAGGCAAATGTGAGCCAGTTCACAAACTGCGCGGGAAAAAAATCCGCGTGGAGCTCCGCGCGGAATTCGGGCGGGTCAGCTATGCGGTTTCGGCCGCTTCTGGGCGGTGTGGACCACGTGGGCGCGAAGGCGCAGCGCGCGGTTGCGGGTGGAGGCGGGCGAGGGGTCCGAGGGTTGGGCGCTCGCAAACGATTGCCGCAGGCTGTCAACGGCCTCGCTCAGGCTGGAAACCTGTTCGGACAGCCGTTTGCTGTCGGCCTGCTGAGCGGCGAGCAGGCGGCGCAATGTCTGCACCTGGTCCTGCAGCGTCTGGAGCTGGTCGATGGATTCCTCCTGGGTCTCTTCCAACCCCTTGGTCTTCTCGACAAGCTGCTCGGAAACCTGCGCTGCGTGCGCCTGCAACGCCCGAGCAGCCACCGCGCGATCGGTTTCGGGCGAGATGCCGGTATAGGCGCGCCAGGCCGCAATCGAGGCGACACCGGCGAGGATGAGGAGCAGGGCCGCGGCCGTCAGCGCAATCGGCTGGGCGCCGATGCGGGCAAGAGGCGAGGCAGAACGGGCACGGGCATGGCCTGGGTGAATGATCATCAGCTTCGCAAGGTCCAAACGAAAGTGGGATTTCAGATCGCCGCCGGCGCTGGCAGCTCGTCGCACGAAAAACGCGAACAAACCGGTCTCAGGCTTCGGCCTCTTTGCAAAACGCCTTCCTGAGCCTTTCGGGGCGCTCGGCTTACTGTGAGCCGCGAACCGGTAACAGTCTGGCAATGAATCCGACAAAAACGAGGCTGGCAAGTCCGAAAAGCGACGGTTGTCCCGCGGTTTGTCGGCTTGTCGGCAGCCCGGGGCAGCAAATCCGGGCATTTTCGTCCCCAAAAATGGGTGCGGCCAGCTCTTGGGGGAGAGCTGGCCGCGCGCGAACCGGTCTGGGACGGGGAGGGGTGGGGATGTGACCGGGTCGCGGGTTCGATAATCCTTTCTAGTGTGAGCTCGCGGTCAAAGCCGCGGGCCGGCTGTCGCCGAGCGAAACCCAGACATTGGGATCGCTCTGCGATTGACGCTTGACGAAGCGGTAGCCGGTCTCGGTCCAGGGCAGGACGCTTTCGGTCTGGTTGTCGAGTATGAACTCGCCCTTGTCGGACTTCACCGTCAGCACCGCGTGGCCTTCGTCTTTCTTGTCGCGCACGACGGTGATCAAGAGCGCCTCACGCGGCCAGCCCGCATCGATCAGCATCTTGCGCTTCATCAGCACATAATCTTCGCAGTCACCGTAACCGTCGGTCGGCAGCGACCATTTCTCGATCACGCCCCAATGATCCATGTCGGTCATCGGCTTCACGGTCTCGTTGACCCAGTGGTTGACCTTGTTGAGGTCGCGCCATGCGGCCTGCGACATCACGATGTCGCGCGGCTGCGTGGGGCCGCCCCGGCATTCCTCCGGGTTGTCGGCACAGAACCCGATCCAGCCGATCGGCGCACGCGTGACCTCGCCGAGGCTTGCGTACATCGGTCGCTCGTCGCCGGCGTTCGCCTGCGCACACATCCCCAGCAAGATGGCAATCGCTGCCAGCTCGCGTCCCCTGCGTTTGAACATTGTGGCCCCCGTTTTTCTTGTTGGGACCACGTTTCGCACAAAGGTTTTGCGCCGCCGCTAAATCAAGCAAGTACATTTGAGAGGAATGAAAGTAAAACTCGCGGCTATGTCGATTTATACTTGAATCGAATTTGAATAAAATTCGAGACATCTGCAATCGATTCAAATTTTATCGATTAAGGACTGAAGCCGCGTGGTTCTGCGACTTGTCTGCGAGATGGCCGGCGGCGTTAACCTGTTCGAGCGACGCCCGCCGAGTCCAGAAGGGGCTCTTGCGGGCGGAGACTGGATCTCGAACCGCCGGAACAGCCGGTCGAGCAGGGGTTTTCGCTTTACCGCGCGCTAACGCTGTCTCTTGGTCCGACGCCAAAAGCGTTTCGGGGCAGACGCAGATAGCGCGCGGGAGCGTGCATCAAGCGCGGGCCGCATCGGATGATGATCGGTCGAGGTCGGCAGGGGGATCGCGGCCCTCGGGGCGCGCCAGTCCTAACGAGCGGTTACCGCTTCCTCGAGCGTCTCGGCGAGCTGCTCGTGAATGAACTCGATGGCAAAGCCTTCCTCGAGATTGCGCACCACGCGCGACGGCACCCTGCCGAGCATGACCTGCGACTTCAGCGGCGGACGGTGCTCGGCCGCGATTGCGGCACCCGACGCCGACAGGTCGATGATGCGGCAGGTCATCTTGGTGCCGTCTTCCAGCGTGAGCATCGCGATCGGGTTGCGCGGTACGATACGGTCGTGGCGGCGGTCTTCCGGCAGGTTGAGGATGTCGCGGTTGGCGAGCCAGGTCAGCTGGGCGGCGAGCTTGTCGCGCTTGCGTGCGGTCGCGCCGATGGTCATGGCAAAGCCGTTGTCGATGATGCGGGTGATCTTGCCCTCGACGCGGCCGATGTGGTCGAGATAGGCGATCACGCGGTCGCCGACATTGCCGATGCCGGGCGCGAGCAGGGCAAGCCCGCCCGGCGACATATTGATGATCTGGCACGGAAACTCGCGGCGGTCGGGCAGCATGTAGCGGCCGAGCAGATGCACCTTGACGCGCTGGAAGCGCCGGCGCTCCTGGGCCGCCGGCAGAATCGATTTTTTTTGCGCGAAGCTCATCCCGCCACCCGACATCGGCCATTCGGCCTCGCCAGAGGCTACGTCCGGCAGGGTTAACGGGGGGTTAGCGGATGTGCGGGCGGAACTCTGCAATCACACGGAGACGGCTACTTAGGAACCTTGGTCAGCGCCTCCAGCGCGCCGTAGTGCCAGGCCGCAAGATAGGCGGCGACGAGGCCGAGATAGACCGGCCAGATCGCCCAGGAGAGGAAGGCGCGGACGAAACAACTGACGAAATAACGAATGCCGAACCAGGCGTTCGCCTCATACACGTCGGCGAGCGTGTAGCGGCTCTCGCGCAGCTTTGTGACGATGCCTTTGTAGAGCTCGCGATACGCCGTCTCAAACGCGAGATACATCGTGTCGATGAAGCCGAACACGGCGACCGGCACCAGCGCGATCGTCACAAGGTCGCCGTCGTGCACGGCGCCCGCAAGGCTGAGCAGGGCGGCGACGATCGACAGGCACCACGTCTTGCAGGAGGCGCTGTTGTTGGCGAGGCGGCTGATGATGCCCTGCAGCAGGTTGATGTGGGCGATAACAGCCTGATTGTCCGGCGGGATGGGTTGCGGTTGCGCTGTGTTGTTCATCGCGGGACTCCGGAAATTTGCCGATCAGCTGCCGCGGGTCTGAGCGCGCCGCTACGCCGCCACCTCCACCGCCTTTAACCGCGTCGCCGCGATCGCATTGAATACCAAGAGCAGCACCGGACACACCAGCACCACGATCGCGCCGAAATCGAACGCCGCTACGGCGCTGCCGGTCCATTTGGCAGCCGCGCCGCCGATGATCGGGCCGATCATCATCGTCCCGTAATAAAGCGTGTAGAATAGTCCCATGCCGACCGTGCGCGTCGCGGGCAACAGCACGCGTGCGGGCAGGCTCATCATGGGACCTGCCGGTTGTCCGCCGACGAGCCCCATCGCGATCACGGACAAGATCACGGCGCCGGTATGCGCGAAGCAGAGCAACAGGACCGCGAGCGCCAGCGCGCCCAGGACCAGCACGGCCTGCGGCCGCTTCGAGCGGTCGGCGATAAAGCCGCCAAGCGGGATGCTGAACACGGAGAGCCCCAGCCCAATGCTGATGGCAGAGCCGGCCTGCGCGATGCTCCAGCCGCGTTCCACCAGCAGCGTCGGACCGAAGCTGACGATCGTGGCGAAGCCGACATTGTACAAGCCCCAGATCACGCCTGCGACCAGCACGGCCATGATCGTCCTGGGATCGAGGCGCGCAGAGGAGGCGGCTGTCGCGATTTCATTCGGCGGTGACCGATAAAACAGGATCAGCACGATGCCGATCGCAGCCAGCGCCACAACGAAGAGATCGACGACCTGTACGCCGTAGCTCGTCCCGATCGACGGCAGCGTCAAGAGCGAGAGCGCGATTCCCGCCGGCCAGGAATTGACGAAGATCGCCATCGCGGTCGCGATCTCCTTGCCGGCGAACCAGTCGGTGACCATCTTGGAGAGCTGCACGTTGAGCAGCACGCCGCCGGCGCCGCCGACCAGCCGTCCCGCAATCTGCCAGCCCCAGTTTTCGCCGAACGCCATCGCGAGACTGCCGGCTAGCATCAGTACCAGAGCCAGAATCGTGGTGCGCTTGTCGCCGAGCCATTTGCCGATCGCGCCGCCTGGTAACGCCAGCACGACACCCGGCGTGAAATAGAGCCCGATCAAAAAGCCGATCTCGGCGATGCCGACGCCGAATTGCGTCTTCAGGAGCGGCGCCACCGCGGCCACCGTCTGGAACTGGAACGCCATGGTGAGCCGCACCGTGAACAGGACGGCCAGAATCCTCCAACGATTGTGCAAGTTTTCCTCCCCCGATTTTCGCGGCACAACCTGCGGTTCGTGCGTAGGCCTGTCAATGGGAGGATGAGCGCCTGCCTTGGCATTACCTATTCCATCACCTAAGTTCGCCGCGCCCTGGTGAACAAAAATGGATGTCCTGGAGACAGTTGATGCAGCAAATCCGCGTCTGCACCTATGACGGCCCGGGCGCGCAGCCGGTGATCCGAACCGTGCCCTGGCCGAAGGTCGGCAAGAAGGCTGCGCTGATCAAGATCGGCGCCTGCGGCGTCTGCGGCACCGATCTGCACATCCTTAAAGGCCACTGGCCAAAGCCGTTGCCCTGGCCATTCACGCTCGGCCATGAGCTCGGCGGCGTCATCGTCGAATGCGGCAGCGAGTTCAACGAAGACTTCATGTCCAAGCCGCTCAAGGTCGGCTCCAGGGTGATGATCCCGCCGCTCATGCCATGCGGCCATTGCTATTACTGCATCCACTATCCGTTAGCTGCGAACAAGTGCCTGACGCCGGTCTATTACGGCCGCTATCTCGGCTTCGACAAGGCGCCGCATCTGTGGGGCGGCTGGGCCGAATATGTCTATGTCGATCTGGAGATGCTGCCGGGCACCAAGATCTACAAATTGCCCGACGACATGTCGCTGCGGCTTGGCGCGCTCTCGGAGCCGCTCACCTCCTGCATCCGCGCCTTCAACCGCGCCGTGCGCGCGGGCGGGTTTTCGTGGAATGACACGGTGGTGATCCAGGGCACGGGCCCGATCGGGATTCTCGCGGTCGCCGCGGCGCAGGAGATGGGAGCAGGGCGGGTGATCGCTGTCGGCGCGCCGGAAGAGCCGCGGCTGAAGCTTGCAGGCAAATTTGGCGCCGAGGCGACCGTGAACATCGAGGAGTTCAGGACGCCGGATGAACGCATTCGAAAAGTGCGCGACATCGTCGGCGGTTTCGGTGCCGACCTCGTGATGGACTGCTCGGGTCATCCGACCGCAGGTCCCGAGGGCATCGAGATGCTGCGCGACGGCGGCACCTATGTCGAGATGGGCCAGTTCACCGACGCCGGCTCGATCGACACCTCGTGGCACCGCATCTGCACCAAGGATCTCAACGTGCTCGGCTCCTGGGGCTTTACCGCCAACGACCTGCCGCTCGGCGTCGAGATGCTCTACCGCACGCGCGGCAAATATCCCTGGCTCGATACGCAGACAATCTACCCCTTCACCGAGGAGGGCGTCGGCCGCGCGGTGGCGGACGCGATGGCGATGAAGACCGTGAAGTCGACGATCGTGCCCTGGCCGGAGCTGTTGCAGTGATGCTTCCTTCCCAGCGCGAGCACTTCGAGGTGCCGCACGACGTCTGCTACCTCAACGCCGCATCCTGGAGCCCGCTGCCGCGGAAGACGCTGGAGGCCGGCCGCGCCGCGGTCGAGCGCAAGGGGCAGCCATGGAAGCTGCCGTACGATTTCGCCCAGGGTCAGCACGAGCGTGCCCGTGCCGCTGCCGCGCGGCTGATCAATGGGGCAACCGACGACGTCGCGCTGATCCCGTCCGTCAGCTATGGCGTTGCGACCGCGGCGAAGTTGCTCAGCGTCCCCCGTGGTTCGCGCGTGATCGTGCTGGAGAACGACCATTCCTCGCCGGTCCTGGAATGGCGCTCGCGCGCCACAGCGCAGGGTTTTATCGTCGAGACGGTGAGCCAGCCGGACGATGGCGACTGGACGTCTGCAGTGCTTGCGATCATCGAACGCCGCGGCGCGCCGCCGGTTGCGCTTGCCTCGATCTCCTCGGTGCACTGGTCCGATGGCGGGGTGATCGACATCGAGGCGGTGGGGGCGGCGCTCAAGCGGCAGAAGGCGGCGTTTCTGGTCGATGCCACGCAAAGCGCAGGCGTGCTCGCGATGGACGTGAAGCGGCTCGATCCGGATTTTGTGGTCTTTCCGACTTACAAGTGGCTGGTCGGCCCCTATGGCCGCGCCTTTCTTTATGTCGCCAAGCGTCACCAGGGCGGCATTCCCCTGGAGCAGACCGCAGGCGGTCGCCGCGACGTGCGCGCGGAGAACAATGTCTATTTCGCCGATCTCCGCTACGTCTCCGACGCGCGGCGCTTCGACATGGGCGAGCGCGATCATTTCATCTCGCTGGAGATGGCTGCGATCGGCGTGGAGATGCTGGTGGAGTGGGGCGCAGCCGCTGTCAGCGAGCGGCTGAAGATGCTGACCGATCGCATCGCCGATGGCTTGCGGGCGCCCGGCCTGCGCATGGTCGATCCGCGCTTCCGCGCGCCGCACATTCTGAGTCTGGCGTTCCGGCATGGCCTGCCTGAGGGCCTGATCGCAGGCTTGGCCGGCGAGGGCATCTACGTCGCCCAGCGCCTCGGGCGCATGCGCATCTCGCCGCACGTCTATAATGACGAGGCCGATGTTGACCGCTTTGTGACGGCGCTGACGGGGCGGTTGAAGGCCTGAAGCGGGGTGAGTCTCCCGCCTCTCACATTGTGAAAGACCCGCACGGCGGCGGCGGCGCGATCCGCCTTCGCAGCCGCGCAAGCCCCGCTCTTTGCATAGGAGACGGCCAAATTGACAAGACGGCGGAGGCTGTTCCAATCGCCCCTGTCCGTGTAGGCTGTGGGCCTGCCAGCCAGAATCCAAAAATCAATCAATAGGGAACGAGTAGGGGAGATACGGGAACTCACATGACCGAAATCCGTTACGTGGCACCGCGCACGCTTGATGAAGCGATCGGCGCATTTGCTGCCGCCGGAAGTGCCGCACGCATTATGGCGGGAGGCACGGACCTATTGGTGCAGATGCGATCCGGCCTGGTGCGGCCGGGCTTGATCGTCGACATCAAGAAAATCGACGAGATGAATAACATCGAGGAAACCGCGGACGGTGGCTTCCGCGTCGGCGCCGCCGTCTCCGGCATGGCGCTGGCCGAGCATCCCAGGTTCGGCAAGGCCTGGCCGGGCGTGCTGGAAGCCGTGAACCTGATCGGCTCCAAGCAGGTGCAGGGCAGGGCGTCCGCCGGCGGCAACCTCTGCAATGGCTCGCCGGCCGCTGACAGCGTGCCCGCAATGATCGCAGCCGGCGCCGTCGTCACCATCCAGGGACCAGGCGGCCGCCGCGAATTGCCGGTGGAGCAGGTGCCTTCCGGTCCCGGCCGCACCAACCTAAAGCCGGGCGAAATGCTCGTCAGCTTCACGCTGCCGCCGCGGCCGCCGGGTTCGAGCGATGCTTATTTGCGCATGATCCCGCGCACCGAGATGGACATCGCCGTGGTCGGCCTAGGCGTCAGCCTCACATTGAAGGACGGCGTCTGCACGGCGGCCCGCGTCGGCTTGGGTGCTGTGGCGCCGACCGCGCTCCTGGTCGAGGGCGCAGGTCAAGCGCTCGTCGGCTCGAAGCTCGACGATGCGGCGCTGGAGAAGGCCGCGGAAGCCTGCCGCGCCGCGTGCCGGCCGATCAACGACAAGCGCGGCACCATTGCCTATCGCGTGAAAACCGCCGGCGTGCTCTTCAAGCGCACGGCTGCGATCGCCGCCAAACGGGCGGGAGGGAAGTAAGATTATGGCCAAGGTACACGTTTCCACCACCGTCAACGGCGAGCCGATGGAATTCCTCTGCGAGCCCTATGAGACCATGCTCGACGCGCTGCGCGGGCAGCTTGGTCTCACCGGCTCCAAGGAAGGCTGCTCGTCCGGCGATTGCGGCGCCTGCTCGATCACCGTCGACGGAAGGCTCATCTGCTCGTGCCTGATGCTCGCAGCCGAAGCCGAGGGCCACCAGATCCGCACCATCGAAGGCATGGCCCACGGCGAGATGCTGCATCCGCTGCAGCAGAAGTTCCTTGAGCATGCCGCGCTTCAATGCGGCATCTGCACCTCTGGCATGCTGGTCGCCTCCGAAGCGCTTCTGAAGAAGAATCCTGATCCGACCGAAGAGGAAGTCCGCTTCTGGCTCGCCGGCAATCTCTGCCGGTGCACCGGTTACGACAAGATTGTGCGCGCGGTTCTGGATGCCGCGGCTGAAATGCGGGAGACGGCACGATGAATATCGTCACCAACAACAAGTGGATCGGCCAGCGCACCATTCGCCCCGACGGCGTCGACAAGGTCACGGGTCGCGCAGCCTTTGCCGCCGACGCCACCATGCCCGGCATGATCTGGGGCAAGATTCTGCGCAGCCCGCATCCACATGCGCGCATCAAGTCGATCGACACCTCGAAGGCGGAGAAGCTGGCCGGCGTGAAGGCGGTCGTCACCGCGCGCGATGTCGTGGACTTCCCACTGGATAAATCCGTGATGCTCGGCATCCAGGACATGCGCTGGATGTGCCGCAACGTGATGGCGCGCGAGAAGGCGCTGTTCCCCGGTCATCCCGTCGCTGCCGTCGCCGCCACGACGGAAGCGATCGCAGCCGAAGCCTGCAAGCTGATCGAGGTCGACTATGAGGTGTTGCCTTGGGCCATCGAAATCGACGATGCGCTCAAGGAAGGCGCGCCGATCCTGCATGAGTGGAACAAGTTCGACGGCAAGCCGTCGAACATCGTCGGCAAGCTCGAGCACAAGAAGGGCGACATCGCCGAAGGCTTTGCCAAGGCCGACGTTATCATCGAGCGCACCTTCAACACGCGCCCGGTGCATCAGGGCTACATCGAGCCGCACGCCTGCCTGATCTCGGTCGCTTCCGACGGCAAGACCACGATCTGGAGCTCGAGCCAGGGCCAGTTCATGGTCCGCGCCATGACGGCGTATCTGTCCGGCATTCCCCAGAGCAACATCCGCGCGATCCCGGCCGAGATCGGCGGCGGCTTTGGCGGCAAGACCATCGTCTATCTCGAGCCGCTCGCGACGCTGCTTGCGAAGAAATCCGGCCGTCCGGTGAAGATGGTGATGACCCGCGAGGAAGTGATGCGGGCGACGGGGCCGACCTCGGGCTCGAAGAGCACGGTCAAGATCGGCGCAACCAAGGACGGCAGGATCGTTGCCGCGCACGGCGTTTTCTATCTGCAGGCCGGCGCGTTTCCGGGCTCGCCGATCCGCGGCGCCGCGGGGTGCAGCTTTGCGCCCTATGATATCCCGAACGTGCTGTCGCAGGGCTATGACGTCGCCTCCAACCGTTCCAAGGTCGCGGCCTATCGCGCGCCCGGCGCGCCGATCGGCGCTTACGCCGTCGAATGTGTGCTCGACGAGGTCGCGGAAGCCTTGAAGATGGATCCGCTCGACTTCCGCCTGAAGAACGGAGCGAAGCAGGGCACGAAGGCCGCGCACGGACCGACCTATCCCCGCATCGGCTATATCGAGACGGTGGAAACCGCCAAGAACCATCCGCACTACGCGGCGCCGCTCGGCAGCTCGCCGCCGGGCAAGCTGCGCGGCCGCGGTGTCGCCTCCGGCTTCTGGTTCAACGCCGGCGGCGAATCCTCGGCGCAGGTCAACATCACCGAAGACGGCAACGTCGTCGTCACCACCGGCCATCCCGATATCGGCGGCTCGCGCGCCGGCATCGCCAA
>NZ_DATGFH010000139.1:0-8749 GCF_035309285.1 Bradyrhizobium sp. | reverse complement strand
AGCATCGCGACGAACTGATTCTGCGTGCTCAGCCGCCGCACCCGCTTGTTCGTTTGATATCTCTCCACAAGCCGATCCAGCACACCCCACGGCACCAGCTTCAGAATGCCGTGAATTACTGTATTGTGGTGGCGCATGGCGAGATCTTCCTTGTGTGTCTCGAACATTTGGCGATGCTCAAGACCGCAGAAGAATCCACGCCATGCGCCATGTCCACCAAAATTAAACCGGACAGCCGTGGGCTTGACCCGGGCATCCATCACTACAAGAGCGCTTTCTTGCTTGATGGATTGCCGGGTCAAGCCCGGCAATGACGATACGTCTTCACGCATCAAACATGATCACGCTGCGCAGCGTCTTGCCGGCCTTCATGTTGGCAAAGCCTTCGTTGATCTCGGACAGCTTCAGCTTGGCCGAGATCCAGTCTTCCAGATGCAGCCTGCCGCGCAGGTAGAATTCGACCAGCCGCGGCATGTCGACACGGAAATGGTTCGAGCCCATCGATGAGCCCTGAATCTTCCGCTCGCGCAGGAAGTCGAAGCCGTGCAGCTCGATCTTCTGGCCGAACGGGATCATGCCGACAATGGTCGCGGTACCGCCGGGCGCCAGCATGGCGAAGGCCTGTTCGGCGGTGTCCTTGCGCCCGAGCACCTCGAAGGCGTGCTGCACGCCGCCCTTGGTGAGCTCGCGCACCTGGCTCACGACATCGCCGTTGCGGGGATCGACGATGTCGGTTGCGCCGAGTTTCGTCGCAAGCTGCAGCTTGGCGGGATTGGTGTCGATCGCGATGATGCGTCCGGCGCCCGCGATCTCTGCGCCGTTGATCGCAGCCATGCCGACGCCGCCGCAGCCGATCACGGCCACCGTCTCGCCGGCCGTGACCTTGGCAGTGTTCACGACCGCGCCATAGCCGGTGATGACGCCGCAGCCGATCAGCGCAGCAAGGTCGAGGGGCATGTCGTTCCGGATTTTGACGATGGCGTTCTCGTGCACCAGCATCTGCTCGGCAAAGGACGAGAGGTTGAGGAACTGGTGCAGCTTCTCCGGCCGGCTCCAGGACATGCGATTGGATGCGCCCGGTATCATCTTCACGGTCGTATCCGTACACAGCACCGTGCGGCCCTGGGCACAATTGTCGCAGGTGCCGCAGAACACCGAGAGGCAGGTGACGACATGGTCGCCCGGCTTCACATAGTTCACGTCGGAGCCGACCTTCTCGACGATGCCCGCTGACTCGTGGCCGAGCACGGCCGGCAGCGGATGCGGGTAAAGCCCCTCCATGAAATGCAGGTCGGAGTGACAGAGACCGGCGACTGCGGTGCGGATCAGCACTTCGCGCGGGCCGGGATTCGGCAGACTCACATCCTCGATCACGAGCGGCTTGTTGACTTCATGCAGGACGGCGGCCTTCATCGTTCTCTCCCTGGCACTTCTTCTTCGTTCGGCAGCCTACGCCGCCGCGAGCAGTTCGCCAACCTCGGCCATGCCGGCCGGGCGATCGCCGAGCAGGAGCGCAGCGCTGGCGTCCGCCGCGCGATTTTCCGCAATCCGGAACGGATCACTGGGCATAACGCGGTGATCGATCACGAGCCGCGACAGCAGAAGCCTCCGCGCGTCACCGCGTCTTGCGTGAATGCGCTGCGCTTCCCAGGCAAGCTGCACCGCGCTTGCGACATGATAGAGCAGGCTGGTGGCGCGGCGCGATTCCGCCTCGTTGTTCGCATGCGCCGCGACGTCGCGCGCGAATCCGACCGCGCGATCGGTGAGGCCGCGCAACTGGTCGCGCCAGGCCTGCGGCACGTCGGCGCTGTCGTCGAGGCGAGCGTGCAAATCGGCGGCAAGCGCCGATTCGGCGCCGTGACGGCCGACTGCCCGCTTGAGCGCATCGAGGGCCACGATATTGCCGGTACCCTCCCAGATCGACCCGAGATGCGCGTCGCGCAGGAGCCGGGCGGTCGCGAACTCCTCGATGTAACCGATGCCGCCGCGCATCTCCATCGCATCGCCGCAGACCTTGCGGGCATCGCGCGTGGCGCGGAATTTCAGCGTCGGCGTCAGGATGCGCAGTAGCGCCGCGGCATCCTGGCTGCCCGCCTCGGCACGGTCAAGCGCATCCGCGGTGAGGAAACTCATCGACAGCGCCTGCTCGGTCGCGAGCATGATCTTCAGGAGTTGCCGCCGTCCGAGCGGCAGCTCGATGATGCGACTGCCGAACACCACGCGATTTTTGGCAACGGTCATCGCATCGTGATAAGCGCGACGCATCAGTGCGGTTGATTTGACGCCGTTGGAGAGCCGCGACGAATTGACCATCTCGGCCATCTGCACAAAGCCGCGATCGAGCTTGCCGACGGCATAGGCGATTGCGCCTTCCAATTTGATTTCGCCCGAGGCCATCGAGCGGGTGCCGAGCTTGTCCTTCAGCCGCACGATCCGGTAGTGGTTCTGCGAGCCGTCGTCGAGAAATCGCGGCATCAGGAACAGGCCGACGCCGCGCGTGCCCGGAGGCGCGCCGTCGGGACGCGCCAGCAGCATCACAACCTTCGCATCGGCATTGGAGCAGAACCACTTCTCGCCATGGAGGCGCCAGTGATCGCCGTCCTGCACCGCCGTCGTGGTCAGCGTGCCGACGTCGGAGCCGCCCTCCTTCTCCGTCATGAACTGGCCGCCCTGGGTCAGCTTGGCCATGTCGGTCTGCGCCAGCCCGTCGAGATATTTCGCCTTGAGCTCCTCGCTGCCGAAATTTGCGAGCAGTTTGGCGCAGCCGTCGGTGACGTTGATCGGGCAGCCCATGCCGAATTCGGTCTGATTGAACAGGAAGGTGAAGGCGTGCTTGGCGACGACCGGATATTTGTCCGGCCAGCCCATGATGCCCTTCCGGATCGACAGCGCATGAATGCCGAACTCGCCGAAGGCGAAGCGCTCGAGCTCGCGGTAGGCCGGATGGTATTCGATCCACTGCACATCGCGGCCGAACTTGTCGCGCTGGTGCAGCACGGGCATATGGCGATCGGCGAGCCGCGCGCATTCGTCGAGGTGCCCGCCGGCCAGTTCGCCCAGTCGGTCGAGATGCGGCTCGATATGCCGAAACAGCGCCTCGGGCAGATGGATGCGCAACAGATCGGCTAGCGCCGGATCGGCGCGGTAGAAATTCATGCCCGACGTATCGGGCGCGAGCAGGCCGCCCTCGCCTGCTTTCGCCGTCGTCTCATGCTTGAGGAGCTGGTGCATTTTTGAGGAACTCCTGTTCGTTCCGCCCTGTCGTGCCGGCTTTGAATGATGTAGATCATGTTCCAGGGGGCCAATGAAGCCACCGGATTTCAGGGAGGCATGATCCCATGGCAGACGTCTATCGCATCTTCGGCGCCGAGATGTCGCCCTATTCGGTCAAGGTGCGCTCCTATTTTCGCTACAAGGCGATCCCGCATCAATGGATATTGCGTAACGCGGAAAGCCAGGCCGTCTACGAAAAGCACGCCAAGCTGCCGATCATCCCACTGGTGATCACGCCTGAAGGCACTGGCATCCAGGATTCCACTCCCATCATCGACCACATGGAAAAGCTGTTTCCGGAGCCGTCGGTCCATCCCGAGGGCGTCGCGGGCTTCGTCTCGGCGCTGATCGAGGAGTTCGGCGACGAGTGGGGCAACAAGTGGATGTTTCATTTTCGCTGGGCGCGCGACGTCGACCAGATCAGCTCGGCGGGACGGCTTGCGCGAATGCGAGCGCCAAGAGCGAGCGAAGCGGAGTTTGGCGCCCTTGCAAGCCAGGTCCGCGCCCGCATGGCCGAGCGGGTCTGGTTCGTCGGCTCCAATGCCCAGACCGCGCCGCAGATCGAGGTCGGCTTCAAGGACATGCTGGCGCTGCTCGACGCTCATCTCGCGGGCCGCCCCTATCTGTTCGGTGCCCGCCCCGCCTATGGCGATTTTGGCCTGTGGGGACAGTTCTATGAACTATGGAAAGACCCCACTACCGGCGCGCTGATCGAAGGCAATGCGCAGCATGTGCTGGACTGGCTGCAACGCATGCTGTGGCCGCGCGCGGAAGGGCCGTTCGAAGCGTGGACTGCACTGGCGCCAACCTTGATGCCGATCCTCAAAACCCAGGTCGGCGGAAAATTCATCCCCTGGACGCTCGCCAACGAGAAGGCCCTTGCTGAAGGCACGGAGGAGTTCAGCACGAAGCTTGGCGAAGAGGTCTGGACCCAGAAGCCGCAGAAATATCATGCGCGCTCGCTTGGCATGCTGCGCACGAAATATGCCGCCGCAAGCGACAAGGCCGCGCTTGATCCCGTTTTGGAGAGCATGGGTTGCCTGCAGGCATTGCGCGCCTAGATCAAGCTTTCCCGCTCTTTGATCAGGATCAGCATCCATGGAAACGCCAAAGTACAAGACCGCTCTCATTGTCGGCGCCGGTGAAGGCTTGAGCGCCTCGCTGGCGCGGCTGTTTGCGCGCGAGAAGATCACTGTCGCGCTCGCCGCGCGCAAGGTCGAGAAGCTCGGCGCGCTGTGCCGCGAGACCGGTGCGCACGCCTATGCGTGCAACGCGGCCAACGCCGATGAAGTCGAGCGCCTGTTTGGCCTCGTCGAGCGCGAGATCGCAACCCCTGACCTCGTGGTCTACAACGCGAGCGGCCGCTCGCGCGGCGCGTTCGTCGACCTCGTGCCGTCGGACGTCGAGAACGCGCTCGCCGTCAGCGCCTATGGCGGTTTCCTGGTCGCACAGCAGGCGGCCAAACGCATGCTGCCCAACAAGCATGGCGCGATCCTGTTCACCGGCGCGTCCGCGAGCGTGAAGGGCTATGCCCAGTCGGCGCCGTTTGCCATGGGCAAGTTCGCGCTGCGCGGGCTCGCACAGAGCATGGCGCGCGAATTGTCGCCACAGGGTATCCATGTCGCGCATTTCGTCATCGACGGCGGCATCCGCAGCGCCACGCGCCCCGATCCGCAGGACCGGCCGGATTCGTTCCTCGATCCCGATGCGATCGCGCTGAGCTACTGGAACGTCCTGCAGCAGCCGCGCAGCGCCTGGACCTGGGAAGTGGAATTGCGGCCGTGGGTGGAGAAGTTTTGATGATTGTCGTCATTGCGAGGAGAAGCAATTCAGAATCTTTGCTTGGCTCTGGATTGCTTCGCTTCGCTCGCAATGACGAATTCAGAGAATGGGGAAAATAATGACCACCGACACCAAGATCGATACCGGCACCGACGAGCTCCTGTGCGTAATCCGCGACCGCGTCGCCGTCATCACGCTCAATCGCCCCGAAGCGCGCAACGCCATGTCGGACAACCTCACGCCGGCGCTGCGCACGATGATCCGGACCTGCGGCGAGAATCCCGACGTCGGGGTGCTCCTCATAACCGGCGCCGGCAAGGCCTTCTGCGCCGGCGGGAATGTCAAGGGCATGGGCGCACATCGCGACAAGGCGAAGCTGGACATGTCCCATGACGAGAAGGTCGCTGACCTGCAGGAGCGGCAGCGGCTCCTGACCGGCGCGCTCATCTCGGTGCGCAAGCCGACGATCGCGGCGCTGCCGGGACCTGCGGTCGGCGCTGGGCTCGCGCTCGCCATGGCCTGCGACATCCGCATCGCCGCGCAATCGGCCTCCGTCTCGACCGGCTATCTGCGCGTCGGACTGAGCGGCGATTACGGCATCGCCTGGCTCCTGACCCGGCTGGTCGGCACCGCGCGGGCGCGCGAATTGATGTTCACGGCCGAAAGAGTCGACGCCGCGCGCTGCGAGGCGATCGGCCTGGTGAATCGTGTCGTTCCTGACGAGAAGCTGCAGGAAGAGGCATTTGCGCTGGCCAAATCCATGGCCGAAGGCCCGACCTTGGCGCTGCGCTACATGAAGGACAATCTCGACGAGGCGCTCCTGTTCGATTACGCCACCGCCCGCGACCACGAAGCGATGCGGCTGGTCCGCCTGCAGACGACCGCCGATCACAAGGAGGCGGTGCAGGCCTTCATCGACAAACGCAAGCCGGTGTTCAAGGGAAACTGAAGCATCACACCGCCCAGGCCGGCGCCGCGACTTCGCGCGCGGCCGCCGCGATGCGCCAGCTTGCACAGGGAATGTCCTTCGGCTGCGTGTTAATCGCCTTCTCGAAGCGCACCAGCTTCCAGTCGTCGGGATTGTTGGTGAACTGGTAGCCGGATTTGCGCGCCAATCCGATCATGCCATCGTTCGAGCGCAACGTGTCGCCGAATACGCGCCGGGCACCGAGGGCAGCCGCGCGGCATTCGAGATTCTTCAACAGCGCCGCGCCGATGCCATGGCCCTGCCAGCGGTCGTCGATCGACATGCCGAACTCGACACTTTCATTTTCGGGGTGAAGCACGTAACGCGCCTCTCCGACAATGGTCTCGAAGGCGTCAATGACCTTGGTTGCGACCACCGTGAAGCCGGCGGCTTCGCTGACATGGGTGAAGGTATCGAGCACCGCCCCCGGCAATTCGCTCATGGCGCCGAGGAATCGGTTGTAGCGGGAGCGCGCCGACAGCGAGCGGACATAGTTCTGCAGCTCCTCGCCGTCGCGCGGCTCGACAAAGCGCACGGTGACGGCTTCGCCCTGGCGCGAGCGCAACTCGTCCGAATACTGCCTGAGATCGTCGAACCGAAGCGTCGTCATGGCCGGCTCCCGTCGCAAAATAATCGGCCGGCGCCCCTCCAAGCGAGGCGACGCCGGCCTGGCTGCTATCGTTAAGCCCGCCAGAAGGGTTTTTCGGCTTCGTGGACGACGTCGCTCCACGACGAGCCAACGTCGTGCAGGTCGCGCTCGGTCCATTGGGTCAGCTCGCTGCGCCTCTGATAGCGCTGCCGCCAGGTGCGGAAAGTCTCGCCGAGCTGCGCCCAAACGCTCGTAACATGATGATTTGTCATCGTTTCGTGGGTCAAGATGGACATTTTTAGCTCCCAAAGCTAATCTCTGCGTGCGAATATCTGCGCACTTGCAGGGTTCCGCAAACGACACTTTGTACCGTTTCGGATGAAATAAAGTCATATAATGGGGAATGCCGGAATGACCGCCAGGCTGCCTTCGCTCAACGGATTGCGGGCCTTCGAGGCCGCGGCGCGGCATTTGAGCTTCACGCTTGCCGCGTCCGAATTGAACGTGACGCAGACCGCGATCAGCCATCAGATCCGGCGGCTGGAGGAGGAATTGGGGATCCGCCTGTTCGTCCGGAAGAACCGTGCATTGGCGCTGACGCCGCAGGCGCGCGATTATCTGCCGGGCGTGCGCGCCGCCTTCAACGACCTCCGGCTCGCCACCGACCGCCTGCTGCGCAAGGACGATGACAAGGTGCTCACCGTCTCCACGCTGGCTTCGCTCGCGGCCAAATGGCTGCTGCCGCGGCTGACCGCGTTCCAGGAAGCCCATCCCGGCCTCGACGTGCGCATCACCACCTCGACCGCCCTCGTCGACTTCAAGAGTGGCGACGTCGATGCGGCGATCCGCTACGGCCGCGGCCATTGGCCCGGCCTGCGCGCCGAATGGCTGATGGCCGACGAGGTGTTTCCGGTGTGCAGCCCCGCACTGATCGCGGGCAATCGACCGCTGCGGATGCCAGAGGATTTGCGCGAGCACGTGCTGCTGCACACCAGCGGCAATGGCGACGACTGGCGGCAATGGTTGACCGCCGCAGGCCTGCCGGCGGACATCTCCAAGCTGCGGGGCATCACCTTCGACATGGCCTTCATGACCGTGCAGGCCGCCATCGACGGCATTGGCGTCGCGATGGGCCGGACCTCCTACGTGCAGGACGACATCGCCAAGGGAAGGCTGGTGGTCCCCTTCGACATCGCGCTTCCCGCCGATGCCGGCTTCTACCTGGTGACGCCCGAAGGCGCCATGGAGCCGCCGAAGCTGAAGGCTTTCCGGCAATGGCTGTTGACGTCGGCCAAAAACGGCTCTGACAAGAATGGCCCTGACAAGCACAAGCCCTGAGCAGAACAAATCCTGAAATACCACCGGCTTGGCAGGCCGGTTATGCCGTTTCGCGGGCGATTTCCGGTTGGTCGTGCCCGAGAGGCATGGCAGATTGCCCACCATACCAAGCATCGGCTGGCGAGAGACTTTCCCGCACGGGCCAATTTCCAGACGGGAGAGAATTCGTCCATGCCAGACGCCACCACCGCACGGCCGCCCGCGATCAAGTCGCGCATCGGCGCCATCTAACAAGAACGCATGGTCGATTTTAACCGCAAGTTCGACGTCCTGGTCATCGGCGGCGGCAATGCCGCGCTGTGCGCGGCCATCAGCGCGCGGCGGCTCGGCGCCACCGTGCTGGTGCTGGAAGGCGCGCCAAAGTTCTATCGCGGCGGCAACACCCGCCACACCCGCAACATGCGCTGCGCCCACGATGCGGCGACCGAGATTCTCACCGGGCCCTATACGGAAGAGGAATTCTGGGAGGACCTGCTCCGCGTCACCGGCGGCAAGACCGACGAAGAGCTGGCGCGGTACATGATCCGCGAGTCCAAGGACATCCTGCACTGGATCGTGCAGCAGGGCGTGCGCTGGCAACCCTCGCTCGGCGGCACGCTCAGCCTCGGCCGCACCAACTCGTTCTTCCTCGGCGGCGGCCGCGCGATGCTGAATGCGCTTTACCTCACCGCCGAACAACTCGGCATCGACGTTCTTTACGACGCCGAGGTGACCGATCTCGAGATCGCCGACGGCATGTTCCTGTCCGCAACTTTCAAACACGGTGACGGCCCGGCAACCGCCAAGGCTTCGGCGCTGGT
>NZ_DATGFH010000138.1:0-22730 GCF_035309285.1 Bradyrhizobium sp. | reverse complement strand
GCGCCGTTCAAGCCGAAGCGCCGCACCAAGGCCGAGATCGCAAAGGAAGCCGGCCTCGAGCCCTTGTCGGAGATGTTGCTGACGCAGCCGCAACACGATCCGCAAGGCGTGGCCGGTGCTTTCGTCGATGCCGAGAAAGGCGTGGCGGACGTTGCCGCGGCGCTGGAAGGCGCGCGCGCCATCCTGACCGAGCGTTTCGACGAGGATGCCGATCTGAAAGGTGCACTGCGCGAGGAGATGTGGTCGCAGGGGTGGATGACGTCCGCTGTGCGCAGGGGCAAGAAGACGGAGGGCGAGAAGTTCAAGGATTATTTCGAGTTCAGGGAGCCCCTGAATAAATTGCCGTCGCACCGCATCCTGGCGCTGTTCCGCGGCGAGAAGGAGGAGATCCTCAATCTGGAGATCAACCCCGAGGCGCAGCCGCAGGCCGCCGGCGTCTCGTCCTCCTACGAATTGAAGATCATGCACCGCTTTGGCATCTCGCAAGGGGGCCGTCCCGGCGATAACTGGCTGGCGGAGACCGCGCGTTGGGCCTGGCGCACCAAAATCCAGGTGCACCTCAACATCGACCTGCGCATGCGGCTCTGGACGGCGGCAGAGACCGAAGCCGTGCGCGTTTTCGCCTCGAATCTGCGCGATCTCCTGCTCGCCGCGCCGGCCGGAGCGCGTGCGACAATGGGACTCGATCCCGGCTACCGCACCGGCGTCAAGGTTGCCGTCGTCGATGCGACCGGCAAGGTGCTCGCGACCACCGCGGTCTACCCGCATGAGCCGCACCGGCGGTGGGACGAGGCGCTGGCTATCCTCGGACAGCTCGTGATCGCGCACCAGGTCGAGCTGATCGCGATCGGCAACGGCACCGCCTCGCGCGAAACCGACAAGCTCTCAACCGAATTGGTGAAACGGTTGCCGGACCTGAAGATGACCAAGATCGTCGTCTCCGAAGCCGGCGCGTCCGTCTATTCGGCCTCGGCCTTTGCCTCGGAGGAACTGCCGGAGCTCGATGTCACCATGCGCGGCGCCGTGTCGATCGCACGACGCCTGCAGGATCCGCTTGCCGAGCTCGTGAAGATCGATCCGAAGGCGATCGGCGTCGGCCAGTATCAGCACGATCTCGGCGAAAGCCATCTGGCGCGCTCGCTGGACGCCGTGGTCGAGGACTGCGTCAACGCGGTCGGCGTCGACGTCAACACCGCGTCCGCTCCGCTGCTCGCGCGCGTCTCGGGCATCGGCCCTAGCCTTGCGCAAAGCATCGTGCAGCATCGCGACACCAACGGAGCCTTCAAGTCGCGCAAGGCGCTGAAGGATGTGCCGCGGCTGGGAGCCAAGGCATTCGAGCAATGCGCCGGTTTCCTGCGCATCAACGGCGGCGATGATCCGCTCGATGCCTCGGGCGTGCATCCGGAAGCCTATCCGGTGGTGCGGCGGATTCTTGCTGCGACCAAGAGCGACATCAAGGTGTTGATCGGCAATAGCGACATCGTGCGCCAGTTGAAGCCGCAGGCTTTCGTCGACGATACCTTCGGGCTTCCCACGGTCACCGACATCCTGCGCGAATTGGAAAAACCCGGCCGCGATCCGCGTCCGGCGTTCAGGGCCGCGGTATTCAAGGAGGGTGTCGAGGAGATCAAGGACCTCAAGCGTGGCATGATCCTGGAAGGGACCGTCACCAACGTCGCTGCATTCGGCGCCTTCGTCGATATCGGCGTGCACCAGGACGGGCTGGTCCACATCTCGGCGATGTCGAAGACTTTCATCAGGGATCCGCGCGAGGTCGTGAAGCCCGGCGACATCGTCAAGGTGAAAGTGCTGGATGTCGAAGTCGCCCGCAAGCGCATCGCCCTGACGCTGCGTCTTGACGATGAGACCGGCGGCAAGAAGGAGGGGGAGGGCTCTTCTCGCGACGGCGGTCGCACCTCCGCTAAGACCTCATCGCCGCGCAAGGGTGCGGGACAGTCCGGCGGGGGCGGGGCGCTCGCCGACGCCTTGCGCCGCGCCAGCGAGAAAAACGATCGCGGAGGCACGCGGCGTTGAGCCCGGCATCGCTATCGGTTCGCACTGATTTGATCTCAGGAGGAAGGCCAGTCGATCGGCTTGAACTGCAATCGGCGGCGGTTCATCTCGTCCCTGAGACCCTCTGCGTACTGCTTCATGGCGGCGCCCGCCAGGCGATACCGTCCGCCGAGCCTGTTATCCGCCATGATCTGGCGTCGCACGCTCTCGTAATATGCGAGCAGGCTCTCGTCCGACAAATCCAGGAGTTTCATCGTCCCCCATCCGAGCCGTTCGGTTGTCGGGAGACTATGCGGTGCAATTTTCCGGGCGTCTGCACCATATGTTAAATAGCGCGCGGCCATTCCGTAGCCCGTCAACAAAAATCCGCGGCGGCCTTAACATAGGTAACAACACGCGGTCGTCGCTTGTGCTTATGCTGAGCAGCGTCCTGGGGGGAGATCGTCATGCCCGATCCGGAAACCGCCGCGTTGCTTCGCTCCGTTCTCGAAGACCTTTGCGCGCCCCTTCCGCCGTCCGACGCAGGCGCCCGCACCGAGGTTGCTTCAAGGCTGCTTGAGGCAGTCAAGCCGGGCGCGCCGTCGATCGACGAGCTGAAGAAAGTGGGCAGGGAAACCTTGCGCCCGACGCCGACGATGTGGCGCTAGTCGAGACGGGTGTCATCCCAAGGCGCGACGTTCGGTCGTGCTACGGAATCTTCTCGCCGGGCTCCGCCCGCGATGCAACTATCCCGAAATTCCCGCGTTCTCTCGGCATCACCGGCTGAAACGCCTTCGTGGGCGCCGGTGGCTGAGAGACCCATCGCGCTCCCGCCTGCAGATGCAAAGGGGGAGCGCCATGTCGCATGTGACACGTCGCATCCGCAATTCCCGTCGCGTTGCGGACTATGATCGGGAAATCGTCGCGAACGCCAGGGCCGTGATCGAGCGGTCCCTGCAGATTCTCCGGGACAGCCGCGTCGAAATCCATTTGGGCAGGAACTATTACGTGCCCATAGTTGCCAATGATTTCGAATACGCCGGCGAGGTCAGGCTGCGAACGGTAGCGTGACGGTGGATGACCGCGACGAATTAGCAGGCTTCAATTGGAGCCTGCAACGGGTCCTCTCACAGCCGAAGCAGACGACATCCCCCGGCCGTTTCAAGTCGTCCGGCGTGCGCTGCAATAGGATCATGGACTCAACTCGTCGTTCAGGAACCAGTCGGTCGCGCGACGCGTGAAGCGCCGAGAGCCGAGTCCATCCTTCAAAGCTATTGGCTGTCGATCAGCTTCGTCAATTCGCGGGTCATGGCAGGGAGGTCGAGCGGCTTCTCCCACAAACGCACGTCCTGAAATTCGGATACGACCGACGTCTTGTCGTATCCGGTGGTGAAGACGAAAGGAATTTTGCGGGCGCGGAGCACGCGCGCCAGCGAGAAACACCATCTCGGTTCGCAGGTTGATGTCGACGATGGCCGCGTCGATGGCAATGTCGGCGTCGATGGCATCGGCGGCCTCCCGAAGTTCACCGAAAGGGCCGACGGTGCGGGCGCCGAGGGCCTGCAGCGCCCGGACGATATCGTCGGCGAGAAAATACTCATCCTCCACGATGAGAATGCGGCGTCCCGACAGGGGTCCTGGACTGGCTGGTTGGAGGGGCACCTCTCTCCCCATTGGATCGTGGCCGAATTTCTCTAGGAACATATGTTGGCCGCCCCCCTTGTTGTAAATGACAAAACTGTCGCGGCGAGGGCCGGTTCCATGGGCAATCGCGACATCATCGTGATCGGCGGTTCGGCAGGTGCGACGGCGCCGCTGAAGCAGATCCTTGGGCGTTTGCCCAAAGACCTTCCGGCGGCGGTTTTTGTGGTTCTGCACATCCCCGCCCAGGGAATCGGCATTCTATCGACGGTCGCGAGCACGGCGGGACCGCTGCCGGTTGTTCAGGCTGAAAGCGGCATGGTCATCAAGAATGGCCATGTCTACCTGGCCGCGCCTGACCATCATCTCCTCCTGTACGAGAGCCACATGATGCTCGGGCGGGGTCCGCGGGAGAACATGGTCCGCCCGGCGATCGATCCGCTGTTTCGTTCTGCGGCGCTGCAATACGGACCGCGTGTGATCGGTGTCGTGCTTTCAGGCCTGTTATCCGATGGAGCGGCCGGCCTGAACGCCATCAAACGCTGCGGCGGCGTGACCCTGGTCCAGGATCCCTCCGATGCGGTTGCGGACGAGATGCCGCTCCGCGCCCTCGAAGCCACGACGGTCGACTTGTGCGTGGCGAGTGCAAGAATTGGCGACGTGCTGTCGGATCTGGCCCGAGAACCGGCAGGCACGGCACTGCCGGTTCCCGCTGAAATCCGCCTCGAAGTCGAGATCGCCGCCGGCGAGCGCATTGGAAGCGATCGTTTGAAGGCGATTGCCGATCCCGCACCCTTCACCTGCCCAGGCTGTGGCGGTGTGCTTTCGGAAGTCGAAGCCGGCCATCCGCTGCGCTTCCGCTGCCAGGTTGGTCATGCCTACACGGCCGACGCGCTTGCCAAGGAGCAGGAGGGGCGGGTCGACGAAGCCTTGCGCGTGGCGCTTCGCATCATCGAGGAGCGGGCGGAACTGGTGCACCGCTTGGCCGAGGACGGCCGCCACTCTGGCCGGGTCGCGGTCGCCCGGATGTATGAAACGCGTGCCGCCGAATACCGCGAATATGCCGACATGATCCGGCGCGTCATGCTAAAGTCGCTGGACCCCGAGCCTCCCAAGCTGGAAAGTTAGGCGGAGAGCATGGCAAACGTCGCCCTTGACCGAGCCGAGCAACTCAGGGCAGAGAAGAATCTGCTCGTAAGGGCCGAATTCGACATCGAGAACGGATGGAAACGCCTCCGCGCTCAACAGGACTTGTTGCTCGACCTGCAGGCCGCCGGCCATGACACGAAACAGGCGGAGCGGCTGGTCGAGCTTATGACGGCGACGCTGATCGAGTGGGAAAGGCACCGCGTCTTGATTGAGGACCGGGTCGCCTACCTGGAGAAGGCCTGCGATCCGTCCTCCATCAGTGAGGGCTAGAAGCGTTAGGAGATTAAGCCGATCCGAGAGAGCAGGAGGTCCACCTCTCCCACGCAAGTCGGGCCTGCCCGACTTGCGCAAATTGTGATGCGCTACCGGGGTAGACCCCGGTAGCGTGGAGAGGTCGATTGCACGGCAAATCGGATGAGGGGTTAAGGTCTATCGTGAGCGAAGACCCCTCACCCGGATTGCTTCGCAATCCGACCTCTCCCCAACGGGGAGAGGTGAGCCGAACTCGTGCTGGTGCGCCGCGCTCTCCTGAACTCGGCTCCTAGCTCGAACAGGCAGTCGAGCTGCTGCAGGACGCTTTGGCGCCACCGGTCGTTCTCGTCCAGGAGCAGGCGGGCCTGTGCGCTTGCGAGCTCTGCCCTGCTGAACAGGGCAAGCAGTTCGTCGGACAACTCTACTGCAGGTTCCCGGACCATGGCCCACTATGATCTTTCGCCGCTTGCATTACAATCGAGGTGATCGCGGCTATCGTCGATTCAGTGATTTATTGCATTGATAATACTGTTGAATATTCTGTCCATCTGGTGTTTGCGATTATTCCGGCAGATTGCCGGAAAAAGAGCAGAGAGCCGAACGCATGGATGAACGCGACGAGTCCCGGCAGGAAGGCAGCCGGAATCGGGAGGCCAAGGCTCCGCTTGTCATCGGCGTCGGCGCATCCGCCAGCGCCATGAACAGCATCGAGAGATTTTTCTCCAAATTTTCGCTCGACCCCGAGCAGGCCATCGTCCTCGTTTTGCAGCATCGGGAAGCCTTCGACGAGAATTGGCTGCGCGGCATCGTCGGGCGTCTGGATGGCGCCAGGCTGTCCGAGCCGCGGGATGGAGCCGGGATCGAAGGCAACACGATCTATCTGTGCGCAGCCAATGCCATCACGGCCATCCAGGGCGATCGCTTTGCCGTGCGTCCGGCGCAACAGGCGCCCGGAGAGCGCGCGACGATCGACAGCTTCCTGGTCTCGCTGGCCGAGGAGCGCGCCGAGCAATCGATTGGCGTGGTGCTCGCGGGCACCGGCGGCGACGGGACGCTGGGTGTCGCGACACTCAAGGACCACGGTGGTCTCGCGCTCTCCGAAAAAGTCGCCAATGAAAATTCCGATCATCTGACCGAAAGCAATACGCCTGCCGCGATCGCGGATTTCGTCCTGGCGCCGGAAGACATTCCGGAACACATCCATATCTATGGGCGCCATCTGCGCAGGACCGAGCAAAGGCAGGGATTTGACGAAGTGCTCGCCGCGGCGGCGAGCTCGCTATCACGGATCGCCGACATTCTGCGCAACAAGACCGGCAACGATTTCCATGGCTACAAGCAGAACACTTTCCTTCGCCGCGTGCAGCGCCGCATGCAGGTGGTTCAGATCGACGAGATCACCGCCTATGTCGATTTTCTTCGCAACGACAAGGACGAGGTCCAGAATCTCTTCAATGACCTTCTCATCGGCGTCACCGAATTCTTCCGCGACAAGCGCGAATTCGAGGTACTCGAGACGCAGGTGATTCCGAAGATCTTCGAGAACAAGGGCGCGGGCCAGCAGGTCCGCGTCTGGGTCCTTGGATGTGCCACGGGCGAGGAAGCCTATTCGATCGGCATCCTGCTCCGCGAGCACATGGCAAAGCTCGATTCCGTTCCGCAGGTGCAGATTTTCGCGACCGATATCGATGGCCGGGCGCTCGCAGCGGCGCGCGTCGGGCGTTATCGGACCAGCATCGAGGACGACATGTCGGCCGAGCGGCTGGCGCGCTGGTTCGTGCGCGAGGGCGACACCTATTGCGTGGTGAAAGAGCTGCGCGAGATGTGCATCTTCTCCCAGCACAACGTCATCAAGGACGCGCCATTCTCAAAGCTCGATCTGGTGTCGTGCCGCAACCTGCTGATCTATCTGAACGGCGAATTGCAGAACCGCGTCATCCCGCTGTTTCATTTTGCGCTGTTGCCGGACCGTTTTCTCTTTCTCGGCAACTCGGAGAATGTAACACGGCACCCGAAATTATTCGCGCCGGTCGATCGCCGGGCGCGGATTTTCAAGAAGCTCGAGACCGGCACGCGGCAGCCGCCGGAGTTTCCGATTTCGACGGCCGCCGGGCGAGCGTCCGTGGAGATGCCCCCGGTGCGCACGTTCGGGCCCGATGTCGGCCTTGAGCGCCGTGCCCAGCGCATCGCCGAGCGCTATGCCCCGGCCTACGTCATCACCGATGACAATTTCCAGATCCTGCATTTCTCCGGTCGCACCGGACGCTATATCGAGCCGACCGCCGGCACGGCGACGCTCGATCTGCTGGGCCTTGTGCATCGCGACCTCCGGCTCGAACTGCGCACGGCCTTGAGCCGGGCGCTGGAGTCCAACGAGGCCGCGCATGCCGAACAGGTCCAGCTTGGTTTGAACGGCCATCGCGCGCTCGTCGATATCACTGTCGAACCGGTGCTGGACGGTCCCGCTGGGCATCGCAATTTCGTCGTGCTGTTCAAGGATGGGCCGGTCCGCGTCATCGACGTCAGGGACAACAACCCGAATGTGCTGGTCCGCACCGAGCACGTCGAACGGCTCGAAGGCGAGTTGCGCGCGGCGCGCGAGCGGTTGCAGGCGACGATCGAGGAGCTCGAAAGCACCAATGAAGAGCTGAAGTCCTCCAACGAGGAATATCAATCCCTCAACGAGGAGCTGCAATCGGCCAACGAGGAGCTTGAAACGTCACGCGAGGAGTTGCAATCCGTCAATGAGGAATTGACGACCGTCAACGGCGAGCTCGCGCATCGCGTTCAGGAGCTGACCCGCGCGACCAGCGACCTCAAGAATTTCCTGGAAAGCACCCAGATCGCCACCGTGTTCCTCGACAACGATCTGCGCGTGATGAATTTTACGCCTGCCATTACGCAGGTGCTGCATCTGGTCGACACCGATGTCGGTCGCCCCATTGCCCATATCAAGGCGCGCATTCCGATCGAGGATCTCTACGACGATGTCCGCAAAGTGCTGCGGACGCTCGCAGCCGCCGAGCGCGAATTGACCGAGCCAGATAGCTGCACGCGCTATATCGTCCGCATCCTGCCCTATCGCTCGATCGACAACTTCATCGCGGGCGTGGTGATCACCTTCATCGACGTCACCGCGATTACCCGCGCCGAGGAGCGTCAGCGCCTGCTGCTCGCCGAGCTGCAGCATCGGGTGCGCAACACGCTCGGCGTCATCCGCTCGATCGCGCGGCGGTCATCGGAAACCGCGACCAGCGTCGAGGACTATGCATCTCATCTCGATGGCCGCCTGAACGCTTTTGCGCGGACGCAGGCCCTGGTGACCCGCGATCCCGAGGGCGGTGTTGATCTCGAATATCTCGTGGTCGAGGAACTGCTCGGCTACAACGCGCGGGAAGGGGACCAGCTTCGCCTTTCCGGCCCACCGGTGCGCTTCCAGTCCAAGAGTGCGGAGACCTTTGCACTGGCGATCCACGAGCTCGCCACCAATGCCATCAAGTGTGGCGCGTTGAGCCGGCCCTCCGGCCGGGTCGAAGTGTCCTGGCGCGTCGATGACGCCGCCGACCCGACCCAGCTCATCTTCGACTGGCTGGAGCGGGGAGGGCCGCCGGTCACCCCACCGCAACGCAAGGGATTTGGCAGCGAGTTGCTCGAGCGGACCCTGGCCTTCGAGCTCAAGGGCAAGACGACTCTGACGTTCAATCCGTCCGGCCTCCACTGCACGATTGCGATCCCGTTGAACCGCAGGGTGGTTCATACGCCTGCTGTCGGTGCGTGATGCCGGGGGGGTTAGGAAAGATGCTGGCAGGGCGTGAAAGCGATCAGGAGCAGTCGGTCGTTCTGCGACTGAATTCCTATCGGCGGCTTTCCGATGCCGGCGTCGCCGCGATCAGGGCGGCCGCGCGCGAGAGGGTCCTGAAGGCGGGAGCGGGCGAAGAGATTGCCGGCGAAGGCGACAGGGCCGACACAATTCGCATGTTCTTGTCGGGCTGGGCGTGCCGCTACAAGGCGCTGGAGGACGGCAGGCGGCAGATCGTCAGCCTGATCCTGCCGGGGGACACTTGCGACGCCCACATCTATCTGCTTTCAACGATGGATCATTCCATCCTGACGCTGACCCCGATCGTCTACTCCGAGCTCGACCGTGCGGCGTTTGAGCGGCTTATCTCCGCCGACATCACGGTTGCCGAGGCCTTTCACTGCGAAATGCTCGCCGCAAGGGCGGTCGAGCGCGAGTGGGCCGTCAATCTGGGACGCCGCGATGCGCTCGAGCGCGTCGCGCACATCATCTGCGAGCTCTATGAGCGGTTGAGGGTCGTCGGCCAAGTGGACGGAAGCTCGTTTGCCTTTCCCGTCACCCAGATGGATCTTGCCGATACCACGGGCCTTTCGACGGTGCATCTCAATCGCACGCTCCAGGAATTGCGCGCCGCCGGCCTGATCACATTGCGCGATCGCAATTTGACGATCCACGATCTTCAGGCGCTGCGCAGCGCCGCCATGTTCAATCCGAACTATCTTCACCTCGACCAGAAGTGATGAAGCCGCGAAGAGCGGCATCAGGTTTGCAGGATCGGTGCTCTGCCGTGCAACGACTTAGCTGCGCGCGTACCAATTCCTGTACCATCGTGTGAATCCTGCCACACGAATGCCGCGCGAATCACCTTACGTTGCGCGTGTGCCTGCATGGGCACTCCCCATGACTGCCCGTCGCGAATGGCGGGCTTCCTTAGCCGTTCAAAACAGAAGAAACGTGCCAATCAGCACGCCCGCGGCAAAGGACCAAAGGCCCAAGGTGCATACGGAAATGAGACGAATGAGGTTGCGAAGCTGCAACTCAAATTCGGCGTCTGCCATCTTGTCGGACTGAGCCGTAATCATTGGCGCTGCCCTGCCCAGCCGCTCGAGCGTACGGCCCAAATTGTGGTGAACGCGGGGCGTTCGCGCGCTGCAGCGATGCCGATGCTGTGATCGCGCTGCCGGCGGCGCGACCGGGGACGTTACAGGGAATACCGGTTGTTCTGGCTGAACCTGTGGTGACTGCCGCCTGCGTTTTTTGTTGCAGGCGGGCCATGGGTGCGGCCCGCATCCGGCATTCGCTGCGCCCTCCGTTTCGGAAGGCGTGCAATTGGGCAAACCTCGGGTGCAATCCGCGCCGCGAGACGGCATCGGCGCGCCGGTATTTTTCGGCTCGGCGGCTCGGGCTGACCCTGGCGACGAAGAGAGGCCGCCGAATTCACCTATGACAATGCGGGGCCATCCACCGTGGACCACAATGCGAGGGCGGCTTGCCTGCCCCTGGAGACCCCTGCTGTCAGGCCGTGCGCGGCCTCGGCCCGTGCCCAACATGCCGAGGCCGCGTCTTCCGTTGGTGCCGAATAGCCGGTACGGCGATGGACAGGGTCGAGCGCTTTTTCATGATTCTGACGGCGGTGAGTCTGGTCGGGCTCGCTCTGACCATCATCTGGATGATGCTGAGCTGAGCCGCACGCAGCAGATTGCGGTGGATCGCAAGCGGCCTCAGCATCCATGGGAGCTGAGGCCGCCGGGGGCTGGAGCATCCGAGGGATCACGGATGCGTCGAGGCAATTCACCGGCGCGACCGTCGTTCCCGGGTAGTGACGATAGTGGCCTCAATGATCACCGGCTGCTTCAGCGGAAGGCTTGCTCGGCGAGCGCTTCTTATCCCTGTCCATCGCGGTCGTCCGTGTGCCTGCAGGAGAAGGCCTTGGCGAAGCCAGCCATTCGTCGATGCGCAGTGCCGTCTCGGCTTGACGAACCTTGCGCCAAAGCTGTGTCTGTTCCGCTCCGGGCGGCAGGTTTCTCGCACGCTCGCGCAAGCGGCGTGCTTCCAGTGTCAGGCGTTGGGCCAGTGTTGTGGTTTGTCTGAAGCGACGCCTCTTTTGCATGAGGTCCTCTTCGTCTTGCAAGGATCGACCTGGCAATTACTAGCGTGCGCCGCATCGCCACGCGCTAACCTAAGTAAATGTTGGCCGCCTCAAGTCTGGGATGTGAAAATGCAAGTACCGGGTGAGGTCGCAAAGGCGCATGCCAGCGCAACGTCACGCGTACGTGACTTAGGCAGATCTCCGTGGTCTGGTCGCCTCGATCAGCGCGGTGCGCGCAACGGCGCACAGGCCGCCAAGCGTCGTGTTGCCCTTGCGCGCGCTTTGCAGGAGTTGCAGCGCCACTCTCTTTCTCAGCGCATGATCGCCGCCATGGGGAAGGTCTCGGCAGGCTTCTTCAAGCGCCACGTCCAGGTTGGCCTTCGTTCGGTCATCCAGCAGTCTTGTCATGCTCAGCCCTCCCGTCTTTGTCCTCCACGCTAGTGGGATCACACCTGCGTGCAGCCTAGCAGGCAGAGGGCAGCCAAAAACTAACATGTGATAAGGTTATTGCGGTGCGATGGAAAGATATAAAGGGTGGGTGAAACGACATCGGGGGCAGGTGACGTGACGTCCATCGCGCGCTCCTCATCGCTCGATCGTCCCCGTCTGCCCGATCTTCTTCTGCAACAGAAGAATCCCGTAGAGCAGGGCTTCCGGGGCGGCGTTCCTGAGCTGACTTGGCCAAAATCAACCTGTACGTGTATTCCGGGGTTCGGGTCGGAACTTTAGGAACATTTCTCCCGATCCAATGTTGTGCAGCAAAATGAAGCGTGTTCTCGCCATCGCTCTTGCCGTGTCTACATTGCTCGCTGCAGGGCTGGTCTCGGCGCGCGATGACGGGCGCTATGCCCATTCACCCCTAAAAGCCTGGTTCGACGGCCTCAGGAGCAACAGGGGACTGTGCTGCTCGGACGCGGACGGCGTCGTGGTGTCCGATCCGGATTGGGATTCGAAGGACGGCCACTATCGTGTCCGGCTTGACGGGGAATGGATCGATGTTCCGGATGATGCGGTGATCAAGGAGCCCAATCGAGCCGGGCGGACGATGGTGTGGCCCATTCAAAGTGCGCTCGGCAAATCGATCCGTTGCTTTCTGCCCGGTACCATGAGTTGAAAGCGGATGCCCGAAGCAGCACGGCCTCCTACCAGCAGGCAAAAGAGCAAACTCGCCGTCGGCCTCCTGGATCGGAGGCCGCGCTTTGCTTGCCATTATGCGAGGCGGTTCGCGGTGCCCGGCCGTCTCAGGAGACCAGCGACAATTCGATTGTTCGCGCTTCCCGATAGCGTTGATACGCGGCAATCGCGCGGTTGGCCAACAGCAGCCTGTTGCGCTGTCCCTGCGCGATCATGAAGGAGACCTTGTTGACGAGGAACTGGCAGGCTTCGTCCAGGTCGTCGATCTCACCCGTGCGATCGAGAAAGTCGACCGCAATCCTCACGGCATCCTCGAGCAGCGGCGGCGGCGCCTCTCTGAACCACGCTGACATGGATTTCCTCTTGCGTATGCCTGGGGAACTCGGGGAAAGAACTGTGGTTCCTATCGTTCTGTCCGAATCGTCATTCCGCGGCCTCGGAAAGATCGATCCTCTCCTCCTCGAACCGGCCGAGCTTGCGAGGAGGACCCATCAGGACCGGCTGGAACAGCACCGCGGCGCCCATGGTGCACATCAGCGCCAGCGCCATCAATTTGCCCATGCTCGACATGCCGGGATAGTTCGACGCCCACATGCTTCCAAACGCGATCGCATTTGTCATCGCGCTGAACACCACGGCGCGGGTGAGAGCGGACTGCAGCAGGCCGGTTTTTCCGGCTCGCCATGCCACGATGTAGTAGATCTTGAATGCGACGCCGACGCCCAACAACAGGGGAAGGGCGATGATGTTGGCGAAGTTCAGCGCGAGATTGGCGAGCGCGCAGACTTCGAGGGTCACAGCGCCGGCGAGCAGCAGCGGAACGAGGGTGAGCAGGACGTCCACCAGCCGCCGCAGCGCGACAAAAAGCAGGATGGAAATCGCAACGAGAGCGAACATGCCGGCCTGGATGAACGCTGTCGTGACGGTCCTGCCGGATTCGTAGTAGCTGATCGCCGGACCCGTGGCCGAAGGCTCGGCTTGCAGAACAGCCGCGGCGAATTTCTGCTGAACACCTGAATCGCCTGGGTCGCCCCTGGCCAACGCCTCAACGCGAGCCCTGCCGTCGGGCAGCACCCAGGCGCGGAGCAAGTCGGGCGGAAGGGTCGAAATGCTGATGGGCTCGGGCGACAGGCTCTTGCGCAACTGGTCGAGGTCAAAAAGCAGCGGCGAAATCACCACGGCTTCGGCCCTCTGCCGCGTGGCGGCATCCGCGCCGGCCAGGCGGTTCAGCAAGGCGGACACGTTCCGGGCTGCGTCCGCGGCATTGCCTTGTTGGGTGCCTGCGGCCGTGGACAAGGCTCTTGCAGCCTGGTCAATCGAAGCCACCGTTTGCTCGTCCGTTGCTGCGGGATGATTTGCGGTCTTGAGCGCCGGACGAAGTCTGCCGGATGCCGATTTCAATTCCGCGATCTTCGCGCCCTGGTCGCCGGGAACATAGCTGTTCACGGTGATGGTACGCCCCACCTCAGAGACTCCGTCCAGGCGCTTCGCCACTGCATCGGCCTGCGCGATGGATGGTGCCAATATCTCAGCGTCGCTGGCGCTGGTCTCGGGATCCTTCTGCAACTGGTTATATGTCACCACCGCCGGCGAATTCGGGTTTTGAAGATGGACCGGATTGAAGTCGAACGGCAGATGCAGCAACAGCGGAGAAGCCGCAATCGCCACGCCGAGAGTTGTGATCACGACCGCGACACGGTGACGCTGAAGAAAGTCGTCGAGCGGCGCAAGCGACTTGAAGCCGACGGGCGCCGCCTCCCCGGGTGGATTGAGCAGGGCGAGCATCGCGGGGACCAGCGTGATGCTGCAGGCGAACGCGATCAGCATGCCGCAGCCGGCGACGAGCCCGAGCTCCGAAAGGCCGCGATAGCTGGTCGGCAAGAACGCGAAGAAACCTACGGCGGTTGCGGCCGCAGCGAGAGCGAGAGGGTCGCCGATCTTTCTAGCGGTGCTCCTGAGCGCCAGACGCAGGTGATCCCGATCGTGACGTTCGGCGCGGTATCGCACGCTGAACTGAATGCCGAAGTCGACGCCAAGTCCCACGAAAAGCACGAAGAAGGCGATGGAAATCAGATTGAACGAACCGACCATGGCAAGCCCGAGCGCTGCCGTGGCCGAAAGCCCAACCACCAGGCTGAAGAACACGGCGGCAATGATCTTCCAGGATCGTAATGCCAACCATAAAATGATCAGAACACCCAGCGCGGCTGTGACCGTGTCGCGCAGAGCGCTGTCGCGTATGACCGAAAATTGCTGATCATCCATGGGGACCTGGCCGGTCAACCTGACCGTGGCGTCGAATTTTTGCCGGAGGCCCAGTTGCGCGGCCGCTTGGCGAATACCGCTATCCGCTGCCGATCCAGGCTGCAGTTTGCTGAAGTCGAGCCTTGGCTCTATCTCGAGGAAATGCAGCCGCCCCTCGACCGACGAATGGTGACCCCTCAGCAATTCCTTCCAGGAGAACGAAGCGGGCTTGCCGGACAGCAAGTCGTTCAGGGTTTCGGCGGCGAGCGAGAGCGGCCAGCTCAATTGTTCGAGCTTCATGTGCCCCCGCCGCACGTCGTTTGCCGCCAATGACAGAACGTTCATGACGCCGCGAAGACTTGGGTCGTGCGCGAGCTGGGCCAGGACCGGTCGGGCCTTGGTCAGCCCCGCGACGGTCCGCCTGACGTCGGATATTTTGGCTAGCAGCAGTTGGTTGCGATCAAAGAAGTCGCCGCTGTCGGGCTGTGCAACCTTTGGGAAGAGCTCGGGGTTCTTCGCCAGGGCTTGCCTCAGCTCATTTGTCGCCTGCTCTGCGTTTTCCGGAGTTGGCGCGCTTACGACCGCTGAAATGCCCTTCTGCGGAAACGCTTTGGTGAAGTCGACCTGGCGCTGATGCCAGGGCAGATCCAGAGAGATCAGCCTCTCCACGTCTGTGTTGATCGAGAAGCGCGTCACGTCGAAGATCGCCGCTCCTACCATCAGCACTGCTCCGGCGACTATCACGGCCCAGTGAAAACGGGCGCAGACAGCGACTATTCTGACGATGGCAGAACGGATCATTACAACTGCTCAACTGCATTTGACGCGAAAGGAACGGCAGGCAGTTTGAGAACGCGCTGGACCGGCAAATTGTTCGGATTGCGCCATGGAGCACTGCGCCGCGCTGAAATTCGGCGAACAGCAGATGGCCCCAAGCTCTAGGGAGCCGGAGCTTGGGGCCCACTCCATGACGCGACCCGACGGGGGAGGGAGTCGCGTCAAAGCACAATCCGCGGGAGCTCAAGGAGGTTCCTGGAGCCGATCGAGGCCACCGCCGCTGTGGTCATTTCTGCTGGCCTTTGCGACTGCGAGAACTTGGACGTGTCCAGACCGATGTCGGAAACGGTTTGCTGATCGAGCTTGTCTCATTGTCGTTTTGCTTGCGCTCGGCTCAACGCGTGCCAAACGACCTGTTGCTTGAATGCCGTCGCGGGCGAGGTGAAAATGCGATTAGGTTGAAGATCGCGTGCCGGTTTCTCGCGCGTCAACGCCGCTCCTTTTTTTGGAAAAGGAGCGGCGCTGGAATTCCTCGATTCTATCGAATGCCGTCAGTCGCAGATGCGCCTGCGGTCGGTGACTTCGTCACCAAAGCGATTGATGTGATGCGTGATGACGACCCGGCAGTTGCCTCCGTAACCGTAGTCGCGATAGTAATGGTGATACCCGGGACCAACGTAAACGCCTCCGGGGCCGACGCCGAACTCGATCGCGTTCGCCGCAGTCATTGTTCCGAGCGTCAGTAACGCAGCAATCGTTGCGATGCGTAAGTTCATGGTGCATCTCCTCCTCGCAATGTCAGCTAACGTCAAAGGGCCAGCGGGGCATTAGTTCCGTTCGGCGGGGATTTTGATTGGGCGCTGTTTACGACAGGCTGCATTATCGAGCGATCTCGATGGGCTCGGAACGATTGTCGATTGGTGCATTGCCGTTGTGGTCGGCCCGCACCCTTCGCGCCTTTCGGTTCCAGTCAGAAAAGTCGGTTCCTGATTTGTGAGCGCAATTCGTCGGAACCTCTGCCTGTCCGCTCCGGGATAACTCCCGGTCTTAACCGCCGCGCGTTCATGACATCAGTGGGGAAGCCCGCCTTGGGAGGCAGGCTTCCCTTTTTTCTTAATGCCGTGGTGAGCCAGGCGACGGTGGCGGAGGAACTGCTGCTGGCGCAGCGCCCGGCGCATTGTTGAGCAAGGTATTCCCGGATGGATTTTGCATGCTGTTGGCTCCGGCCGCAGCGCTGCCTGCTTCATTGCTCAAGCCGCCGTTGCCCAAGCCCGTCGTCGATCCGTTGCCGGTCGTTCCGGGATTGGAGTTCGAGGGAGCGGCAGTGGCGGCTGCTCCGCCGGCCGCGCTCCCTGCGCCTCCGGCTCCCTGCGCAAAAGCTGCGGAGCTGGAGAGAATCAATGCTGTCGCTAAACCGATTGCGGTGAGCTTCATAGGCCATTCCCGTTTTCTGTCAGCGATCTCGGACAAACGGCTGACGCGACTGGCGTTCCAACACGTCGCCGTTATGCCGCGCCGGCCGCCTGATCGACCTCGTTCTTTGCAAAATCAGTCAGCCATTTGTCCGCTCGCTTTTCTTCCTCGGGATCGCGTGCAACTGCTCCTGGTCTTATTTTGCTGTCGCAGAGGACATGTCGTCGCCTGCGCAGCACCTTTGAATCGTGCCGGGCATTCCCGAAAAAAGCTCCTGAAAGCATCGGCTTTCAGGAGCCAGGTGGGGAGGTCGCGGTGCTCGGGAGAGACACCTGTTTTTCAACAGCGGCAGGGGCTGGTCGTTCCTATGTCGGGGTGTGTTCAAATTTTCGTTTCGCTTGTGTGAATGCTGGAACGTCACCGCAGCTATTTGATCGCAGAGGTCGCGCAGAGATCGTAAAATCCGGACGGCGGGCACCCTCGTTCCGACCTGCCTTAGTGATTTTTGGGATGACCGAAATGACCCGGAATTTCGATGCAATCGTGATCGGGGCGGGGCAGGCCGGCCCCTCGCTCACCGGCCGTCTGACGGCAAGCGGAATGAAGGTCGCCCTGATCGAGCGCGACAAATTCGGCGGCACCTGCGTCAATACCGGCTGCATGCCGACCAAGACCCTGGTCGCGAGCGCCTACGCCGCGCACCTGGCGCGACGCGGCGCCGACTATGGCGTGGTGCTGGATCAACCGATACGGATCGACATGCGCAAGGTCAGGAGCCGCGCGGCCACGGTCACCGCCAATGCGAGCAGCGGCGTAGAGAACTGGTTGCGCAACATGAAGGGGTGCACCGTGTTTCACGAGGCGGCCCGGTTCGAGGGGTCGAAGCAGGTGAGGGTCGGCACGGAAATGCTTTCCGCGCCGCGCATCTTCATCAATGCCGGCGGCCGCGCGCTCGTGCCCGATATGCCGGGCTTGAGCGGGATTTCCTATCTCACCAACAGCTCGATCCTGGAGCTGGAACGCGTGCCGGAGCACCTCGTGGTGATAGGGGGCAGCTATGTCGGGCTCGAATTCGCGCAGATGTACCGGCGTTTTGGCGCCGAGGTGACGGTGGTCGAGATGGGCCCGCGTCTGGTCGGCCGCGAGGATGCCGACGTCTCGGACGCCATCCGCGACATCCTCGAAAGGGAAGGCATCAAGATCCGCACCTCCGCCGAATGCATCAGCTTCGCCAAAGGAAATCCCGGCATACGCGTCGGCGTGAGTTGCACGGAGGGCGAGCCCGAAATACTTGGGTCCGATGTGTTGCTCGCGGTCGGTCGTCGCCCGAACACCGATGATCTTGGCCTTGAACGCGCCGGGGTCGCAACGGACTCGCGCGGCTACATCATCGTCGATGAAAGCCTTCAGACCAGTGTCAGCGGCATCTGGGCGCTTGGTGACTGCAATGGGCGCGGGGCCTTTACGCACACCGCCTATAATGATTTCGAGATCGTCGCAGCGAACCTGCTTGACGGAGAACAGCGCCGCGTGAGCGACCGCGTTCTCGGCTACGCTCTCTATGTCGATCCGCCGCTCGGGCGCGTCGGCATGACAGAAGCGCAGGTTCGCGCCCGCGGCTTGCCTTATCTGTCTTCCACCCGGGCGATGACGCGCGTCGGCCGCGCGGTGGAGAAGGACGAGACGTTGGGGTTCATGAAGGTGCTCGCCGATCCCGCAACCAGGCAGATCCTCGGCGCGTCAATCCTGGGCACGGGCGGCGACGAAGCCATTCATGGCCTTCTCGATGCCGTCAACGCCAAAACCCCCTATGATCAGTTGCGTTGGGCCGTGCCGATCCACCCGACGGTGTCCGAGCTGATCCCGACGCTGCTACTTGGTCTGCAGCCCGCGCCGGTTGCTTGAGATCGACGGCACCCCGTCTAGCCGCGCACCGCGGCGCTCAGGGTTTCTACCTTCGCTTTCACCTCGGCGACGGCAGCTTCCTTGATCGGGCCGAAGCCTCGTATCTCCATCGGCTGCGCGGCGATGTCGGCGATGTTGTCGCTGGTGTCGGGGCCAAGATGTGGAAGCAGTTCGTCAAGTAACTGCTCATACCAGCCAATCAGGCCGCGCTCCATCCTTCGGTCGGCCGTGCGGCCAAATGGATCGAGCGGCGTTCCGCGCAGGAATTTCAGCCGCGTCAGCAAGCTGAGCAGCGGTGTGACCCACGGACCGAACCGCCGTTTGAGCGGCCGGCCGCGTGCATCATGACCCGAGGGCACCAGCGGAGGGGCGAAATGATAGTTGATGGTGAAACCATCCTCGAATTCCTCGCGCAGCTTCTCGCGGAATTCCGAGCTGAGATGCAGTCGCGCCACCTCATATTCATCCTTGTAGGCCATCAGCTTGAACAGCGACTTCGCGACCGCTGTCGCAATCCTTTCGGAACCGGGCGACCGGCTACGCTCGATGTCGCGTACCTTGTTGACTCGGCTGAGATAGCGAGCCGCGTAGTCGTCGTCCTGATAATCCCTGAGATAGTCGGCGCGGCGGGCGACGATGTCCTCCAGTGTCTCCGCTTGCGGGAGCGATGAGCCGGGACCGGCGATGAAAGCGGGATCCGTAGCGGCGAGACGGCCACTGGCAAAGGCCCGCTTGTTTGCCTCGACGGCAACGCCGTTCAACTCGATCGCGCGCATCAGCGCATCAAGCGTCACCGGCACCAGGCCGCGCTGCCATGCCGCGCCGAGCATGATCATGTTGGCAAACACGGTGTCGCCGAACAAAAGGCTCGCGGCGCGATTGGCGTCGAAGCTGAGGAGGTTGTCTTTGCCGACAAGCCGCTCGAGCTGCTGCGACCGCGCGCTGACCGAGAGGTCGGCTTCGCGATTGCGGACAACGTCGCCGGTCGGCATCTCTGCCGTATTCAATACCGCGCGCATCGTGGGGCCGTAGGTGGTCGACGCCTTGGCCGACGAGCTGACCACGACGTCGCAGCCGATCAGCGCATCTGCTGCGCCCTGATCAATCCGCACCTGATGGATCTCCTCGGGGGTTGATGCGATCCGGATGAAGCTCAACACGGGCCCGAATTTCTGTGCAAAGCCGGTGAAGTCGAGCACGGAGGCGCCCTTGCCCTCCAGATGCGCCGCCATCGTCACCAGCGCGCCCAGCGTGATCACGCCGGTGCCGCCGACGCCCGTGATCAGGAGATTATAGGGCCGATCGAGTGCGGGCAGGTTTGGAGCGGGAAGGGAGCCCACGCGCGCCAGCGCGTCACCGGCCATTCCGTTCTTCTTGCGCCGTCTTGCGCCGTCGAGCGTGACGAAGCTCGGGCAGAAGCCATTGACGCAGGAAAAGTCCTTGTTGCAGGTCGACAGGTTGATCTGGCGCTTGCGTCCGAACGGCGTCTCCTTCGGCTCGACGCTGAGGCAGTTCGACTCGACGGAGCAATCGCCGCAGCCTTCGCAGACGAGATCGTTGATGAAGGCGAATTTCGGCGGGTCGGCGGCCTGACCGCGCTTGCGCCGCCGCCGCCGCTCGGTGGCGCATTCCTGCTCGTAGATAAGGACGGAGACGCCCGGCAACTCGCGCAGCTCGCGTTGCACGGCGTCGAGATGCTCGCGCCCATGGAGCGTCGTGCCGTGCGGAAAGTCGCGCATGTCGAACTTGCCGGGGTCGTCGGTGATGACCGCGATGCGTACCACGCCATTGGCGCGGACCTCGTGTGCAATCGCCCGCACGCTGATAGGCCCGTCGACGGGTTGTCCTCCGGTCATCGCGACGGCATCGTTGAACAGGATCTTGTAGGTGATGTTGACGCCGGCGGCGGCGGCGGCTCGGATCGCCAGCAGACCCGAGTGCGTGTAGGTACCGTCGCCCAGATTCTGGAACACGTGCTTTTCACGGGTGAACGGCGCCTGGCCGATCCAGTTGGCGCCTTCACCACCCATGTGAGTCCAGGTCGTGGTGCGCCGCGCCGGCATCCAGATGGTCATGGCGTGGCAGCCGATGCCGGCGCCCGCCCGGCTTCCTTCGGGCAGCTTGGTCGAGGTGTTGTGCGGGCAGCCCGAGCAGAAGAAGGGGGTGCGCTGCGTCTTGGCCGCGGGCGCGTCGCCGATGCGCTGGAGCCCCTCGAGCCGCGCCATCCGCTGGTTGAGCTGCGGGTTATCGCCGTCGAGGCGCCGGAGGCGCTCGACCAGCGCGCGCGCCACCATGGTGGGCGTGATCTCGCCTTCGCTCGGCAGCAGCACGCGACCCTGCTCGTCGCGCTTTCCGACCACGCTCGGCCGCCGCGCGGCATCCATATGGTAGAGGAGCTTCAGCAGCTGATCCTCGATCAGCCCCCGCTTCTCCTCGACCACCAGCACGTCTTTGAGGCCGTCCGCGAAACGCCGCGCGCCCTCGACCTCGAGCGGCCAGGTGAGGCCCACCTTGTAGAGGCGCAGGCCCAGCCGCGCCGCGTCGCGCTCGCCGATGCCGAGATCGTCGAGCGCCTGGCGGAGGTCGAGATAGGCCTTGCCCGTGCTGATGATGCCGAGGCGCGGGACGGGGCTGTCCCAGATGATGCGGTCGATGGCGTTCGCGCGCACGAAGGCCGCGACCGCCTCCATCTTGGGCCCGTGGAGCCGACGCTCCTGGTCGAGCGGCGGATCAGGCCAGCGGATGTTGAGCCCACCTGGCGGCATCTCGAAATCGCGGGGTGTCACGATCTCCAGCCGGAGCGGATCGACGGCGACCGAGGCCGAGCTCTCGACCGCCTCCGCCACAGCCTTGAAGCCGATCCAGCAGCCCGAGTAGCGCGAGAGCGCGAAGCCCAGCAACCCGTAGTCGAGGTACTCCTGGACCGTCGCGGGGTTGAGCACCGGTATCATCGCGGAGATGAAGTCCTGCTCGCTCTGGTGCGCGAGCGTCGAGGACTGGCAGCCGTGGTCGTCGCCGGCGATCGCCAGCACACCGCCGTGCGGCGCCGTGCCGGCGGCGTTCGCGTGCTTGAGCGCGTCGATCGAGCGGTCGACTCCGGGTCCCTTGCCGTACCAGATGCCGAACACGCCATCGACCTTGGCGCCCGGGAAGAGCGTGGTCTGCTGGCTGCCCCAGACCGAGGTCGCCGCCAGGTCCTCGTTGATGCCGGGTTGGAAGTAGACATTGGCGCGCTCGAGGAAGCGCCGCGCCTGCCAGAGCGCATTGTCGTAGACGCCGAGCGGCGAGCCGCGATAACCCGAGATGAAGCCCCCGGTATTGAGCCCGGCGGCCTGGTCGCGCTGGCGCTGCATCAGCGGCAGCCGCACCAGCGCCTGGATGCCCGAGAGGTAGATCCGGCCGGACTCCTGGACGTATTTGTCGTCGAGCGTGACCGCCGCGAGCGTCATGGCGACTCCTTCCGGGCGGAGATTAAGGAGATTCAAAGGCCGAGACAATGCAAGGAGCGCCGACGCCGGAAGTTGGCGCTCCCGCCGTGCTTTTCCGGGGGGAGCCCGGCGCGGGTTCGCTAAAAGGTGCGGCAATACTGTGGAAGTTTCGTCGGCAAATCCGCGGGTTTTTCCATTGCATCCGAGCCGATAGACCGCGCGTTTTACTGTTTATAAACGGTCTTCGCCTGATTCTACCCGACGCTGCTATGAGCGCGGCAGGAGGCGTTCCGGGGACGGGATCGAGCCGAGCATGATGACTCGCATACGAGAGTTCTTGCGCGATCGCCGCGGCAACGCTGCCGAGGAGATGGCGATGGTTGCGCCGATCGTCATTCTGATTTTCCTCCTGACGATCGAGCTCGGCTACATGCTGTTCTCGCAGGCCGTGCTCGACGGCGCGACGCGCGTCGCCGCGCGCATGGTCCGCACGGGCCAGGCGCAGAGCAGCGGCACTCCGAAAACCACCTTCACCACTGCGCTCTGCAACAATCTGAGCGGCATCATCTCCTGCGGGTCGGTCGCGGTCGATGTCGAGAGCTTCGGAACTTTCTCCACCATGACCCCGGCCGCGGTCACCAAGGACAAGAGCGGCAACGTGACCAACAGCTCGTGGGTGCCCGGCGGGCCCGGCGCGGCGGTCGATGTCCGCACCTTCTACACCTATCACTTCTTCCTGCCGTTCGTGGCGCAAATCCTCAATCCCGGCGGCGGCGGCGTGGTGCTGCAGTCGACGGTGATCTTCAAGAACGAGCCCTACCCGTGATCGCCCGTCTCCTCGCCTCGACCAGGGATCGCGCCGGCAACGTGCTGGTGGAGTTCGCGTTGCTGGTGCCGATTCTGGCGA
>NZ_DATGFH010000137.1:0-2004 GCF_035309285.1 Bradyrhizobium sp. | reverse complement strand
GATTTCGAGACCATCTTCGCGGGCGCGCCGGGTCTTGCCGGCAAAACCATCGATTTCTTCGGCTGGCACGCCGATGCCCTGACGCTGACCTGCCTGCTGCTGTTCATGGGCGCGATGGGCAAGTCGGCGCAGTTCCTGCTGCACACCTGGTTGCCGGACGCGATGGAAGGCCCGACCCCGGTGTCGGCGCTGATTCACGCCGCGACCATGGTGACCGCGGGCGTTTTCATGGTGGCGCGGCTGTCGCCGCTGTTTGAGCTTGCCCCCGACGCGCAGGCGGTGGTGATGTTCTTCGGCGCGACCACGGCCTTCTTTGCGGCGACCATCGGCCTTGTGCAGAACGACATCAAGCGCATCGTCGCCTATTCGACCTGTTCGCAGCTCGGCTACATGTTCGTGGCGATGGGGGCAGGGGCCTATTCGGTCGGCATGTTCCACCTGTTCACCCACGCCTTCTTCAAGGCGCTGCTCTTCCTGGGCTCCGGCTCGGTGATCTACGCGATGCACCACGAGCAGGACATCCGCATGATGGGCGGGTTGTGGCGCAAGATTCCCTACACTTTCACAGTGATGTGCATCGGCACGCTCGCGTTGACCGGCTTTCCGTTCTTCGCGGGAAATTTCTCGAAGGACGCGATCATCGAGTCGGCTTATGCTTCGCATAACCCGCTCGCCGTCTACGCTTTCATCCTGACGGTGGTGTCCGCGGGCCTCACTGCGTTTTATTCGTGGCGGTTGATCTTCAAGACGTTCTTCGGCGAGCCGTACGACGAGGAGCATTATGAGGCAGCGCATGAGAGCCCGATCTGGATGCTGATCCCTATCGGCGTCCTCGCCATTGGCTCGATCGCGTCCGGTTTCCCCTTCAAGGAGCTGTTCGCCGGCAACGGCGTTGACGAGTTCTTCCGCGAATCCGTGAAGATGAACCCGCATATCATCGAGGACATGGAGCAGATTCCCGAATACATCAAAGTGCTGCCGCTGGTGGCGATGGGCATCGGCCTCCTCATCTCCTACATCTTCTATATCCAGCGACCCTATCTGCCCGAAGACCTCGCCGCGCAGCAGCCGATGCTGTACCAGTTCCTGCTCAACAAATGGTATTTTGACGAGCTGTATGAGCTGATCTTCGTCCGGCCAGCGAAAGCGATCGGACGCTTCCTCTGGAAATTCGGCGACGGCTATATCATAGACGGCTTCGGCCCCGATGGCGTCTCCGCACGCGTGCTCGACATCACCCGCAACGTCGTCAAGATCCAGACCGGCTATCTCTACCACTACGCCTTTGCGATGCTGATTGGCGTGGCGGGCCTGATCACCTGGTTCATGTTCGGCTTGGGAGGCCAGTGATGACAACCTGGCCCATCCTTTCCGTCGTCACCTTCCTGCCGCTGTTCGGCGCGCTCCTGGTCTATCTGCTTGCCCGCGGCGGCGACGACGCCGCGAATCGCAACGCGCGCTGGATCGCGCTGTGGACCACGCTCGTCACATTCGCCCTTTCGCTGATCCTGGTCTGGCGCTTCGATCCTGCGCAGACCGACTTCCAGTTCGTCGAGAAGGCGACCTGGCTTGCGACCGGCATCACCTATCACATGGGCGTCGACGGCATCTCGCTGCCGCTCCTGATCCTGACGACCGCGATCCTGCCGCTCTGCATCATCGCGAGCTGGAAGGCGATCACCGCGCGCGTGCCTGAATACATGATGGCATTCTTGGTCCTGGAAACGCTGATGGTCGGCACCTTCGCGGCGCTCGACCTGGTGCTGTTCTACCTGTTCTTCGAGGGCGGCCTGATCCCGATGTTCCTGATCATTGGCGTGTGGGGCGGCAAGCGGCGCGTCTACGCGGCCTTCAAGTTTTTCCTCTACACGCTGCTCGGCTCGGTCCTGATGCTGCTCGCGATCATCGCCATCTACTGGCAGATCGGCACGACCGACCTGCCGACGGCGATGGAGAAGCTCAACCTGCCGTTCCAATGGCAGTTCTGGCTGTGGCTCGCCTTCT
>NZ_DATGFH010000136.1:0-57243 GCF_035309285.1 Bradyrhizobium sp. | reverse complement strand
GATCACCCAACGGCGTTCATCACGCCCGTCCACAGCCCTGTTGCCCTGGTCGCCATCGACCGGAACAGGTGGTCGTCATCGATCGGAAATGGTGGTCGCCATCAATCGGATTCACTGGTCGCTATGCCCCGGAGCGCGCAGTCTTGTCATCCGCTCCCGCCCCGCGCCGATCCACGGGCACGCCGTCGTGACCTGCGAGGAGAACGCAGCAACCCGCCGCCCCCACCGCCTGGTGGAGTCGATCCATCACAGGCTGGGCGACGTGCAAAAGCAGCCCGGCTTTCTCGCGCGCGTTGAGAAGCTCGATCCCGGTGAGCCGGATCGGCGGTCGCGCGCCGGCGGGATCGAGTTGATGCAATCGCGAAGAGCGCCGCCACGACGCGACCAGGGGCGATTTCGCCGCCTGACCGGATACGATCGCAGCCTCGACACGGGCCGCGTGATGCGCGAGCGGAAGCTTTTGCATCGTCTTGGCGTGCTCCTCCCGGCCAAAGGCTAGGGCAGCATGCCCTATGGTATTTGATCTGTATCAAACCTCTTTGCAGCGCGCCTCACGTCGACGTCCGGCGATCCAGCCGCAGAATCGCGTGGCCGAATCCGCCTTGGATCGATCGAAATTCGTCGCACGCAAAAGCTAGTTTCGCCCGCCAGTTCAATTAGCTGCGCCTGTTCAAGCCCCTTCACGAAAATATTTCGCTTTTCCAGAAGCGCGAATCAGGTGTATATCGTCGCCCGTCCCGTTGCCTTTAGGAGGGGCGGCTCGCGATCGTCACGGACGTTGGCAGCGGGATGCGATGGACGTCATGGCGCACGAGACGAGCGCAGCCAAGGCGTACGACGAAATCGCGGCGTCCTGGTCCCCCGACGCTGGGATCAAGCTTGCGAGATGATGATCACGCAGGCGACGGTGGCTAACAAGCCCGGACACCGGGGAGAACGCGTATAAGCCGTAAAGCCATTGCGCAGGGAATGCCGGATGTTGTGGCTGCCCTGTTGTTGCTTGCGTGCGTAAAGTGCACTTTCTTTGCACGCAAGGCTCGCGGGTGCGGCCTGCACCCGGCATTCCCCGCGCCCTCTTGATTGCGAGGGCGACGAACCCTGCATCACTCGGGCATGTCGTGTCGCGGGAAAGCGGACTCACATGTGCACTCCGTCATTGCGAGCGCAGCGAAGCAATCCACACTGTTTCCGCGGTTGGAGTATGGATTGCTTCGTCGCGGAGCCTGTCAACGGGCCGCGCGCTCGCGCGGACCCGTTGGCTTTGCCCACCCTACGAAGGTGACCGCCCTACTCCGCCATCTCCACGGATCGTGTGGCCGGCCCCGCGAGCGGGCGCTCCTCCATGGTGACCATGCAGAGCATGGCGCACGCCATCATCGCGGCGGCAGCGCCGAACACGTAGCGGAACGCGGCGATCATGTCGGCCGCCGGAATCGAATTCACGACCCCATGACGCTCGCCGGCGAGCGAGATGTCGGCGCCGAGCGCCGTCAGGAGGATCGCGGTCATGGCGGCGACCGTGAACGAGGATGCAAGCGAGCGGAAGAAGTTCATGCCGCCGGTGACGGTGCCGACCTGCGAGCGCTGAACCGCATTCTGAATCGAGACCACGGTGATCGGGAACGTGGTGCCGAGGCCGAGCGCGAACACCGACAGCAGCAGCAGCAGGCCCCAGAGCGGCAACGTCGTGAGCGCGAGCGCAGCGCCGGAGGTCGCGGCAACGAAATCGCCGACAATCGCGACGCGCTTGTAGTGCCTCGCGCGTGCCATGGTTTTGCCGGCGATCGCAGCCCCACAGGTCGAGATCGCGGCGAGCGGGATCAGGGCAAGCCCGGCTTGGCTGGCAGAGAGATGGTAGACCACCTCGTAATACAGCGGCAGTTGCACGGTGAGCCCGGTCATCGCGCCCAGCGCGCAGCTTCCGGCCAGGATGGCAAAGGGCACGACGGACCCGGAGAGCAGACGCAGCGGCAGGAATGGCTCGTCGGCGCGGCCGGCATGCCAGACGAAGCTGACCGCGAGCGCAAAGGAGGCGCCGACCATCGAAAGGATCGCCGGCGACAGCCAGAGATAGCGGTTGCCGCCCCAGGTCAAGACCAGCATGAACACGACGCTTGCGGCCATCAAGAGCACGCCGCCGAGCCAGTCGACCTCGCGGTGGCGGTGAAACACCGGGATCTTGCGCATCTTCGGCAAGAGCAGCGCGAGCGCGGCGAGCGCCAGCGGCAGGTTGATCCAGAAGATCATCGACCAGTGCAGATGCTCAGCGAACACGCCACCCAGCACCGGGCCGCCGATGCCGGCGGCGACCCAGACGCCGGAGAAATAGGCCTGATACTGGCCGCGCTCGCGCGGGCTCACGATGTCGGAGATGATGGTTTGCACGATCGGCAGGATGCCGCCGCCGCCCAGCCCCTGCAGGCCGCGGCCGACGATCAGGACAGGCAGGCTGGGAGCGAGCGCGCACACGACCGAACCCGCGATGAAGAGCGAGAGCGACGCGATGATCATGGCGCGGCGGCCGTAGATGTCGCTGAGCGTGCCGAACACGGGTGCGACGGCGGTGGAGGAGAGCAGGTAGGCGGTGATGACCCAGGACAGGCTGGAGACGTCCTGGAACTGGCGGGCGATGGTCGGCAGCGCGGTCGCGACGATGGTCTGGTCGAGCGCGGCGAGGAACATTGCGAGCATCAAACTCGCGAGAATGGCGCGGACCTCGTCCTTGGTGAGCGGCGCGCGCGGGGCGAGCGGCGGCGCGTCCTCAAGCGCGATCACCTGGGTCGGGAGTTCCGGAAGCTCGGCCTCGATCTCTCGAGCCAATGAGGAACCTTGGGCCAATGAATGAGGTGCGGCAGGACGATGGTTCTGCCGTTCGTGCTTGTTCATGATGAGATGTTTTTGTCCGTAGCGCCGCCCTGGCAGCGCCGATTCGCTAAGTCGTCTGCAACTTAAGGCGCAAATGGCCTTCCAGGCAGCACCTCCAGTGCATGGGTGCATCCCGCAGTGCAGCGTTCGCGAACTCGTGATCGGGCAAGGCGAGCGAAGTCAGGCCGGCCACTTCTTCAGACGCGCCCGTTTCGGCAACAGCATCGGCCAGCGCACGATGTGATCCTCGAGATCGGCATCGGGAATATCATCTTCGGTCCCCTGCACCCGCCCACGCACGGAAACGCCGGCTTCGTGCACCGTGTTGGGATCGCCCGAGACGAGCGGATGCCACCAATAGAGGTCGCGGCCCTCGGCCACGAGGCGGTAGCCGCAGCTTGGCGGCAGCCAGTTCAGGGTGCGGACATTCTGAGGCGTCAGGCGCACGCAATCGGCGACCTTGTCGGAGCGATTTGCGTAGTCCTTGCAGGTGCATAGGCCCGCGTCCAGAAGCTTGCAGGAAACATGGGTGAAGTAGATCTGGCCGGTGTCCTCGTCCTCCAGCTTCTCCAGGCAGCAGCGCGCGCAGCCGTCGCACAGGCTTTCCCATTCGACGTCGGACATTTCTTCCAACGTCTTGGTTTTCCAGAAGAAACCCTCCTGGCTCGATGGCTTTTTCGGCGGCGCGGTCATCGATCAAAAAGCTCCTGAAATGGCTTAACCAAATAGCCTTCCAAAGGCGGTTTTCACACAAGGTGCAAGTGGGCGCAATTTCGGACGTTTCCAGTCCGCCGCGCATTCATTCTGGCGATCAAAAGTCGGAGCGAGACCATTGGTTTATGGCCCCTCGTCGGCTAGAAGAAAATGGCGAGTCCCCGAGGGCGCAAGAAGCGCCTTGGGTTTGCCGCAACATCAGCGCAAGACGTCCCGATGGCGCCCAGCAGGGGCGCTCGAGCGCCTTCGAACCTGACGAAGAGTTCCTGTGCCGCGCCAGATCATCCCGCCGCGATGGAAGACCAAGGTCCGGCACTTCTTCCTGGACCTCGATGCCCGCATCGACTCCACCCTGTTCTCTTCGGGCAAGGGCGCGCGCGAGCTCTATGAGCGCTTTTCGACCTTCATGGACCGCTTCTACGTCGGTCGCTGGAAGCGCTGGGTCTTCATCGAGCCGCTTTCGGAAGCCGCCACCATCGGGCTGGGCGGCCTGATCCTGCTGCTCGCGCTCGCGGTGCCGGCGTTCCGCGAGACCACCGACGAGGATTGGCTGAAGAAATCCGACCTCGCGGTCACCTTCCTCGACCGCTACGGCAACCCGATCGGAAGCCGCGGCATCAAGCATAATGATTCCATCCCGCTCGAGGATTATCCCGACACGCTGATCAAGGCGACGCTCGCGACCGAGGACCGCCACTTCTACGACCATTTCGGCATCGACGTCATCGGCACCATGCGCGCGCTGGTCACCAACACGGAGGCCGGCGGCGTGCGCCAGGGCGGCTCCACGCTCACCCAGCAGCTCGCCAAGAACCTGTTCCTCTCCAATGAACGTACCATCGAGCGCAAGATCAACGAGGCGTTCCTTGCGATCTGGCTGGAGTGGCGGCTGACGAAGAACGAGATCCTGAAGCTCTATCTTGACCGCGTCTATATGGGCGGCGGCACGTTCGGCGTCGACGGCGCGGCGCATTTCTACTTCAACAAGTCGGTGCGCGACGTCACGCTGCCGGAAGCGGCGATGCTCGCGGGCCTCTACAAGGCACCGACCAAGTACGCACCCCACGTCAACCTGCCCGCGGCCCGCGCCCGCGCCAACGTCGTGCTCGACAACCTGGTCGATGCCGGCTTCATGACCGAAGGCCAGGTGTTCGGCGCGCGGCGCAATCCCGCGAGCGTGGTCGACCGTCGCAACGAGGACTCGCCGAACTACTATCTCGACTACGCCTTCGACGAGGTGCAGAAGATCGTCGACACCTTCCCGAAATCCTATAACGAGCGCGTCTTTGTGGTTCGCACCGCGATCGACATGAACGTGCAGAAGGCCGCCGACGAGGCGGTTGAGAACGAATTGCGCCAGTACGGCCGCGACTATCACGCCACCCAAGCCGCGGTCGTGATCGCCGATCTCACCGGCGGCGTCCGTGCCATGGTCGGCGGGCGCGACTATGGCACGAGCCAGTTCAACCGCGCCACTGACGCCTTCCGCCAGCCCGGCTCGTCGTTCAAGCCTTATGTTTACACCACCGCACTGCTCAACGGCTTCAAGCCGAGCTCGGTCGTGGTCGACGGTCCGGTCTGCATCGGTAACTGGTGTCCGCAGAACTACGGCCGCTCCTATTCCGGCCCGGTGACGCTGACCCAGGCGATCACCCATTCGATCAACGTAATACCGGTCAAGCTGTCGATCGCGCTCGGCGGCAAGGAGGGGCCAAAGGCTGGCCGTGCCAAGATCGTGGCAGTGGCGCGAAAGTTCGGCATCATCACGCCGCTGCCGGATACGCCATCGCTGCCGATCGGCGCCGACGCGGTCACCGTACTCGAGCATGCGGTGGCCTATGCCACCTTCCCCAACCACGGCGCGGCGGTGACACCGCACGCCGTGCTGGAAATCCGTACCGGCAACGGAGATCTGGTGTGGCGCTGGGACCGCGACGGTCCGAAGCCGCGGCAGATCATTCCCCCGTCGGTCGCTGCCGACATGGCGATGATGATGGGCCACGTCGTGAGTGAAGGCACGGCGCGGCGCGCCCAGCTCGACGGCATTCCCACCGCCGGCAAGACCGGCACCACGAACGCCTATCGCGACGCCTGGTTCGTCGGCTATACCGGCAACTTCGTCGGCGCGGTGTGGATGGGCAATGACGACTACTCGCCGACCAATCGCATGACCGGCGGCTCGCTGCCGGCACAGACCTGGCACGACATCATGACGATCGCGCATCAGGGCATCGAGATCAAGGAACTGACGGGCGTCGGAATGGGCACGAAGCTGCAGCAGCCCGCCAGGCCACAACTGGTGGCCGGGGCCATTGCGCAGCCGCCACATGCGCCGGAGATCAAGCCGGGACCTCCACCGGTGCTGACCAAGCGCGGGGCGGACATCCTGGTCCAGATCGAGAAGATGCTGGATGATGCCGGCAAGACCGCCGACAAGACAACGTCGGCCACCGAGCCACCGAAGCCGACCAAGCCGGTTTCATCCTCGGCGCTCGCCTTCCCCGAGAACTATGCGGCGGTGACCCCCAACGACGCGGCAGCGCCGCATAAGAATTGAGCCGTGAGACTTCTGTTTGTAGCACTTGTGGCGTTGACGCTGGCCGCGGCCGTTGGCCTCGGCTCGACCTGGATGACTACCACGCGCGGCACCGAGTTCGGCACGCTGACGATCGGCGCCTGGACCGCGCGGCCACGAATCGGCACGGTCGATATCGACCCCTACTCGCGCGCCACGATCACCCGTAATGGCGAGCTGCCGATAGGCGCCGGCGACGGCATCGCATTCGCCGCCACGAGGGACGACAAGAAGAAGCCGCTCGATGGCCGCTGCGACGTCGTGGTCTCGGGCGTCACGCCGGCAGCGCGGTTCTGGACGCTGACGCTGTATGATACAAAGGGTCACCTCGTGGCCAATACCCTGCAGCGCTACGGTTTCACCAGCGAGGAGGTCGTGCGCGGCGCCGACGGCGGCTTCGAAATCCACATCGCGCCGCGCGCGCGCGCCGGCAACTGGCTGCCGACCGGAGGCATCGAGCGCTATGCATTGATGTTCAGTCTTTACGATACGCCCGTCGGGGTGGCGACCCGCAACAGGCGTGATGCGCCGATGCCGACAGTCGCGACAATGGGCTGCCCATGATCCGGATCGTGTTCACGATCATCGCGGGCGTGCTGCTTGGCGGCGTGGTGCATCTTGTCAGCGTGCTGGCCCTGCCTAAGATCGCGACCGAGGATGCCTATGCCCGCCTGGCGCCGATCACGAAGGTAAACACCGTGACGCAGCTTCCTGCCGCCGATCCCTCCAACACGCTGATGCCCTATCTCGATCCGGCCATCGCGGTCGCGGTCTGCCGCTACGACCTCTCGGGCGGATCGATCAAGCTCAGCGTGCCCGTCAGCCAGGCCTACACGTCCGTGTCGTTCTACACCCGCAACGACCTCGCCTATTACGCGATCAACGACCGCTCGGCAGGCAAGAAGGTGATCGAGCTCGACCTGATGACCGAGGCGCAGCACAGCGATTTGCCCGAGGACGAGGATGTGACCGCTGCTGACCGGCTGATCATCGATTCCCCGTCGACGACCGGCCTGATTGTACTGAAGGCGCTCGCGCCGGAGCCCGGGCTGATGGCGCAGGCGCAGGCCTCGCTTGCGGCCTCGAGCTGCAAGGTGCAAACCGACCTGCCGGCCAAGCAGGCCGAGGCGCCGCGCGGCAAGCGGTGAGGCGTCCGGCCCTCAGTGATCGCCGCAGCAGCAATCCTCGTAATGCACGGGATCGTGGCTGTTGATGATCGTCACCGCATCGCCGTGGGCGGCATGCAGCGCCCTGAGCCGTTCCTGATTGGAAATCCGCGCAGCGCTGTCCATGTCAGCGCGTCGCTGGAACACGCCGAGCACGAATGGCATGCGCGGCTTCGCCTGGATCTGCCCGTGGAAGAAATAGGCGTCGCCCGCATGCAGCAGCCACTTGGCCCCGCCGCGCACCGCGATGCCGCAGTGCCCCAGCGTGTGGCCCGGCAGCGGAATCATGAGTATGTCGGGCTCGCGGTCGCCAAGCGCGCGCACGCCCTTGAAGCCGAACCAGTCTTCGCCGCCCTCGCCGTAGATTTCCCAATCGGGACCATGCTTCCACTGATCGGCGATGTAGCGGCCTGGCGGCGCGGCAATCCGATGCGTCACCGCCATCTCATGTTCCTTGCGATGGACATGCACCTTCGCTCGCGGGAAATCCGGAACGCCTCCGGCATGATCGCGGTCGAGATGGGTCAACAGGATGTGCCGCACGTCATCCGGCGAATATCCGAGCGACTTGACTTGCGCCACGGCGGTCTCGCCGCGGTCCAGGCGTGGCGCGGCCTGCCGCACCCACCTGCGGCCGAGCCGCGGCGGGTCGGCAATGTCGCCGAGGCCGATGCCGGTGTCGACCAAAGCCAATCCGTCCTGGGTCTCCGCCAGCAGGCAATGACAGACCAATCGCGCCCGTTGAAACAGACTGCCCGTGCCGTTCACGAGACGCTTGCCGATCGGGCACATGGTCCCGGCGTTGAGATGATGAACACGCATGACCGTCCTCCGCTGCGACAGGCGGATTGCTTGCCACCGATCTTATCATAGGTAAAATATCAATGTTCGATACAATCGATAGGACATACCTATGGATATCCGCGAGCTTCGCTATTTTGCCGCCGTGTTCAGGGAGCGCAACCTGACCGCGGCCGCCAGGCGCTGCTTCATCTCGCAGCCGTCGATTTCGGCGGCGATCACCAATCTCGAAGCCGAGCTTGGCACCGCCCTGTTCATCCGTCACAAGAAGGGGATGGCGCCCACGGAAGCGGCCGAGCGGTTCCACGCGGTCGCGCGGCGCATCATCGACGAAGCGGACGCGGCGAAGAACCTGTTCCGCAAGCCGCCTTCGCAAGAGAGCCTGACGCTCGGCCTGATGCGCACACTCGACGTGGCGCGAACCATCGCGCTGTTAAAGCCGCTGACCGCCCAATCAAACATCGCGCTTCGATTGGTGGGTGCGAACGAGACCGCGGACGCGCGCATCATCTCGAAGACCATGGTCCGCCAGGACGAGCACTTCGTCCCGCTCTGGCGCGAGCGCTACGTCGCGGCGCTGCCTCCCTCGCACCCGCTGACATTGAAGGAACGGCTGCGCAATTCGGATTTCAAAGGTGTTGCGATGATCGATCGCTGCAACTGCGAGCAGAACAAATTCTTCGGCCGGCAGGCGCCTCCGCGCAAGCCCGCGGCGATCGCCGAATCCGAGGATTGGGCGATGGCGCTGGTCGCCGCCGGTGTCGGCGTTGCGATCGTGCCCGAAGGCGTGGCGCAGGCCAATCCCGACGTGGCGGTGCGCGAGATCGAGGTTCGGGTTGAGCGAGAGGTCGGCCTTGCCTATGGCGCAAAGCGGCCGCCCAGCGAGGCGCTGCGGGGCTTCATCGCGAAGCTTCCGAAGCGACGTCCAACCACCGCCCGCTCGCGAGATCGGAGCGGCAGCAAGCGTTGAGAGGATTACCCCCGCGTCGTGACCGGGTGCTCGATCACGGGCCTTGCCGCGACCGGTGGATACGCTGTCTGCGCGGCGAGCTCTGCGATCAGGCGATCTGCGTCGGCGGCCATCGGGTCGGGCGCCTGCAGCACCAGCCGCTCCAGGGCCCAGCGATAGGACGACACGCGCCGCTCCTGGCACTGCTGCACCCACTGCACGATCAGGGAATTCTCCTGCATGCGTGCCACCGCATCCGCGCGCTCGCGCGGCGAGAGCTCACTGATGCGCCCAAGGCTTGCGTTCCGGCGACGGTCGAGCTCGAGCACCTTGATGGCGCTGGGATAGAACAGTTCCAAGCGAGAGATATCGTCGCGCACGTCGTCGATCAGTTGCGCATAACGCGAGGCATGCGAACGGTGCGGCTCGTCGATCAGCGCACGGCCGTACGCAGTGCGGTCGAACACAGGCGCCTGGCGCCAGGGCGAAGGCAGCGGCTGATAGTCGCCGAACACGCTCTTCCAGGCGGGGCGCGAATGCGGCGGTTCGATCAGGGGATAGGCGAGATCGCGAAGCTGGCGTTCGTCGTCGGTGAGCTGGAACTGAGAGGGACGCAGGCCAACGCTTGAGGTCGCCTCAAGCCCGATCCAGCGATGCATATCGTCGTTGCGGAAATCTTCTCTGGTGCGACCGAAATCGCCACCGCTGCAGGCTCCCAACAGGCTGCCCACAACGAGCAGCAGGGCCGGCGCAAAATACCGGATCGGAAATCTCGTCTCCGGCATGGCGTAATATCCTTGCGGTTTCAGCGGCGACGGCGACGGCCGCCCGAGGCGGCGCCCTCTTCGGGTCCGCTGCCGCCGCTCGTGCCATCGTCACCGCGTTCGACGCGAACGACTGGCAGGATCAGAACAGTGCCCATGTCGTCGGCCGAAACGCCATCGATGGGTGAGCCCGGCCGCCGCGAAGCAGCATCCGCCGGAAATTCAATGATGGTCCCCATGCCCATTCTCTCTGGTCGTCACGACCACGATTCGTGCCGCGACACGTCAATTAAGATCAGCACGTGGTTAACGAGGTCTTAAGGCGGCCGCCCGCACGACCGCGGTGGCCGGCAAATGGGCACTGCGTTGCAAGCCGGCATCACCGGCATTTTGCTGGACTTCTTCACAAATTGTTTTCCTTAACGAGCTGTTAAAGCAAGCCACATAGGGTGAGCGAAGAATTCGAAGAGTCGCGTACCCTGACATGACTACAACTCCGCTGTTTCCGGGCTTCGATGGCTTGATGACGCTGTCCCGTCGCGAGGGCGTCGATATCAGACCCACCCTGCTCCGCGTGCTGACCGATCTCTATGTGCAGGCGAGCACGCATTCCGCCGACGAGGCGCGGCAGTTTGTCGAGCTCGCAACGCGCCTGATCGACCAGGTCGATGATGCGACACGCGCGGCCGTGCGCGCGCGGCTTGCGATCTATCCGACGACGCCGGCCGCGATCATGCGGAAGCTCAACCTGAAGCCTGGGCATCCCGACCAGCGCGTACCGTTGGCGGAGGAAATCCTCTCCCCACCACATGAGGAAGCAGCGCCGCCGAGGCCGCTTACGGAAGCGGAGACGCGGATGGCGGCCAATCTTTCGATGCAGCCGACGGATGCAGCGCAGATCCACGACCTGTTCTTCCGCGCAAACACCAGCGAACGCGTCTCGATCCTGCACAGCCTCGCCGACACGCCGCTGAAGGCTTCGCCGAAAATTCCCGAGCGGCGCGCGGCGCGCGCGATCGAGACGCTCGAAATGGCGGCTTTCGCGGCCGACATCGAAAACTTCACGCTCGAGCTCGGCGAGAGCCTGATCCTGCCCGCGCGGCTGGCCGCGCAAGTGGTCGATGATCCCGGCGGCGAGCCACTCGCCTGCGCCATGCGCGCGCTTGGCATGCCCGGTCCGGTGTTCGAGCGCGTGCTGTTGTTCCTCAAGCCAGAATTCGGAAGCTCGGTGAATACGGTGTATCGACTGTCGCGGCTCTACGATCGCCTGAGCGAACGCTCGGCGCTCGTGATGCTCGCCGTCTGGCGCGGCTCGACGATGGCCGTGACAAGAGCGAAATACCGCCCGGGCCTCTACGACGACGAACGCCAGCGCGCACGCACCACGGCGGCTCAGACGCGTCCTGCGGTGCAGCCCGGCACCGCACCGAGTGTGCGCACTGGCACCGACGGTTCGTCGCGCTAAATCGTCATTGCGAGCGAAGCGAAGCAATCCAGAGCCTCACGCGAAACTTTGGATTGCTTCGTCGCTGCGCTCCTCGCAATGACGAAAGGCAAGCTTCGATCATCTTGCCAGATCGAGGAAATGCCGACCTGCCTTGTCCTCGGTCTCGACGATCCAGGCGTCGGGGTCGAAGCGGATTTCTCTGGTGAGCCGCTCTTCCACCGAAGGCTCGGGCTGCGGCTCCTTTGAGACCGGCGTGAACAGCCGCTCGATCGGGCGGCTGTCGTCATAGACCGTCTGCGGCGCCGGTACATACAGCGTGGCGCTGCCGTCCATCGTCGCCACCTTGACGAAGACCGCGCCGGCTTCTTCCGCGCCGCGCCGGCGCACCGCGCCGAACACGCCCGCGCTCTGGCAGCGGCGCAGATAGGCCGCCACCCAGATGCTTGTCTTTAATCGCATGAAAGAGACATAAGCCAGCCCGCATGCTGGCGCTAGTCGCAAGACTCAGTCGATCGGATGGCCAATCATCACGCCAAGCTCGCGCACCAGGCGCTCCGACACCTGCCCTGTCACCGGCAGCCCGCGATGCCGCTCAAATCTCTGGATCGCGGCCTGGGTGTCGGCCCCGATCGTGCCGGTCGCCCGCAACTGGCCGTAGCCATATTCAGTCAATACGCGCTGTACCGCGGCCACGCGACGGGAGCCCGTGACCTGGACCGGGGGAATCGGCGCGGGCGGACGCAGCGCTGTCGACGGCGGTGGCACGGCCGCGGTCGCCGATTGCAATGAACCCGTCGTCGCCTTGACGAGATTGCCGAGCGGATCGGCGGATCTTGCACTGGTAGCCTTGGTGTCGGACAGCCGAGGCTCACTTGGCTTCGTCTCCGCCAGCCGTGGTTCGACGGCTACAGCATCGGCCTCTGCCGGGCGTGGACGCGGCAGCAGGAGATTGGCCGTCGAAACGTTGGCGGCGGGAATGTGGACCACAGAGCCGAACATCGGCGCGGGATGCGGACCGTGCTGGAGAAACAGCGCGTTGGCGACGATCGCGCCCGCAGCCGTCAACGCAAGCAAGCTCGCAACCGTGTCCTTCGGGCTGTAAAGCAGGACGCGCATCAAGAGACCCCGCTCGGATTCCTCTTCGATCGCGGCGGCGGCACCGCGGCGACGGCGCGGTGCCTTGTCATCGTCTGCAATGGCTTTTCTAGGCACTTTTCTTCACCTGGATGATCTGGTCCTGAGATGGCGTTCGCACCGCGGGCAGCAGCGTCGCAATCTTGCTCGATGGCGCAGCCGCTTCGGATTTCGAATAGGCGAGCGGCAGCGTCACGGTAACGGTCGTCCCCTCGTCGATTCTGCTTTGCACGCTCATTTCGCCCGAATGGAGGCCGACCAGGCTTTTCACGATCGAAAGCCCGAGCCCGGTACCCTCATGGCGGCGCTGATAGGTCTTGCCAGCCTGGAAGAAGGGGTCACCGATGCGCTTGAGATCATCGGGTGCGATGCCGACGCCGGTGTCACTGATGCGAAGCACCAGCCGCGATCCCTCCACGTGTGCCGCCGCGGTCACCGTGCCGCCGCGTTCGGTGAACTTGATGGCGTTGGAAACGAGGTTGAGTACGATTTGCTTGAACGCGCGCGGATCGCCGCTCATGAGGGGCAGGTCGTGCGGTACGTCGGTGACGAGGTCGACGCCGCCTTCGCGCGCCTTCAGCGCCAGCAGGTTGCAGCAATTGAGCAGCGCGGCGCGCGGGGCGAACGGCTCGGCGGAGATTTCGAAATTGCCCGACTCCATCTTCGACATGTCGAGGATGCCGTTGACGACCGACAAAAGATGCTGGCCGGAGTCGTTGATGAGCTGCGCATATTCCTTGCGCCGCGCGGCATCGAGCATCAACGACTGCTCCTGCACGATCATCTCGGAGAAGCCGATGATCGCATTCAGCGGGGTGCGCAGCTCGTGGCTCATGGTGGCGAGGAAGCGGGTCTTGGCGGCATCGGCGGCTTCCGCCGCGCTGCGCGCGAGATCGAGCGCCTGCTCCTGGAGCTTGCGGTCGGTGATGCCACGCATGACGGCAACGACCTCGGATTCGAAACGGCCGGAGACCGGCGAGGCCTGCTCCAGCGGGCGGCAGCGCATCTCGACCCAGATGAAATCGACTGCGCCCGCGCCGCGTTCGCCGCGCGGCAGCTCGCGTTTCACGCGAAATTCGACGCTGCGCGCTTCGCCGCCGCGAGCGGCGTCCGAGAGCGCGGTGAGATAGGCGGGACGATCGGCGACGTGGACGCGGTCGAACAGGCCGTGGCCGAGCAACAGCGCCGCCGGCGTGCCCAGCATGGATTCCGCGGCAGGCGAGATGAACTGCACCGCGCCGTTGCGCTGATGGCGAGAGATCACGTCGCTCATATTGCGGGCAAGCAAGCGATAGCGCTCCTCTTCCACCGAGAGCAGCGACACGCTGGTGCGCGCCAGCGACTCTGCGCCGAACGCCAGCCCCGCTGCATAGAGCGTGGCGGAGGCCAGGCCGAACGCCATGCACAGACCATGCAGCGCGGGGGTGACTTCCGGTGGCGGCAGCAGGCCCAGCGTGCCGGATGCGATCAGGATCGCCGCGCAGGAAAGCGCAAGCGCTGACGCGAAGGCGACCACGCGGCGCGACGCCGACAGCGCCGATTCGACGGGAATGACGACGAGCCAGACCGCGGCAAACGACTCGATGCCGCCGGTCGTGACGGCAAACGCCATCACCACGCCAGCCAGCGCCATCGACGACAGCACATGGGCGCCCTCGTAGCGGCCGGTGCGCGACAGAAACCAGGACAGCAGGATCGGCGCGATCAGCCAGGCCAGCGCGGAGACCTCGAGCATGCCGGGCGCGCCGCGCATCGCCAGATAAATGGGGAACACGGCGAAGGCCGCGAGACTGCCGATCAGCCGCGGCGCCATGAAGGCGCGATGCCGCGCGCGGGTCAGCGCATCGTGGTGTGCCGACGGATGCAGCAGCGCATCGAAACAATCGCGGATGGTACTCAACACAGTCACGGCTCTCGCGCCTCGGCTTGTCCGTCAAAAAGACGCGCCGGAACGCCCCCTTGTCGCGGGCCACCGTGTCAGAGCGAAATTAAACGAACGCTAAGGCGGTGCAGCAAGCGACAAAACACCGTGGCGTGGCCGGTGTTTTGGCTCATTTGCACGCGCGAATGGTGAATCGCGGGTTTCCGCGGGCGCGCCCGTATGGTTTCGATTTGGTGGACGCGACCGATGGTTCCATCCTGATCGCGTCAATCGAAAATTTACGCCGAATCAAACTGCCCCGAGTTTTCTGCGATCTTTCGGCGAATTAAGTCCAATTCAATCACTTGCGATTTATCGAGAATGATGAGGTGAAGCCGAACGCGGGGTCGCCGCATCGGCTTGAAGAGACGATACGGAATCGCAAGATGTTCTTCCTGCTGCGCATGGCCTTCTGGCTCGGGCTGGTGCTCGTGCTGTTGCCGAGGGACAAGACGCCCGAATCGGAAAAGCTGCCGCAAATCAGCGTCTCCGATGCCGTGCAGGCTGCGACCGCTGCCGTCTCCGACATGAGCCAGTTCTGCAAGCGTCAGCCGCAGGCCTGCGAGGTCGGCGGCGAGGCGGCCACCGTGATCGGCGTGCGTGCCCAGGACGGCGCGCGCAAGATCTATCGTTCGGTCACCGACGGGAAGACCGACGACCGGAAAGCTGACGACAAGAAATCCGCGACCGACAAGAAGTCGCCGGACCATACCGGCTCGATCGGCAGCACCGACAATGACGATCCGGTCTCTGCCGCCGTGGCGCCGCGCGACACGCTGTCGGCGGACGATCTCGCGATCGATTGGGCCCTGCCGCCGAGCCCGTAAGGACGGAACTTCCCGCCTTCAGGATATCGCTTTCGGCCGCGCACGATCCTATATAAGCGGCATCGGACAAGCGCGAGCCATCATGACGACGATCGAGGAAATCAGGGACAATTTCGAGCTCCTGGAGGAGTGGGACGACCGCTACCGCTACGTCATCGAGCTCGGCCGCACCCTGGAACCGATGCCGGAGGCCGAGCACTCCCTGGAGAACAAGGTGAATGGCTGCGTCAGCCAGGTCTGGCTGTCGAAGAAGCTCGACCGCAGCGGCACGGATGCCGTGCTGAAATATCGCGGCGACAGCGACGCTCATATCGTGCGGGGCCTGATCGCGATCCTGCTCACGCTCTATTCCGGCCGCACGCCGCAGGACATCCTTTCCCACGATGCGATCGCGCTGTTCGACCAATTCGGATTTCGCGAGCATTTGACGCCGCAGCGCTCCAACGGCCTTCGCTCGATGGTCGAACGCATCCGCTCGGACGCGCGGGCCGCGCTGGCGACCGCCTCCTGATTACTTCCGCTTCGGCCGCTGCTGGCCGAGCCCCATCTTCTTGGCAAGCTGCGAGCGCGCGACCGCATAGTTCGGCGCCACCATCGGATAGTCCGGCGGCAGGCCCCATTTGTCGCGATATTGCTCGGGCGTCATGTTGTATTGCGTGCGCAGATGGCGCTTCAGCGACTTGAAACGCTTGCCGTCCTCCAGACACACCAGATAGTCCGGATTGATCGATTTCTTCAGCGACACCGCGGGCTTTGGCGGCTCGGCCGGCGGTTCGGTCCGCCCGCTCGACACGCGCAGCAGCGCCGCGTGAACCTGGCTGATCAGGTTCGGAATCTCGGAGGCCGGCGTCGGATTGTTGGACAGATAGGCCGACACGATGCTCGCGGTGAGATCGATGAAGCTTTTGCCGGCGGCATCAGTCATGAGGCCAAACCTCGCTTGGGCGGCTAACTTGCAGGGCGGATGCGAAAGTATCCGCAAGCCCCATAAACTTTGCGAAAACTTGCGTAGCAAAACGAATATGAGCGGATGACTGCCGAAGTGGCAAGAACATCATCGCTCTATTTGAACATTCCCGATGAAATTGTCGGGAATCACGGACGCTTGTTGAGATGCGCACGGAGCTCGTCGATGGACGCGAACCGCATCATGCCCTCCGGCATCTGCGCTTCGATGGAACCATCGGAGTAGAGCGAATAGGCCATACCGTCGACGACACCGGATTTGAGCACGGTGACGGCCGGTTGCTCCTCGGGCTGCCCGGGCGGCGATGCGGGGCGCTCTGCCGCCGCACTTGGTTCGGACTGTGCCGGGCGACTGCTGCGCCGCTGTGGCGGCACCTCCCCAGGCTTGGGCACCTCGCCCGGCCTGCCGCGATCCGCCCTTGGCCAGGCATCCTCAAAACTCGCTGGTGGCGCCCCGCCCGCAGTCGCTGGCGGCTGCGTGCGCGGATCGCCGGCCGCAGGATCGGAAGCGCCGGCCGGCTGGCGATCCTTGCGCACGGTCGAGGCGAACAGAAGATTCCGCTTTGGTCTTGGGCGCGGCGGCACAGCAGCGGCCGGGACCGGCTCGGATGCCATTGGCTCCTGACGCGTGCGCGGATCCTCATGCCAGGGCACGGGCGATACCGGCGGTGCTATCGAGGGCTCGACCGGGGCCTGCTGATCGCGCGAAAACGTCCCACTGCCTTCCCCCGCGGCGGCGCCGGCCGCAACCGGGAGCGGTGGCAGCGCGGCTCGCGCGCGAGGCTCAGCGGCCTGACGAGGGCCTGCCGCCATGCGGCGGGCCAGCCCCTTCAATTCCATCGCCACCACCGACAGCCCGAGCAGCAACATGCCGGTACAAAGTCCGATCGTGCCCGACATGATCAGGGTGTTGCCGAAGCTGAACTCCTTGACCGGGACGCCGAAGCCGATCGCCGCCAGACCGGCCAGAACGGCGGCGATCCCTGCGATCTGCAAGACGATGATCATCCAAAACACCCCGCGCGAGCACCGCGCACCTCACGTTGCCACGATACCGTCATATTCTGCATAGCGCCAACGGCCATTTGCCTCAGGCGTTCCGAACGGCTGCGCAATCCGTGACTTAGTTAATTGCAGTGACCGGCCAGCGCCAACTTAGCGCCGTTCGATATTGCATCGCATTAAGGCGGCAGAGGCAAATTACGCCACAATTGCCAATTACTTGCCTAGGGAACTGCGCTATATGGATCCCGGGGAACGAGGCCCAAAAGCGCCAAAGCTGGGCCACAGGGGACACCGGGTCACCAATAACCATGTCATCGGTCACGACTTCGGCCATCGAAACGCCGGCGCGGCGCTCGCTGGAACGAACTTGCGACGACCTTGCACTCCTGGTGCTCGCGGCTGTCGCCCTCATCGCAGGCCTCACCTTCCGTGACTACGGTTTGGGTTGGGACGACTACACCCACGCCGAATATGCCGACCTTTTGCTCCGCATGTACGGTTCGGGGTTCAAGGACACGCACGCGCTGTCCTTTGCCAATCTCTACATGTATGGCGGCGGCTTCGACATGGCGGCCGCGCTGCTGCACAAGGTCATCCCGCTCGGCCTGTTCGAGACCCGCCGTCTCGTCGGCGCCATCGTCGGCGTCATCGGGCTTGCGGTGACGTGGCGGCTCGGTCGTCGCGTCGGCGGCCCGCTCGCAGGCCTTGCCTCGCTGCTGCTGCTGGCGCTGTGCCCGATCTATTACGGGCACATGTTCATGAACCCGAAGGATGCGCCCTTCGCGGTGGCCATGGTGATCCTGATGATGGGCCTCGTGCGGCTCGCGGAGGAATATCCGCTGGCCTCGCCGCGCACCATCCTGCTCGTCGGCATGGGCGCCGGACTTTCGCTCGGCTCGCGCGTCCTCGGCGGGCTCGCGCTGATCTACGCGCTGCTCGGCTTCATCCCCATGTTCGTCGACGATTACCGCAACCAAGGGCCGCGGGAGGCGCTCTCCCGCTTCGTGCACGTGCTCTATGTGCTCCTGCCCGGCCTTGCGGTCGGCTACCTGATCATGGGGCTGATCTGGCCGTGGTCGATCATCGAGTTCGGCAATCCCTTGCGCGCGGTGACCTACTTCTCGCATTTCTTCGAGAAGCCCTGGAAGGAGCTGTTCGACGGGGCGCTGGTGTCGGTGCCGGACATGCCCTGGTCCTATCTGCCGACGCTGTTTGCGCTGCAGCTTCCCGAGGTGATGCTCGCGCTCCTCATGGTGGGTATCGTCGGCACCTTCATTTTGCTGCCGCGCAAGGATGTCACCGCGCGCCGCAAGACCATCCTCTTGATGCTGACGCTGGCCGCCACGCTGCCGATCGCGATCGCGATCGTGAAGCGGCCCGCGCTCTATAACGGCATCCGCCACTTCATCTTCGTGATCCCGCCGATGACGATCCTGGGCGGCCTCGCCTTCGCCTGGATCATGAACTGGCTCGGCACCACGCGCCGGAGCTGGCAGCCCGCGCTGCTCGCCGTCTTCATCTTCGGCCAGTCGCTGCCGCTCGCCGAGATGATCCGGCTGCATCCCTATCAGTACACATTTTTCAATCATATCGCGGGCACCGTGCGCGGCGCCGACGACCGCTTCATGCTGGACTATTGGGGCCTTGCCTTCAAACAGGCCTCCGACCGCCTGCGCGAACAGCTTGCAGAAAAGCACGAAGTGGCGCCGCGGGGCCGCAAATGGAAGGTCGCGGTGTGCGGCCCGCAGCGCCCGGCGCAGGTCGCGCTCGGTCCCGACTTCACCATCGGCTGGGACAGCCACGCGGCCGATTTCGCGATGACGCTCGGCGAGTTCTACTGCAAGGGCCTGTCCGCGCCGGTCATGGTCGATATCAAGCGCGACGACGTGGTGTACGCGCGCGTCTACGACATCCGCGGCCGCACCATCTCGAGCCTGCTGTCGATCCCGGCGCCCTAGCGCACGATCCGGGAAGGTGTGCAGCGGTTTCCCGAAAAGATCATGCGCAAGCAAAAAGCGCTTTAGCGCGCGACATTTCTGCGCGCCAACCTTCACGCCTGCATCAATCCGAGCTACAAGGCTTGACCTCAGGCGACGGACGCCAAATCGAAAGGCTTTCGGGCGTGGCTATTCTGGTGACCGGCAGTTCCGGCCATCTCGGCGAGGCGTTGGTGCGCGCCCTGCAAACGCAGCGGCGCGCGGTGGTCAGCATCGATATCAGACCCGGCGCGTTCACCCACCTCGTGGGCTCGATCGTCGATCGCGCGTTCGTGCGCCGTTGCATGGCGGACATCGACACCGTGCTGCATGCGGCGACTCTCCACAAGCCGCATGTCGCTACCCACCGCCGGCAGGATTTTATCGACGTCAACGTCACAGGCACGCTCAATCTGCTCGAAGAGGCGGCAGCCGCTGGCGTCACCGCTTTTGTCTACACCAGCACCACCAGTGTATTTGGCGATGCCCTGGTGCCGCCGCCGGGCGCGCCAGCGACGTGGGTGACCGAGGAGGTGACGCCGATGCCGAAGAACATCTACGGCGCCACAAAGGCGGCGGCCGAGGACCTGTGCCAGCTCTTTGCACGCAACCATGCACTTCCGACCATCGTGCTGCGCACCTCGCGCTTTTTTCCCGAGGAGGACGACGACCGCGCAGCGCGCGAGGCCTATGCCGACGCCAACAGCAAGGCCAATGAGTTCCTCTACCGACGCGTCGATATCGAGGACGTGGTCAGCGCGCATCTCGCCGCGACGGATCGCGCGCAGTCGACCGGCTTTGCGAAATATATCATCAGCGCCACCACCCCTTTCGGCCGCGGCGACGTAGCCGAGCTGCGCGACCATGCGCCACAGGTCGTCCGCCGCTACGTACCGGACTATGCGGGCGAATACGACAGACGCGGCTGGAGAATGCTTCCCGGTATCGAGCGCGTCTATGTCAACGACAAGGCTCGCGCCGAGCTCGGCTGGCAACCGCGCCATGATTTCCGCAGAATAGTTGCGCGACTAAAAGCGAATGGCGATGTCCTCAGCGCGCTGGCGCGGCAGGTCGGATCCAAGGGTTATCACGGCCGCCGCTTCGGCGAAGGGCCATATCCGGTGGAGTGAAATGGGCCGCGAAGCGGGTGGACGAATCCGCACGAATGCGCTACCAATAGCTCACACAGCCTCTACACATTGCGATCAAACGCCGCTCAATTTCGGGCGGCGTTTTTACTTTTCATTTCACGTCTTGGCGGCCTTGGTCCGCTCCGGCCTGTCGAGGATTTTTGGGACGGGAAGAACCAAGAGTGTTCGCCTGTTTCGACGAACTGCCGGAATTTGAGTTAGGACCACGGAAAGTAAGATACCTGGGCCTTTATGAATCATAGCGTGTAGAGGGCAATACGGAACTCGGCGTAACTCGCCCATGAATTATTTTCTGGTGATTCGCGGCAGCAAATCTCCGGGCACCAAGATCGCCCTGTTTTGCGACGACAAGCAGCAGGCTCGGAAAGAGTCGTTGGCGATCTTCACCGACTTGAGCAGAGGTATCTTTTCTGAGTTGGCGCCAGATGATCACTATCAGCTTGATCTCGTTGACCATGCCGAGAAACCGATTTTCGGGCTGCGCATTTGGGCGATGAGTTTTGGAGACGAAGTAAAATAAGGCTTCCGCGTGAAAAGGATGACGCCCGCGCGTCGCACCGAACGCAGCAAGCTGCGCCCTCACCGCGGCATGCCGTAAGCTCCGCTATCCCATAGCCACGGCCCGCTTGCCATCCGACAATCTTGTCCTGATGCCGGCCGCGACCAGCCGTTCGGAACTCCAGTCGCGCGTGTCGACGACGCGATGCACCCAATCGCTCGCCGCCGCACGGAAGCTTGCAGAAGCACGGAGTCCTTCCATGCGACGGCAGGCTTCCGTGAGCTTGATCGCGTGATCGTCGCCGCTCGCGACGGCGAGATCGATGATCTCATCCCACGTTTCATCGGTCGGCTCCCATTGCTCGTTGGAAAGCCCGCTGGAGAAGGCGGCTGCCCATGCCGCGACCGCCTGCCACATATAGGCAAACAGTGTGCTGCGCAGCGCGGGCGAAACCTGTTCGGCAAGCGAGTGCACCGCGGCGGGACCGGTCACAGCGTGCAGAAGCACCGGGGGATGATGATCGGCGTCGCGCAGATAAAGCCGCGCGCCGATTTCGGCCAATTCACCGAGGGCCGACAGCGGGTCGGATGGCTGCGCAAGACGGCTGACGGCCCAGGCAAAGTCCGGACGTTCGTTCAAACGCTCGACGACCTTCGGGGGCGGACCGCGCCGGTCGGTCCCGGGCTCAAGTAGCGGCAACTGCGCCGACGCCGCTTCCAGAGTCAGGGGACCTGCCAGGACCGGCGTGCCCTCGATCGCGCGATAGCGGGCTGCGCAGTAGGCCAGCGCGGCCGCCAGCTCGGTGAGGCGCGGCGGCGTGACAGCATTCTCAAGCGCGCGGGCTGCGTGAGCGCATCTGATGATGCCGTGGGTACCTGCCGCCATGCTGCCGGGAACGAGCCGCGGCAACCAGCGCTCCAGTACGCCGCGCCAGGCCAGTGCTTCCAGCTCCCGGCGAAACAGGTTTTGCCATTCGCCAAGCCGGGCGTAGTCGCCGAGCCGCGGCTGCCAATCCGGACCCAGCGCGGATTCAGCTTGAGGGCTTTCTGCGAGGCGTGGCGCGGCCCGCTCGATCCATTTCCGAACCGCATCCTCGCGTCCCAGCGCGGCGAGAGCCTCGACCACCATCGGCGCGTGATTGGGGGCTCCATTTCGCTGCTCCGGTGCCGCGCGCCGCAGCGCGTCCAGCGCCAGATCGTGAGCTGCATACGACATTCTCGACCTCCATTAGCTTGACACGCAGTAAGTTAGTACATACAAACATGTTAGTTGTTACAAACTTACTTGCAAGCCATGGCTTCGCTTCAGAGATCAAACGATCGTTATCCGACCGGCTCGCGCAAGCAGCAGATCGTTGAAACCGTGTTGCGGCTGGTTGCGGTTCAGGGCACGGAAGCCGTGAGCGTGCAACTGATCGCGGATGCAATCGGTGTCACGCAGCCGGCCGTATTTCGCCACTTCCCGACCAAGGAGGCGATCTGGCTTGCGGTCATGGATTGGCTGGAGGAGCGCCTGGTTGCGATCTATTCAGAGGCTGACGACCCTCACGAGCCGGGTCTCGTTGTGCTGAGCCGCATGTTTCTCGATCACATGAAGCTGATCGAACGCTATCCCGCGCTTGCCAAGCTTGTGCTTTCGGACCACCTGCGGCTTCAGTATCCAAGTCTCCAGGCGCGGTTCGGAAAGATCCACAAGGGCTATTCTCATCGTCTTGCGACACTCATCGAACGTGCCAGGAACGACGGTGCAACTACGGGCCAGATCGCCGGCAAGGAAGCTGCAACTATGTTTCTGAGCCTGATCCAGGGGCTCGGCTTTCAGTTTGCGATCGCGCGTCTGCCCATGAACCTGATGACCGAGGCAGAGCGCGTGCTTGCGCACTATCTGCAGTCGATCACCGCGTCCACCGGCGCCGCAAAAAGCGCGCTCCGAAGCATCGACGCGGCGAAGAAGCGGCGCAAGGTGGCCGCGGCGGTGTAGCCTGCAAACCTCACCGCGGCAAGGCTGCAAGCTCTGCGAGGATGCGCGCCCAGGAGCGGATGCCCTTATGGAAGCTCTTGAGATCGTATTTCTCGTTCGGCGAATGGATGTTGTCGTCGTCGAGGCCGAAGCCAACGAGGAGCGATTCGAGGCCGAGCGTCTTCTTGAAGTCGGCGACAACCGGAATCGAGCCGCCGGACCCGAACAGCACCGCTTCCCTGCCCCACTCCTCCGTCAGCGCTTTCTTTGCGGCACTCAGCGCCTTCATGTCCCACGGCAATGCAATCGCGGGCGCCATGGAATGATCGCCGAACTCGACCTTGCAGTCGCCGGGAATGCGCGCGGTGACGTAATCGCGGAAGGCTTTCCGGATCTTCGCGGGGTCCTGGCCCTCGACGAGGCGGAACGAAATCTTGGCCGAGGCCTCCGCCGGGATCACGGTCTTCGAGCCTTCGCCGGTATAGCCGCCGACGATGCCGTTGATCGAGCAGGTCGGTCGCGAAGAAACCTGCTCGATCAGGAGGCGACCCTTTTCGCCTGCGGGGATCGAAAGCCCGACCGGCTTCAGGAACGTCTCGGGCGTCAGATTGAGCTTCTTCCACTGCGCCAGAATGTCCGGCGGCAAATCTTTCACGCCGTCATAGAAGCCGGGAATGGTGATGTGGCCGTTCTCGTCGAACAGGCCTCCGAGGATGTAGGTCAGCACGCGGATCGGATTGCGCGCGGCGCCGCCGAACAGGCCGGAATGCAGATCGCGTCTCGCCGCCTTGATCCTGACCTCGTCATAGACCAGGCCGCGCAGCGAGGTGGTGATCGCGGGCGTGTTGGGGTCCCACATGCCGGTGTCGCAGACCAGCGCGTAATCGGCCTTCAGCTCGTCCTTGTTGGCTGCCAGGAACGGCGCGAAATTCTTCGAGCCGACCTCCTCCTCGCCCTCGATCAGGAAGGTGATGTCGAGCGGCAGCGACCCCGTTGCCGACTTCCAGGCGCGGCAGGCTTCGATGAAGGTCATGAGCTGGCCCTTGTCGTCCTCGGCGCCGCGGGCGACGATGATCTTGCGGCCATCGGCATGGTCGGTGACCACGGGCTCGAACGGCGGGCGATGCCAGAGATTGAGCGGATCGACCGGCTGCACGTCGTAATGCCCGTAGAACAGCACGTGCGGCCGCGCGCCACCGCCATTTCCCTTGCCGTTGCTTTTAGCGACGACAGCGGGATGACCCGCGGTTGGCCGCACCCTGGCGTCGAAGCCGAGTGAGGCGATATCGCCAGCGAGATGATCGGCGGCCGCCTTGCAATCCCCGGCGAAGGCAGGGTCAGCCGAGATCGATTTGATCCGCAGCAGCGCGAACAGCCGCTGCAGGCTGTTGTCGAAATCGGCATCGATGTGGTCGAGGACTTTTTGCGTCTGGGCGTCGGACATCTTTGTGTTCCCTGCCGTTTCTATGGCGTTGCTTTTAGCTCTGCTGGCGGCGTCGAGCTAGCTGCATCAGGCCTGGGCGGATGCAGAAGATGCCAGACCAGCGTGCCGGCGATGATCACAGTCGCGACGAAATTGTTCCCCCAGGCCTGCAGGTCCCTTGGAAACACCGGCAACGACAGCAACAGCAACAGCCCGACAGCGCCGAGCGCGAGCCAGGTCCAGAGCCGCACCCTCTCGCGCGGGTCATAGGCGCCGCGGTGCATCAGAACGGTCATCGGGAAGATGAGCCACATGAAATAATATTGCCGCGCCAGTGGCGAGGCGACCGTCATCAGGCAGAACAGGAGGCCGAGCTCCTCGGCATCCGACTTTTCCGTGCGGCGCGAGGCCGGCGGCATCACCGTGATATAGCCGAGCCCGATCAAAAGCGAGACCGCGACCACCAGCCAGTTGGCCGCCTTGAAGGAGATGTCGACGACGTTCATCGTCCGCACCGGCCGCGTCGGGTCATCCTGGTTGTAGTTGATCGGCCGCGTCAGCCGATGCGTCATCGCGATGATGGACTGGTTGACCCAGGACCAGTTCTGCTCGTCGCGCTGGCCAAAGCCCTTCTCCGAGCTCGAGGCGACCATGCCCTGGTACCAGGTCTTCAGCTCCGCGACATTCTGCTGGAAGCCACGAACCGGCGCCGGCACGATGAACAGGAAGATGCCGAGGAAGACCAGCATGCTCGCGAGCGCCGTCCATTGCCGCCGCCAGACAAGATAAGGCAGCACCGCGACCGGAAACACCTTGATCGCCGTCGCCAGCGCGAACATCGAGCCTGCCATCCACAGCCGCTGATGCCGCATGGACCAGAACCCGTACAGCATCAGGGCCAGCAGCACGAGGTTCGGCTGACCGAGATCGAACATGTCGAAGACGAAGGTGATGGTGACAAAGCCCGGCAGCGCAAACAGCCACGTGCCGGGCGTACGGTCCGCTCCGGTCATGGCGTTGGTGTAGAGCAGCGTCGCCCACCAGGCCACGATATTCAAGGCGCACAGGCACAGATAGAGCGGGATCTTGCCGAACCACGCCGGGATCGCGAGCAGCACCGCCGACAACGGCGGATAGATGAAATCGAAGATGCGGCCGTCGAGGGGATAGAGGCGAGCGCCGTGCAGCACCTGCTGGCCGGCCCAGTACCATAGCGGATAGTCCTTGGTCTTGCCGCTGCCAAAAATCTCAGGCACCAGCACGAAGGCCGTCAGCACGACGCAGCAGAACAGGAACAGCACCTCGAGCGGCGCCCGCAGCGACGGAAGTCTCATCACATTCGATTTGGGAGAAGTCACGCGACAGCTAGCCTGCGATCATCATCATCGCCGCAGCAGCCCGCCGAGCGCGCCGCGCACCAGCGAGCGGCCGATCGAGCCGCCAAGCTGCCCGCCGACCGATTTGCCGACATCGGCAACCAGGCCGCCGACCACCTTGTCGGTGACCGAGCGCGTGACGTTGCGAGCGATGAGCTGACCGGTCGAAAGCCGGCCATGCCTTGCGTTGGTGCCGAAGACGGTCGAGACGATCGCTCCGACATGGCCCCAGACACCACCGCCGGATGCGCCATCCGCAGTCGCAGCCGCGCCGGCGACGCGCTTCTGCAAGATCTCGTAGGCCGACTCCGCGTCGATCGCGGTGTCGTATTTGCCCTTCACAGGGCTCGCATCCATGATCGCCTTGCGCTCCTCAGGCGTGATTGGCCCGATCCGCGCCGATGGCGGGCGCACCAGCACGCGCTCGACCATCGCCGGCGTGCCGTTACCTTCGAGGAACGACACCAGCGCCTCGCCCTTGCCGAGCTCGGTGATCACCTTGGCGGTATCGAGCTTGGGGTTGGGCCGGAAGGTTTGCGCGGCAGCCGCGACCGCCTTCTGGTCGCGCGGGGTGAAAGCGCGCAGCGCATGCTGCACGCGGTTGCCGAGCTGGCCGAGCACGCGGTCCGGCACGTCGATCGGATTCTGCGTGACGAAATAGACGCCGACGCCCTTCGAACGGATCAGCCGCACCACCTGCTCGATCTTGTCCATCAGCGCCTTCGGCGCGTCGTTGAAGAGCAAGTGCGCCTCGTCGAAGAAGAACACGAGCTTCGGCTTGGGCAGATCGCCGACCTCCGGCAGCTCCTCGAACAGCTCCGACAGCATCCAGAGCAGGAACGTGGCATAGAGCCGCGGGCTCTGCATGAGCTTGTCGGCGACCAGGATATTGATCATGCCGCGGCCATCGCGGTCGGTGCGCATGAAGTCCTTCAGCGACAGCGCCGGCTCGCCGAAGAATTTGCTACCGCCCTGGTTCTCCAGCACCAGAAGCTGGCGCTGGATGGTCCCGACGGTAGCCCTGGTGACATTGCCAAAGCCCTGCGCGGCCTTGCGCAGCGGCGCCAGCGGATCGTCCTCGCCATCGCCCTTCTCGCCGCCTTCCGGCACAATCGCGTCCAAAAGCGCGCGCAGATCCTTCATATCGATCAGCGCGAGCCCGTTGTCGTCGGCGACGCGGAAGGCGACGTTGAGCACCCCCTCCTGCACGCCGTTCAGATCGAGCATGCGCGCGAGCAAGAGCGGGCCCATCTCGGTGACGGTGGCGCGTACCGGGTGGCCCTGCTCGCCGAACACGTCCCAGAAGATCGTCGAAAACTGGTCGGGCTGGAAAGTCAGGCCAATCTCGGCTGCGCGCTTGAGGATAAAATCCTTGGCTTCGCCGACCTCCGAGATACCCGACAGGTCGCCTTTGATATCGGCCGCGAACACCGGGACGCCGGCGCGCGCAAAGCCTTCCGCCATGACCTGCAAGGTCACCGTCTTCCCGGTACCGGTCGCACCGGTGACGAGGCCGTGGCGGTTGGCGAGCGCAAACGCAAGCCAGGCGGTCTCCTCGCCCTTGCCAACGAAAATCTTGTCGTCGGTATCAGCCACCTTGTTGTCGGAAGGTACCATTACGCTCCGCCTGCTCTCGCTCATCCGGGTTTCATTCGCAATCATACTTCATCTTGCAATGCGATTGAAACGGTTCAAAGGCAGCCTTTCCGTGGCGCGCGAGGAACGACGCCGCGATTTCCACCCTCCAAAAGTCGGAACGCACGTATCGCCTGCGACGAATTTGCGCGAATTTGATGCCCGCTCTTGCATTGCTGCAACACTCGCGAGGCGATTGAAGATGGAATGGGGTTTCGCAAGTGGTCATCGCTTGTATTTAGGTTTTTGGAAGCCCAAGATGATTTTGGCTGAGATAAAGGCCGGTCAAACAACCGGTTGAGGACGGGGCAAGATGGACGAGTTGATAGGGCGGCTGGCCTCAAAGGCCAGCATCGATAGTGCTGTCGCTGAAAAAACCGTTGGCATTATCCTGAACTTCCTTCGCAACGAGGGTCCTTCCGACAAGGTTCAGGCACTGATTGACCAAATTCCGGGTGCGGAAGCTGCGATCGCGGCATCCGACAACAACGGCGGCTTTGCACGATTGATGGGCGGCGGATTGATGGCAGTCGGCACAAGGCTGATGGGTCTTGGGCTTGGCATGGGTGAGATTCAGAGCATCGCCCGTGAACTTTTCAGGTTCGGCCGCGACAAAATCGGAGCGGATCGAATGGGCGAGATCATTGCGGGGACACCGGGGCTTAGCCAGTTCGCCTAGAGCACCTTCTTGATATCGAGCATCATGACATATCCGATCTCCGAGATTGAAGGCATGACCGCCTTCTCCGCTTCCAAGCTCAAATCGCTGGGCATTCGCACGACTGACGCGCTGCTGGAAGCCGCCCGTACGGTCAAGGGACGCAAGGCGCTCGCGGTGAAGACCGGGATCAGCGAGCAGCAACTCCTGGAGTGGGCCAATGTCTCGGACTACATGCGCATTCCTGGCATGGGCAGGGCCAAGGTGGGGCTGGTGCGCGCGGCCGGCGTCACTACGGTGCGGGAACTGGCGCTGCGCAATCCGGCGCGGCTTGCGCAGAACATCAAGGAAGTGAACATCAAGCGGAAGCTGGTCCGGGTGCTGCCGTCGGAAAAGTCCGTGGAGCAACTCATTGCGCAGGCCCGCAAGCTGCAGCCAAAAATCACGTATTAGCACCGCTTCCCCCGATCTTGACTCCCATGCGGGGACCGCGCAAAGCGACGCATGGTCAAGATCACCTCCCAATATGCGGTCGCTCCGGCCGAGGTGCTTCATCCGGTGCTGCGGACGCTATTGTCGCGGCCCACGCCGGCCGTGATGGGCGTGTTGAATGTCACGCCGGACTCCTTCTCGGATGGCGGCCAGTTTCTGGAGCCCGACAAGGCCCTGGCGCAGGCCAGGCGCCTGATCGCCGACGGCGCCGACATCATCGACATCGGCGCCGAATCCACCCGCCCCTATGGCGGCGCGCAACCGGTCTCCGCCGACATGGAATTGCGGCGCTTGCAGCCGGTGCTGGCCGCCATCGTAGCGCTCGGCGTTCCCGTCTCCATCGACAGCATGAAGGCCGACGTCATCGCCTGGGCCCTGGACCAGGGTGCCGTGATCGCCAACGACGTCTGGGGCCTGCAACGCGACGGTGCCATGGCGGGCACGATCGCCGCACGCAAGGCTCCCGTGATCGTGATGCACAACCGCGACCGTGCCGATCCCGGCATCGACATCATGGCCGATATCGCCGCCTTCTTCACCCGCTCGCTCGAAATCGCCGCGCGCGCCGGCATCGCCAGGGAAAACATCGTGCTCGATCCCGGCATCGGCTTCGGCAAGACGCAGGAGCAGAGCCTGGTCGTGCTGGCGCAGCTTTCGGAGCTCGACGTATTCGGCCTGCCGCTTCTGGTCGGCGCTTCACGAAAAGTCTTCATCGCCTCCGTCTCGCCGTCGGAGCCGCAGCAGCGCCTCGGCGGATCGATCGCTGCGCACCTTCTTGCGGCCCAGCGCGGAGCGCGGATCATCCGCACCCACGATGTCGCGGAAACCGTGCAGGCGCTGCGGGTGGCGGCGGCCATCGAGGACAGGCAATGACGGATACGATCTTCATCACCGGCGTCGTGATCCATGCCCGCCACGGCGTGATGGAGCACGAGACCGAGGTCGGCCAGCGCTTCGTGATCGACCTCGAATTGTATACGGACTTGGCGGAGTCCTCCCGCACCGATCGTCTCGCCGATACCGTGTCCTATTCCAATGTGGTGACCACCGCGACGGCCGCTTTCCGGGGTGCCAATTACAAGCTCCTCGAACGTGCCGCCGGGGCGGTGGCGGATGCGATATTGGCTGCCTTTCCGCGCATCCGCGCCGTCAAGGTCACCGTGCACAAGCCGCATGCGCCGATCGCCGCGATCTTCGAGGATGTCGGCGTGGTGCTGACCCGCAGCCGGCATCCGCTCCAAAATGGCTAGCGTCCTGATCGCACTCGGCGGCAATGTCGGCGACGTTCGCGCGACCTTCCCCAAGGCGATTGCAACGATCTGCGGCATGGCGCACGCGACCTTGCTGGCGCGCTCATCGGACTATGCCACCCCGCCCTGGGGCGAAGAGGATCAAGCGCGCTTCGTCAATGCCTGCATCGAGATCGAGACCAGCCTCGACCCGCATGCGCTGCTCGTGGCCCTGCACCGGGTCGAGCAGCAGTTCGGCCGCGACCGTGCAGGTGAGCGGCGCTGGGGCCCGCGCACGCTCGACCTCGATCTGATCGCCTATGACAACGTCGCGATCGACAAGCCGGACCTGACGCTCCCGCATCCTCGCCTGTTCGAGCGCGCCTTCGTGCTGGTGCCGCTCGCCGAAATCGCGCCCGATCGCGTGATCCGCGGGCGCCGTGTCGCCGAGGCGCTGGAGGACCTTTCGACCGAGGGGATCGAGCGGCTGCCGGACAGCGCATGGTCTGGAAAAGCATGAAGCGGTTTTCCGCAAGCATGCCCTCGGGCTTGACCCGAGGGATCATGCGCAAAACAAGCGACTAGACACAAAAACAACCGTTTGGCTTGGCCGCGGCGACGTGGCAATTTCCGCGCCAACGAAAGCAGAACTGGCACGCCGGGAGCAGACCTGCCGAATGACCTCCGTGACTGACGATCTCAGCCTTGCCGCCGACTTTCCTCACGCCACCGAGGCGGACTGGCGCAAGCTGGTCGATGGCGTGCTGAAAGGTGCGCCGTTCGAGAAGCTTACGGCGAAGACCTATGATGGCCTGAAGATCGAGCCGATCTATCCCCGCGCGAAAGGCGCGAACCTCGTCGCCGGTCGCGCGCCGGCTTCGCCCTGGCAGATCATGCAGCGGGTCGATCATCCGGATGCGGCGAAGGCCAATGCGATGGCCCTGCTTGATCTCGAAAACGGCGCGACCGGCCTCGAAATCGAGTTCGAGGGCGGACCCGGCGCACGCGGTTTTGGCATTCCGGATGCTTCAGCCGAAACGCTGAAGCGCCTGCTCGACGGCGTCCTCCTCGATGCCGGCATTTCGATCTCGATCCATCCCGTGCTCGGGCGCAGCAATGCGGGCGAAGCCCTCGCCGATCTCATCGAAGCTAGGCGCATCGATCCGGCCAAGGTCGATCTTCGCATCAACTACCAGGCGCTCTCGACGCTGGCGGTGCGCGGACGTGCGGCCGCGACATGGAGCGAGATGGAAAAGCCGTTCGCCAAGGTGGTGAACGGATTGATCGGCCGCGGGCTCAAAGGACCATTCGTGCTGGCCGACGGCCGGCCGGTGCATGATGCCGGCGGCTCCGAGGCGCAGGAGCTGGCGTTTGCGCTGGCGCTCGCGGTCGCTTACTTGCGCACGCTCGAAGCCGGCGGCGTTCCGTTCGACGGGGCGCGTGCGGCAATCTCCTTCCGCTTGATCGCGGACGCCGATCAGTTCCTGACCATGGCAAAATTCCGCGCGCTCCGCCTGCTCTGGGCGCGCGTTGAGGAGGCTTGCGGGCTTCCGCCGAAGCCGGCCTTCATCGCCGCCGAGACCGCCTGGCGGATGCTGACCCAGCGCGACCCCTACGTGAACATGCTGCGCGCGACCATGGCGACCTTCGCGGCAGGGCTTGCCGGCGCCAACGCTATCACCGTGCTGCCGCACACGCTGGCGCTGGGCCTTCCGGACGCATTCGCGCGACGCGTGGCACGCAACACGCAGCTCGTGCTGCTGCAGGAATCCAATCTCGACAAAGTCTCCGATCCCGCTGCGGGCTCCGGCGGCATCGAACGCCTGACAAAGGACCTTTGCGAGTCGGCCTGGTCGTTGTTCCAGGAGATCGAAAAGGCTGGCGGCGCGTTCGCGGCGCTACAGCAGGGCCTGATCCAGAGCAAAGTCGCAGCCACGCGGAAAGCGCGCGAAGCCAATTTATCGAAGCGCCGCGACGTGCTCACCGGCGCGAGCGAATTTCCCAATCTGCACGAGGCACTGGTCGTCATCGAGGACGTAAAGCCGGTGGCATCCGCGCCCGCGAACGAGGCGATCAACTTCGAGCCGATCGCAGCCGTGCGGCTTGCCGCGCCGTTCGAACGCCTGCGCGATCGTTCCGACCAAATCCTCAAAGCCACGGGCAAGCGGCCCCGCGTGTTCCTGGCCAATCTCGGCACCGCAGCCGACTTCACCGCGCGCGCAACCTTCGCCAGGAGCTTCTTTGAGGCCGGCGGTATCGAGGCCATCGATGGCGAAGGCTTTTCCGATCCGGCTACGCTCGCCGCGGCCTGGAAGGCCTCTGGCGCGCCACTGGCCACCCTTTGCTCGTCCGATCAAATCTACGCCCGGCGCGCGATTGACGCCGCAAAGGCCCTGCAAAGCGCCGGCGCGAGGAATATCTATTTGGCAGGACGGCCTGGCGAGCAAGAGGCCGCGCTGCGCGGAGCTGGTGTGGCTGACTTCATCTTTGCCGGAAGCGATGCGCTTGCCTTGTTGCAACGGGCCTATGAGCTGATGGAGCGGATATGAGCGAGGATGCAAAACCTGTTCTCACCGGCGGCTGCCAATGTGGCGCCGTCCGCTTTGCGGTGAAGGCCGCACCGGTCAAGATCAGCATCTGCCATTGCCGGATGTGCCAGAAGGCATCGGGCGCCCCGTTCGCCTCCTTCGCCGATATCGACAAAGGCGATTTCGCCTGGACCAAGGGCAAGCCCGCAGCGTTCCGATCCTCCACCATCGCCGAGCGCGACTACTGCGCCGATTGCGGCACGCCGTTGAGCTTCCGCCGCATCGACGGTCCGCACATCGAGATCATGACCGGCGCCTTTGACCGGCCCGACCGGGTGATTCCGACCCGACAATTCGGTACCGAATCCCGCCTCGGCTGGGTGGTCGGAATCGCCAACCTGCCGAGCCAAACCACGTTGCAGAATTACGGCCCGGACAAGATGGCCACCATCGTCAGCCACCAGCATCCGGATCATGATTAACCTGGCGACGCCGCTAAATATGCTAAGATAAGTACCATGAGCCGCATTCCTGATTTTGCCAATGTCGCATTCGAGCCGGTGGCCGCTGCAGCCCCTGCCGGCAAGGCGGAGCCGTGGCTCACGCCGGAAGGCATCCTGGTAAAGCCGGCCTATGGCGAGGCCGATCTCGCTGATGTCGACTTCCTCGACACGTGGCCCGGCATCGCACCGTATCTGCGCGGCCCCTACCCGACCATGTACGTCAACCAGCCATGGACGATCAGGCAATATGCCGGCTTCTCCACGGCGGAAGATTCCAACGCCTTCTACCGCCGCAACCTCGCGGCCGGTCAAAAAGGCCTGTCCGTCGCTTTTGACCTTGCCACCCATCGTGGCTACGATTCCGATCATCCCCGCGTCTCCGGCGACGTCGGCATGGCTGGCGTCGCGATCGATTCGATCTACGACATGCGCACGCTGTTCGCGGGCATCCCGCTCGACCAGATGAGCGTGTCGATGACCATGAACGGCGCGGTGCTGCCGATCCTCGCGCTGTTCGTGGTCGCCGCCGAAGAACAGGGCGTGCCGCCGGAAAAGCTGTCGGGCACCATTCAGAACGACATTCTGAAAGAGTTCATGGTGCGCAACACCTATATCTATCCGCCCACGCCGTCGATGCGGATCATCTCCGACATCTTCGCCTACACCTCGCAGCGGATGCCGAAGTTCAATTCGATCTCGATCTCTGGCTATCACATGCAGGAGGCCGGCGCGACGCAGGACCTCGAGCTCGCCTATACACTCGCCGACGGCGTCGAGTACTTGCGCGCCGGTCTCGCCGCGGGCCTCGATGTCGACCGGTTTGCGCCGCGGCTGTCGTTCTTCTGGGCAATTGGCATGAACTTCTTCATGGAAGTCGCCAAGATGCGCGCGGCGCGCCTGCTCTGGGCAAAACTCCTCAAGCCGTTCAATCCAAGGGATCCGCGCTCGCTCTCGCTGCGCACGCACTGCCAGACCTCGGGCTGGTCGCTGACCGCGCAGGACGTCTACAATAACGTCGTGCGCACCACGATCGAGGCGATGGCGGCAACCCAAGGCCATACGCAATCGCTGCACACCAACGCCCTCGACGAGGCGCTCGCGCTGCCCACCGATTTCTCCGCGCGCATCGCGCGTAACACGCAATTGTTTCTGCAACAGGAAAGCGGCACCACGCGGATCATCGATCCCTGGGGCGGCTCCTATTATGTCGAGCGCTTGACGCGCGACCTCGCAGCCAAGGCGTGGGGCCATATCCAGGAAGTGGAAGAGCTTGGCGGCATGGCGAAAGCGATCGAGGCCGGCGTGCCGAAGCTGCGCATCGAGGAGGCCTCGGCCAAGACCCAGGCCCGTATCGATGCCGGCCGTCAGGCCGTGATCGGAGTCAACAAGTACAAGCCGACTGACGAGGCGCCGATCGAGATTCTCAAGGTAGAGAATTCCACGGTGCGCCGGCTGCAGATCGACAAGCTCAAGCGCCTGCGTTCCGAGCGCAACCAGAAGGACGTCGAGACCGCGCTCGCGGCATTGACCCGCGGCGCCGAGGGAGGCGGCAATCTGCTCGCGCTCGCGATCGACGCAGCGCGCGCGAAAGCGACAGTCGGCGAGATTTCGGACGCGATGGAGAAGGTGTTCGGTCGCCACCGCGCCGAGATCAAATCCATCACCGGCGTCTACAAGCGGGAGGCGTCCGCGATGTCGAGCAACGTTGAAAAAGTGCAGGCGCTGATCGACGCCTTCGAGGAAGTCGAGGGACGCCGTCCCCGCATCCTCGTCGCCAAGATCGGCCAGGATGGCCATGACCGCGGCCAGAAGGTGATCGCGTCGGCCTTTGCCGATGTCGGTTTTGACGTCGATATCGGGCCGCTGTTTGCGACCGCCGACGAAGCCGCGCGGCAGGCCGTGGAGAACGACGTACATATTCTTGGCGTCTCCTCGCTTGCCGCCGCGCATCTCACGGCAGTGCCCGAACTGAAGGCAGCGCTGAAGAAGCACGGCCGCGAGGACATCATGATCATCGTCGGCGGCGTCGTGCCGCCGCAGGACTATGACGCGCTCTACAAGGCCGGGGCGGAGGCGATCTACCCGCCCGGCACCGTGATCTCGGACGCCGCCGAGGAATTGATCCACAAGCTCAACGCGCGGCTCGGCCATAGCGAGGCGGCGGAATAACCTACCACTGCGATCTGCCATCCCGATTGAACCCTTCGTCCCGGGCCGCGACCAACGATCGTGCTGTTGACCCGCGCGGCAATGTGCAGTGTTCAGCAAGAGTTCAACGAAAACGTGTTGAACTGATCGAACCGGATGAAGTGTCGGAAAGGCAGGACAAGTACATGACGCGGACGAGACTTGTGCGGCATACCGCCATCGCCATCGGATGTCTTGCGGCGATGGCCCTGTGGTCGCCGTTGCGCGCGGACGACCCCAAGCCCGACGCGACGCTCAAGACCAAGGCGAGCGAGGCCAGCGTCTTCCTCGACGCCAGGATCAAAGCCGATCCCGCGCTCGCGGCGGATTGCCTCGCCGAAGGCAAGAAGTGGCTCGACAAGAATGCCGCCGACGCCGCCAAGGAGATGAAGCAGGACCCGAAATTCTTCCATCTCGGCGACGGCGGCTGGTCGTTCGAGCGCAAGTACTGGATTCGCTCCGTGGCTGCCGATCGCTACGTCTCGATCGTCCGCGACGACTACATGGACACCCACGGCGCCCATCCCAACACCGACGTCAACACCATCCTGTGGGACAAGGCCGAGAACAAGCGCATCAGCATCCGCCCGTTCTTCACGGAAACGGCCGACGGCGGCCCGACCATGACCGCGATGCAGAAGGCCATCATCGCTTCGCTGAAGGTCGAGAAGAAGAAGCGCGACTCCAGCGCGACCGCGACCGCCGAATGGTTCAAGAGTGTCGAACCAAGGCTCCTCAAGATTGGCGCGGTGACGCTGGCGCCATCGACCGTGGCCGGCAAGAGCTCCGGTCTCACCTTCCACTATCCGCCCTATGCCGTCGGCCCCTACGCGGAAGGTGACTATGTCGCTTTCGTGCCCTGGGAGACGCTGAAACCCTATTTGACGCCGGAGGGCCAGCGCATCTTCGGCGGCGCACGCCCGAAGCGCGATTCCGAGGACCAATAACAGCCCGTGGCGTGTTGGCTGGATTGAGCGCACGCTGCCGGCGTGTGTGACCGGGGATAGCCGGGGCTGAGGCCCTCGCACACGCCACGCGCCCGGTGTACACCAAGCCATGGCCCCGCCTAAGGTCCCCGACATCAAAGCCCTCGCCAGGGAGCTCCGCGCCGGCGACCGCGCCGCGCTTGCCCGCGCCATCACGCTGATCGAGAGCCGGCGTGCCGATCACCAGGCGGCCGCGCGTGATCTGGTGCAGGCGCTCTTGCCAAGCACCGGCAAGGCGATCCGCGTCGGCATCACTGGCTCGCCTGGGGTCGGCAAATCCACCACCATCGACGCGCTCGGCATGTATCTGATCGAGCACGGCCAGAGGCTCGCGGTGCTGGCGGTCGACCCTTCCTCCGCGCGCACCGGCGGCTCGATCCTCGGCGACAAGACGCGGATGGCGCGCTTGGCGGCGTCGGAACACGCCTACATCCGCCCCTCGCCCGCTTCCGGCACGCTCGGCGGCGTGGCCGCCAAGACCCGCGAGGCGATGCTGCTGTGCGAGGCCGCCGGCTTCGACGTGATCCTGGTCGAGACCGTCGGCATCGGCCAGTCAGAGACCGCGGTCGCCGACATGACCGACTTCTTCCTGGCCCTGATGCTGCCCGGCGCCGGCGACGAATTGCAGGGCATCAAGAAGGGCCTGGTCGAGATCGCCGACATGATCGCAATCAACAAGGCCGACGGCGACAACGTCAAGAGCGCCAATCGCGCCGCGGCCGACTATCGCAGCGCGCTGCATCTTCTCAGCTCGCGTTCGGAACGCTGGCATCCGCCAGTCGTCACCTATTCCGCGCTGACCGGCGCCGGTATCGCCGAGCTCTGGCAGAAGATCCTCGACCATCGCACGGCGATGACCGCGTCCGGCGACTTCGCCGCGCGGCGACGCGAGCAGCAGGTGAAGTGGATGTGGTCGATGCTAGAGCAGCGCATGCTGGCGCGGCTGCGCGCCGACGCATCCACGCGCGCCAGAGTGAAGAAGATCGAAAGCGATGTTGCCGACGGCCGCCTCGCGCCGGCGGTCGCCGCCGGTCAGATGATGGAGTTGCTATGATGGGCGACAAGCTCAGGATTCTCGTCACGGGCTTCGGCCCGTTTCCAGGCGCGCCGTTCAACCCAACCATGCCGCTGGTCGAGCGGCTCATACATCTGCGCCGTCCGGCCTTCGACGATCTCGAGCTGTCGAGCCACATCTTCCATGTCACCTATGCCACCGTCGATCGCGAGCTACCCAAGCTGTTGGCAAAGCAGCGGCCGCACGCACTGTTGATGTTCGGCCTCGCGTCGCGAACGTCTTATCTGCGCGTCGAGACGCGCGCGCGCAATGCGATCACCACGATCTGGCCCGATGCCGACGGCACACGCGTCCGTAAGGGATCGATTGCCGCGAATAGTGACGCCCTGACGTTCGGCCCGCATACCGCAAAGCTGTTGCGCGCCGCGCTCGCGACCGGGATCGATGCGCGCGCCTCGCGCGACGCCGGCAGCTATCTCTGCAACTACCTGAGCTGGCGCGCGATCGAGGCGACGCACCAGAAGGACGGCCCTCGCCTCGCGGCCTTCATCCATGTTCCCCTGCTCGCGCGCGATGGCGCGGTAAAGGCGGGCCGCATCGGCCTGGAGGATCTGGTCGATGCCGGCGAAGCCATGCTCTCGGAACTGGTGCGGCTTACGCGCGGCGCGGTGCGCGAAAACGGCCTGATCCTGAACCTCCGTTAACCCTACCCCCAACTATCGCACTCGCCGCGACAGCGTTCCGCCGCGCGCGAACGCATTTATGGGGTACGTCACGGCATTGCGCCCCTTTTGCGGGAAGACGGTCATGGACCTCAATCGCCGCCATCTGATCGGAGCCACGGCTGCCGGCGTCGCCGGCGCCGTTACCGCTTCGCCGGAAGCCGCACGCGCCACGCAATTGACGTCCGCGCTCGGCCGCAATGTCACTCAACATGGCGTGCGGCCCGGCAGTCCGGACGACCAGACGGGCGCCCTGCAACGCGCAATCGATGATGCCGCGCGCAGTGCCGTGCCGTTGGCACTGCCGCCCGGAGTCTATCGCGTGGGCACGCTGCATCTTGCGAATGGCACGCACCTCCTCGGCGTGCGCGGCGCGACGAGGCTCGTCTTCAATGGTGGCGGATCGATGCTGCTCGGCGAAGGCGCCGGCCACATCGGTATCGACGGCATCATTTGCGACGGCAGCAACATCCCCCTGCCCGCCCGGCATGGGCTGATCCATTGTCTCGGCGGCCAGGACATCCGCATCACCGATTGCGAGATATTGAATAGCGGCGGCAACGCCATCTGGCTCGAGCAGGTCTCGGGCGACGTCTCCAACAACATCATCTCCGATACTGCGGTGACGGCGATCACCTCATTCGACGCGCGGGGCTTGATCGTCTCGCGCAACACCATCACGCGCACCAGCGACAACGGCATCGAGATCCTGCGCTACGAGATCGGCGACGACGGCACGCTGGTCGCCGACAACCGCATCGAGGACATCAAGGCCGGTCCCGGCGGCTCCGGACAGTACGGCAACGCCATCAATGCATATCGCGCGGGCAACGTGATCGTGCGCGGCAACCGCGTCAGCAATTGCGACTACTCCGCGGTGCGCGGCAATTCAGCCTCCAACATCCAGATCGTCAACAACAGCATCAGCGATGTCCGCGAGGTGGCGCTTTATTCGGAGTTCTCGTTCGAGGGCGCGGTGATCTCGGGCAACACCGTGGACGGCGCCGCCTTTGGCGTGTCCGTCTGCAATTTCGACCAGGGGGGACGCATCGCCGTCGTCCAGGGCAACGTCATCCGCAATCTCTTGCCCAAGCGGCCGATCGGGACTGCGCCCGACGACGAGGCCGGCATCGGCATTTATGTCGAGGCCGACAGCGCCGTGACCGGCAATGTCATCGAGAACGCGCCCGCCTTCGGCATCGTCGCCGGCTGGGGCAAATATCTGCGCGACGTTGCGATCACAGGCAACGTGATCCGCAAGGCCTTTGCCGGCATCGGCGTGTCGGTGACGGCGGGCGCGGGCACAGCGCTTGTCAACAACAACATGATCTCGGAAGCACCGCGCGGCGCGGTTGTCGGCCTCGATCACGCCCGCGCAGTCACCGCGGATTTGTCCGCCGACGGCGCCCAGCGCTATGCGCAGGTCGTGATCGGAAACAACGCGGTGCGGCGCTGATCCGCTCAGAGCGTGTTGCGGAGCAGCGGATAGCGCTGCTCGATCGCGCTCAAATCCAGCACCTGCTCGGCGGTCCCGAGCGCCCGCTCCAACGCCAGCATGTCGATCACCGGGCTGGCCGACGCCTCCTCCGCTGCGACCGCGGCGGGCGGCGGCACGATCGGCCTGGGCGCGACCGCGGACGATGGCCCGGCGATGGGAGGCCGTAGCTCTCGCGCCGGCTCGGGCCGCCTCACCTTGATCACGGGTTCGGCCGCCGCGCGAGGCGCCGAGAGGCCGCGCCAGGTTTCGACGGCGACCTTGGCTTCCCTGATATTTTCGAGAAAAGCCACCTCGCCATAGTAGCGGCGCCAGCGGCCGCTTTCGAACAGCTCGGTGAGATGCTCCAGCCGCTGCTCTGCGAGCATGCGCCAGCGACCGAGCACATCGCTCGTCGCGTTGTTGCGATCTGTCATGAATCAGCCCGTAAAAGAAGGAACGGACGCAACAGCAACGCAACGAATCAACGAGACGTGGCATCAAGATTTTGTGGAAAAGATTCGCGTTGTCCAGAGCGGTTCACCGCTTTGCCACGAACTCCGTAGTCGACCGGATTCGCGAGGCGGAAAAATGAAGACCCGTCCGGGGGGACAACCGGACGGGTCAAGCCATATGGGCGCTTGGGGTGGATGGGCGCTCGCGCCTGATATAGCCATGGGGAGGGATTACCGCTCCCACATGCATTGGTCGCCACTCTCTCCCGGTCCGTTCAAAGCGGCGGCTATTTTTTTAACCCTTTTCGAACGGCCATTTTGTCGCACGAGCTTTATCGCTCGGCCGGCTCATGCGGCGCGGCGCTGGCCGGCTTTTCCGACGCCGCGGTCGAAACCTGCGGCGCCAGAGCGCGAACCGGCTGGGTTTCGTGCTGTTCCGCACTGTTTTCGTGGGATACCTCGCCAGGTGGCGACGACGTGGAGGCGACCGGCGCGGACTGCTCGCCGATCACAGCCTGGACAGCGGCATAGGCGTCGGCTTCACCGGCGCCGAACAGATCATCACGTCCTGGTGAACCGAGGTCACGCGCGGTGCGCAGCAGAATTGCCCGCAATTCCTCAGGCTTCAACGCCAGATTGCGCTGAAGCATCAGCGCAGCCGCGCCGCTGACAAAGGCGGCGGAGAACGACGTACCGGACGTCACCTGATACTTCTCCTCCGGCGCCGGCAGGAACACGTCCGAGCCGGGCGCTGCCAGCGCGATATAGCTGCCGCGATTGGACGCCGCGAACAGATGGTCCCGTGCATCGGTCGCGCTGACCGCAATCACGTTCGGGTTGGCGGCCGGGTAAAGTGGTGGCGACTTCGCACCGCCATTGCCCGCCGCCGCCACCATCGTGATGCCCTTCGCCGCCACTGCGTTGATGCCGCGCTCGATCAGCGGGTCCTTGGGACCGGCAAAGCTCATGTTGATGATCCGCGCCTCTTTGCGGAAGGCGTAGTCGAGCGACTTCAGAATGACGAAGGAATTGCTCTGTGCGCCGTTCGAGGTGCCGCTGAAGGCGCGGATCGCAATCAGTTGCGCCGCGGGCGCGCTGCCCATCAGCCGGGCGTGGGCCACGATCGCACCGGCAATGCCGGTGCCGTGCACATGCGGGCCTTCGCTGGAGCCCAGAGCATCGAAACTGTCGATGACCGAACCCGCGAGCTCGCGATGCCTCACGTCGATCCCGGAGTCGATCACCGCGACCTTGATGCCCGTGCCGCGCGCGAGCGTATGCGCCTCCGGCAGGCGCATCTTTGCAAGTACATATTGCGCGGGATCTCCCTCGGCCGGCACTTTGGCCTTCTGCTCCTGCACGAAATAGCGATAATTCGGCTGCACCGAGCGCACGCTGACGTCGCCGGAGAACTCGCGGCTTGCCGTCTCGAAAGCGCGGCCATCGGTGATGCGGAACAGGCCGATCGTCGCATCGATCACCGGAAAATGCTCAGATCCGATGCGCCTCAGGCCATGACGCCGCGCCAGCGCGTCGGCCTGCTCGTCGGTGAGCGCGCCGTCGATCTCGGCGACGATCTCGTCGCTGACGGTAAGCAGATTGGCTGCCGCCAGCGCGGCATTGCGGCGCGAACCGCCGCGCCTCGCCCTGTGCTTCGCATTCGAACCATTGCCGGCGGCGTTGGCAAAGACATCGACGCAATCGCCATCGCCTCCGCGCTCGGCTGCTTCGCAAGCGGGATAGAGGTTCGGCGAGGTGTGCAGATAGGGAAATTGCGGACGCACCACCGTCCGTCCGACCAGTGTCGGTGGCGGCGGCGTGCGGATCACCGGTGTCACGTGGCCGACATTGATGCCGGGGTTGGCGTGAGGCGCCACCACCGGATTGACGTGGGTCGCCACGCCCGGGTTGACATGGGGCGTCACAATGGGACCCGGACTCGCACTGATGTTGGGGATGCGGGGTGGTGTATTGATGGTGGGGAAGTGCATGATGCTCTGGGCATCGGCCGCGGGGGCCAGCACGATCGCGAACGCGGCAACCGCGCCTGCACGACAAAGCTTCATCCAAAAGTTTGCACGATCGTAGCGCATGGGACCTCCGACTGCGGCGGACGTCGCGCGCACTCTAATTCGCCGCGACCGCAAGGTTGACGATCTTCTCGCCCTGCAGCTTGCTCATCAGGCTCGCGACTTCGTCCTTGCTCATCGCCCTGTCGCCGAATTGCAGCCGGAACAGGCCCCCCCTCGCGTCGACGATCGAGGCCTGATAGCTGGCGAGCAGCGCGTTGATCTCGGAGACCTTGGCATCCTCCGCAAAACGCACCAGCGCGCGCGGCGGAGCCGAGGCTGCGCCAGCCCCCAGATCGCGTGTCAACGGATCGTTCATGCTGAGTGAAGCGGTCTGAAAGGTCGAGCCCTGGTTCTTCATGAGGACCGCGCCGATCACGCCCGCCTGCAACAGCAGCGCGAGCGCGCCGAGGCTGGCCGACCAGGCGAGCGTGCGCGGCGACAGGCTAGCGAAAAAACCGGAAAACCTCGCCGAAAGCTTCGAAAGCACCGAGGCCTTGCGCTCAGGCTCAGCATCGATCGCCGCGAACAATTTCTGCATGGCGCGCGCGGACGGCGCGCCGAGCGTTTCGTTCAGGTTGATCGTCTCGGCATATTCCTCGCGGATCACGGCGTGTTGCCTGGCGAGCTCGGGGTCGCGGGCCAGCGCCTCCTCGACGCGGCGCGCGTCGCGCGCGTTCAACGTGCCGGCGGCATGCCAGGGCAGCAGCATCTCGATGTCACTGGGATCCCGTTCCAGCATTTTTTTGCTCAATGCCATCATGGCCAGCCTCGTTCCACGCCGGCTGCCTTCAGCAGTTCGGCCAATTTCTTGCGCGCGTAAAACAGGCGCGTCTTCACCGTGTTCTCCGGGATTCCCACAATCTCGGCCACCTCCTCCACGCTCTTCTCGTGGTAGTAGACAAGATCGATGATCTCCCGGTGTTCCGCCGATAGTGCCGTCAGACACTTACGCAACGCATCACCGGTATTCTTCTTCGTGACCGCCACTTCGGGATTGTCGGACGTGTCCTCGATCGCGTTGGCGGCCTCGTCTTCCAGTTCAGCGTCCTTCCTGCGCCGGAGCGCAGAGAGAGCCTTGAACCGAGTAATCGCCAGGAGCCAGGTGGAGACGGCGGATCGGCCTTCGAACTTGCCGGCCTGACGCCACACATCGAGAAAAACCTCGCTGATGAGGTCCTCCGCAATCTGCTCGTCCCGAACGAGCCGGAGCCCGAAGCGGAACACCCTGACTTGGTGCCGTCCGTACAGCACCTGCATGGCGAGCCGGTCGCCTTGCGCGATTCTCGCGATAAGGACTTCGTCCGTAGCCGCAGTTGCGCTCAATGGCCGTCTCGCAGGGTTGGTCGGGTGGGGTAGGCCGACGGTTCGATCGCGGCGGCAAGATTCTTTAGGCTAGCCGTATACCTTGCCAGCATATGTGACTTACCGCACAGAATCGGAAATTCAAGCTCCGCGCGACAGCGTGGTAAGCGACGAGTCGACAACAACGGTATCATAGTATGCGCCACTTTCATTGAGCGCCGCCTTGCACACGACGGACACTCCGATCGAGCGGCCGCCGTGTCGCCCCTCAATCCCGGCAGGTCGCCAAATTTCCCTTGCCGATCAAGGGCTACAGTTGGTGTCGCATGGCACCGGAATCGGGTTCCGAAAGATACCAAACCTAAAGGCTTTACCACGTAGATTTTAGCCGCTGATTTTCCTTGAGTGGCGAGACAATGGGCACTGTTGCGCCGTCCTTCCTGGATCCGACCACGGCTGAAATGTTCCTTGAGGGGCGCGCGCTGAGTTCCAGCCCGATCACCCGCGAGGTGACGGCGCGCCGCGTTCGGCAACGCCGACAGATGCATCTCGTCCAGGCGTTCAGTTACTCGCTGGGCACCCTCGATCTCTTGCTCTATTCCTACGCCGGAACGGTCTCGATCAGCGTTCCGTCCGTCTTCTGGGTGAGCGGGCTCGTCCTGATCGGCTTCTTCGCCGTGCTGTCGGACATCGGCTTCAACGACAGGTTTGAGGATCACTATCTCACTGTCTTTCAGGTCAGCGGCCATCTCGCCTTGCAGCTCGGCTTTCTTGTCGCTGTGCCGAAGATCGGCTTCGCCTTCATCAGCGTGCTGTTCCTGGTCTTCGCCTTCGGCGCGCTGCGGATGACCTCCCGGCAGGCGGCCATCACCTGGACGCTCCTGACCGCCGGCCTCATTGCTATCTTCCTCTTCTCCGATCTGCCAATCGGCATGCCGCTCACCAACAAGATCGAGCGCCTCGCAGCCCTGCTGTGCGTTGTCCTCGTCATCGGACAGTGCGCATTTCTGGGATTGTTCGGCAGCACGCTTCGAAAGACCCTCTATCGGCGCAGCGTCGAACTCAAGGAAGCCTATCGGCGCATCGAGGAGCTCGCCGAGCTCGACGAATTGACCGGCTCGTTCAACCGTCGCTCGATCATGCGCATCCTGGAAGAGGAACTGGTCCGCACCCAGCGCAGCGATGCGCCCTGCTCGATTGCGCTGATCGATCTCGACTTTTTCAAGCGCATCAACGACGCCTACGGCCATCCGACCGGCGACGAAGTGCTGCGCACCTTTGCCATCACCACGTTCGCCAACATCCGCACCATCGACAGGTTCGGTCGCTACGGCGGCGAGGAGTTTCTGCTGGTGCTGCCCGATACGTCCGAGGATGCGGCCTTTCGCATGCTCGACCGGCTGCGCGCCATCATCGCCGAGCTCGACTGGAGCGCGTTCTCGCCGGGCATGCGCGTCACGATCTCCGCGGGCGTTGCAACGCTGCGCGGAGGCGAGACGTCCGACAACTTCCTCGCGCGCGCCGACAGCGCGCTTTACGCTTCGAAAGCGCGAGGACGCAACCGCATCACGAATGCCTAGGACCAAAGCCATTTCCGTTTCCGCGGGCCAGAAAGCGCCGGCGGCTCAACGCTCCAGGACAGAGACCATGAGTTCGAATTCTGCCGCGACCCCGGAAAGCCTGCTCGACGAGCTGCAATCGACGCTCGCACACGGCACGGTGGCGCGCCGTGTCCAGACACTCCGCCGCGTCACCGACCTGTTCATCAACGGCGCGGTGGATTATTCCGACGAGCAGATCGGCCTGTTCGACGACGTGTTCCAGTGCCTGATCCGCCACATCGAGGTGTCCGCCAGGGCCCTGCTCGCGAGCCGCCTCGCACCGATCGATACGGCCCCGCCGCAGACCATCCGCACGCTCGCCTTCGACGACGTCATCGAGGTTGCCGGCCCCGTGCTGACGCAATCCGCGCGGCTCGACGACGACACGCTGATCGAGACCGCGCGCAACAAAAGCCAGGCGCACTTGATGGCGATCTCCAAACGCAGGGTGCTCTCCAATGCCGTCACCGACGTGCTGGTGCTGCGCGGCAATGACGAGGTGGTGCAGAGCACGGTCAACAATCCCGGCGCGGAGTTTTCCGAGCGCTGTTTCACCCGCCTCGTCAACCGCGCCGAAGGCGACGACGAGCTTTGCACCTGCCTCGGCCTGCGGCCGCAGATGCCGCGGCATCTGTACCTGAAGCTGCTCGCGAAAGCCTCCGACACCGTGCGCCAGCGGCTTGAGGCGGCCCATCCGAAGCAGTCTGCCGAGGTGCCCGGCGCGGTGCGCGAGGCGACGCGGCGGGCGCGCTCGTCGAAATCCTCGATGACGCAGCAAACCGCGATCGCGCACGCGCTGGTGAAATCGCTGTTCGAGGATGGCCGCCTCGACGAGCACCAGGTGGCGCAGTTCGCCGAAGCCGGCAAGTTCGACGAGGCCAATGCGGCGATCGCAGCCCTTGCCAACCTGCCCGTGACGACCGCCGAGAGCATGATGGTGGAATCCCGCTCCGAGGGCGTGATGATCCTGTGCAAGGTCTCGGGGATGTCGTGGTCGACCGTGAAGGCGATCATCAACATGCGCGACGATCTCCTGGGCGGCGAGCCGACGGACCTGCAGGCCAGCAAGGAAACCTATGAGCGCCTGCGGCCGTCCACCGCCCAGCAGGTGCTGCGCTTCCACCGCATGCAGCAGACCTGGTCGCCGCCGACCGCGCCGGCGGCGTGAGCTTCCCACGGAGATGATTGTAGCCCGCATGAGCCGGGATATCGCTTCCGTCTTTGCTCTTCGAGCTACGGCGGACAAGTCGCTCATCCGGGCTAGAGCTCGATGCATTTTCAAATATTCAAATAGCCTCTCCGTCATTGCGAGCCAACGGGTCCGCGCGAACGCGCGGCCCCGTTGGCTCGCAATGACTAGAGGGCACACCTTCGCATTCCCGCGACATGATTGGCCCGAGCTTTGCGTCAGCTTACCCTCATCAAAAGTCAGGGCGCAGGGAATGCCGGGTGCAGGCCGCACCCGCGAGCTTTGCGTGCAAAGAAAGTGCACTTACGCACGCAAGCAACAACAGGGCAGCCAGAACAACCGGCATTCCCCGCGCAATGGTTTACGGCTTATACGCGATCTCCCCGGTGTGCCGGGCTTGTTAGCCACCGTCGCCTGACGGGTTCGTCGCCCGCAAGCTTGACACCAGCGTCGGGGTGCCAGGACCACGCGATTTCGCCGTCCGCGTCAGCCGCGTTCGTCTCACGCAGCTCACGCGTCCATCGCATCCCGCCCCACATCTCGTGACGATCGGCCGAAACGCCCCTCTTGCCGGAGCGGGATGCGCGCAACAAATCATGATATTCCGAAAAACGGAAGCAGAATATTTTTGCGCCGAGGGCTTGACTTCGCTTCTGATAAGGCGAAGTCACGCGAAGTGATTTGCCCGTCGATGCAAAATCGGTTGCGGCAGCGGGTCCAATCAAGGCTTCCGGGCTCCGAGAACCAGGGGATGGTACAGCAACGCCCGAAGGAGGAACGGCGCCATGACGAGCAAAGGCAACAGCCAGTAGGTAACGTGCGGAAGATCCCTCCACACCGGCAATTGTTTTCCGTTGTCAACATAGAAGGCGATCAGCATCAGGACATAAGACAGGCTCATTCCGGTCATGTGCAGCCTGATCCATTGCTTCCAACGCAGTCGAAGCGCCGAACGGCCAAACCAGGCGCAAGCGAAGGAGCAAGCTCCCAAAACGAACAGGTGGTAGTTTTCGCGCCAGCGCATGACCGAGAGAAATGTCGCGGAGGCGAACAACGCCAGCACGCACCAGAAGTAGATACTGCCGAACGTGGAATGGCGCCCCCGCCTTTTGCGCAAGAGCATCGCAACCGCGCCCGCGACAACGCAGGCGATCCCCAGCGGGATATGCACGCCGGCAATCACGGCCAGGAAAGCCGGATCGGTCGAGGGAATGACAATTCCCGCAATCGTGGTCGTATCTCCGCCCATGCCATCCATTGTCGTTGCTTGACAACCAGTCGACAATTCAATATTCGTTGAAATATGGAAAAGACAGATGCCGTGGCGGCGCTTGCGGCGCTCGCGCAGGACAATCGCCTCGACGTGTTCCGCCTCTTGGTGCAGACCGGCCCCGACGGCATGCCAGCGGGCGCAGTCGCCGACGCACTTGGTCTTGCGCCCAACACGCTGACCTTTCATTTCGACCGCCTGCGAATGGCGGGCCTCGTCACCGCGCGCCGCGACGGCCGCTCGATCATCTATGCCGCGCGGTTCGACACCATGAATGCGCTCGTCGGCTTTCTCACAGAAAACTGCTGCGGCGGGGTTTCCTGCACCCCTGCTGTGGCCTGCAAACCCGCGCGCAAGCGCTCGAAAATTCCGGCCTGAAAGGACACGCCATGAAGCGCCTCCATGTTCACGTCTCCGTCGAGGATATCTCGCGTTCCGTCGGATTCTATTCTGCGCTGTTCGCGGCGAAACCGACCGTGGTCAAACCCGACTATGCGAAATGGATGCTGGAGGATCCGCGCGTCAATTTCGCGATCTCCACGCGCGGGCGCGAACCAGGTCTCGATCATCTCGGCATCCAGGTCGAGAACACCGACGAGCTGCACGAGGTCTATGCGCGCTTGCGTGAGGCCGGCGGCAACGTCATCGAGCAGGGCGAGACCACCTGCTGCTATGCCAAGTCCGAGAAATCCTGGATCGACGATCCCGCGGGTATCGCGTGGGAGACGTTCCACACCAAGGGCGAAAGCACCGTCTATGGCGACGGGAGTGGCGAGAACACCGCCCGCATCGCCCATGAAAAAGCGAGCGCATGCTGCGCGCCGCAGCCCACGGCGAAACCCGCCTCCGCCTGCTGCTAGCAGAGACCGCATCAATGGACGTCATCATCTACCACAACCCCGATTGCGGCACGTCGCGCAACACGCTCGCGATGATCCGCAATGCCGGCATCGAGCCGCATGTCGTCGAATATCTGAAGACGCCGCCATCCCGCTCGCTCCTGAAACAGTTGATTGCGCGCATGGGTGTTCCGGTGCGCGATATCCTGCGCGAGAAAGGCACGCCGTTTCATGAATTGGGGCTCGGCAATCCGAAGCTGGGCGATGATGAGTTGCTGGACGCGATGATGGCGCATCCGGTCCTGATCAACCGGCCGATTGTCGTAACGCCGAAGGGCGTGCGGCTGTGTCGCCCCTCCGAGAGGGTGATGGACTTGCTGCCGCCGCAGCACGGCGCGTTTGTCAAGGAAGACGGCGAGCGCGTCGTCGATCCGCGAAGCCCGGCGGCGGCGTGATGGCCTCGCTCACTCAGCGTCTTGTCGCCGAGTGGCTCGGCACGGCATTCCTGCTCGCCGCCGTGGTGGGGTCGGGAATCATGGCGCAAAGGCTTGCCGACGGGAATGTTGCGCTGGCGCTGCTCTGCAACACCATCCCGACCGGCGCGATCCTGGTGGTGCTGATCCTGATTTTCGGTCCGCTCTCGGGCGGGCATTTCAATCCGGCCGTGACGCTGGCCTTCGCCTGGCGCGCTAAATTGCCGTGGGCGACCGCAGCCCTCTACATCATCGCGCAAATCGCCGGCGGCATTGCCGGCGTGTGGGCCGCACATCTGATGTTCGAGCTGCCGCTGTGGCAGTCCTCGCTCACCGTGCGCACCGGCACCGGACAATGGTTTGCCGAGGGCGTCGCGACCTTCGGCCTCTTGCTGACGATCTTCGGTTGCGTCGCTCGCGCGCCAAGTGCCGTCCCCTACGCCGTCGGCCTCTACATCACTTCGGCCTACTGGTTCACGGCCTCGACGTCGTTCGCCAATCCCGCCGTAACGATTGCACGCTCGCTATCGAATACGTTTGCCGGCATCGCGCCGAGTAGCGTCCCCGCCTTCATCAGCGCGCAATTGCTTGGAGCCGCGCTCGCTGTGGTGCTTTCGGGATGGCTGTGGGAACACAAGCCGAAGCCGGCGTAGATCGTAGGGCGGGTTAGCGGAGCGTAACCCGCCGCTGTCGAACCGCGGATCCAGTTGGCGGATTACGCTAACGCTAATCCGCCCTACGAATCCCTCAAAACCTTAGCACCCGCGATCCCACCACGGCGCCGATCGCTGTGACGATGGTGGTTGCAAGCGTGTACCAAGTGGCGACGAAGAGCGGCGAGTCGTCGGTGCAATGCGAGGCGTAGAGGGTTGCCGCGAGGCCCGACGACAACAGGCCGGCCATCGCGCCTGCCAGCGCTGGCCTACTCGGCGCGCCGTGGCGCAGCCCGATGAGCGAGGCCGCCAGGAGCGGCAGCGACATCAGCGGCACCGTACTCATGCATATCCTGGAATTGTGCCCCACCAGCCGCGTCATCATCGGCAGCCGCTGCGGCATCATCATCTCGCCCGAGATGCCGGCGACCAGAAGCAGAGGCGGAATCGCGAGCAGCCAGACAAAGCCGCGCAGCGAGGCCTCGGGCCGCGACAGATGCAGGCTGATGGTGATCGCCGCTGTCGCGAGCGCCAGTGTCACCGCGAATTTCAGATCGAAGAACGGATTATGCATCGCGGTCTCGACGTCGGGCCGCACACCGAGCGCCGCCACGAACATCAGGATCGATACGGGTGCTGCCGCAAACAGCGCCATCGCCAGCACATGGCTGACGGGACGCGCGCGCGTATTGTCCACCGCGAGGGTCTTGATGAGCTGATCGGTATCCATTCTCACTGTTCCCTCAGTTTCGCGGTGAGGCTCGCGAGCCCCCGATGCAGCGCGACGCGCACCGCACCCTCGCTCATCGCGAACTTTCTCGCCGTATCCCTGATCGAGGCGCTGTCGACTGCGATCGACTGCAGCACGTCGCGCTGGCGCGCCGGCAGCGTCTTCAGTTGCGCGGCTACTTCGCTCGGCGACGCCGTCGCCTCCGCCGGCGTGCCGGCCAGCGTCTCGGAAAACTCGTCGATGTTGACGAACACGCGTTTTCCGCGCCTGCGCAGCGCATCGATCAGCTTGTTGCGCGCAATCGCAAACAGCCACGGCGCGAACGGCGCAGCCGCGTCCCATGTATGCCGTTTCAGATGCACCGCGAGCAGAATGTCCTGCACGATATCCTCGGCTTGATCGACCGGTTGACCCGCGCGCGCAAGGCCCCGGCGCGCAGCCGCCCGCAGCACCGGCGTGACCGCCTTGAGCAGCCGATGATACGCCGCGCTGTCTCCGGATATGGCCGACCGCATCAGGCCGGTCCACTCATCTTCACGTTCGCGCACGCGCGCTCCAGTATTTCAATTCGGTCGATGTTTCAGATTGTTACGGGGCAAACTTCTAATCACGAAGTCGTGATAACGACGCCGGACCGCGCCACCACCGATTCCCGCGATGACGCATCTCACCGTTGCCGATCGCTCATAACATCGATTGCGGCTGCTCGCACCGTGGCATTGATTTCAAACACGATTCACTCACGAAATTTCGATTGTGACTCACGCTGATTCGCATCTGCCCAGCTTTCGCCCGTTGTGGGCCAAAGATTCCCTTTTTCCGCCCCGCTGCGGACATGTCGCCGGGTCTCTTTCGCTTCACTGGGACAGGGACTGGCACTTTGGGGAGATCTGCCAAATGACCAAGAAACTAAGCGGGCGCACCGCCGTCATTCTCGCGTTCGGAGTTCTCATGGGGTCTTCCGTTTTGGGGCTTTCAGGGCCGTCGTTCGCCGGGCCTGCCGAAGCACCGCCCGACAATGCCGCCGTGACGGCACCCGCCAATCCCGCCGACACGCAAGCCGCTCCTGGGGACCAGGCGGCACCCACCAATCAACTCTCAGACAGCGACCGCTCTGCCCATCAGGACGACCTGCGCCAGCCAGTCATCGTGACACAACAAAGCGAGACGCAGGTCCCGCAGGCCGAGCCTCAGCAGGCCCCGCGCGCCGCGCCCGTCGTCGCCGGCAGCCAGAGCGCGACCTGGGACGAGACCTCGCTGATCGGAAAGATCTTCATCGGTTTCGGCGCGCTGCTCACGATCGCCTCTGCCGCGCGCATGTTCATGGCGTAGTTGGGCAAGCAACCTCACCCACTTGAAGCCCACCCCGCCAGGGGGCACATTGCCCGCGCAATTGCTTGATGCGGGGTGGGTCATGAGCACATTCGAACACATCATTGTTGAAAGCCGCGGGGCCGTCGGCATCATCAGGCTCAACCGGCCCAAGATGCTGAATGCGCTGTCGTTCGGCGTGTTCCGCGAGATCGCCGCTGCGGTCGACGATCTCGAGGCCGATGAGACGATCGGCTGCATCGTCGTGACCGGCAACGACAAGGCGTTTGCCGCCGGCGCCGACATCAAGGAAATGCAGCCGAAAGGCTTCATCGACATGCTCTCGAGCGACTTCGCCTCGATCGGCGGCGATCGCGTCGCCAAATGCCGCAAGCCGACCATTGCCGCGGTCGCCGGCTACGCGCTTGGCGGCGGCTGCGAGCTTGCGATGATGTGCGACATCATCATCGCCGCCGACACCGCCAAATTCGGCCAGCCCGAAATCACGCTCGGCACCATCCCCGGTATCGGCGGTACGCAGCGGCTGACGCGCGCGGTCGGCAAATCCAAGGCTATGGATCTGTGCCTGACCGGCCGCATGATGGATGCGGCGGAAGCCGAGCGAAGCGGGCTTGTGAGCCGCGTGGTGCCGGCGGACAAGTTGATGGACGAGGCGATGGCGGCGGCAGAGAAGATTGCGTCGATGTCGCAGCCGGCGGCGGCGATGGCGAAAGAGGCCGTCAACCGCGCCTTCGAGACCACATTGAGCGAGGGCATCAACGTCGAGCGCAACCTGTTCCACTCGACCTTTGCGCTCGAAGACCGCTCCGAAGGCATGGCCGCCTTCATCGAGAAGCGCAAGCCGGCGAACAAGAACAGGTAGCCGTCGCTTCCTTCGTCATTGCGAGCGAAGCGAAGCAATCCAGAGCAACCCGCAAGGTGTGGATTGCTTCGTCGCTGCGCTCCTCGCAATGACGAGCCAAATTGCTGATTCGTAGAGTGGGCAAAGCGAAGCGTGCCCACCGATCAAAGGGGCGCTGTTGGTGGTGGGCACGGCGCAAGAGCGCCTTTGCCCACCCTACCGGAGCCTACCCCGCCCTGCTCTCTTCCAGCGCCGCGCTCACCAGCGCGCGGTACATGCGCTCGGCGAATGTCGCGGGCTTGTCGAGCCCGAGCCGTGCCAGGCATTCGGAATCGGCCGGACCCGGCGGATGTGTCACGCCGCGCCAGAGGAGATGGGCCAGATGCAGCGGCGCGTGCTGGGCGTCCTGCAATATCTGCAGTGCCGGGATCAGGCGCTGCTCCACTTCGGTGAAATCACTGCCGAACGGAAACGACGGCAAGAGGCCCGCGTCGCGCGCGGATTTTAGTGCTGCGGCGATCCACTCGGGCGTGTTGTCGCGATGCGCGCGTGGAATCTCAAATCCCTTCGGCAGCTTGCCGGCATCCTTGGCGGCGCGCGCCAGTTCCTCCTGGAAGCGTGAATCTGCGATCGACAGCATCGCCACGATCACGTCCGCGTCGGACTTGCCGCGAAGATCAGCGACACCGTATTCGGTAATGATGACGTCGCGCAGGTGCCGCGGGATCGTCTCGTGCCCGTAGCTCCAGCGGATATTCGACTGCACCGTCCTTCCCGCCTGCCGGGTCGCCTCCAGCGCCAGAATTGACCGCGCGCCGGAAAGCGCGAACGCCTGTGCCACGAAATTGTATTGACCGCCGACGCCGCTCACGACCTGCCCGTTCTCCAGTCCGTCGGAAACCACGGCGCCCATCAGGGTAACCATCATCGCATTGTTGATGAAGCGGGCGTCGATGCGCGCGCGGCGTTTCGTCTCCTCATCGCCATAGAGCTCGTTGGTGAAGGACACCGGCATCATCCGGATGCGCGCGATGTCTTCGGGCGTCATCTCGCGAAACGCGCGATAGAACGCTTTCGGCCCGAGGAAGAAGGCCCCGTGCAACACGACACCATCGACCGCGCGCTTGAGGATGCCGGCCTCGATCAGGGCGACAAAGCCTTCCGTGATCATCTCGCTGACGCCATAGAGGCCCTTTTCGAAAGAGGCCGTCTCCGGCGTTCCCTGCGCAGGCGTCGCAGGCGCAAGCCGCCGGACAAGGCTAGCGAACTGCCCACTGTCCCGATGGCGAAGGATCAGCGCCTGCGCCACCGCATCGCCGATCTGCCCGATGCCGATCTGTAAGGTGCCGCCGTCGCGCACGAGGCCAGCCGCATGCAGGCCGATCGCATAGCGAACGTCACCGATCGGCTCGGCCGGCGGTGCGAACAGCGAAAAATCGCAGGCCGGGCTGTCGAGCACTGCGCTGAACTCGTCGCCGGAGAGATCGCCCGGCCCCGGCATGAACGGCAGCTCGGAATTGACCTGCCCAATCAGCTTGAAGGATGCGCGGCCTTCGTTGCGCGCCCGCAACACGTCGAGGGTGGTGTCGGTGTTGCAGGACAGGCTATAGCGCGGCACGCCGTCAGTGACGCGCTTGGCCACGAGCTGCAGGACGACGTTGAGCCCGGAGGCGAGCAGGTAGGGCGCTGCATGGGTATAGTTTGCCGAGATATAGTTCTGCTGCGCCTGGGCGACATGCAGCCAGCGCCCGGCGAGAAAGAAGAACTCTATAACGCGGATGTTGGGCGGCAGGCGACCTGCCCGCAACGGCGCCGCATAGGCGAGATCGGGATAGTCGCCGAACAGGCGATCGATCACCGGCGCGATGAAGCGCCATTGCACCAGATTCTTCGGTGTCGGCTTCTCCAGCGTCAGCGCGGTGAAGAAGGTCAGATCGATCGAAGGGTCGGCGGCTGCGCGCGCATAGAGCGCGTTGACGATGTGGTTGGCCTTGCCGAGCCCGAGCGGCAGTCCCACCACGAGTTTCTTGCCGACGTCGCGGATGATGTCGTCGGCGATCGCGTCAGGATCGGTGAACAGTTTTGGCATCAGGTGAAGGACCGTGCGAAACAAGAGATTCTCAGCTATAGCGCATTAGAACGCGGAGCGGCCATGAACAAGCCAGACGTCTTTGCCGGACCATCCCAACCTTCGACGCCCATCAATTTCGATGTCCCGCCCGGCGCCTGCGACTGCCACACCCACATTCACGGCGATCCGGAAAAGTTTCCGTACGCCCCGGACCGGGTCTATACGCCCGAGCCTGCCAGCCCCGAACAGATGTCGGCGCTGCACAAGGCGCTGCATATCGAACGCGTGGTGATCGTGACGCCGAGCGTCTATGGCTCCGATAATTCGGCCTCCCTGCTCGGGATCAAGGCGCGCGGGAGAACCGCCCGCGGGGTTGCCGTGATCGACGACAAGACCAGCGAAGTCGATCTCGACGCCATGCATGCCGCGGGTTTCCGTGGCATCCGGCTTAACCTCGCGACGGGCGGGGTCAACGATCCCGATGTCGGGCGGACGCGGTTTTCGGCCGCCGTCGAACGCATGAAGGTGCGGGGCTGGCATGTGCAGCTCTTCACGTCGCTGGCCATGATCTCGGCGATCAAGGACCTGGTGGCAGCCACGCCCGTGCCCGTCGTGTTCGACCATTTCGGTGGCGCCGTGGCGGCAAAAGGCGTCGGGCAGCCCGGCTTTAACGATCTCCTTGCGCTCGTGAAATCCGGCAGGGCCTATGTGAAGGTCTCCGGTGCCTATCGCGCCTCCAGGCTCGCGCCGGACTATCGCGACGCTGCGCCGCTGGCGCAGGCACTGATCGCGGCCAACCCTGATCGCATCGTCTGGGGCACCGACTGGCCGCATCCGGATGCGATTGCGGGGCGAAAGGCGACCGACGTGACGCCGCTGCTCCAGATCGACGATGGCGCCATCCTGAACCAGGTACCGGCGTGGGCGCCGGATGCGGCGGTGCGCAAGAAGATCCTGGTCGACAATCCCGCGCGGCTCTACGGGTTTGGGTGAGCGGACGAGGAAAGCGCTTGAGGCGCGTGACGCGCCGCTAAAGGGTATTCGCGCAACCAGTTGCGAGACTTGCGTAATCCGCCGAAGGGAAAGAGGTGGAAGCCTGCGATCGCGCTCGTTGCGGCGGCTGGCGCGGCTTCCAGCGCGCGCATGACGTCGTCCGGACCTGTGTCGATAAGAAGGCGGCCATAACGGCCGATCTGGCCGCGCAACGCGCGCATGGAATTGCCGATGCCGCAGCGGAGCGCGAATTTTGTCAGGGTCGCCGGCGTCGCGGGTCCGGCGAGGCCGATGATGACCGGCAGGTCGATGTTGCGGGCCTCGAGCTCGCCCAAAAACCTCAGGATCGGCGCGCCCTCGAAACAGAATTGCGTGACGATGTCGACGCGGACACCAGTCTCGTGCGTCCAGTCGCGCCAGGTCTGCAGGCCGCGGAAGGCCGCCTCCCCGTCCAGAAACGGATGGCCCTCGGGATGGCCGGCGACGCTGACGCGCGTGATGCCGTGGGCCTCCAGGAGCCCTGTCGCGGCGACGTCCCGGCTCGACTTGAACGGGCCCTTCGCTCCCGCGACATCGCCTGCGATCAGGAGCACGCGGCGAACATCGGCGTCGCTGCGCAGCCGCGCGACAAAATCGTTCAAGCCATCGCGGGACGGGATCTCGCGCGCAGCGATGTGCGGCACCGGCTCGTAGCCCAGGCGGCGCAAGTCGCGCGCGGTTTCGACATTGGTGCGGACATTGTCGCCGGGAAGAAAGGTGATGGTGACCTCGGTGCCGGGAGCGAAGCTTTCGCGCAACGCCTGCAACTGATGGCCATGCGAGGAGATTTCCACCGAGGCGGAGGCAAGCAGCGTGACAAGGCCTTCGGAGCACGCGGTCATCGGCTGCCTCCGTCAGGCCGGCGCCCGGCGGCGCGAGATGACATAGGTCTCGTCGTTGAACCAGAGGCCGCCATGCTTCTTCAAGACGCGATCGGTCGCCTCGAGATAGCGGCCGTCGCGCACGACTTCGGACAGGCGGTTGTCCTCGATCTGCGCCACGTAGATCGCCGCATTCCAAGCCGCAAACAGCGTCGAGGTGCCGATCGGGCCGCTCACCTCGTCGGGCAGCGTGTGCATGTGGTAGCGGAAGATCGAGCGCGCGTCGGATGACGCGTTGAAATTATAGTGGCGCGCAGCCGAGCCCAACTCGTGCTTGACCTGGCGCAGGAGCGCATAGCGATCGGTCTTGAAGGGATCCTCGTCGGGCCAGACCTGGTCGATGATCTCCATGCCGGGGTCGTGGCCATGCGAATGGATGCCGATCAGCCGGCCGCCGGGCCGGAGCGAGCGCACCAGCGGCGTCACCACCTTGGAGGCCTTGAACTCGACACCGATGCGGGCGCGATAGGGCTGCGAGGCGATCACGAGGTCGTAGTCGGCCATGACGCGGCCCGGCCGTGGCATGATCGGGTCGAGCAGGAAGGAATGATCCTCGCGCCGCAGCGTCAGCACGATCGGCCGCTGGTAGACGGGATTGCCGGTCCTGGCGCTGATGCCGGCGCGCCAGTTCTCGGCCAAAAACTTTTCGAGGTCCCCGATCTGCTCGGCAAAGCCGTGCGCGCTATTGCCGGACAGCATCACGTCCTTCCAGATCAGGCCTTGCGCTGATGTGACCGAGCGCGGCGTCAGCCACGGCGCCTCGGCATAATAGAGGTTGGTGACGACGAGCACGGTCGCGGGATGCTCGAACAGGCGGTCGGCCATCTTCTCCAGCATCATGCGCACATCTTCGTAGGAAATCTCCTTGGCGACGACGTAAAGCGGCATGGTCGGAAAGCGCGCGTGCAGCGCCCGCATCACCCGCGACAGCACGGTGCCGTCGCCGACGCCGGCATCGAACAGGCGCAGCGCCGGCGGCGACGGCTGCAGCGTTGCAAGCTCCAGCGAGACGCGGTTGGCGATCTCGGTCTTCTCGCTGCAGGTCGAGACGAACAGGAGATATTTTTGCCGGTTGTCGAAGAAGCGGAAGCCCGGCGGCACGACATCGGCGGTTGTGGCGGTGCCATTGGCGGGTCTGGCGGCAACGGCGGAAGCGCCGTTGCCATTGCCCGCATGATCGGGGCGATGCTCCGAGAGATAGGCGCGGACCTTGTCGAGCGTGCCGGTCGTGATCTTGGCGCCGTCACGCAGGCGCGACACCAGCTTGCCGTCATTGACGACGAGGCGGCCGAAGGTCGACTCCGCCGTCTGCGTCGCGCGGCAGTACTCCCTGATCTCGCCAAGGATCTCCTCCGAGGTCCCGCCCGGAGCGCGCGGCTGGTGCTCTTCGATCCGCATGGTTGCTCCCCGCGGTTTCCTTATGCCGAGTGCTCGATTATGCCGAGCACCCGGCTTTATCGCGTCGATTCGTTCGGTGAATGGAGCAATTTCCTGTGCACGACTCGGGATAATCCAGGGCCTTTCTCGAATAATCTAAGAGCTTTCCCGGTTGGCC
>NZ_DATGFH010000135.1:0-54057 GCF_035309285.1 Bradyrhizobium sp. | reverse complement strand
CGGGGCCGACATAGTCTTCTATCCGCGCAGGAAGCAGGCAGACCTGGTCCCGGCTCTCGCCGCTCTTGAATGTGTGATTCGTCATAAACCGAATCGTACATCAATTGCCGGAAATGCCGAGTTCTTGCCCAGCCTCGTCGGCCAGCACCTTGATGAGCGTAGCCTTCACCTCTGCCGCCGGCTCGCCGGGGATGATCCGGCAATTGACCTTGGCCGAAGCCAGTTGCGGCAGCGCGTTGGCAGCGTGGCCGCCCTGCAGCATGGTCGCGACACAGGTGGTGCGGAGCTCTGCGTTAAATACCGGAATGGCCGACAGCCGCGCCACGGCCAACGCGTCAGGTTTGTCCGAAAGCATCGAGCGGATGTCGGACGCGGTCTGCTGGCTGAAAAACTGCGCACTCCGTGCAAACCAGGCTCGCGTTGTGTCGTTCAGGTGCAGCGGGAATTCGAATTTCGACAGCTGCACCAGGCCCTGCGCCAGATGATAGATCGCATTGTCCGGGCGCGGCACCGAGGAGTGTCCGCCCGGGTTCCTGACGTCGAGCTGGAACGTCACCGGCACCTTCTCGCTGGTCTGGATATTGACGCGGATGGCCTTGCCGTCCTTCACGTAGACGCCGCCGCCCTCGTTCAGCGCAAATTCGGCGTCGATCAGATCGCGGTGGTTGGCGAGCAACCACTGAATGCCAAGTCCGTTATGATCGAATATCTCCTCGTCCGTCTCCATCGCGACGATGATGTCGCGGTCGGGCTTGTAGCCTTCCTGCTTGTAACGGATCAGGTTGGTGATGAAGGACGCGCCCATGTACTTGTCGTCGCTCGAGCCGCGCCCGTAGAAATAGCCGTCCTGTTCAGTCAACTTGAACGGATCGACCGACCAGTCCGCCCGAAGCGCCGGCACCACGTCGAGGTGCGCCACCAGCAGGATCGGCTTGCGCTTGCCGGTGCCATGCAGCCGCGCCACCAGATTGCCCTTGTGTGGCGCCGGCGACAGCACGTGGACATCTTCATCGGCGAAGCCCGCCGCCTTGAGCCGCGACGCCATCGCTTCCGCCGCCCGCTTGGTGTCGCCGGTCGCGGTCGTCGTGTCGATTTCGACGAGCTCCTTATAGATGTCGTGGGCCAGCTGCTGGTTCGGCGTCAGATCGTCGGCGATGGCTTGACCGGACAACGCGAGCAGCGCCCACAGCCCGGTTGAGAGAAGCGACGACGCGTTATTCGTGTTCTTCATGATGCCTCCCGAAAGATTCTTCTCACTGCCGCGCCTCGCTCACCTCCTGCTCGGTCACGACGTCGCTGTAGTTGTTGCCGAAGTGCGTCCGCAGATAGTTCACCACGGCCGCAATCTGGGCATCGTTCATCATGTCGCCGAACGGCGGCATCGCGCGACGGCCGTGGATGATGAGCGTGACGGGATAGCCGGCCTGCTCCAAATTCGGATTGGTAGCGAGCGACGGATAGGAGCCGGCGCCGGTCGCGCCCTTGCCGTCCGCCATGTGACATCCGCGGCAGACATTGTCGTAAATCTCCTCGCCGCTCATTTCGACGAAGCGGTAGCCCGAGCTGAAGGTGCGATGCCCCTCCTGCGCCACGGCCGCATGCGCGACCAGCGCGAGCGACGCCGCAAGGCCAGCCACCGCATAGTTGCGTACGCGGACCATCATCACGTCTTCACCACGCGCTGATGCAGCCTTGTGATCGCATCGAGCGCGGACAGGATCGCGCCCTCCTGCCAGGCCGGCAACGCGGAGGCATGCTCGCCGGCGAGCACGATACGCCCGTCGATCTGGCAGAGATTGGCATAATGCTGTCGCCGCGCCTCGTCCGACCAGTCGCCGCTGCAGCCGAGCGCGAACGGCACGCGGTGCCAGGCGACCGAGAAGCCGTTCTCGAACTCGCTCTTGTATTGCGGATGCAGCGCCGCGCCGAACTCGACCGCGTGCGCGACCCGCTCTTGCGGAGCCATCGCGGTGAACTCGTAGGAATTGGCGCCGTCGAACAGATAGGCCCCGAGCAGCACGCCGCGGCCGGCGCGGTTGAAGCCGGAGTTGGGATAGGCGATCTGGCGGATCGGCAAGTCCGTATAGCTGATGCCGCCATAGATGCCGTCATCTTCCTCCCAGAAGCGGCGCTTGAACTGCAGGCCGATCTTGACCGCGCCCGCATAGGGAACGGCGTTGATCGCAGCTCGCATCGCGGGCCCCACATCGATCGCCAGCTGGCTCAAAATCGAGAGCGGAATGGTGCAGACGCACCAGTCGGCGGTCACAATGGTCGGGATCGACGGCGTTGCCGCGTCGACATAGCTGACGGTGACGCCATGATCGCTCTGCTCGATCTTCGTGACCCGGGCGTTGTATCGGATCACGTCGCCGAGCTCTCTCGCAAAGCCCTTGCCGATCGCATCCATGCCGCCGATCGGCTGAAACATCGTGGTCTGGAAATTGTAGCTGGCGAAATTCCGCAAATAACCCCAAAGCCGCGACTTCAGGATATCGGACAGCGCCACCGGATCGCTCGGCACGGGCGTGGCGGAAAGCCCGCCGCCGGGAGCAGCGGCATAGCCCCGCACCGACGCGGAAGCGAGATTGGCATTGTAGTGATAGTCGCGATCGAGCGCGCCCCAGGAGCGCAACGCCTCGAGCAGAAGCTCCTGATCCTCCTTGCTCACGGCCTCGTCGAGCTTGCCCTGCTGGGTAACCTTGGCAAGCAGCTCCGATACACCTCCCGCAAAATCGGCCTTCACCGTGCGGATGCGCTGCGGCGCGCCGCCGAAGGCGCGCACGGAATGCAGATAGGCATTGTGGTTGAGCTGGATGAAGGGTTCGAGCACGACGTTGAACCGCTTGCAATAGTCGAGCAGCGCGCGGTGATGATAGGGAATGCGCCACGGACCGGGATTGAGGTAGAGCCCCGGCTGGAAGTCGCAGTCTTGCGTGGCGCCGCCGAGCTCGGTGTAGGTGTCGCCGCCGCGGATGGTCCAGTTGCGGCCACCGGGCCGCTTGTTGAACTCCAGGATCCGGACCCGATAGCCCGCCTTGCGTAGCTCCAGCGCCGCGGTCATGCCGGCAAGCCCCGCGCCGAGGATCAGGACGGACGCGCCCTTCGGATCGCCTTCGAGCTTGATCGGCCCCTGGTAGCGCGACTCCGCGGCGAGGCCGAGGCTCGTCATTGCGTGATACATCGCCGCGCTGCCCGCCACGGTCCCGATCAGCGACAGCAGATCACGCCGACTGACTCCCTGAGCTTCGCGATGCATCGATACATTCCCGACCCGCGGGCGTAATCGGAGCCGCGCGGCGATGCGCTGTCAAGAAAGCGAATGCCGCTGCACACGCGTTGTTGATCGAAAGCGCCTCGCCTGTCCTGGATGAGATCTGGCAACCCGATGACGCGCTGGGCTGCCTGATGGACCTCACCGAGCACAATATGCTTCCGCGCTGGCGCGCCGGAAAAGTAGCGACTCTACGCAACTGCCGGAGGGATCATCAACCGGCGGCATCGAGACGGCGCCGGGATACCGGGCGATGTCGCGCATACAGGCTGGACTCGGATCGGCCGCCTAAGGCTTAATGCCACCGACATTGCGAAGCGTTCAGTACAACAAGAACAACAGGACGCCGGCCGACCGAGGAATCGCTTGAAAAGGGAGGAACCATGCTTGGACTCATGCAAAACCGGCCGCTCTTGATCTCGGACCTGGTGGACTATGTCGCGACCTGGCACGCGGAAACCGAGATCGTCTCGCGCGATCCGAAGGGCGTCATGCACCGGTCCAATTACGGACAGATCGCCTCGCGCGCCAAGCGCGTCGCCAATGCGCTTGGCGCACTCGGCGTCGGGCTCGGCGACCGCGTGGCGACGCTCGCCTGGAATTCGTGGCGTCATCTTGAAATCTATTATGGCGTGACCTGCTCCGGCCGCGTGCTGCATACCGTCAATCCGCGCCTGTTCGCCGAGCAGCTCGTCTACATCATCAATCATGCCGAGAACGGCTATATCTTCTTCGATCCAGATTTCACCGCGCTGGTCGAGCAACTCGCGCCACATCTGCCGCTGGTGCGCGGCTGGGTCGCGCTGTGTGACGAGAAGGACATGCCCTCCGTCAAGGTCGACCGTCTCCTGTGTTACGAGACGCTTCTCGCGCAGGCCGCGCCGGACTACGCCTGGCCGCAGCTCGACGAGAACACCGCCTGCACGCTCTGCTACACCTCCGGCACAACAGGTAATCCCAAAGGCGTCCTCTACAGCCACCGCTCGACGGTGCTGCACGCCTTCGCCGCCTGCGCGGTCGACGGGCTTGGGCTGTCGGCCAAGGATTCGATCCTGGTGGTCGTGCCCTTGTTCCACGCCAATGCCTGGAGCTTGCCGTTCTCGGCGGCCATGTGCGGCGCCAAGCTGGTCCTGCCCGGGCCAAAGCTCGATCCGGAAAGCATCTACATGCTGCTTGAACAGGAGGGCTGCACCAAGGCCGGCGGTATTCCGACCATCTGGCTCAACTTCCTCGCCTACGTGGAAAACAATCGTGCAAGGCTCGATCTCTCGAAACTGAAGCTGAAGCTCGTCTTCTCGGGTGGCACCGCGGCGCCGCGCGCGACCATCGAGAAATTCCGCGATCTGCTCGGTGTGTTCCTGCTGCATGCCTGGGGCATGACCGAAACGAGCCCGATCGTCACGCTCGGCTCGCCGCTCGGCAAGCACGACGGCGCGACGCCGGACGAGATCGTCGACATGCAGATCAAGCAGGGGCGTCAGATTTTCGGCGTCGAACTGCGCGTGGCTGGCGAAGATGGTCAGCCTCTGCCATGCGACGGCAAGACGGTCGGCCAGCTCAAGGTGCGAGGCAACTGGGTGATATCGGGTTACTTCAAGGGCGAAGGCGGCAAGGTCGTCGCCGACGACGGCTGGTTCGGCACCGGCGACGTCGCGACCATCAATCCCGACGGCTATGTGCAACTGACCGACCGCCTGAAGGACGTCATCAAGTCCGGCGGCGAGTGGATCTCCTCGATAGAGATCGAAAATCTCGCCGTCTCGCATCCCGACGTGTTCGAGGCGGCCGTCATCGCAATTCCGCATCCCACCTGGCAGGAGCGGCCGCTGCTGTTGGTGCAGCCCAAGCCCGGCACAAATCCGACCAAGGAATCGATCCTGGAATTCCTCTCGACGCGGATTGCCAAATGGTGGATGCCGGACGACGTGATCTTCGTGGAGTCGCTGCCACACACCGCGACCGGCAAGCTGCTCAAGACCGAGCTTCGCGCCAAATATGGCGGTCGGCTCGCTGTCGCGGGATGAGAAGCAAACGCACGTCGCAAGGGTGACGCGTGAGGGGCAAGCCGGTGCCGGACCGCCCATGCGGGCAGTTTCGCAAGGTCTTGCGAAATTCCAGATTAGGCCCAACCTAATTGGAGTTTCCCATGTCCGACCCAACAACCAGTATCCTCTCTTCGCTGTCTGCCGCCCTGGAAGGCGCCGTCGCAAAAGTGCGGCCCTCGATCGTGTCGGTACATTCGCGGCGCTCGCGCGCCTCGGGCTTCGTCTGGAAGGCCGGCCTTGTGGTGACCGCCGACGAGGCGCTCGCCGAGGAAGGCGATGTCGCAATCAAGCTCGCCGACGGAACGAGCCGCCCCGCCACCATCGCCGGCCGCGATCACACGACTGATGTCGCACTTCTTCGGTTCGACAGCGCGGGCCTCACCCCGGTGGCACTGACGTCCCGCGTGCCGGCGCTCGGTGGGCTGGCTTCTGTCGTTGCCGCCGAGAACGGCAATCCGACCGTTGCACTCGGCGCGGTTTCTCTGGTCGGCGAACGCTGGCGCAGTCTTCGCGGCGGCGATATCGACGCCAGAATCGAGCTCGACGTCACGCTGCGGCACCGCCACGAGGGCGGCCTTGCGCTCAACGCATCGGGCGAAATATTCGGCATGGCCGTGCTGGGACCGCGGCGCGTGCTCGTGATCCCATCGGCGACGATCGAACGCGTTGCGGCCAGGCTCGAGACCCATGGGCGAGTCGCGCGTGGCTATCTCGGCCTCGGCCTGCAGCCGGTCAAGCTCGACGACGGCGTCGGCGCCATGGTGATGAGCGTCGACGGCGCCGGTCCATCGGCCGCCGCCGGCATCAAACAGGGCGACGTGATCGTCGCCTGGAATAACGAACGGCTGACCGGGGTACGATCGCTGCTGCGCTCGCTGGGCCCCGACAGCATCGGTTCCGCGGTGGACGTTGCGGCGCGGCGCGGCGGCGAGCCCGTGAGTTTCAAGCTCACGATCGGCGAAAGGCCGGAGCGGTGAGCGAAGACGCTTCGCCAACAATCTCGGTTGCGATCGAGATCGACGATCCCGTGCTGGCGGACCGGCTCGTGCTGCTGCTTGGCGGCGTGGCCGGTCTCACCCTCGCCGCCCCGGGACAAGCCGCCGATCTCGCAATCGTGACACGGATGGCGGCGGGCGCACGGGAACCGCCGGAGGTCGAACTGACCCCGCGCGAGCTCGACGTGCTGGCGCTGATGGCCGAGGGCGCATCCAACAAGGCCATTGCGAGGCAGCTTGGAATATCCGTCCACACCGCCAAATTCCACGTCGGTTCGATCCTGGACAAGCTCGATGCCACCGGCCGTACCGATGCGGTCGCGCACGCGGCGCGGCGCGGCGTCATCCACCTGTAGGATTCGCCCCGGAAGCCAGGCAAGAAAGCAACACTTCAAATCACTTCAAATCATTTCGAGACGGCATATTTCCGATTATTAATGCGACAAAGCTGAACACGGCGGTCCAAAATATCGCCCTTGGGAATGTTACTGGTGTTGCCAACGGGGTAAACTGCGGTAACCCGATCTCCCACTCCAAGCCTTGGGTGACATCAGCTCCATGGACCAGCCGCTAAAGCCACCGGCCAAGGTGCCCTCGTATGATCGCTCGCCGACCAAGCCGCGGTCGGGCGGTCGCGTGGTCGTGGCCTCGCTGATCGTGCTGTCACTGGTGGCCGGCATCGTGTGGTGGACCCGTCACCAGGGTTCCCCACAGCCGAATCCCGGTGGCAAACGGGGCGGCGGCGCGCCGATGTCGATCGTTCCGGAGACGGTCGGTAAGGGCGACGTCGGCATCAACCTCAATGCGCTCGGCACGGTGACCTCGCTTGCCACCGTCACCGTCCGCACCCAGATCTCGGGCTATTTGATCAAGGTCGTCTTCAAGGAAGGCGACGAGGTCAAGAAGGGCGATCTGCTGGCCGAGATCGATCCGCGGCCCTATGAGGCGGCCCTCGCCCAGCAGCGTGGCCAGCTCGCGCGCGACGAAGCGCTACTGAAGGGCGCGCAGGTGGATCTTGCGCGCTATCAGGGCCTTGCCGCGCAAAACGCTGTCCCGCACCAGCAGCTCGATACGCAGACTGCGCTGGTGGCGCAGGACCAGGGCACGGTGGAAGCCGACCGCGCACTGGTGAAGGCGGCCGAGGTCAATCTGGCTTTCACCAAGATCGTGTCCCCGATCGACGGCCGCGTCGGCCTGCGCCAAATCGACCAAGGGAACTATGTGACGCCGGGCGATGCGAACGGGCTCGTCGTGATCACACAGATCCAGCCGATCAGCGTGCTGTTCACCGTACCGGAAGACAATCTGCAGGCGATCTCAAAACGCCTGCAATCCGGCGCCCAGCTTCCCGTCACCGCACTCGACCGTGCCGGCGCCAACAAGCTCGCCGACGGCGTGCTGACGACCTTCGACAGCCAGATCGACCCGACCACGGGCACCATCAAGCTGCGCGCGCAGTTCCCGAATGACACAAGGACGCTCTATCCCAACCAGTTCGTCAACGTCCGCCTGTTGGTCGACACCCACAAGGACGTGGTGACGATGTCGACCGCGGGTATTCAGCGCGGCGTGCCCGGCACCTTCGTCTATCTCGTCAACGCCGACAGTACGGTGAGCGTGCGGCCGGTGAAGCTCGGCGTCACCGACGGCGATCGCGTCGAGGTGCTGTCGGGCCTCGAGCCGGGCGACCGCGTCGTCATCGACGGCGCCGACAAGCTGCGCGAGGGCGCGAAGGTGATCGTGCGCGCCGAAGGCGATGCCAACAATGCTCCGGCCAATGCCAAGGATGGCGTCAAGGGTGGCGTCAACGCCGCCGGCACAAATGGCGGCGACAAGGCGGGTGGCGGGCAGAAGAAGCGGAGTTCGGGCGGCGACGCCAAGCCAGCCGAGTCAAAGCAGAGCGAGCCGAAGCAAGGCGAGCCGAAGCAATGAACCCGTCACGGCCATTTATCCTAAGGCCGGTAGCAACCACGCTCCTGATGATCGCCATCATGCTGGCGGGCGGGCTTGCGTTCCGCTTCCTCCCCGTGGCGGCGCTTCCGGAAGTGGATTACCCGACGATCCAGGTGCAGACCTTCTATCCCGGCGCGAGCCCGGATGTGATGACGTCCTCGGTGACGGCGCCGCTGGAAGTGCAGTTCGGCCAGATGCCGAATCTGAACCAGATGAGCTCGGTGAGCTCGGCCGGCGCCTCGGTCATCACGCTACAATTTTCCCTCAACATCTCGCTCGATATCGCCGAGCAGGAGGTGCAGGCCGCGATCAACGCCGCGGGCAATCTGTTGCCCTCCGACCTGCCGGCGCCGCCGATCTACGCCAAGGTCAACCCGGCGGACGCGCCGATCCTGACCCTTGGCCTCACCTCGAAGACCATGGAGTTGACGCAGGTCGAGGACTTCGTCGACGCCCGGCTGGCGCAGAAGATCTCGCAGCTTCCCGGCGTCGGCCTTGTCAGCCTCTCCGGCGGCCAGCGGCCGGCCGTGCGCATCCGCGCCGACATCCGCAAGCTCGCCGCCTACGGGCTCAACATCGACGATCTCCGCACCACGCTTTCCAATGCCAACGTCAATACGCCCAAAGGCAATTTCGACGGCGGCATGCGCGCCTACACCATCAACGCCAACGACCAGATCCGCAACGCGTCGGATTATTCCTCGCTGATCGTCGCCTACAAGAACGGCTCGCCGGTCCGCCTCTCTGACGTCGGCGAGGTCGTCGACGGCTCCCAGAACGACAAGCTCGGGGCCTGGATGAACGAGACGCCGGCGATCATTCTGAACATCCAGCGCCAGCCAGGCGCCAATGTGATCTCGGTCGTCGATGGCATCAAGGCAATCCTGCCGCAACTGCAGGCGACGCTGCCGGCTGCCATCGATCTCGCGATCCTGACCGACCGCACGGTGACGATTCGCGCTTCCGTGCGCGATGTCGAATATGAATTGTCGCTCGCGGTGGTCCTGGTCGTGCTCGTGATCTTCGTGTTCCTGCGCTCGACGCGCGCCACGCTGATCCCGAGCCTGTCGGTGCCGCTGTCGCTGGTCGGCACGCTGGGAGCAATGTACCTGTTCGGCTTCAGCCTGAACAACCTGTCGCTGATGGCGCTCACGATCGCGACCGGCTTCGTCGTCGACGACGCCATCGTCGTGATCGAGAACATCTCGCGCTACATCGAGGAAGGCGATTCGCCGCTGGAAGCCGCGCTGAAAGGCTCCGAGCAAATCGGCTTCACCATCATCTCGCTCACCGTCTCCCTGATCGCGGTCTTGATCCCGCTCCTGTTCATGGGCGACGTGGTCGGCCGCCTGTTCCGGGAATTCGCGATCACACTGGCGGTGACGATCCTGATCTCGGCGGTGGTGTCGCTGACGCTGGTGCCGATGGCCTGCGCCAAGCTCCTGAGGGCCGAGGGCGAGGCGCACGAGAACACGTTCCAGCGCTTGAGCCGCGTCGGCTTCGACAAGGTCATCGAAATCTACGGGCACATGCTGAACTGGGTGCTCGACCGCCAGACCTTCGTACTGTTGATCGCGCTCGCGACGTTTGGGCTCACCGCCTACCTCTACGCCGCGATCCCCAAGGGCTTCTTCCCGCTGCAGGACTCCGGCGTGATCCAGGCGATCTCGGAAGCGCCGCAGTCGGTCTCCTATGCCGCGATGGCGGAGCGGCAGCAAAAGCTCGCAAGCGTCATCCTGAAGGACCCCGAGGTCGATAGCCTCTCCTCTTTCATCGGCGTTGACGGCACCAACACCACGCTGAACTCTGGTCGCATCCTGATCAACCTGAAGCCGCATGATGAGCGCAAGTCCGACATCTCGACCATCATGCGCCGCCTCAAGGAGGCAACCTCGCAGCTCACCGGCATCACGCTCTACATGCAGCCGGTGCAGGACCTGACCATCGAGGGCACCGTCTCCAAGACGCAGTACCAGTTCATCCTGCAGGATGCCGATCCGGTGCAGCTTGCCGAATGGACCCCGAAGCTCGTCGACAAGCTCCGCAGCCTGCCCCAGTTCGAAGATGTCGCCACCGATATCTCGGCGCAGGGGTTGTCCGTCTTTGTCGAGATCAACCGCGACCAGGCCGCGCGCTTCGGCATCACGCCGGCCACTATCGACAACGCGCTTTACGATTCCTACGGCCAGCGCATCGTCTCGACCATCTTCACCAACTCCAACCAGTATCGCGTGATCCTCGAGGCTGATCCGACCCTGCAGAACTCGCTGCAGTCGTTGTCGGATATCTATTTGCCCTCTTCCGTCGGCTCGGCGCCGGTGCCGCTCTCGGTGCTCGCCAAGTTCCGTGAGGAGACCGCGCCGCTGCAGGTTTCCCATCTCGGCCAGTTCCCCTCCGCCACCGTCTCGTTCAACCTTGCGCCCGGTGTCTCGCTCGGAGAAGCGGTCACTGCAATCAAGCGGGCGCAGACCGACATCGGCCAGCCGCTTGGCGTGATCACGAGCTTCCAGGGCGCGGCGCTGGCCTTCCAGTCGTCGCTGTCGAACCAGCTCTTCCTGATCATGGCCGCGATCGTCACGGTCTACATCGTGCTCGGCGTGCTCTACGAGAGCTTCATCCACCCCGTCACCATCCTCTCGACGCTGCCGTCGGCCGGCATCGGCGCGCTGCTGGCGCTGATGGCGGCTCGCCAGGACCTCACCATCGTCGCCATCATCGGCATCATCCTGCTGATCGGAATCGTGAAGAAGAACGCGATCATGATGATCGATTTCGCGCTCGATGCCGAACGCAACGAGGGCAAGCCCCCGCGCGAGGCGATCTACCAGGCCTGCCTGTTGCGCTTCCGCCCGATCATCATGACCACGATGGCCGCGGTCCTCGGCGCGCTGCCGCTCATGGTCGGCACCGGCGCGGGTTCGGAATTGCGCCACCCGCTCGGCATTTCCATCGTCGGCGGCCTGCTCGTCAGCCAGATGCTGACGCTGTTCACCACGCCCGTGATCTATCTCTGGTTCGATCGCCTTGCCGTCCGCTTTGCGGGCCGGCCCGCGAGCGCGCACCAAGCCGGGCCGTGAAGCGATGCAGCCGTCGACACCCTTCATGCGCCGGCCGGTCGCAACCACGCTTTTGACCTTTGGCCTGGCGGCGGCCGGCGTCGTGGCATTCTTCAAGCTGCCGGTTTCGCCGCTGCCGCAGGTCGATTTCCCCACGATCTCGGTGCGGGCGGTCCTGCCGGGTGCGAGCCCGGAGGACGTCGCGACCACGGTGGCGAGCCCCCTCGAGAAGCACCTCGGCCAGATCGCCGACGTCACCGAGATGACCTCCTCCTCCACGGTCGGCTCGACCCGCATCACGCTGCAGTTCGGGCTCAACCGCGACATCAATGGCGCGGCGCGCGACGTGCAGGCCGCCATCAACGCTGCGCGCGCCGACCTGCCGTCCAGCCTGCGCACCAACCCGACCTACAAGAAGGTCAATCCGGCCGATGCGCCGATCCTGATCCTCACGCTCACCTCCGACACTGCGAACCGCGGCGACCTCTATGACGCCGCCTCCACCGTGCTCGCGCAAAAGCTCTCCCAGGTCGAAGGCGTCGGCGAGGTCGTCGTCGGCGGCAGCTCGCTGCCCGCCGTGCGCGTCGACCTGTTGCCGCAGGCGTTGTTCAAATACGGCATCGGGCTTGAGGACGTTCGCGCGGCGCTCGCCAGCGCCAATGCGCACAGCCCGAAAGGCGGCATCGATGTCGGCGACAACCGCTACCAGATCTACGCCAACGACCAGGCCACCAAGGCCGACGACTACAAATCCCTGATCGTCGCCTACCGGAACGGCGCCGCGGTGCATCTCTCCGACGTCGGCGAGGTCACCGACGGCGTGGAGAGCCTGCGCAACGCGGGCCTTGCCAACGGCAAGCCGGCGGTGCTCATCATCCTGTACCGGCAGCCCGGCGCCAACATCATCTCGACGGTCGATGCGGTGCGAGCGCTGGTGCCGAGCTTGCGCGCCTCGATCTCGCCCGCCATCGACATCGGCGTCGGCGTCGACCGCTCCTCCACCATCCGCACCTCGCTGCGCGACGTCGAGCGGACGCTGGTGTTTGCCGTGCTGCTCGTGATCCTCGTCGTGTTCGCCTTCTTGCGGAATTTGCGTGCGACTATCATCCCGGTGGTCGCGGTCTCGGTGTCGCTGGTCGCGACCTTCGGCGTGATGTATCTGATCGGCTACAGCCTCGATAACCTGTCGCTGATGGCGCTGACGGTCGCGACCGGCTTCGTCGTCGACGACGCCATCGTCGTGCTGGAGAACGTCACCCGCTACATCGAGGAGGGGATGTCGCCGCTGAACGCGGCGCTCAAGGGCGCCAACGAGGTCGGCTTCACCGTGCTCTCGATGAGCGTCTCGCTGATCGCGGTCTTCATTCCGATCCTCCTGATGGGCGGCATCATCGGTCGCCTGTTTCGCGAATTCGCGATGGTGATCTCGATCTCGATCGTGCTTTCGCTGGCGATCTCGCTGACGACGACGCCGATGATGTGCGCCATGATGCTCCGCCACGAAGCCGGCGAGCATGGCCGGCTGTATCGGGTGAGCGAGCGCTTCTTCGAGGCGATGCTCGATTTCTACCGGCGCACGCTGACGGTCGCGCTCGATCATCCGCGCTTCATCATGCTGGTGCTCGCGACGGTCGTAGGTCTCAATTTCTATCTTTATGGCGTGGTCCCGAAGGGCTTCTTCCCGCAGCAGGACACGGGAAGGGTCATCGGCATCATCCAGGCCGACCAGAGCATCTCGTTTCAGTTGATGCAGAAGAAGCTCGCGCAGTTCGTGAGCATCATCAAGAAGGACCCGGCGGTCGAGACCGTGGTCGGCTTCACCGGCGGCGGCCAGACCAATTCCGGCTTCATGTTCATGTCGCTGGTGCCGGTCAGCGAGCGGCATATCAGCGCCGACGGCGTGATCGCGCGACTCAGGCGGGCGATGGCGGTCGTGCCGGGCGCAACGTTGTTCCTGCAGGCGGTGCAGGACATCCGCGTCGGCGGCCGCGCCAGCAACGCGCAGTACCAGTACACGCTCGAGGGCTCCTCGTTTGCAGAGCCGAACGAATGGTCGCCGAAGATCGCGGCCGCGCTGCAGCACGAGAAGAATCTGGCCGACGTCAACAGCGACCAGCAGAACAAGGGGCTCGAGTCCCAGGTCATCATCGACCGCAACGCCGCAGCAAGGCTTGGCGTCACCGTGAGCCAGATCGACAACACGCTCTATGACGCGTTCGGCCAGCGCCAGGTCTCGACCATCTATGTCGCGCGCAACCAGTATCACGTCGTCATGGAGGTGGCGCCGCGCTTCTGGCAGAGCCCGGAAACGCTGAAGGACGTCTATGTTTCGACCTCGGGCGGCTCGGTCGGCGGCTCGCAGGGGACCAATGCCGTGGCGGGCACGGTGGTGTCGTCCGCGACGTCGACGGCGGCAGCCGCAGCCAACGCCCAGGCTGCGAGAAATCTCGCGACCAACTCGATCGGCGCGACCGGCAAGGGCGTGGCGTCGACCGGCTCGGCGGTCTCGACAAGACAGGAAACGATGATCCCGCTGTCGGCGGTGGCGCATTTCGGCCAGGGTGCGACCCCGCTCGGGGTCAATCACCAGGGCCTGCTGGTCGCCACCACCATCTCGTTCAACCTGCCGCCCGGCGTCTCCCTGAGCGATGCGGTCAGAACCATCGAAGCCACCATGAACCGGCTTGGGGTCCCCGCTACGATTCGCGGCACGTTCCAGGGCACCGCCAAGGTGTTCCAGGATTCGCTCGCCAATCAGCCCTTCCTGATTCTCGCCGCGCTCATCACCATCTACATCGTGCTCGGCGTGCTCTATGAGAGCTACATCCATCCGCTGACCATTCTCTCCACGCTGCCGTCGGCTGGTGTCGGCGCGCTGCTCGCGCTGATGGCATTCAAGACAGAATTTTCGATCATGGCGCTGATCGGCGTCATCCTGCTGATCGGCATCGTCAAGAAGAACGCGATCATGATGATCGATTTCGCGCTGGACGCCGAACGGCAGCGCGGCTTGAGCCCGCTCGATGCGATTCGCGAAGCCTGCCTGCTCCGCTTCCGCCCGATCATGATGACGACGATGGCCGCGATGCTGGGCGCGTTGCCGCTGGCGCTGGGGCTCGGCGAAGGCGCCGAATTGCGCCAGCCGCTGGGCATTGCCATCGTCGGCGGCCTGATCCTCAGTCAAGCCCTGACGCTTTATTCCACACCTGTGATCTATTTGTATCTGGACAGGTTTCGCCTATGGAGCCAACGTCTTCGGGGCGGGGCGGCACCTCATACACCCGGACCTTCGCTGCAACCGGGTGAGTAGATGTCAGGGGTAGTGTCAAACGTGGCTGCTGGACGTGTGCGGACCCATTTTGGGATCAAGGGGCTGCTTGCGCTCGCGCTGGCCCCTGCGCTGTCGGGCTGCATCATCGGCACCGAACGACCCGCGCTCAATCTGGAGGTGCCTGCGGCCTATCGCGCGGCGGCGAAAAGCGACGCCGATGCGCACGTTCCCATGCTGGATTGGTGGCGCGGTTTCCGCTCCGGCGAGCTGACCTTGCTGATCGACACGGCGCAGGTCTACAACCTCGATATCGCGGTCGCGATCGCGCAGATCGTGCAGGCCGATGCGCAAGTCGGCGTGTCCGGTGCGCCGCTGTTGCCGACACTGACGGGCAACGGCAGCGCCGAACGGCAGAAGACGTCTTCGGCCACCAGCAGCAGCGGTGGCGGCTTTGGCGGAGCCACCTTCAACACTTTCACCTCGAGCCTGACCGCAAGTTACATACTCGACTTCTGGGGCAAGAACCGCGCAACGCTTTATGCCGCGGAGGAGAACGCTACCTCCGCGCGCTATAACCGCGAGGTCGTGACGCTCACGGCTATCGTCAGCGTCGCCAATACCTATTTTGAGGTGCTGGCCGCTCAGGATCAGCTCCGCGTCACCCGCCGCAACCTCGCGGCCGCCGAGCGTATCCTGAGCCTGATCAAGAAGCAGTTCAACGGCGGCACGGCTTCGCAGCTCGAGGTGTCGCAGCAGGAGGCGCTGGCGGCGACCCAGCGCGCTGCGATCCCGCCGCTCGAGGTCACGCTCGGCCAGAACATCGCCGCACTGGCGCTGCTGGTCGGGCGAGCACCCGCGAACCTCACCGTCCGTGGCGGCTCGTTGAGCCGGATCGCGGTGCCGCGCGTGACGCCGGGGCTGCCGTCAGAGCTGCTCTATCAGCGGCCGGATATCAGGCAGACCGAGGCGCAGCTTTCGGCCGCCAATTTCAGCGTCGAGTCCGCACGCGCGGCCTTCTTCCCGCAGATCCAGTTGACCGGCACCACCGGTTTCGAGAGCGCGGCGCTGGCCTCGCTGTTCACGCCGGGGGCGTGGTTCTACACGCTGACCGCAAGCCTGAGCCAGCCGATCTTCGACGGCTTCCTGCTGGATAGCCAATTGAAGCAGGCCAAGGGCGTGCAGCTTCAGGATCTCAACGCCTATCGCAAGGCCGTGCTGTCGGCGTTCACCGACGTCGAGAAAGCGCTGATCGCGCTGCAGAAGTTCACACTGCAGGAAAGGCTGCAGCAACAGGTGGTCGCCGCCTCGCGCGCGGCCTTCGACGTCGCCGAAAAGCAGCTCGCCGGCGGTACCGTCAACCTGATCACCGTGCTGCAGACCGAGCAGACGCTGTTCACGGCCGAAAACAACCTGGTCACGGTTCGGCTGAACAAGCTTTTGGCGGCAACGAGCCTGTTTCAGGCGCTGGGCGGCGGCTGGACGCCGGGCGGCACGCTGGCGGCGGTGGAGTGAGACGCATGACGAGCCGCAAGAATCGAAAGCGTAACCCGGCCGCGGCAGTCCTGGTGCTGGCCTGCCTCGCGCTCGCACCGGCATTCGCCCAGCAGCTCACGCCACCCAACATTCCGCTGACGTTCGGCATGACGCCGGACCAGGCCTCGCAGGCGCTCGGCGTGCAGCTCTATTATGTGCGCGGCCGTCCCGGCGATGAGCTCCTCGTCGCGCTGCCCAATGTGAAGGGCGCGGCGCTCGCGAGCCGCAGCGACGCGCTGTATCTACAGTTCCGGAAGGGACGATTGTCCGGCTGGAAAGGCGATTGGGGAACCATCCGGCCATGATGCGGGGGATACGCCTATGACCACGTGGCGAAAGACGATGGCGGCGGCAGGCATCGTGACGGTGCTGACCACGGGCATGGCGCAGGCGCAAGACCTCGGCCTCCGCCCGCTGCGCTACGGCAACACGTCCGGTTGGTATTACGACAATCGCGACGACAACCGCGATTATCCGACCAACGGCTTCTTCCCGGGAAATTTCACCGACGATCCCTCGACCGCCTGGCTCGGGATTGCGGGCCTGCGTGCAGGCAATTCCTATCGCTCGCCCTTGCCCTACCCTTCGCAGGTGGTGATCGGCCCGCCGCCCGCTCGGCCCGCCTGCCTTCGCGCCCGCTCTTATGATCCGGCAAGCGGCAGTTATAGGAGCCGCGACGGCCTGCGGCATCGCTGCTGATCACATCTCTCACCGCTGCGTCCAGGCGCCACCCGCTAGGCGTTCGGCATATTCGATCGCCTCGATCATGCTGCGCTCATTGGCGATGCCCTTGCCTGCGATATCGAACGCCGTGCCGTGATCGACGGAGGTGCGGATGATCGGCAACCCCAGCGTGATGTTGACGCCGGACAGCTCCTGCCATTTGCCGGTTGCCGGATCGACCTCGAAGCCAAGCAGCTTGACCGGAATGTGCCCCTGGTCGTGATACATCGCGACAACCGCGTCATATTGCCCTGCGCGCAGCTTGACAAAGACGGTGTCGCCGGGGATGGGTCCGACCACGTCGAAACCATCAGCTACCGCCTTCGCAATCGTCGGCGCTGACACCTCGATATCCTGACGCCCGAACAAGCCGCCTTCGCCCGCATGCGGGTTGAGCGCAGCGACTGCAATCGTAGGCTTCGCGATCCCCATCGCGACCAGCGCCTTGTGCGTGAGGTCGATCACGAGCCGCAGCCGCTCCGGCGTCAGCCGCGCTGGAACGTCCTGCAGGGCAACGTGCGTGGAAACATGGCTCACGCGCATGTTTCCATGAGCAAGCAGCATCACCGAGCCGCGCACGCCGGTCAGCGCCGCCAGCATCTCGGTATGGCCGGGATAGTGATAGCCGGCCTTGTTCAGCGCTTCCTTGTTGAGCGGCGCGGTGACGATGCCGGCGACGCGGCCGGACAGCGAAAGCTTTACGCCGTGCTCGACCGCCTTGTAGGCAAAGCGGCCGCCATCGGCCGAAAGCACGCCGGGCGCAATCGCATCGCTTTCCTTATCCGCCTGCAGGAAGGCAAGATTCGGCCATTCATTGTCGTCGAGCCCGACTTGCGCGATGTCGAGATTGGCCGCGACCTGCGTCTTGGCTCGGTCGAGCGCGCGGTGACTGCCGATGATCAGGAGTTTCAGATCGGAGGCATCAAGGCGATCACGCAGCTTCGCGCAGGCCTTCGCGATGATCTCGGGGCCGATGCCGGCAGGATCGCCCATCGTGATGGCGAGATGTCGCTTGGCCATGATGTTCCCCTCTAGGTCAGACCGTTCCGCTTGAGCAGCTTCGACCACAGATCCGGCGGCCCAAAAGCACCGGACTTCGATATGACGTCAACCCCCGCCCAGCGCCCGCCTCGTATCACAGATTTGGGAAGGCCGGGCTCGAGCCGGCCGAGGACGTGCAAGGCGCTTGCCCCGACTGCCAGCATCTGGGCCTTGAGGGTCTCGCCGCCGGCGACGACGACGGTCCTGGGCGGATCGATCGCCCGGCTGAGAAGCGCGATCTCTTGCGAAAAGCGGCTGGCCGCTTCGCTGCGCGAAAGCGCGCCAGCCGTCTTCAATTGGACGAAGACGACACCCCGATCCAGCGCGCGCCCGATCTGGTCGATATCCGATCCGATGTCGGCGCTTCGGATCACCACGCGCCCGCATCTCGCAAGCTGGGCCGCAGTGGCCGGATGGTCGGAGCCGAAGACACCCAGCACCGGCGTTGTCAGTCGAGCAGAGACCGCGGCGTCAGCCCCCCGCGCCAGCGCGGTGGCGAGACCGCCGCTGCCGCACCACAACAGCCGGCTCTTGAATGTACGGCCGATGTCGGCGACGCGATCGAGGTCGGCGTCAGTTTCGGCATCGAAGACATTGATGCCTTTTTCAAGCGGCGCCGCAAGACCGGCGATCCGCGCCTCCAACCCTCGATCGCGGAGCCGCCGGAGGATGTCGTCGCCGACCGCGGTCCAATGTCCGTCGAGCGTGCGGGAAAATTGCTTGCCGCTTCGCGTGACCCTGCCCTGATGCGGGAAGGCCGGAGCGACAATACAGGCGTCCCACTTGCCCGCCTTAAGGCAAGCGTCGAGCTCGGCGACCCAGGGTCCGCGCAACAGGCTGTCGATCTTCTTGAAGGCGATGCCGGCGCCATCGAGGAGCGGCGCAAGCTTGCGTAGAATCGCAAACGCCTCGCCGGACGCAAGCTCGCGCGTGCCGCTGTCGCTAGCAAGACTTTGCTCGCCGGCCGCAAGCGGCGCGGGGGACCACACCACGTCGATCGGCCCGAACGCGCCGACGAATTCCGCCGAGGTGTCGAGCGCGCCCGTGAGGTCGTCCGCCAGGAGTCTCAGGGAGCGCATGCGATCCGCGCTCGCATAAGCGCGCTCACTTGAGCGCGCCGCGGCTTGCGAGATTCTTCAGCATCGCGCCGATGCCGAAGGCCCACGGCTCGCATTCATCGCTTGTACGCATGCGATTGATCAGCTTGCCGAGCTTGGCGGTGCGAATGGTGACAACGTCGTTGCGCTTGTGGGTAAAGCCCTGCCCCGGCGTGTCGCGGTCCTTCACCGGCGCGAACATGGTGCCGAGGAACAGCGCAAATCCGTCCGGATATTGATGCACCGCGCCGATCGTCTGCGACACCAGGTCTTCCGGGTCGCGGCTGATCTTGCCGATCGAGGAATGGCCGTCGAGCACAAAGCCGTCCTCGCCCTCGACCGTCATGGTGATGTCCATCGTCCTGACGTCGTCGAGCGAGAACGAACTATCGAACAGCCGCACGAACGGGCCCACCGCACAGGAGGCGTTGTTGTCCTTTGCCTTGGAGAGCAGCAGCGCCGAGCGCCCCTCGAAGTCGCGCAGGTTGACATCGTTGCCGAGCGTGGCGCCGACGATCTTGCCCGTGCTTGACACGACCAGCACCACCTCCGGCTCGGGATTGTTCCAGGTCGATTTCGGATGCACGCCGGCATCCATGCCCGTGCCGACCGACGACAGCACCGGCGCCTTGGTGAAGACCTCGGCGTCCGGCCCGATCCCGACCTCGAGATACTGGCTCCAGGCCTGTTGCGAGATCAGCACCTCCTTGAGATGCATCGCCTCCTTCGAACCCGGCTTGAGTTTCGAAAGATCATCCCCGACCAGCCGCTCCACCTCCTTGCGGATTGCCGCCGCCGAGGATGGATTGCCGCGCGCCCGCTCCTCGATGACGCGCTCGAGCATCGAGACCACGAAGGTCACGCCCGCCGCTTTGAGCACCTGAAGATCGACCGGCGCGAGCAGCCAGGGTCTTGTCGCATCACGCGTGTCGGGTGGTGTGTTGGCAACGATCTCGTTGAGGCTTCCGATCCGCACACCTTTGGCCTCGCACAACGCGGCAGCCGGCTTCGCGACCTCGGCCAGCGCGCTCACCGTTGGAAAAGCTTGCGTCACATCGAACACGCCATCACCGCGCACCGCCGCTACGGCCGGCCCACCTGCCTGTGGCAGCCAGACCCGGCCCACCAGCGTTCCCGCGGTGCCGTCCTCTGGCAAGATCGATGCAGCATTGAGCGCCTTCATCAAGAGTTCCTCCCCTCTATTTCGGCTTATAACGCCGGCATCAAACCAGCCGGCCGAGCGCCGCCTGCGCATCGCTCTGGATGCGCTTCAGATGCGCTTCATCGCGAAAACTTTCGGCGTAGATCTTGCAGACATCCTCGGTTCCTGACGGCCGCGCCGCAAACCAGCCCATCCCGGTTTCGACCTTGATGCCGCCGAAGGGCTGGCCATTGCCGGGCGCGGTGGTGCGCATCGCGCGCACGGCATCGCCTGCGAGCTCCTTCATGTTGAGCTTCTCCGGCGTCACCGCCTTCAATGCATTCTTCAACGGCGCGGTCGCCGGCATGTCGATCCGCTCGTAGAAGGGCATGCCGAGCTCGGCGGTGAGATTGCCAAAATACTGGCTCGGATCCTGTCCGGTGGCGGCCAGGATCTCTGCGGCAACCAGCCCCAGGATGATTCCATCCTTGTCGGTGGTCCACACCGAGCCGTCGCGCTTGACGAACGAGGCGCCGGCGCTCTCCTCGCCGGCAAAGCCGAATCCGCCATGACCGAGCCCCTCGACGAACCATTTGAAGCCGACCGGCGTCTCCACGAGCTTGCGGTTCAGCTTGCGCGCGACGCGGTCGATGATCGATGAGGAGACGACGGTCTTGCCGATCGCGGCATCGCCGGCCCAATTCGCGCGCCGGCTGAACAGATAGGCGATCGCGGTGGCGAGGAAATGGTTCGGGTTCATCAGCCCGCTCGACCGCGTGACGATGCCGTGGCGGTCGGCGTCGGTGTCGTTGGCGAAGGCGACGTCGAAGCGGTCGCGCATCTGGATCAGGCTTGCCATCGCGTAAGGCGATGAGCAATCCATGCGGATCTTGCCATCCCAATCCGCCGTCATGAAGCGAAAGGTCGGATCGACTACATCGTTCACGATCGTCAGATCGATGCCGTAGCGCTCGGCGATCGGCTGCCAGAAATGGACCGCGGCGCCGCCAAGCGGATCGGCCCCGATCCGCACGCCGGACGATCTGATCAGCGCCATGTCCACGACGTTTTCGAGATCGGCGACATAAGGGCTGATGTAATCGAACGCATGAACCGACGGCGACTTCCGCGCCCGGTCGTACGGCATGCGCGAAACGCCCTTGAGCCCCTGCTCCAGATAGCGGTTAGCCTGCCTCTCGACCTTGCCCGTAACGTCGGTGTCGGCGGGGCCGCCATGCGGCGGGTTGTATTTGTAGCCGCCGTCCTCGGGCGGATTGTGCGAGGGCGTAATCACGACGCCATCGGCAAGCCCGCTCGTCCGTCCCTTGTTGTAGGCGATGATCGCATGCGACACAGCGGGGGTGGGCGTGTAGCCGCGGCGCTCGTCGACCATGATGTCGACGCCATTGGCGGCAAACACCTCGATGGCGCTGGCGAGCGCAGGTTCTGCGAGCGCATGGGTGTCAATGCCGATAAACAGCGGCCCCGTGAGGCCCGCCTCTCGGCGGTGGTCGCAGATCGCCTGCGTGGTCGCGAGAATATGGTTCTCGTTGAACGAGGTTTTCAGCGACGTGCCGCGATGACCCGAGGTACCGAACGCGACACGTTGGGCGGGATCGGCGGGATCCGGCTTCGACGCGAAATAGGCGGTGACGAGCTTTGGGATGTTCGCTAACGCGTTCGCGGCAACGACCTTGCCAGCGGCGGGATTGGGCACACTCACATCAATTCCTTCAGCGTTTCCCTTAAAGGTCGGTCCACCGACCATAGCGCATCTCGCGCGACCCCGCGATACGGGTGGCGCCGCGTGCTCTCAAGGGAACCGTGAGGACGTCAAAACAAAAGGCCCCCGTTGAAGGGGGCCTTTTTCTCTTAGACTGCGTCCTTCGCAGCCTTGACCGGCCTCGCCCGGACGATCTTGCGAGCGGGCTTTGCCTTGAACATCATCTCCTCGCCCGTGAACGGATTGGTGCCCTTCCGCGCCTTCGTTGCCGGCTTCTTGACGACAACGAACTTCGCGAAGCCGGGGACGAGGAAGATCCCGTTCTTCTTGAGCTCCTTGTGACCGACATCGACCAGCGTATCCATGACGTTCTTGACGTCGCGCTTGGACAGTTCGGTCGCGGTGGAAATTCTCTCAACCAGTTGAGACTTGGAAAGTTGGGTGGCCATTCGAACTCCTTTGATTCGGACCGATCTGACAATAGACGAACACACGGGAAAAACAGGGTTTTCTGCACAGCTTTGTTCAGAATTCCCGGGGATTCAGCGTATTTTTTAGAGTTGGGCGCCCGATTCCCGGCGCGCCTACTGCATTTCCCCCTTTAAAACAAGGGTTTTTGCTCGCCACCCTGCCGTGGTCTACAACGGCGGCCATGTCGGAGACCACCATTTTCAACGCTCCCCTGCCGTTCGACTCGCTGGCTGAAGCGATCGGCCGCCGCCGCTCGACCTATGGTCATATCAGCGGACTTCAGCTCGATCGGGCCGCACCCGGCGAGGCCTGGTCGAGCCTGCCCTACCGGCCGGCCTTTGTCGGCGACTCCGAGACCGGCGTGCTCCACGGCGGCGTTGTCACCGCCATGCTGGATGAGAGCTGCGGCATGGCGGTCCAGCTCGCGCTCGACGGCACGCGCGCGATCGCGACGCTTGATCTGCGCATCGATTATCAGAAGCCCGCCACCCCGGGCCTTGCCATCCGGGCGCATTCGCTCTGCTATCGCGTCACCCGCAGCATCGCTTTCGTGCGCGCCACCGCCTACCAGGACTCCGAGGACGATCCGGTCGCGACCGCAACCGCCTGCTTCATGATCGGCGCCAATCGCACCAATATGCTCGCCGACGGCCGGCTGAACGACGGCGCGCTGCCACCGCTGGAGGCGCCGGAGGATCCGGCCGGCCCATTCGCCAACAGCCCGTTCGCGCGCTTCCTCGGCATCAGCATCGCCGACGACGGTACGCTCGTGATGCCGTTCTCAGAACGGATCATCGGCAACCCCATCCTGCCCGCGATCCATGGCGGCATGACCGGCGCCTTCCTGGAAACGGCTGCGATCGTCGGGGTCACGAATGAGCTTGGTGGGGTGGCTGAGCCTGGCGGGGTAGCACGGCCGAAGCCGATCGGACTCACCATCAATTATCTGCGCTCGGGGCGCGCGCTCGACACCAGCTCCCGCGTCTCGATCGTCAAGCAGGGGCGGCGCATCGTCGCCTTCGAGGCGCAGGCCTGGCAGGACGATCCGACGAAGCCGATCGCTGCAGCGTTCGGCCACTTCATGCTGCGGCGGGCACCGGGGTCGGATGAGGAATAGGCCTGTCGGCTACCATTCGCGCGGCTTCGTCGCGCAAATGAGACCCATGGACAAAGAGCTGCAGCACGACAACGCACCGCAGCCCCTCGCGTCAAAAACCGGCGTCGCAGCCGACTTAATACTTCTTGCGCTTATCGTTCATGCGATCGCCCGGCGTATTTTCCGATGCGCCGCGTGCGCGTCCGACCGTCCCTTTGTCCTTCATCTTGTCGCCGGGGCTATATTCCGAAGCGCCCTTGGTGGTGGATGTGGGCGAATTCTGCATCTCGTGACCAGGCGACATCTTGGACGCGCCCGGTTTCTCTGCCGCATACGCAGTTGCGCCGATCAGCATCGCCGCCAGGACAATCATCGTTTGCTTCATTCAAGTTCTCCATCGTTGGAGCGGAGAAAACAAAACACGCGGGGAAGCGTTCCGAAGGAACCTGGAAACTCGACAATCGCAAGGGCGCGCCCAGCGATCTCATCGAGGCGAAATCCGGGCGGACGTGCAAATCGCTTCCCGCGTCGTCGAAGAAGCCGTATCCGTGACACGTGACCGAGATCACGGAAAGCGGCAGCGCCACGTCCTAAACCCTCCAAAGCGGAGGGAACCATGAGCATTCTGATCGACATCATCAGCCTGCTTGCCGTGTTGGCAAACGTGCTTTTCGCGCTTCACATCTGGGCCGCCGTGACAGCCTCGTCCAGCGCGCGGTCGTAGGCGCGGACCGAGGCCAGCGCCGTCTCTCGCACCTCGGCTGCCGTCATGCCCGGGCGATAGAGGCTGGAGCCAAGTCCGAAACTCTTGATCCCTGCCGCTGCATAGGCGGCAAGGTTTTTGTCCGACACGCCGCCGACCGCGCCAACGACCGTGTCCTTCGGCAGGACCGCGAGCTGCGCGGCAATGCCTGACGGCCCCAGCACGGACGCCGGAAAGAATTTCAGCGCCGAGGCTCCGGCGCGCAGCGCAAGAAAGGCTTCGGTTGGCGAGAACACGCCGGGCATGGTCACCATCTGCCGCGCATTCGCCATCGCCAGCACATCGGCATCCACGTTCGGGCTGACCATCAACCGTCCGCCGACATCGGCTACGCGCGCGCAGTCGGCCGCGCTCAGAACAGTTCCTGCTCCGATCCAGCAGTCGTTCCCGAAGCGCCTGGCGAGGCGCTCGATCGAGACGAAGGGATCAGGCGAGTTCAGCGGCACCTCGATCAATTCAAAGCCGGCCTCGATCAGCGCGCCGACGATCGCCTCTGCCTCATCGGGCCGGATACCGCGCAGGATCGCCACCAGCGAGCGTTTCACCTTGGGCCAGGGAATCGGCTGAGTAGTTGATCGAGTGACGGGCTGCATCATGTCTGCGCTCCCCAAATGTTGATCGCGGCCTTGCCGAGGCCTCGCCGCGACGCCTCTTCGGCATCGACCGCCGTCACGTCGAAACCCTGCGCCGTCAGCGCGGCCTGGTAAAGCCGGCCCAGGCCGCCCGCTCCGATCAGCCGCAGCGAACGCGCCCGCCCGTGCCGCTGCAGCGCATCGGCGATTTCGGTTCCGATGAGAAGGCCCGACAGCCGCGCCGCGCCGTCAGCGCGCTGCTCGAAACCCAAAAGCTGCGCGGCGCGCAGCCGAAACAATGATGCGGTCAATCCTGCCGGCTGAGCCAGCGCCGTCGCAAGGCCCTCGCGGAACGGCTCGCCGTCCGCCGGTGACGAACCGGCCGGCTCGACGGCGTGCGCGAGGATGCTGTGCTGAGCGATCACCGAAAACAGCTCGCCGGTCATGTAGGTCGAGAATGCGACGACCTCACCGGCTTCGATCTTGACCCATTTGCTGTGGGTGCCGGGAATGCAAACGAGCCCCGTAAAGTCGGGCTCTGTCACCCCCAGAAGCTGCGTCTCTTCCCCGCGCATGACGTCGGGCTGGTCGGCTCTTGCTTGTGCGAGCCCCGGCAGAATGCGGATGTCGCCTTGTGCGTCGATCCGGATGGCGCCCTTGTGCAGGGCGTCGAGACGCGTCGGCGTCTTCAGGTAGGGCGCCTCGGCCCAGCCCTGCCGCGCGCCCGCCATGCCGCAAATCAGGATCGGTGTGCCATCCCGCGCACCAAGGCGCGCAAGGTGATCGCGCAGCACCGGCGCAAAGCCGCTACTTGCACAATGCAGCATGCCTTCGCTGCCGCGGCTCTCCGCCCTCACCTCGCCATTGGCCGACATCAGCCAGCCGCGAAAGCTGGAGGTCCCCCAGTCGACGGCCACGAAGGCTTCAGGAATTTCGCCGCTCGAGTTTGTGGCTGACGTCAAATCGGCATTTCCTCCGTATCAAGCGCGATCAAACGCCAGTCATTCAGACCCTGCACGTTCGATGTCAAGATGCGGAGGAGATTTTGTCGGCGAGAGCCAGGCGCTGAGCCAGAGTTCAAGCGGCGCTTCGCGACGCAACCACATCGATATCCACGCGCCTCGATGAGGAGGTCAACCGCTGCGCCACCGCCTGGGCGTGCCGCTCGACCAGCCGCCAGGTCGCGACCGACACGACATAGCTGACGAGCGCGGTGAACGCGTAAGCCATGACGAGCGAGACCAGCCCGTCGCCAAGCGGCCAGAGCAGCCGCAGGCCATGGATCACGGCGAAATGCGACAGATACATGGAATAGGAATTGCGGCCGAGCGCTTCGAGCAGGGCGAAGCGGAGCGCGAAACGGATGCAGCCGTAAACCAACGCGCCGAGCACCAGATTGATGATGAGGTAGTTGAACTCATGTGAGGGCGTCGCGCGATTGGCAAGGAAGGCGAGCGCAATCCAGCCCGCGAGCATCGCGGCATCCGATCTCGCAAAGCCGTCGCGCAGCGCAAAGAACAGCGCGCAACCGGTCAGGAAGATCGGAAGCTGATTCAGGAAGCTCAGATGCAGCGCGTTCCAGACGAATGCCTCGTGGCCGGCTCCGTAATGGCTCACGAAGAACGGATAGGCCCAGGGCTTGAAGAAACAAACGTTGAAGAGATTGATGGCGATCGCGAGCAAGAGATAAAGGTGCCGGCGTGCCCCGAAGGCTGCGATCACGAGCGGGAAGACGGCGTAGAACGTCATCTCGGCGGCGATCGACCAGTCGCCCGGCACCACGCTGTTGATGGAGTCCGGCCAGAAGCCGTGCAGGAACAGCGCGGTCAGGATCACCTGATGGGGCGCGATGCCGTCCGGCGCATCGTGGCTCGGCCCGGTTCCGTTCACCACGAGGTAGAGCGGGATCGCGAGCCAGAACAGCGGCGCGATGCGAAGGAAGCGGCGAATGTAGAATTTGCGCGTCGGGTGCTGCTCCCCTTCGCGCTGCGTCCACATCAGGCACATCGTCAGCGCGCTGACGAAATAGAACACGTTGACGCCGGCCCAGCCGGACGAGAACACGAAATCGACGACGTGCAGGCCCGACGGAAAGCTTTGCGAGACGTGGATCGCCATCACGCCTGCGATCGCGATCCCGCGCAGGACATCCAGCGTGCGCGAGCGGCTGAAGGGCGACGCCACGCCTACGGCCACCTCACACCGGCGGTCGGACGTGCGCACTGACATCTGCATGACGCTGCCTCGCGATTTCGCGTTGGCCCCCTTTGCCCCGCGAAACCCTATATTTGAGGCGCGCCGGATTTCGAACCGAAAGGTCTTGTTTACCTTAACCGGCGTGCGGAATCTTCAAGGATATCAAGCGCCGACGACCACGGCCGGAGCGCCCTTTCCAAACCCCATGCGACTGCCGACAACGAGCGTTGCGACAAGGCCGCACACGACGATCGCGATCGATGTCGAAAAGGCCAGCGACCAATTCCCCGTCCAGTTGACCAGCCCGCCGATCACCAGCGGCGAGACGATTCCGGCCATGCCAAATCCAAAATTCATGATCCCGCTCGCCGTGCCCGATCGCGACGGCATGAGGTCCATCGGCAGCGACCAGATCGGAGACACGATGAACTCCAGGAAGAAGAACGCCGCGCTGAGCAGCACGGCGGCCGTCACCAGATCCGATATAAAGGTCATCGGAACGATGAACACGAGCGAGAGCGCAAATCCGGCGCCGATAACGCCCAGCCGCGAGATGCCGAGACTCCGGTAGCGCTTGTAGAGGTAGTCGCTGATCAGCCCGCCAAGGGTGTCACCGATGACGCCGGCGAAAAAGATTCCCGTTGCGAACACGGCCGTGTGCTTGAGATCAAGCTTGTACTGGTGGGCGAGGAAGAGCGGGGTCCAGTTCAGGTAGGTCCACAGCACCCAGCCGTAGCAGAAGTCGATCAGCGTGATCGGCCGCACGCGCTTGAACACCGTAAGGAAGGGGACTTCGCCCTCGCCAGAAACTGGCTTTAAGGCCGCCTGCTCCGCACCTTTGTCGGTCCGGTAGATGGCGAGCCAAAGCAGGGTCCAGGCGAGGCTGCAAAGGCCGAATGTGACGAAGCTCCCCCGCCAGCTCGACACGGCGACCAGAGCGGCCACGACCGCTGGCGTTACGGCGTTGCCGAGCCGCGAGGAGGAATGCGTGATGCCTTGGGCAAAGCCGCGCTCGGCGGGCGGCATGACGGCGGCGAGAGCCCGCGTCGCGGTCGGAAAGGCCGGCCCTTCGGCAGCGCCCAACAGAGTGCGCGCGCAGACGAGGCCGACAAGTCCGCCCGCGAGCCCTGTCCATATCGTCGCTACGCCGACCAATAGGCCACAGAGTCCGAGCGTTGCTTTCGGGCCGAGCCTGTCACCCATATAGCCACCGATGATCTGGAAGATGGCATACGGATAGGCGAAGGCGGAAAAGACGATGCCAAGCTGGAATGCGTTGAGCTGCAATTCCTTGCTGATGATGGGCGCGAGCGAGGATATATTCACGCGATCCATGTAGAACAGGAAATACATCAGACAGGAAGCCGCGAGTACCTTGCCTTTTGTTGTCATTGTATTGGCCTCTCGCGACTTTTTCCCCGTGCAACGACAGGTTTCATTGGCCGGCTGATGCTGTCAACCCTCTCGCGTTGACGATGCAGGGTTTAGGTGACACTCTTCGGTGTCAAAATGAGTCATTCGCGAACTGCGAGGGAGAACCCATGGCGATCTCGACCAGAGAGTTGACCCCCGTTGTCGGGGCCGAGATATTGGACGTCGATCTACGCAAGGTCTCCGCGCCGGCTCGGCAAGCCATCCATGCCTCTTTCGCAAGATACGGCGCGCTTCTGTTTCGCGATCAGACGATCAGCGACGACGATCTCTTAGATTTCAGCCGCGGCCTCGGCGATCTCGACCCGCCGCCCAATCAGGAGAACGGGCGCCTCTCGCCGGCCGGCTATCCTGACATTTATGTCGTGTCGAATGTGCTCGATACTGCCGGCGCGCCGATCGGCGCGCTCGGCTCGGGCGAAGCGGTGTGGCACACCGATATGAGCTATCTGGACGTTCCACCCTTCGCCTCGATGCTCTACGCGCTGGAAATTCCCGACACAGGCGGCAACACCTGGCTCTGCAGCATGGTGGAAGCCGCGCGTCAGCTTCCGGATCATTTACGTAAAGCCATCGCAGGCCGCCGCATCAAGCATGACGGCACCTACAATTCAGGCGGTTTCCTGCGAAAGGGCGTGACGCCCACCGATGATCCGCACAAGGCACCCGGCGCGTGGCATCCCTCGCTCTGCGTTCACCCGGAAACGGGCGAAGCGATGCTGTATCTGGGGCGGCGCCGGAATTCCTACATCGAAGGCTACGATGCGGATCGCTCGTCGAAGCTGCTGGACGAGCTCTGGGCCTACGCCACGCAGCCGAAATTCTGCTACGAGCATCACTGGCGCGTGGGCGACCTCCTGTTGTGGGACAACCGCAGCACGATGCACCGCCGCGATCCCTTCGACAACAGCATGCGGCGGGTGATGCACCGGACCCAGATCAAGGGCAAATCGGCGCCGATCCCTGCCATGCATGCAGCGGCGTAACAAGGTGGCATTCGAACGCCGATGGGGTTCACCAACATGAAGCGATCGGCTGCGATGCTAGCCTGGTGCGGTCTGTTGACCGCTGCATCCGGATTGTGCTGGCACACAGCAACCGCCTCTACGATGGAACTCACGGCGCCACAGGCGGCCCTCTACACCTCGGTGTCGATCTTTCCGCCGTCGGCCACCTCGATGACCGTGTGTTACGGCTTCGTCTGCCGGCGCCGCGAAGAGCTGGACTTCACTCCGGCCGACCGCAAGGCGCTCACCAGGATTCTCGCAACCGGGCGCGCCTCGGCCGCCGCCGAACGAGCTGCCGTCCAGAAAGCCGTGATCTGGTTCGACCGCCGCGTGGGACCGATCATCGGCACGGACAAGCGGGTCGCGAGCGCCGATATCCGGACGCTCGACGCCGAGCATAATTTCGATTGCTGGGACACCACCCGAAACATGACGAGCCTCCTGCTGGTCCTGCAGGAGTGGGGTCTTTTCAAATATCATTCCGTGGGCGACCCTCATTACCGCGGCAATCCGTTGATCCTGCAATTGCCGCACAATACCGCCGTCCTGGTCGATCGCACGACCAAGACCGAATGGGTTGTCGATCTGTGGACGCGCGGCTACGGCAAGCCGCCGGACGTCAAGCCGCTCTCGGAGTGGGTCAAGGAGGATTAGGTTAAGAGGAACTACAGCCGGATTGATCGCAGGCCCGTACAATTACGGGCCGCGATGCAATGCCGCGATCGCTGCGAGACTCGCCGCCGCCTCACGGCACTGCGCTCGCGGCCTCCTGGGCAGCGGGCGCCCGGTGATCGATCGTTGCGATCGCCGGTGAGGTGCCGTCGAATCGATGCTGATAGACCAGGAGGTTCTCCATCACGCGCTGGACATAGTTGCGCGTCTCGGCAAACGGAATGCGCTCCGCCCAATCGACGGCATCGACATTGGGATCGCGCGGATCGCCATAGGCTTTGATCCAGTCGCGCACGCGGCCACGGCCGGCGTTGTAGCCGGCAAACGTCATGAGGTAGTTGCCCTTGTATTCCCTGAGCAGCGCGCTGACCTCGGCCGCGCCCATTTGCGTGTTGTAGACGGGATCGGAGACCATCCTGTCCCAATCATACTCGACGTGGAATCGTTTCGCCGTGTCGCGGCCGGCCTCCGGCGTGACCTGCATCAGGCCGACGGCGCTCGCACTCGAGCGATCCTTCTGATTGAACGCGCTCTCGGTACGCGCGACCGAATAGATGATGCTGCGATCGATGGCCGGTCCGATCGCATCGTGCTCCGGGATGCCGATGGTCGGAAAGGCATAGGCGTCGAGCGGAAGTCCCCGCCCCAGCGCCGTCTTGCCGAGCTCCAGCATGGCGCGCGCATCATTGTTGCGGCCGGTGACGTCGGCGACGGCCGCCAGCGTCGGAACGTCGGTGCTCTCTCCGGCAAGATCAGCCGCAAACAGGATCGCGGCGTCGCGATCGCCGATCGCATAAAGCATCTCTTCCGCGTGCACGATCTCTTTCGCCGCACTGCCCGGCGCATCGCCCTGCGGCGGCGTGCGCAACTCGATGTCGTTCAGACCAAGTCTCGCGCGTGCCAACTGCCCATAATAGGCCGTTGAGTGGCTGGCTGCCGCCTCGTATTCGGCGCGCATGGCATCCTTGTCGCCGAGCGCTTCGTTGGCGCGACCGCGCCAATAGGCCGCCCGCGCCAGCGTGATCGGGTTCTTGCACCCCTCGTCGATATGCGCGAAGTGCGAAAGCGCGGCATTCGCATCGTCGAGATAGCGGAGCGCAATCCAGCCGGGCATGAAATGCGAGTCCGCGCGGTAGCCCTCGCTTGCCGGTGGCGCGGCATCGCGCACCATCTCATAGGCGTTCTGGACATCGCCCTGGTCGAGCAGCTTTCGCGCAAGACCGCGGCGCACGCGCCACCATTCGTCGGTGTCCTGCAGCGTCATGGTCCGTTTCGGCGCGGCAAGGATCAGGCGAGCGGCTTCGGCGACCTTGTCGTTCTTCATCAGCCATTGCGCGCGGCACAGCACGTAGCCGAGATCCTCGCGAGCAGCGGTCGCGACCGAATCGAGGTCATCGGAGGCATGGTCGTCGTTGCCCTTGACCGCACTGCAGGCCTTGACGATCGACACCGCATCGTCGTCGAGATGATGGGCGGCACGCATCGCCGCCGCAAAATCCTTCGCGCCGATGCGCATGTCCATGCGTGCCTGATAATCCTCGCGGCCGAGGAGGTCGCGGAACGCATCGATCACGTCGGATTCGGTGCGCTCCGACAGTTCTTCCGATCGGAACACCGTCTGCACCAGGCGTTCCGCACCGTCGCGGTCGCCCTCGCCGAGCAGGACACGCGCCAGCGCGAGACGGCCTTTCGCGGTCACCGGCTGATCAGACGTAAAAGCGTGCACCGTCGCCGCGCCGATCTTGTCGTCCCACAACAGCCCTTCGGCGCGCCGGCGCAACAGCACAACGCCGGGCCAATCGGGATTGGCTGCGATGAACGTCGCATAGCGGTCGAAGCTGGCTTGCGAGTCCGGATGGCGAAGCAGGAACCATTCCACGAGCTTTTGGCCGGCCGGATCGGCGATGGTCTTCTCGGCATCGATGGCGTCGCTGGTCTTGCCCTGCCGCGCCATGCCAATCGCGTCCTTCACGACGGCGAGGTCGCCGGTCAATTCAGGCGCCGCCTTCTCGGCAGGCTTGTCATCGGCATCCTTTTTCCCGCGGCGCTTCTTCTCCGCGACGTGCTCCGCCCGCCTGGTCTTCTTGCCTTCCTTCTTCAGCTCCGCCGTTTTCGGCTGCCCTGCCTTGCGCTCGCGCGGAGCAGGGCTCGCAGCCTCCGTCTTCTTCCCGTGCGATTGTTTTTGGGTGGTTGCGAGCGCATCGCCCGAAGTGCCGGCAAGCGCGGCAAGCACGATGAGACAGGGCAAAGGCCCGAACACCTGGCTCATAGCGAGGTCCCCCCTGAGCCGACTGGCGCGAACCGCAAGATCAGGCGATCCGTCCGGTTAGAGCTGAGCACACGGTAGCACAGCGTCGATTCCCGACTGTCGCGCTGCTGCAACACGAAGCCCCAAAATCATGGCATAAAAGCGGAACAGAAAGTTCCACAGACAGATCGCGTGTCTCATACCGCGTGTTTCATAAAGGCACAGCCTGCCTCTGCCCGCATTTGCGGACCGCTGGACGAGGCAAAGCCTGATGGCGTGATGATTATCGAGCTGCGGTCACCGCGGTCTGGCGTGCTGGTCCACTTCGCGCAGATAGCTGAGCCCGTGGACCGTCAGGCGGTCGGTGTCCTGCACGCCCCGCTCCGCAAGCCGCTTGATGTGCCGCGCGAGATCACGCCGTGTCTGCGTGTCCGGATCATGCCTGGCGACGCGACGGTAGATCTTGATCGCGCGAGCGATCGGTTTGGCGATGGTCTTTACAGACGTCATCCTGGCCAACGCGCGCATGCTGCCGTCGTTCCCGGCCCTCAAGGCTCCGAGAGCCATAGGAACAACCAGGGCCCCGGCGGCTTGGGATTCATCGGGTTCGATGTGGCCGACGGGTGAGGGCGTGAGCGCTGTGAAACCTGCGCTGCGCGCCGTCGCTGACGTGAGAAGCCCACGAGTTCGCCATGCAACAGGAAGCCGGCCTTCGCAATTTCACCATCAATTTCGGCCCGCAGCATCCGTCTGCCCATGGCGTGCTTCGCCTCGTGCTGGAACTCGACGGCGAGGTTGTGCGGCGCGTCGATCCTCACATCGGCCTGCTTCATCGCGGAACCGAAAAGCTGATCGAGCACAAGACCTACCAGCAAGCGATCGGCTATTTCGACCGGCTCGACTATGTCGCGCCGATGAATCAGGAGCATGCGTTCTGCCTTGCCGCGGAAAGGCTGCTCGGCATCGACGTGCCGCGGCGCGGGCAATTGATCCGCGTGCTGTTCTGCGAAATCGGGCGCCTGCTCTCGCATCTTCTCAACGTCACGACACAGGCGATGGATGTCGGCGCGCTCACGCCGCCGCTGTGGGGATTCGAGGAGCGCGAAAAGCTCATGGTGTTTTACGAGCGCGCTTCCGGCGCGCGCATGCACGCCAATTACTTCCGCGTCGGCGGCGTGCACCAGGACCTTCCGCCGAAGCTGATCGACGACATCGAGGCGTTTTGCGATCCGTTCCTGCGCGTGGTGGACGATCTCGATCGGCTCCTGACCGGCTTGCGGATCTTCAAGCAGCGCAATGTCGACGTCGGAAAGGTGACGCTGAAGGAAGCCTGGGCGTGGGGCTTCTCCGGCGTGATGGTGCGCGCCTGCGGCGCCGCCTGGGACCTGCGAAAGGCGCAGCCCTATGAGTGCTATCCGGAGATGGATTTCGACATACCGATCGGCAGGAACGGCGACTGCTACGACCGCTATCTGATCCGCATGGAGGAGATGCGCCAGTCGGTGCGCATCATGAAACAATGCGTCGCGAAACTCCGCGCGCCTGACGGGCAAGGTCCGGTGGTGGTGCAGGACAACAAGATCGCCCCGCCCCGCCGCGGCGAGATGAAGCGCTCGATGGAAGCTCTGATCCATCACTTCAAGCTCTACACCGAAGGCTTTCACGTGCCTGCCGGCGAGGTCTACGCGGCGGTGGAAGCGCCCAAGGGTGAGTTCGGCGTCTACCTGGTCTCCAATGGCACGAACCAGCCCTATCGCTGCAAGATCCGCGCGCCGTCGTTCGCGCACCTGCAGGCGATGGACCTGCTCAGCCGCGGTCACCTGTTGGCCGACGTCGCGGCGATCATCGGCTCGCTGGACATCGTGTTTGGAGAGATCGATCGATAGCGTCGCAAGCAGGAGATCGCCATGCCGCAGATCCACGTCGACAAGCAGCCCGTTGCGCAGATCGATCCGCATCTCTACGAGGTCGCCGAGATCCTCGGCGACGAAACAAGCGGCGGTTAATGCAAATGAGAGCTTCGCGCAAAGCGATGGAGGCGGAAATGGCTTTTCGCGTTTTGTCCTTCAGCCATGCTCGCGTGTCGGCGACCAGCGTGATCGCTTCGGCGATGCTTCTGGGCGCGACGATCGCGCATGCGCAGAGCGTCAACACCGATTTCGCGGGGCACCGCGCGGCTCTGCTGCATCGGGTCGCCGACACGGGACGGACTGGCGCGCCGAACAGCTTTGCCGATCTCGCGGCAAAGGTCGAACCGGCAGTCATCGCCGTCACCTCCCGGACCGCGGCAACGAAAAAGCTGTTGCCCGATCAACTGCCCGGCCTCGGCATGCCTGATCGGAGTGCTCCGGATCAGGACGCCCCGGGGCCGAATGATTCCGATACCCCCGGGCCGAATGGGTCCGATCAAGGCACGGCACGCGTCGAAGCGATCTCGATCGGATCGGGCTTTTTCATTTCGGCGGACGGCTATGCCGTGACCAACAGTCACGTCGTCGAGGGCGGCGACAGGAAGACGGTCGAGATCCGCACCAGCGACAACAAGACCTATCCGGCCCGGCTCGTCGGAAGCGATCAGCTCAGCGACCTCGCCTTGATCAAGGTCGACGGCCGCACGGACTTCACTTACGTGAAGCTCGCCGACCAGCCGCCGCGCGTTGGCGACTGGATCCTTGCCGTCGGCAATCCGTTCGGATTGGGGGGCACGGTGACGGCGGGTATCGTCTCGGCGCGTGAACGCGAGATCGAGACCGGTCCGACCGAAGGTTTCATCCAGATCGATGCGCCGATCAACCGCGGCGATTCCGGCGGGCCGAGCTTCAACACCGATGGCGAGGTCATCGGCGTCAACAACATGATCCTGTCGCCGTCCGGAGGCTCTTCGGGAGTTGCCCTCGCGATTCCAGCCGACACTGTCAAAGCGGTCATCCCGCAACTCAAGGAAAAGGGCTCCGTGACGCGCGGATCGATCGGGGCCAAGGTTCAATCCGTCACTCCCGAGATTGCAGACAGCCTCGGCCAGAACAATCTCCACGGCGCGCTTGTCGCAAGCGTTCAGGACAACGGCCCGGCCGCGAAAGCGGGAATCAAGAGCGGTGACGTGATCACGAAGGTCAGCGGCGAGCCGATCAAGAACGCCAACGAGCTGATCAGGAAGATCCATGCGATGGCGCCCGGTTCCTCGGTCCAGCTCGCAACGGTGCGGGAAGGAAAGGAAAGCTCATTGAGCGTGACGCTGGAGACGTTGCCGGATCAACCAAGGCCGTCACCTGCCAATCCGAGGTGATCGGCGGCAGTGCATTTCCCCGCCCGGTTGCGGATCACTCGTTGTTGCGCGACGCGTTCGGCAGTGGCTTTGCGCGACCGCAAAAGGCGCCGCGCCCCGTTGCGGGAACCTTCCGGGGCCAAATTCGTTCGATGAACGGGAGCGATGCTGCGATCATCGGATCGCCCGTGATCCTCAACCGAAGAGATGTCGTTCTGGCAACGGCTCTTTCCGCGTCTCCAAGCGCTTTGGCGGTGGGAGAGCCAGCGGATCGCATGGCAGCCGATGTCGAACCAGAAGCCGAGCAGAGAGGTGAGAGGGTCACATGAATAAAGCGCATTTTCGCGCCGCGGCAATCGCGTGTGCGGTAACCATCGCGGTCGTCTGCGTCGGACTGGTTTCCAGGGTCACTGCCGGCCTCCCGAACATCGACGTCGGACTCCTCGCCGGCGTGATGCAGCTCGTTCAGCAGGCCTACGTGCATCCGATCGACTCGAGCGAGCTCACCGACGATGCCCTGAAGGGAATGCTTTCCCGCCTCGATCCGCACTCCGCCTACATGACCGAGCAGGAATTTCGCGAGTCGACCGAGGATATGCGCGGAAAATTCGGCGGCGTCGGCCTGAAGATCTCGGATCACAACGGCGTGCCGACCGTCATCTCGCCAATCGACGACACCCCGGCGGCCGGCGCGGATGTACAGCCGGGAGATGCGATCGTCTCGATCGACGGCGAAAGCACGCAAGGCGCCGATCTGATGCAGGTCGTCTCGCGGATTCGTGGAAAGCCGGGAACGACCGTCAAATTGACGATCGTGCGCGGCAACAAGCCGCCGTTCGAAATCCCCCTCACCCGGCAAGTCATCCAGGTCCATAGCGTCAAGTCGAAGCTGGAGCCCGACAACATCGGTTACGTGAGAATCAGCGAGTTCGGCCGGGACACGCCGAACGAGCTCCGGCAGGCGCTCTCGACGCTGAAGCAGGATGCCGGCGGCAAGCTCGCGGGCCTCGTCCTGGACCTGCGAAATGACCCGGGCGGCCTCCTCACCTCCGCCGTCGACGTCTCCAGTGATTTCCTGAACGGCGGCACCATCGTCTCCATCCACGGGCGCAACAGCAGCGACGATCGATCGTTCGCGGCGCCTGCAGCGGGCGCCTTCTTGCCGGATACGCCCATGGTGGTTCTCGTCAACGGTGCCTCGGCGTCGGCCTCCGAGATCGTCGCGGCCGCATTGCAGGACCGTCACCGCGCCACCGTGATGGGGACCCAGAGCTTCGGCAAGGGATCGGTGCAAACCGTCATCCCGATCAAGGACCACGGCGCCTTGCGGCTGACGACGGCGCTCTACTACACGCCGTCCGGCCGATCCATTCAGGACCAGGGCGTCACGCCCGACGTCGTCGTCCCGGCGCCCAAGGATGAGCAGATCGCAAATTCCATGGTCTGGCGCGAAGCCCAGCTCCATGGCGCTTTCGCCAATCCCGGGCCGCTCGCAAAGAAGTCCGAGGGACCATCAAACGGCAAGCACGCGTCTGCCGAACCGGCGTCGCCACCCATCAAGGAGCAATTGATCGGGACCGATCATGACGCGCAACTCACCGCTGCGCTGAACCAGCTCAAGCCAGCGAACAGACCAAACTCTGCGGACGTCGACAGAAGCAACTTATGACCACGCCACCCCGCCCATGACCAGCAAGGCGCCCGCCACCAGGAGAGCGGTTGCGGAGGAGTTGTCTCACCTGGTGCGCAGCAATTCGCACACGCTCGCCGGCTGGGCGTGTCTGATCGTCGTCTCCCTGATTGCCTTCTGGCTCACCGAACGAACGCCATATCATCAGCTCGTGGTGGGAATCCTGATGTCGTCGTCGACGCTGCTCATCCTGATGGCGGTGTTTGAATGCCTTTGGCGACTGTCCGTCGACCCTCTTTCGGGGGACGACAACGCGGATGACCGTGGATCGGGCGCTTGAAGTCCAGCTCCTGAAGGAAAGCTCGGCATCGACGCTTCGCGGGGCGTTGGACGAAAAGCCGATGCCGATATCCAAGGAGCTTCCGAGTGTGGATCAGACTCTAGGCAGCCATGCGGATCAGACCCAACTGCTGCAGGGCGGTGACGCCGTCGTCGAGCCCGACTTCCTCCAGGATCTTGCCATCCTTCACTTTGAGGACAGTCATACCGGTGAACCGCATCGTTCGCCCGGTATTTGCGGGCAGAGAGCCAGCCAGGAAATCTCCAAATGCGGGTCCCGTATGCGTTCCGCCGCCCTCCCAGCGGCCGACCACGTAATCTCCCTCTGCGACGAGATCGGCGGTTCCCCAGAAGTTGAGGTTGGGGAAAGCCTTGCGAAAATCCGTCATGAACGCCTTGATGTCGTCCCGTCCGCGACGTGGCTCGTGCAATGAGTATTGCAAGAGCATGTCCGGCGCAGCCAACTCATCCACGACGGCGAGATTGCATGTCTCACCCCAGAACTCGGTGAACCAGCGACCGACCACGGCCTTGTTTTCATCCACTTTCGACATGTCCTGATCTCCTCTTGTGTCCTGTGAGTCTTCCCATCAGCGGTGACCGCCGTGAGGGACTCTCCAACAGAGGAGCAGGAACAACCACCCGATTTCTGCCTTCGTGGAAGTGACCGTTCGCGCTACGGCAGACCAGTCGCTTATCCGCCGCATGGGCTATTGCGTTTCCATTGGTTGGCCCTCGCCCCGCAGCAAGAGAATGCCGTTGGGAAAACGAACCCACTCAAGCTCTGACTCGCACCATACCGCTACCGTGGGTGCTGAGAAAGTTGGATCGGCGAAGCGTCCAACCGGAATGACGATCAGGTCGGGCAAACGTTCAAGGCTTGTGCTCACTGTCGAACCACATATGGGACAAAGCACGCATTGGACGTTCCCGCCCGATGCACCCTTGCGATTAAATGTCAGGCTGTTGCCCGTGCGACCCTTCACCTGATTGGATTTCCATCGGGACGAAAGAGAGAACAGACTTCCCGAACGCTTCTGACACCGCATACAGCTACAAGCTGAGATAAAGGCAGGCTCGCCCTCAACTGTCAGACGTAGCAGTCCGCATTGGCAGCTCGCCGTACGCGTCATGTCGTCACCTCCTCTAGTACGAGGTGGAATCATACGACATCACATGGCCGTCGCGTCCAGGATCGCAAGACCCGCCGCGCTTTGGTCGCCGGTGAAGCCGGATCACGCTTCCGCCTTCGCCGAGCGAGCTTCGGCGGACAAGTCGCTGATCCGCCCTGCCGGGCTCCGGCACCTCGATCTCTTGACGTCGTTATATCTTATATACTAAGAAGCTTTACTATTAAGATAATAGACCGCGCGAGAAGATTCCAAGTGACCGCTATGCCACCGCTCTACGCTCTTCTCGGAGCCCTCGTGCTCTCTGCCGTCGCGCTCGGCGGAGGCCTTTATGAAACAGCTCTGATTGATCGTTCATGGCCGCGAATGCCTGAGATCATTCAGCCGCAGCGCGGCGGCATCAATCGCGCCATGTTCTGGGCTCCGGTCCACACAACCTTCGAGATCACACTCCTCGTCGCGCTGTGGCTGGCCTGGAGCGCGACCGCCGTGCGCCCCTGGATCATCGCCGCTCTCGCCGTGCATGTCGCAACGCGCGTGTGGTCCTTCGCCTACTTCATTCCGCTGGCGATCAAATTTCAGAATGTTGATGCGGCAAGCCAGCCGAGCGAGGAAAAGAAGCATCAGTGGGTGAAATTGAGCCGCTGGCGGGTGCTGTTGGGGTGTGCTGTCCTGCTGATGCTGGCGACAGCCATCGTCAACACCGCCGGGTAGACTGGCTATTATTTGCCCGCCGGCTTACGCCGCAGCCAGCGGCATCCCGGCCTCCGGGACACGGGCAAACACCGCTCCTTCGAAGATCCGTCTCGCCGTGCGAACGACCGATACAGTCGGCGCCTCCGCTCCTTCGGCCCAAGCGAGTTCGAGCTCCAGCTTGCCCGACGGATGCTCAATCGCGACAGCAGCCGGCGGCACTTCGCCAACTAGCGTGTGCGCAACCGAGCCCGGAATGGCACACGCCGTAGCCAGCGCGACGGCGCCGGTCACGGCCAACGCACGGTGACAGGCGTGCGGCATAAAGTATCGGGCGCAGAGCGTGCCGCCGTGTAGCGCTGGCGCTATCAAAACCGGCTTGGGAATGACCAGCCCAAGTGGCAGCCCCATGCGCCTCGCGGCAGCGCACCTTATCGCCTCGAGCTGGGTCATGAACGGACAATCGGCGTCGAGCTCGCCCGGCTGCTCCAGCCCCGTCTTGCCGAGATCCTCCGCCCGCATGATCACGAGCGGCGTCGCGGCGTCGATGCAGGTGACGGGCACGTTCTCCACCACGTCAAGGGCGGCGCTCGTCGGCAAGAGGTGTCCCGTCTTCGATCCTGCCGCATCAACGAAGGTGAGATGGATCGGCGCGGCGCCGCCGGGCACGCCGTCGATACGCGTCGTACCCTCATAGGTGACCCCGCCGTCAGGCGTCTGCACGGTTGCTGCGATCAGCTTGCCAGTGTTCACGTTGTGGATGCGAACCGTCGTCCGCCCGTGCCGAGCACGCACGAGGCCTTGCTCTATCGCAAAAGGCGCAACTGCCGACAGCATGTTGCCGCAGTTGGGTGAGGTATCGACCGCGCATTCAGCGACTTTCACCTGGGCAAACAGGTAGTCGACGTCGGCATCGGGACGCGTCGATGGCCCGACGATGGCAACCTTGCTGGTCAGCGGACTACCGCCGCCGATGCCGTCGATCTGCAACTCATGCCCGGCACCGAGCGCGGAGATCAGCAGTTGATCGCGTTCGGCGGCATTGCCCGGAAGGTCTGTCGCCAGGAAGAACGGTCCTCTCGAGGTGCCGCCGCGCATCAGGACGCAGGGAACGCGAACGGAACGAAGCATGGCGGCGAAATCCTCCAGAAGAGCGGTCTTGCGTCTCCGACATTGCCGAAGGACCTCTCTGTTGTGAAATGCAAAGATTTTCACTATTGATGCGCAATGCGCATCAATTTCGAGCTGCTCGACATCCGTGCCTTCCTGGCGGTCCTCGACCTCGGCAGCTTTAGCAAGGCGGCCGAAGCCTTGAACCTGTCGCAGCCGGCGTTGTCGCGGCGCATTCAGTCGCTTGAGACCGCCATCGGGGCTCCGCTGCTCGAGCGCACCACGCGGCATGTCGCGCCGACAGCAGTCGGTCGCGCGCTGGCGCCTTTGACGCGGCGTCTGCTCGACGAGTTTGAGGAATCGCTGCTCGGCACGACCGGCATTGCCGCTCGGCAGACCGGGCAGATCACGCTTGCCTGTGTCCCCACGGCAGTGTTCTACTTCCTGCCGCGCGCGATCGAGCAGTTCAACGCCCGCTTTCCCCACATCCGCTTCCGGATCCTCGACCTGTCGGCAAACGAGGGGCTGGCAAGCGTGGCACACGGCGAGGCCGAATTCGGCATCAACCTGATTGGCAGCACGGATCCCGATCTCAGTTTCACTCCGCTGTTGGATGACCCATTCGTGCTGGCCTGCCGGCGCGACCACGCCCTGGCCACCAAGCGTCGCCTGGCATGGAAAGACCTTGAAGGCGAGACCCTCATCGGTGTGAGCCGCGCGAGCGGCAATCGCATGATCCTTGAAGCGGCCTTGATGAAATCAGGAGTGCGGCTCAACTTTCACTTCGAAGTCAATCACCTCACCACCTCGCTGGGTCTGGTCGAACGCGGGCTCGGCGTGTCCGTATTGCCAAAGCTTGCGACGCCACCGCCCGGCCATCCCATCATCGCAACAAGGGCGATCAGCGATCCTGAGATCAAACGCACGATCGGTATTATCGAGCGGCGGGCAGCGCGCCTTTCGCCGGCGGCCCAACGCTTCCGCGATATGCTGGTTGCGACCTGGCAGCGTTGACAAAGGTCATGGTTTCCCGGACCGCGGCCCGCATGCAACCGTGCGCTTGTTCAGCCAGGATCAGCGGCGCGACTATGCGACCGCGATCGAGCGCATGTGCGTTGCAATCGGCGGATCACGCTCCGCTGATCCGCCCTACAGGGCCTACGCTGGCGCGCTAAGCGACGCTGGGCATCTCGTCAAAGGTCATGTCGCGATAGTAGCGACCGGTCGCGTTCTTGCGCACGCCGCCCCACTGTTTGAAGAAGAAAGCCACGCCGGATTTCCGACACATGGCCGCGATCTCATCGACCCACTCGCCTGCCATCGGGCGAGCACGCGGACCGCTCTCGCCGCCTACAATCGCCCAATGAATGCCGCTCAAGTCAGCTTTCGCCACCGACCCGAGCAAAGGCTCGAAGGAGACAAATCTAACTGCCGCGCGGACCTTTCGCAGGTCGTCGATCCGGGGAAGATATTCAACGCTCTCTACGGTGGTGCCCAACCAAACGTTCTTAAGCACCGGAAGGGATCGCGTCACTTCCAGCATCCGGTCCGGACGCTTCGTCAAGACCTGATATGTGTGCTGGGTTGTTGCCTCCATCACCGACCAGACTTCAGCGACAAACTCGGCAGGCACGCCGTCGTGAAACAAATCCGACATCGAGTTCACGAAGATCTTCCGTGGCTTCCTCCAGCTCTTCGGCACGTCAAGCGAGTCGCGATCAAGCCGAATTTTGCCGGTCCAGACAGCTCGACGGCCACTCTTCCTGGTCAAGCCGCGATATTTCGGCATCGACATTGCATCGAGCCTCGCCGCCATTCTCATCGCGTAGCAATTGGTGCAGCCGGGAGAAAGCACGCTACACCCTGCGACCGGATTCCATGTCGCATCGGTCCACTCGATCGAAGTATCAGCCATGTTGCTGCCTCACAGTAACCGCCCCTGCACGTGGATGTTTCGGATGTCGTCCCACAGCCTCCGCCCGAGCTCGTGAGCACTCACGAACACCAGCCAGTAAAGACGCTGCCCCCTTGTCGCCGAGACTAATTCTATCCCTTCCGCTGGCGATGTACCAAGACTGCGGATCGAACCAAGCCAGTAGCGAAGCAAATCAGCCCGAACATCTTCGTCCTTCCGCCCGGCATCGACGCGATTGCGCCACCCAGGCATGAACGCATCGAGCGTCCCACCATTTTGATCAAGATAGCGCCTCAGATTTCGCTGCAAATCAAAGGTGCTGACATGAATCAGCATGTCCATCCTCGGCAGCTTCGCCAGGCGTTCGATGACGGAGAACGGCAGGTGTTCCAGATTGTAAGGATCGAGAAAGGCGAAATGGAGTCCTGCCGGATTGAGAGCGTAGATGATGCGATCAACCGCCTTTTCGGCAGGCTCTGAATAATAGTGTGCCGCGCCTCCAAGGCTCGCAATGCGCTGGCGCAATGCTGCGATATTCTCCTCATCGATGTCGTTGAAATGCAGATCGGAGAAGCCGGTGCGGCTTACACGAGCAGCTTTGAAGGCAACCAATGGGCTCCCATCGACGAACTCATTCGTGTCTTCGATTTGCGATCGGCCAGCACCCGAATACAACTCAATGTAGGCTGCCCCACCTTCACCTCGAGGAGGGAGAAATTTCGCTCGGGCAGCTCGATAAGCATCAATGTATTTCCTAAGCCGTTCGTGCTTTTCGGCCGCCCAAGGACCCACGATGCTGGCGGGAAGGCCGTCCGTTGGATCGATTGCCTTGTTTGCCACGCCCTATCCTCCAAGCCGCAATTTACCCTTGACCAAATCCAATCATAGTGTATGTTCCCGTTTTGTTCTAATCCTGATTCGAGGGGGCGTCGCGACCGTCACGGACGCTGGATTGGAATGCGATGGACGTGGCTTTTTCGCGTGACGAGCGAGGTAGCCACGGACGAGCGAAATCGTGTGGTCCTGATCCCCCGGCGCTGGGATCAAGTTTCGCGGGAGGCGATCCCGCGGGGCGACGGAGGCTAACAAGCCCGGTACTCCGGGGAGAGCGCGTATAAGCCGTAAAACCATTGCGCAGGGAGTGCCGGTGTTTCGGCGTACCTGTGGCGTTTTCTTCTGCATGCGAGCCGCGGGTGCGACTGGTGCATCCGGTGCTCCCTGCGCCCTCGCTTTCCGCGAGGGACAGAGAATGACCCATCATCCGGACGCGCACAGCGCCGCGGGACGTTGTTCTGCGTCCAGCGACGAGCCAATGGCCGATTTCAAGCGGTTGACTTGAGAACCACCAGCAATCAGAACCAATTCAAGGTGAGAATGGTCGGAGTGGCAGGATTCGAACCTGCGACCCCTGCGTCCCGAACGCAGTGAACATCTTCTAAGTTGTTGATTTTTCTCGCTGCGACAGGTGTTTCCGTCTCGTTTTGTTCACGGTCGTTTCACCCAATTCGTTGCGATTTCGTTGCGGCGTTCTCAGGGAGAACGAGCAGCAGTTGCTTGGTCGCACGGGTGGTGTTCCAAACGAACCTAAGACGCGGGCACTGGCCCAGTTCGGTGCGTCGTAGGTTCAAATCCCGGAGGCGCAACACCCGATCTCTGCGATACGGCGCCCAAAATATGAAAGGCGACGCCTTCGCCGATTTTGCAAGAATCGGTGGTTGCGGGGGCCCGCAACACCCGATTCTTGCGGTTGATTGAAAGCGAAATTCCAAGGCTAGTCGCATGAAAGGTCGAACCTTGAGTAGCCACCACAGGAATCGACCAGTGTCCCCAACCAGGTCAAGGTAGTCCGGGACACGAATTCTCACGCAAAATCAAAGCGAAAAGGCCAATGGATGTGCAAAAAGAGTAAGAACCAGATCGGAACGAAACCCTATTTGCTGTTGACGTGCTGTTCATCGGCGTCGCCACCTTGTTCGCTAAGCGGCCAACCTAACACGGCCTGCCAATTGGAAAGAACAATAGTCTGATCGCAGGCGCGTGCAATCGACTGGTGATGACAACTGCCGCTGCGGCGAGGGCTGCTAGTTTGTGTAGGTCGGCGCCTTTCGACCGGACGCGGTCCGGCCGCTCCTCGAATGCGGGGATGTTGACCACCTGCTGACGTTTCATGACCTCGCGGGCGGAAACCACCTTCGATGTGTTGATCGACATTTCAAGCTCATCATCGCAATCATCGCACGATCCATCAAACGCCCGTGGGCCTGCATGGCGCGCCTTTCGATGTGATTTGGACGAAAATGCCTACCCGCGATTGAATTTGCATTGGCTTTTGAAGTTGCAATGGCTCGCCGCAGCGAGCGATCGCCTGACCGCACACTCTCAAGGCGAAATCTGAGCCGAGCAAGCCCGGCTGAACGATTTGTCGGACGGCGGGCCGGCGGCAGCGGCCGCGTTGCGCCAGCGGCTTCAGTCGAGCCCCAGCGGCGCTCCAAACTCGTTGTCGTCCATGCGCGCAAAGTCATGCCGGGGATACACGTCCCTTGCGCGGACGAAGAAGAATTCATCGAAAGCCTTCGCAGCTTCGGGCCGCAGCGGATTTGCGGTGCGGGCAAAGGCGATCTTTGTAAAGAACGACACCACGCCTGGAACGGCGACGAATTCGAAATGATCCGGAAATGCGTGCGCCCAGAATGAAACGAGGTGAAACCAAGTGAAGGCGACGTCCGCATAACCGCGAGCGACCATCTCGGGCAGATCGCGATGCATGATGCCGAGGCAACCGGGAAAATTGGTCTCAGCTGCGACGAGAGCGTTGGCCGCGGGCTTGCCAAGCTGCGCTTCGACGGCAGCAAGGCACTGCGCACGGACGTCGCCTGAATCGGGCAGCGCGATCCGCGCGCCGGTGCGGACCAGGTCGGCGAGCCCATGAAGTGCTGTTCAACGATCGATACGGCGGCGGCGGCGGCGAGAAGAGCAGGTGGGCGCGGCGCAGGGTCGGACCTGGTGGATGCGCCCTGGATCATGACGCCGCTCGATGCGCTGGGCGATACGTTCGTGGCCGGCTCGTTCGCAAGGCGAGGACTGAAGGCGCCGAACCTGATGATCACGACGTTCTCAATCCATCTGCGCAACCATCTCGTCGGGAGCGGCGAGTTCATCACCGCCTTGCCCAGTTCGGTGTTATGGGTCTACCGCAGGCTCCACGGCCTCAAGGAGCTGCCGATCGACCTGTCGGTTCGTCCGCCGGTGGCGATCGTCACGCCCCGGAACCGGACCCTTACTCCCGTGGTGCAGTCATTCATCCGCTGCGCACATGACATCGCGCGGTCCTTCGTGCCGGGAGCGCTCGCGCAAGACACGAAGCGGCGCCGCCTCGAATAGAATTTGCCTTCACTTTCGTCGCGATGTCGCGTTCGACGCTCTGCGATAGGGCCGCCGTTGCCAGCGCGCGGACACGACCCGTGATCAAGGCGGGCGGACGAGGCCAACCAGTTGGCCGTCGCGGGCCCCCGGGCCGTCAGCACTGCCGCCGAGGCGGCGCCTCGTTAGTGATGGATAAATCGATGTCCCGGGGCGTATCCCGAAGCACCGGGAGGTCCTCGCAAACTGCCGTGTGCTCTCATTAAGCGACCCGGCGCATAGCCAGACGCGCCCGGATATCCGGCGACGGAGCCATGCGCGCGGAACTCTTGCCCCGGAGCGAACGCCGAAGCTCCACCGCCGCGCGCATCGGCCGTTGACGACGCTGCGAGAAGCACCAAGGCAGCAAGCATTGTGATTCTCGTCATTGTTTCCTCCTCCATTTCCTTTCTCCCGACGCTGCGCTGGTCCTCCCGCAGCTCGTGGAAATTACGAAAACGCCGGGCATGCAGGTTTGTTCAACAAGGCGAGCGCTGTGCAGCGCAACACGTTGGTTCGCGTTGGCGAGGGCTCAGCGCGCGCGTAGTGGAAGAACTCGCGGTGGCCGGAGCCGCCCCGCTCGCACGTCTAACTTGCAAGTCGTCCGAATTCGAGTCGAGCGAAGTCGTCGAACAGCGATCGTCTAGTGCGACTCCATATTGGCAATTGGGAAATCTTTGGAGCTTTTCTGTGATCGGCCCGTTCATCGCGAGTTCAGCCCAAAAATAACAAAGCTGACGGGTCGCAACGCTTGCAGGAAATCCTGACGACGTTGTCGGCGCAGCGCCACTTTCCAAAGGGAGCAAGTTCATGATTGATCGGCGTCTCGTACTCGGAATGATCGCGGCGATTGCCACAATCGACGCGTCTCGCATCGCGTTCGCGAAGGAGAAGCACCATCTCAATGGAAAAGATCTGCTTGGCGAAAACATCAAGAAGAATGGCAGGCACAAGATCTATACGACTGGCAAAAAAGTCGATGTGCTTGCCGAAGTGAACAACGGCAAGGTTACCGCTGTTACCGCCGCCGGAATGCAAGTAAAGAAAGTGAAGTCTCGTCAGAAGCTGGCTGAGATGACCCCTGGGATCACGCTTGCCAGCATGCAGCTCGCACAAGCAGACGTCTACTACTACGGCTATTGGGTCTATGACGATCTTACCGATACCTACATTTGGTTCCCGGCCGACTACGTGATCGTTGATTCGTCTTGGGTCGAGTACACGGCTTAGCTTAGGCCGCCAGAGCGATCAGGCCGGTGATCAAACGCCGGCCTGCCCTGCCTCGTCGGCCACGAACGGTCCACGCGGTTCGCAAAGAAACTCCGCTTCTTGACCAGCGTTGTCGCCAAGTGAACCCATGTGGCGGCCTCCCGCCGGCATCATAGCGCCACGGCGAAGCAGTAGTGCCCATGTGTGGACGGCCCCTGCGGCGCAAGAGGTTTTTTGACGTTTCGGCAAGTTGGTCGAGTGCGCTCATGTGTCCGGCCTGTTTGCGCGGTACATATGACCGGTGAACCTGATGAAAGTTCGCGGACCAGGTCCCAATCATCTTTTCGCACTCGAAGTGCTGGGCACTATTCGGGTTTTCCCAGTCCCCGGCTCAACCGGTTCGCCATCACGTCATTGCACCCCCTGCAGCCGGTAAAAGTCACATCGGGTCGTTGGCCGGGTTCAGTGGAGCAAGCTGCGAGCGAGCGCGCTCCCAAACGGCGCCGTAGCGAGCGAGCGGCTTGCGGTCAGCAAGCGCAGACAAATGTTGTCTGTCATGCCGCTGCCCTCGTGATCGTCGCCTCTCGGTAGGTCTCGCCGCGGATCAGGATCGCCCAAGGCGATCCGCGCCGCCTTGTTAGCGAGCGCCACCGAAACCAGGCGGGCCGAACGGCGCTCGAGCAGCGTGTTGACCGAGGCGAAGGCCGGCGCTCTGGTGGCGCCGCGCCGACCGGATCACAGCCTCAGCTTTTTTCGAACAACAACCGTGCCGACGGCGTCGACACCGTGAATTTGAAACACTCTCTTCGCGATATCCAGGCCGATCGTGGTAACTTGCATGGCGGACGGTTCCTTTCGTTGTGGCGTTCAGCGACAACCACGCTATGGCACATCGATGCCGGTGAGCAGGGGTCGTCCACCCCATCACCTTCATCGGCCGTGGCGCGCCATTGCCTTGCTGGGAGGTTCCCTGGCTGCCAAGCCCGGACGCCTGGGGCAAAGCTGGCCCGTCGTGCGCTACTCCCTGGCGCGCAGCAGGCTATGGCTCTAGCTTCGTGGTTCAGAGATACTGGATTCCGGCCTGAACTCTGGGTGCGTACTCTCATGGAAATATCGATACCGGCGGATGAACCCGAACGGCTCGAAACGCTCAAGAGCTACGCCATACTTGATACACTTCCCGAAATCGGCTTCGACGAAATCACAGACCTCGCGGCGCACATCTGCGGCTGTCCCGCCGCCCTGATCAGCTTCGTCGATGAGTCGCGTCAATGGATGAAGGCGAAGTACGGTCTTCCGCCGGACATGTCCGAATGCCCGCGGGAAATCTCGATCTGCCAGGTCACGATCTGCAATAACGACGTCCTCTACGTTCCCGAGCTGGTCAAGGATCAAAGGTTCAACACCAGTCCGCTGGTGACAGGCGATCTGGCGCTGCGTTTCTACTGCGGCGCTCCGCTCATCACGCCGGAGGGTCATGCGCTCGGCACCCTGTGCGTCGTCGACTTTCAGCCGCGCGAGCTGACCTTCGAGCAGAGGGAGGCGTTGCGTCGGCTGTCGCGGCAGACGATGGTTCACCTCGAACTGCGCCGGCAGCTGCTTGCGCGCAACGAGTCGCTGCTCCAGCTGCAGCACGCGCGCGATCGCGCGGTTGCCGAAAAGGCCGAATCGGACCGACTGCTCCTCAACATCCTGCCCTCCTCGATCGCGGATGAGTTGAAGGCCAACGCGCGGGTCCAGCCGCGCTTCTTCGACAATGCGACCGTCATCCTGATCGACTTCAAGGGATTCACCCGCCTGGTCGAAACCCTGGAGCCGGCAAGCGTCGTCGATCAGCTCGACCAGCACTTCACGCGCTTCGACGACCTCATGGCAAAGCATCGTCTGGAAAAGTTGAAGACGATCGGAGATGCCTACCTCGCGGTCGGCGGCGTGCCTGAACCCAACCGCTCGCACGCAGTCGATGCAGCGCTGTGCGCGCTGCAGATCCTCGATCATCTCGCAAGACTCAATCGCCAGCGCGAGAAGGTGCGATTGCCCGCCTGGCAGGCGAGGGTCGGAATCAATACCGGACCGGTGATTGCCGGCGTCGTCGGCAAGCATAAGTTCACCTACGACATCTGGGGTAATACGGTGAATACCGCCCAGCGGCTCGAAGCGGCCGCGGAGCCGGGCCGCATCTGTATTGCCGAATCGACTTGGCACCACGCGAAGTCGCGGTTCGAAACCGAGTCCCGCGGCGCGATCGAAGTGAAGCACCATGGTCTTGTGAACATGTATTACCTCAATCGCATCAAGCCCGAGTTTGCTGCCGATGCAGCTGGCCTGACCCCTAACGATCGCTTCTGGAAGCAGGACTGAACAATGACATCTCGCGACGTCTGAGGATGGCGGGACTGCCAGAGTAGTGGTCCCAAGCCCCCTCCCTTGGCCGCGATGGCCTGTTTTTGGCACATCTCAATCGACCGCGCGGATCGATCGAAAGGGCCGCGGTCGAACGTAACCGGACCACCCTGCGAAATCGGGAAGGCAGCCGCCCGTGAGGCGAAGCGCAAGGTCGCAGGCCGTCGCAGATTGGCCAACCGGAGCGCTAGGTCGGCCGTGCCCTCATAGCGCCACGGCGAAGCAGTGGTGCCCATTTCCATCGGCTGTGGCGCGCCAAATATCTGATTAAAGTACAATCGATTTCCGGACTGGCCCGAAATGGCCCAGACCAAATTTTCTCTTTAGTCTGGGGGAATTCTTGTCTCGACGCGAGGCTTGTCCTCCACGAAGCCGCGGGGGCTGCTGACCCACGCCTCCTAGCTACGATCTCGTCGTCTGATGTTCGGCGGCTGAAAAAACCCAGATCGCTGCCTGGTCGGCCAGCGAGAACGTCTGCCGCCAACGGGCAGAGGTGAACCGAGTCTTGCTCGCAATCAAAAGACGTGAAAACAACCCCATGCAAAGTAATGGCGAGCCTATGCACAGTCAGCGGCAGAGGCGTATCTCTCGAGCGTCGCCGGTTGTCTCAACAACAAGCGGAAGCCGATTGGCAAGAGGAGCGCGCGTCCGCTCTCGACTGGATCGTGCGTACAAGAAGAGTAGCCGCTCGGCCTCCGCCGTCAGGGGTTCGCTGCGAGTAGCAAGCCAACCGCCGCCGCGGCGAGGGAATAGAACCAACCTGAAACTGCTCTAGCTTAGCTAAGTCCTAGCCGAGGCGGGAGATCGCCATCTCGGTACACGTATTGCGAGTACAACCTATTTTTGCCCACAGGCCTAGCTTAGCGCTTTCGCCATGCCTTCAGTGGCGGCGTCTCGATCAATCCTAGCGGAATCGATCGGAAACTGGACTTTGACCCAAGCTAAATGAAATAACGCCGTGGAATCGGTCCGCGAACTTGGGAATAGAGGGTGCATTTTGCAAGGCTTCCTCAGGGGCGCACCGCGAGTGGGCGTTGCGGACCTGCGCCCACTTGGTCCACGACCCTCTCCCGGATTTGAATCCTTGTCGTGTTGAGGAAGAATCATTCGGGCCGCGTGGCGGGTGGTTGGCCGGAAGAACACGTCGTAAAACCAAGAAGAATGTGAACGACCTCCGGACCGAGGAGAAGTTGTGCAAGAGAAAGGCCCTGGTGAAGAAAGAGCCCAACGCGGTCGCCCCGGCTCTCAAGGTGCCGGGCACGTGCCTGAGAAGCCGATCGTCGACCGCGGCGTCATCGAGGTCCGCCACGGAGCGCTGCGCAAGAAGGTCAGCCAAACAGCGATGGGCGTCGATACGCGAGGGCTGCACCAGGCGATGAGGTTTGGTCCCGCGGGGCTTACGTCGGCCGGCATCCTGTACGGAAATTGTATGCTCCCGACCCCGCCTAAACCTCCTTGAGACCAATTTTGCAGCCTTGCGGCACCTCAGTGCACCTCGAAAACCCCAAATTCCGCGATTTCTGGATGAGGTAGTGTCTCTTCAGGACTTCATCCGACAGGCCCTGTCCGACGGGGGCTTCGAAGTTGACATTATCCTCTCAGGAGAAGCAGCCCTCTCACGGTTGCGCAGGCGGGGATTTTGCCCCGATATTGAGCGCCGGAGTGAGAGCCCCGCCCAGTCGAGGATCGCGATGGCTGCTCCCGATCAGGCCAACGGTCGGACGTTCTGGTTCATGCGGAAGAAATTCTTTGGATCATAGCTTGCCTTGATCCGCTGCAGACGTCGGTAGTTGGGTCCATAGGCCGCAGCGACAGGATCGCCCGTTTCGTCATCATCGAGATAGTTGACATAGCGGCCGGCGGCGAAGAAGGGCCGCATCGTTTCGTAGGTTTCGCGCGCCCAGGAGATGCAGCGGCTCGTGTCGCCAGGCTGCATCCATTGCGCGAGCACCGAGAAATTGTAGCACTCTTGCCGATGCGGAAAAGCCGTATCACTGGCACCGACGCGGGTCACCGCGCCGTGGATGTGCTCCAGAAGCAGCTGCCCCATGGGCGTCGGGCACCGCGCGAAGCAGTCGATCATGGTCGCAATCGCAGCGTCACTCAGCTGCATAAGGAAATTCGATTTCCAATAGTTGAGGGCGCCTTTGGGATAGCTGGCGTCGAGCATGCTGTTGAGCTGGCAGTAGGGCATGGGCCCAACTGCGTCCACGATGGGAACCCCGAGCTGTTTCAGCGGCCGCATGGCTCGTTCGGCTTCCGCTGCAGGGCCGCAGTGGCAGGTGACCAGAGCGGCGACCTCTGTGCCAGATCCGTCGGGCGCATGTGTCAGGGATGCGAACAGCGTGTGCTCGTCCGGTAGAGATCGCGTGCTGGCTCGGAAGAATTCGAGCACGTCACGGGAGCGTTCGATGGGGTAGCCGATTGGGCCACCGATGACGGTTGGCCCGACTGGGTGCAGGTCGTATTCGAAACTGGTTGCGATGCCGAAGTTTCCGCCGCCGCCGCGCACAGCCCAGAACAGATCGGGTTCCTCTTGGTTGCTGGCTCGCAACACTCTGCCGTCGGCGGTGACGAGCTCGACCGCCCGCAGGTTGTCGAGCGCCAAGCCGTACTTGCTCATCAGCCAGCCTAGCCCTCCGCCGAGGGTTAGTCCGGCGATGCCCGTGGTGGAGATCACGCCGCCCGTGACCGCGAGGCCGTGAAGTTGCGTCTCCCGATTAAGCTCCCCCCAAGTGACCCCGCCCTGCGCCCGCACCGTTCTGCCGACAGCATCGACGTGGACGCCCTTCATGGGCGACAGGTCGATCATTATTCCGCCGTCGATGGTCGCGCGTCCTGCCACGTTGTGGCCCCCGCCACGAACCGCGACCTCAAGGCCGAGCCTGGTCGCAAGATCGAGGGCATCCACGACGTCCGTCGCACTGCGGCATCTGGCGATCAATGCCGGCCGTTTGTCGACCAGGCCGTTGTGGACCTTTCTTGCCTCCTCGTAGCCTGCATCCGTAGGCTTGAGGAGTTGTCCCCCGAAAGAGGCGCGAAGATCGGCGGCAGCGCTGGCGACAGAGGCGATTGACGACATGATGTGGTCTCCTCCAAAATGCAGCCTGCCGTATCTTCGATCGCGGCCAGCCTCGAAGCAAACTTGAAGAATTCAGCTGAAGATGAACTGATTTCATCTAGACTGCCGGCATGCACAAGCTGCCGCCCCTCATTGAGCTCCGCGCGTTCGATGCTGCCGCCCGCCATCTGAGTTTCAAGAAGGCCGCAGCAGAACTCGGCGTGACGCCGACGGCGATCAGCCACCAGATCGGGCAGCTTGAGCAGTATTGTGGCCGCGCTCTGTTCCGCCGCAGACCACGTCCTCTTTCGCTGACCGATGCCGGCGCACGACTTTTCCCAACGATCCGCGAGGGGCTTGAGGCGTTTGCCACCGCGATCGCCGCTGTGAGGCGGGATGCCGACCAGCAGCCTCTCCGGGTGACGACGACCAACGCCTTTGCCAGTCGCTGGCTCGTCCCGCGTTTGGCTGCCTGGGGAAAGTTGCATCCCGAGGCGCCTCTCGAGGTCATCGGCACGGACAGCGTGCTCGATCTAAGAGCTGGTGATGGCGATGTCGCCATTCGCTATGCCACGAGTCGGCTGGGGCCCACGGATGGCATTGCGGACGAATTCCTGAGCGACACCTTCTGGCCCGTCTGCAATCCTCGACTGCTGTCATCGGGACGTCTGAAGAGCCCTGCCGATCTCAAGAAGCACGTTCTCGTGCATTGCTATTGGTCGCCGTCCGATCGCGACCCGCCCACCTGGCAAAGATGGTTTGCCCTCGCGCGGCGTAAGTGGCGCGAGGTGCCCGACTTCAAGGAGGTGCAACATTTAAGCTTCCGGGAGGAGCTGCACGCGATCGAGTCGGTGATCGCTGGGCAAGGGCTTGGCATCTTCAGCGACGTGCTGGTGGCAAACGAACTCGCCGCCGGCCAGCTCGTGAAGGCATTCGGGCTCAGCTTGCCAGGTTATTGCTTCTACGTGGTTCGCCGGCGCGCTCATCCGCGCGAGAAGATCATTCAGGCGTTCTCCGCCTGGGTGCGCTCTCTTAAGTAGGGCTCACTGCTGGTAGCCGACCCTTGGCGCCTGCACGACGAAATCACTGCCGACTACAATGACATGATCTACGCAGCGACGCGCGAGGAGATCGAGGCACCGCGCAAGGCCTTCATCCGCAAGTGGCGGCTCAAGTATCGGGCGGTGGCCCACAGCCTGCAGGAAGCCGGTGACCGGCTCTTCACCTTCGCCCGACTGCCACCGAGCCAGTGGAAGAGCGCACGCACAACAAACGCCATCGAGCGGCTGCACGAGGAGTTCAAGCGACGCATCAAGACGCAGACCGTTCTGCCATCAGCGGATACTGCGGCAATGTTGTTCTGGGCTTTGCTCGCTTCTGGTCAGATCAACATGCGCAAGGTCGGTAGCTGGAAAACGCTCACCACAAAGCCCATCGATCAACCAATTGACCTCGCTGCGCGCTCCGGGGCATAGCGACCAGTGAATCCGATTGATGGCGACCACCATTTCCGATCGATGACGACCACCTGTTCCGGTCGATGGCGACCAGGGCAACAGGGCTGTGGACGGGCGTGATGAACGCCGTTGGGTGAT
>NZ_DATGFH010000134.1:0-78310 GCF_035309285.1 Bradyrhizobium sp. | reverse complement strand
TGGTGGACGGTCGCGCGCCAGTCGGTCAATTCAGCCTCGGCCGCGATGCCGGCGAAGCGCGCAGCCGCGCGTGCATTGTGGAGCGTCTCCGCCGCGCGGATCAGGGTCTTCGACGGCACGCATCCGACATTGACGCAGGTGCCGCCGATCGTGCCGCTGCCGATCAGCGCCACCTGTGCGCCTTGATCGGCGGCCGTGATCGCGGCCGAAAAGCCGGCGGAGCCTGCGCCGATCACGACGAGATCATGGGCGCCGCCATTGCGACGGTGCGTGCGCTTCGTGACCGCGGCGCTCCGGGAGACTTGTTCGGCCGGTCGTTGCGGCGTCGCATCGAGGCCGGCCAGACTCGGCCCGAACAGAGCCCGCCCAGCTTCCAGGCCTTCCTCGATCGACAGCCGAAATCCCACGTCGTTCGCCGAACGCTCGCGACGCCATGCCGCAAGATGATCGTCAGAGCAGAAGAAGACGGTCGTCGCGCACAGCGAGTCCGCTGCGCATGCGCCTTCGTAGCGGACGCTTTGCCACATGACGGCGGCCGCGGGCTCGACGTCGGCCAACGCCCTGCCTCGGTCCCGCGTGGCGATGCGGATCGGTGCGCCGCAATGGCGGCAGCGCGACGCGATTGCGATGTCGCGACCGGTCATGGCGCCGATGCCGAGCGCGTCGACGGCGCACATCGCGCTGACTTGGGTTTTAACTTGGGTTTGACCGAGCGTGACGCGATGACCCGTGTCGCGGTCGGTGAACGGATACGCGCCGGTGATCCGCCCGCCATCAAGCACAAGCAGGTCGCGACGGCGGAGCTCTTCGAGCACAGGCCGGAGGGCTGGCTCGCTCAAGCCGGAACGTTCCGCAAGCGCGGCGATGGTCGGCGCGCGTCCGACGTCGGCGTAAAGCTGGAGCAACGCGACACGCACGCGGTCGGTGACAGGTTCATATCCGCTCCAGCGATTGAGCACGTGGTCAGAGCCGACCATCGCCGACAGCGCGTCCTGAACGGCCGACGATGTGACAATCGACCAGTCCGGAAACGTGACGCCGGGCCGCACGGCAAAGCTCGGACGTGCTGGAAACGGAGATGCGGAGGGTGTGCAGCAATCGTTCATGATTTTCGCCTCGCTCGAACGACGGCGCGCAGCCGACGTTGCTCAGGTCTTCGGCGTGGACGGATAGCCTGCGTTGGTCGTGGCCTCCGTCAGCGCCTTCACGTCGGTTCTCGCGTCGTCGTATGTCACGATGGCGGTCTTGTCCTTGGACGACACCACGACCTTGCTCACGCCCGACACCGCTTCAAGGCTTGCCTTGACCGTGTGAGGGCACGCCGCGCAATACATGTTGCTGACGGCCAATGTCACGTTTCGCTCGCCGGCCATAGCGGCGGACGAGACCATCGTTCCGAGGCCGAGGATGGCGCAGGCGAGGAGTCTGGACATGGGAGGTCTCCGTTTATGAACCGAAAAGCAGCGGCGCGACGAGATCGAGGCCCAATGCCGCAAGGACAAGTGCGGTTGCGACTATGAGCCCGGCTTTCACCAACAGGTTCGGAAGCGGTCGCGCGCAAGCAGCGCCGTCGGCGCAAGCGAGCTTGCGCGACCGGTACACCAGCCAATATCCGCTAGCCAGAAATCCGATTGTGGCCGTGATGAAGTATGGCTGGTACGGGGCAAGGCTGGTGAAGCGCCCGATCCAGGCCCCGCTGATGCCGAGGCTGAAGAGGACGAGCGGCAGGATGCAGCAGGACGAGGCCGCAAGCGCGCCAATAATCCCGCCAGCGGCCACGAGCGCTTGTCCCGGCGGAATTTCCCTAGATCCTTCGTGCAGCTTGATCGTCATGCCCAGGACGATGCATCCTGTAGCTACTACAGAATCAAGGATAACGCGTCATGTCATCGATCACGGCTTCGCGACCGGAAGACCTGCCCATCGGCCAATTGTCGCGGCTGAGCGGCGTCAATATCGAGACCATCCGCTACTACGAGCGGATCAGGATGCTGCCGCCGCCACCGCGATCCGGCAGCGGGCGACGCATCTATGATTCAACCCACCTTCGCACGCTGGTCTTCATACGCCGGTCTCGCGAGCTTGGGTTTTCGCTTGAAGAGATCCGCGCGCTGCTGCGGCTCGGCGGCCCGGCCAAGGCGACGTGCCGTGAGGTCCGCGAGATCGCAGCGCATCATCTCGAAGACATCCGGGCCAAGCTCAGCGACTTGAAAAAGCTCGAACGCCTGCTGGCCAGCACAGTCGCCAAATGTTCCGGCCGGACGGCGCCCGATTGTCCGGTGCTGGACATTCTCGACATTCAACGCTCGAGCTAGCGTCGTCGCCGCGATCGCGCTCTCACAACCCGGCGGCCTTTCGTTCCAGCCATTGCCGCTCGGCTGCTGGCGGATCAAGCGCCAGAGCCCTGGCGTAGGCATCGGCGGCTTCTGCGCGTCGTCCGCTCCGCGCCAACAGGTCCGCGCGAACGGCATGATAGGGCAGAAATTGCTCCAGCGCGGACGTATCGAGGTGCGACAACTCGACCAGAGCGGCATCAGCTCCCTCGATTTCCGCCAGCGCCACCGCGCGGTTGATGCGCACGATCGGATCGTCGCGCGTGAGAAGAAGCCGGTCGTACAGCCTCAACACCTCAGGCCAGGGAGCAGCGTCCTGCAGCGACTGTCTGCTACACCAGACCTGCTGCAACTGTCCTTGCAGCGTCCGATGGTCCGACGGGGACATCCTGATGGCGTCGGCAAGCAGGCGATTGGCTTCTTCGATGAGGTCGCGCCGCCAGAGCTTGGGGTCTTGCTCCGACAAGGGGATGATCCATCCCTCCGCGCTCACCCGCGCCGGGCGGCGTGCTTCGGCGTAGCGAACCTGGGCCGCCAGAGCCGCCACGGCTCCATCATTTGGCACAAGGTGAGCAAGAAGCTTGGTGAGATGGAGAACCTCCGAAGCAAAGCCGGCATGGGGGCCACTGCCGGCCGCATCCTCATGGGCCTTGGCATAGGCAATTTCCAGGGTCGACAGCACCGCATCCAGCCTTTCCGGCCAGGAGTCGGGAGCGGGCAGCTCGAACGGCACGCCCGCATCCGCGATCTTCCGCTTGGCGCGCAGAAGGCGCTGCGCAAGCGTTGCCTCCTGAATGAGGAAGGCGCGCGCGATCTCCGTGACGGACAAGCCGCAAACCAGCCTTAGCGTCAGCGCAGCGCGCGCTTCGATCGCGACCGAGGGATGGCAACAGATAAAGATCAGGCGCAACCGCTCGTCCGGAACAACCCGTGCATCGTCCATCATGATTTCTTCCGGGCCGGGGTCGGAGCTGATTTCCTCCGTGGCGGACCCGTCATGCTTGCGGTCACGACGCATCGAATCGAGCACGATCCGTTGGGCGACGCGGTAGAGCCACGCGGCTGGATCATCCGGTACGCCTCGGGCCGGCCACACTCGCGCGGCCCGAAGACAGCTTTCCGAGAATGCGTCCTCCGCGAGCGCAAGATCACGGAAGCGGGCGGCGAGGACCGCAATGATGCGCCCGCTCGCCGACCGAAACACCCGTTCGAGGGCAGGCCCATTCATTGGCCAAGCAGCGGCCGGATTTCGATCGCGCCGTCCTGCAAGACCGGGATCTGTTTCGCGATCTCGATCGCTTCATCAAGATCGGCAACGTCGATCAGATAGAAGCCGCCGAGTTGCTCCCTGGCTTCGGCGAAAGGACCATCGTGAACCGTTTTGCGATTGGCCGCGGTCCGAACCGTCGTGGCGACCGCAGTGCTCTTGAGCCCGGCACCGCCAATCCGTTTTGCTCCCAATCGCTGAGCAAACTGCATGTGCTTGCCGACGAGCTCCTCGATCTTCGGTCCGGCTTTCTCAGCCCCATAGAAAGCCTCGTTCTCGTAGATGAACAGTCCGTACTTCATGTTGTCTTCCCCTGGTTTGTGGTTGCTACGCTTTTGCGCGTATCGCCCCCTAGACGCGGCCATCATTTCAAAAACGACAGCGGAGACAAAAATTTTTGCGTCGAAACATGCCGGACAAAAATTCCATTGGGTTCAATGCGATGCTCGTTTGGAAGCGGAATGATGGGCGCGATCTCGTTATGAGCAGGATCGGGGGCGCCGGCGCGGCTGCCGAGACCGCAATTGTGAACAGCCTCTTGCGGACGAAAATACCTTCGGTTGCTGCTAGGCGAAAAGGAACTAAATGCGAGTTGAGCAGTGGTCTACCAGATGCGAGGAGTAGGAGTACGCGCGATGACCAAGACCCTGGCTCGAGCTGCAGATCCTGCGATCATGACCGTTGGCGACCTGATCGGTGAACTTTGCCGTTGGCCGGATCACGCTGCGGTCACGTTCCGTTGTCCGTATCTTCAGCAAGATCTTCAATTTTACCGCCTCCAGGCTAGATCAAAGGCGACCGTTGAAATCCAGCTCAAGCAGGATTCAGAAAACCTACCGGTCGAACCGACCTGAATTCACCACCCAAGGTGACCAACGCGGCACCCCGCGCGACGGATCAGCTACGATGTCTCTCGCGGCCGGCCGAAGAACAGCGTTACTGCTTTGGTGCCGAGCTTGTGGCCATGGTCGCCACGCCTTCGAGCAGCGCCAGTAGCCCGCGAAGAATCTCGAGCGGCGGGGGCGGGCAGCCCGGGACATGCAGGTCGACCGGCACCACCTGCGAGACGCCGCCCACCACCGCGTAGCTACCGGCAAAGCAGCCGCCGTCACGGGCGCAATCGCCGACGGCGACGACCCATTTCGGATTCGGCGTGGCGTTATAGGTCCGCTCCAGCGCCGTGCGCATGTTCTTGGTCACCGGGCCGGTCACCAGCAGCACATCGGCATGGCGCGGCGAAGCGACAAAACGCAGGCCGAAGCGCTCGAGGTCATAATAGGCGTTGTTGAGCGCGTGGATCTCCAGCTCGCATCCGTTGCAGGAGCCGGCGTCGACCTCGCGGATCGACAGCGATCGACCGAGGCGCCGCCGCGCCGCTCGCGTCAGCGCCGCGCCGACCTCTGCAAGCGCCTTGTCACTGGCCGCCGGCGCCGCTTCGGTCAGCGGCCTTTGGATCAGGCTCTGGAACAGCAGCTTTCTCATGTCAGAGATCGTGTCCCGAGTAGGAGCAGTTGAACGACTTGTTGCAGAGCGGGAAGTCGGCAACGATGTTGTCTTCGATCGCCGCTTCGACGAGTGGCCACTGGAATTGCGAGGGATCGCGAAAGTGACAACGCGCGATGCTGTTGTCCTCGTTCAGCCTCAGCCAGACCAGGATGTCGCCGCGAAAGCCTTCCACCAGGGTCATCCCCTCGCAAGCCGCGCCGGCAACGGGCAGATCGATCCGCACCTCGCCCTGCGGCATCCCGTCCAGCAACTGGGTGACGAGCGCAAGACTTTGTTCGATTTCGCGAATGCGGATCCACACCCGCGCGTTGACGTCGCCGGCCTCGAGCACGGGGACTTCAAAGTCGAGCCTTTCGTACGGCGGATAGGCAAGGTTCCTGCGCGCGTCGAACGCGCGGCTGCCGGCGCGGCCGACGAAGCCGCCGGCGGCAAATTGGCGCACGAGGTCCGCCTTCACCGTACCGGTGGTCACGGTCCGATCCTGCAGCGAGGCGGTGTTGTCGTAGAGTTCGACGAGCGCGGGAAAGCGCGCCCTTATATCGCTCACCAACGCGCGGATGGCTGCGATGCCCTCATTGTCGATGTCCCTCGTTACGCCGCCCGGCTCGATCTGGTCGCGCATCAGGCGGTGACCGAAAGCCTTGTGCGCGACACGCAGCACTTTTTCGCGCAGGACGCCGCAATGGGCCAGCATCAGCGCGAAGGAGGCGTCATTGCAGATGGCGCCGAAGTCCCCGAGATGATTGGCAAGACGCTCGATCTCGGCCATCAGGGCACGCAGCCAGGCTGCACGCGCCGGAGCTTCCACACCAAGCGCAGCCTCCACGGCGCGGGCGAACGCCAGTCCGTAGGCAACCGTGCTGTCGCCCGAGGTACGCGCGGCGAAGCGTGCGCCGCTCGCCAGCGTGGCGCCTGCCATCAGGCCCTCGATGCCCTTGTGAACGTAGCCAAACCGGGTCTCCAGCCGCACCACTGTCTCACCGTTAGCCGTGATGCGAAAATGGCCGGGCTCGATGATGCCGGCATGGACGGGGCCGACGGGGACCTGGTGCACACCCGCTCCCTCGACGGGAAGGAACATATAGTTCTTCCGGGTCGCTGCCGGCTCTGGTCTTGCGGCCAGCGGATAGCGCACGTCCCAGTTGCCATGGTCAAGCCAGGGCCTTGGGTCGAGCGTACCTTCAGCCTCCAGGCCGTAGAGATCGCATATCGCGCGTTCAAGGCGAAGCGCGGGGACATGATGCAATCCTACCGAGGGGTAACGCCGCTCCGGGCAATCGAGCGTGATAACGCCGATCGTGCCCTTCGCCTCCTCAAGCAGCGCCATGTGGATGCAGGCGGGCTCCCCCCAAAGCCCCAGCAATTGCCACGCGCCTTCGGCAAGTCCGGCGATGGCCTCGTTCCAGATCGAGGTGGTGACGGTTGCGCGCGGCCAGGGGCGGTGGCGCGGTGCGGCGGTGCCGTAATGAAGGAGCTCGTCGAGGTCCATGGCCGTCATCCCAGGATCTCCGCGACATGCCGGAACCACGCGACCAATACGGGCGGCAGGAATATGCCGGCAATAAGCACGAGACCAAAATGCACGATCATCGGCGCGTAGGAGGCGTCCGACGGCGCATCGCTTCCGGTCGGGTCGCCGAAGGCGAGGCCATTGAGATGGTAGAACAACGCGCCGAGCGCCAGCAGGATTCCGAGCACGAGAGGCGCTGCGAGTAGCGGCTCGCGCGCAAACGTCGAGCTGACCACCAGAAACTCGCTCATGAAAACTCCGAACGGCGGCAGCCCGGCAATCGCCACAACGCCGATCACCAGGCACCAGCCGAGTCTTGGATGAGTCACCGTCAGGCCGCGGATGTCAGCGACCTTCTGCGTGCCCTTGATCTGCGCGACGTGGCCGACGGCGAAGAAGATTCCCGATTTGGTCAGGCTGTGCATCGCCATATGCAACAGGCCGCCGAAATTCGCGACCGGGCCACCCATCCCGAAGGCAAAGGTGATGATGCCCATATGCTCGATCGAGGAATAGGCGAACAGGCGTTTGATGTCGCGCCGCCGATAGAGCATGAAGGCGGCGAACACGAGCGAGACCAGTCCGAGCGTCACCATCAGCGGACCGGGAGCCACCGCACCCGGATTTGCCGCCAGCACGATCTTGAAACGGAGCACCGCGTAGAGTGCGACGTTGAGCAGGAGACCGGACAGCACCGCGGAGATCGGCGTCGGACCTTCCGCATGTGCATCCGGCAGCCAGGCATGGAGCGGCGCCAGCCCGACCTTGGTGCCGTAGCCGAGCAGGAGGAAGATGAAGGCGACATTGATCAGCGCCGGGTCGAAATGGCTGGCCTGTGCGACCAGAACCGTCCACACCATGCCGTTGATGCCTTCGCCGACGACCGGATGCGCTGCCATGTAGACCAGGATGGTGCCGAACAGCGCGAGCCCGATGCCGACGCTGCCGAGAATGAAGTATTTCCAGGCGGCTTCCAGCGCTTCGTGGGTGCGGTAGATGCCGACCATCAGCACGGTCGTCAGCGTCGCAAGCTCGATGCCGACCCACATCAACCCGATATTGTTGGCTGTCAGCGCCAGATTCATCCCGCCCATCATGACCTGGTACATGGCGTGGTAGAAACGCAGGTAGGCCGGCGTCAGCCGTCCGGTCTCGAGCTCGTGCCCGATATAGCTTGCCGAGAACACGCTGGTGGTGAAGCCGACAAAGGTGTTGAGCACGATGAACGCGACATTGAGGTCATCGATGAACAGATAATGTCCGGGCCGGCTGTGATCGGCGAAGAACAGCGAAAGCGACGCCACGAAGGTCAATCCGGACGCCAGCATGTTGAGCCGCGCGGAAAGCCTGTAGCCGGGCAGCAGGGCGAGCACCGCGGCTGCGATGACCGGGATGACGAGTACGAGGATGACGCCGTCGTCGGCAGAGAAGGTCATCAGCGCTCTCCACGAAAGCGATCGAGCGCCTGCACATCGACGGTGTCGAAGCGCTCCCGGATCCGGAACAGGAACACACCGATGACGAAGAAGGCGATCAGGATCGAGAAGGCGACGCTGATCTCGACCACCAGCGGCATGCCGCGCGCGCCGGTGCCGGCGAGCACCAGCCCGTTCTCCAGCGACATGAAGCCGACCACCTGGCTGACGGCGTTGCGCCGGCTCACCATCATCAGCAGGCCGAGCAGCACGACCGAGAGCGCGAAGGCGAGGTCCTCGCGCGCGAGCGGGTCGGCGGTCGGGGTGACTTTCAGCATCACCGTCATGGAGAGCGCGACAAGTCCCATGCCGGCCAGCATGGTCGTTCCGGAACCGATCACGGTTTCGATCTCGCGATGAATGCCGAGCCGCTGGATGATGCGATGCAGGCCGACCGGCACGACGATCGCCTTGAAAACCAGCGCGATCATGGCGGTGACGTAGAGGTGCGGCGCGTGCTGGACGTTGGCCTGCCAGGCGACCGACATTGCCAGCAGCACCGCCTGCAGCGCGAACGCGTTGAGCAGCGCGTAAAGCCGGTGCTGCGTGATCATCAGGAAGCTGACCAGCACCAGGCCGCCGGCCAGGAGGTGCGCGACGTCGAATGTCAGTCCATGCGTCATCGCCTTAGAGGCTCCTCGATGCGAACAAGAGCAGCGTGCCGAGCAGGCCGAGCATCAAGGCGCCGCCGACGAAATCCGGCAGGCGGAACACGCGCATCTTGGCGATGGCCGTCTCGAACACGGCAAGCAGGAAGCCGAACACCGCAAGCTTGGCGATATAGGCAAGAAAGCCGGCCAGGTGGCTCGCCGTCGAGCCGCCGGGCGTCGCAAGGGTCCAGGGCACGAAGATGCAGCCGATCAGCGAGACGTAGAGCAGGAGCTTGACCGCGGCGGCGAGCTCGATCATCGCCAGATGGCGGCCGGAATACTCCAGCACCATGGCTTCATGCACCATCGTGAGCTCGAGATGTGTCGCCGGGTTGTCGACCGGAACGCGTCCGTTTTCCGCGATGGCGACGATAATCAGTCCCACCATCGCAAGACCGAGCGAGACGCGGAGCCCGACGCCCGATGAGGCGAGCAGATCGGCCACGGCCGATAGCTGCGTCGAGCGCGCCACCAGTGCCATGGTGAAGACCACCAGAAGCATCGCGGGCTCGGCGAGCGAGGCGATCATCATTTCCCGGCTCGATCCGATGCCGCCGAAGGCGGTGCCGATGTCCATGCCGGCCAGCGCGAGGAAGAACCGGGCGCTCGCGAGCAGCGCGATGATGGCGATGAGATCGGCGGACCAGCTGAACAGCAGTCCCTTCGCGAAGGTAGGCACCAGCGCTGCGGCGACCCAGGTCGCCGCGAAGATCAGATAGGGCGCGGCGCGGAAGACCCACGACGCATTGTCCGCGACCACGACCTCCTTCTTCAGGAGCCGCAAGATGTCGCGATAGGGCTGGAGGATCGGCGGGCCGCGGCGCCGCTGCAGGCGTGCCTTCACCTTGCGCACGAAGCCGGTCAGGAGCGGAGCGGCCCAAAGCACCAGCATCATCTGCATGAGCTGGACAAGGAGAGCGGAAATCAGCTCCATATCGCAAGCACCAGCAAGAGCGAGACGAGGGAGAGGAAAACGAGGCTGAGATAGCGGCGGATGGTCAGGAACTGCAGCTTGTTGAGCTGCAGCGAAGCGATCTCGACGGCGGCGGCAAAGGGCTCATACAGCCAGTCCCACACCGGATCGGCGATCGTAAGCCTGAAGCGGGCGGCTTGCATGTCGCCGGGAGCGGGCATCAAGACCTCTTCGCGCGTGGCCGGCGTGCGCGCCAGGAACACGCGGCGGATCGGCTGGGCAAAGCTGCTTCCGGAATATTGCGTGGCCGGACTCGGATCGGGAAAGCCGCAATCCCAGGCGGGCGCCCGGCGGATCGCATGCGAAGCGAAGCGGTGGATCGCCCACACCGCGAGCAGCGCGGAAAAGCCGATGAAAAGAAAGACGAGAAGGCCGTTATACGAGCTGCCGCTTTCGAACGCGGGCACGATCGTGAGCCACGGCAGCTTCGCCTGCAGCGGCAGCGCATCGCCAGCGAACTGACGCGTGATCGGCGCGACCGCGTCCATGATGAAGCCCGGGATGATCCCCGCGATCAGGCAAAGCAGGGCGAGCAGGGCCATCGCAGAAAGCGAAAGGCGGTCCACTTCATGCGCGGCGGCCGCTTGGTCGCTGCGCGGGCGGCCGAGGAAGGTGATGCCGAAGGTCTTGACGAAGGCAGCACCCGCGAGCGCCGCAGCAAGCGCAAGCAGGCCGCCCGCCGCCGGCACCATGACCTTCAACGCCCATTGCGGCAGGTCGGGGCTCTGCAGCACGGCCTGAAAGGTGAGCCATTCCGACACGAAGCCGTTGAGCGGCGGCAGCGCCGAGATCGCCATGCATCCGGCCAGGAACAGGAAGCTCGAGACCGGCATGCGGTGGATCAATCCTCCCAGCCGGTCCATGTTGCGCTCGCCGGTTGCGGTCAGCACCGCGCCTGCGCCGAAAAAGAGCAGGCTCTTGAAGAAGGAATGGTTGAGCACGTGCAGCAGGGCCGCGGTCATCGCCAGCGCCGCCGCCGCATCCATGCCGTCGGCGCGAAAGGCCAGCGCAAGGCCAAGGCCGATGAAGATGATGCCGATATTCTCGATGGTCGAATAGGCGAGCAGCCGCTTGGTGTCGTCCTGCATCAACGCCTGCAGCACGCCGAGAACCGCGCTCAGGCCGCCGATCGCGAGCAGCAGCGCGCCCGACCACCAGGGCAGGGGGCCTGCAAGGTCGAACACGAGACGGATGAAAGCGTAGATCGCGACCTTGGTCATGACGCCGCTCATCAGCGCCGAGACGTGGCTTGGCGCCGCCGGATGCGCCAGCGGCAGCCAGGCATGCAAGGGTACCAGCCCGGCCTTGGATCCCGCACCGATCAGCACCAGCACGAGCACCATCGCCGACGCCAGCGGCGTTCGCGCGCCAAGCCTGATCGCCTCGAAGTCGTAATGGCCGTCCGGTCCGGTGAGCAGGCCAAGCGCGAGCAGGAGCGCGAGCGTGCCCATAGACGCCATGATCAGATACACGAAGCCGGCGCGCCTGTTCTCGGCATCGCGGTGATGCGCGATCACGAGCGCCCAGGAGGCCAGCGACATGAATTCCCATGACAACAGATAGCTGAACGCGTCATCCGCCAGCACGACCAGATTCATTCCGGCGAGGAACGCCGGAAAGAAGGGCAGCACGCGATGCGGCTCTTCCTCATGTGCGCCGTAGCCGAGCCCATAAAGGCTTGCCGCCGCGCCGCCGATATTCACCACTGCGAGAAAGAAGGCCGCGAGCGCGTCGACGGCGAAATGCGCGCCGATCCAGGGCAGGCCGACCGGCAGGACCAGGCGGCTCGGGGCGCCGCCAAGCGCCAGCGCGGCGATCGAAAGCGCTGTTGCGGTGATGCAGAGCACGAGCGTGGCGCCGTAGATGATGGTCGTCGCGGCGCGTGTCCGCGCGATGGCCGCCGCCAGCAGCGCAACCCCCAACAGCGCCGCGGCGCAGAGCATGAGGAATGCAACGACACTCATCGTGAAATGCGTCCTACGTCTTCTTCGCCAAAACCTTGATTTGACGCGATTCGGAAAGCGCTGCGTCCTTCAGCCGAACACCGCGTCCTCCGGATTGGCTGGCCGCTCCATCGCCGATCAGCTCGATGCCGCTGCGATCGAGCGCTTCGATCAGTTTCATCAGGGAATCGACGTTGCCGCGCACCACGCTTTCGCTGGCTTCCATGCGCTGGATGGTGGGCACCGAGAGGTCCGAAAGCTCCGCGAGCTCGCGTTGATCGATGCCAAGGAGCGCCCTGGCCGCGCGTAGCTGTCCCGCTGTGATCATCTCAGCGCTGACTTTCAGAACATGAATCGTGTGCGCTCAATCCTATAAATTGAAGCAAATATGTCAACTAAGATTTTCCAGATATCTGGATTGATAGATAAAGCATCTTCCTGCGGCCGCAACCGGAGTCGATAAAGAAAACCTGACGACCGGAATTGCCGGCTTTTGATCCTGCCTCTCGATGTTCTCGGCGGCGTTACCGACCTGCAGATTCAACCGCCATTCCGGCACGCCGCAAGAAAGAATGGAACGGTGCGTTTCACGTGCGGGCCGATCTCCGCATCCAGCGTCTCGACCTTGTCTTCGAACAGTCCCCGCAGCAGCATGGGCACGACGACGAGGTCGAGGAAGAAGCGTGCGGTTGTGGCGAGGCGTTCAGGGGCGAGGCCCGGCAGCTTTGCGAGCTCGCCGGATTGCGCCATTTCGCCGAGGAAGCGGGCCGCAACTTCGGTAGAGAGCTGACGCGCCGTCCGGCTGACGTCGCTCGCAAGATCGGGGAAGCGTTGCGCCTCCGCGACCGCGAGCCGCATCAGCGCCATCCTTTCATTGTCGAGCGTCCAGCGCAGCAGGGCGTCGCCCAAGCGCACGAGGCGCTCTTCGATCGTGTCTCCGCTCGGCTGCCACGCGCTGCTGAATTGCGTGATCCGGGACACCACGTCGCCCGTCACCACGGCCTTGAAGAGGCGCGCTTGTCGCCGAAGCGGGCATAGATCGTCGGCTTCTCCCAAGGGAGAGGTGAAACCTCCGATGCCGCGCCAGTTCAAACTGACTTCATCACACCCTAGCAGAAAACTTCTCACGGTCACGCACCCGCGCGGCGTTCGGCCATGGTGCGGAACGTGATGGAAGTGCGCGGCGCCTCGATCGGCGGGATGCTGTGCTCCCATTCGTGCCGGCGAGCCAGGACGGGATGACATGCGTTGCCGCTGCGTGGGCCTACATCATGCTTCCCGGCAAGAAACAGCGGACGGTGGGACGGCCATCTTCGTAGTATGGCCAGACGACCGTTCGCCTGTAGAGGTTTGGTTCCACGATAACGGCATTCTCCGGCACATCAACCCACTCACCTCTGATCAAGACTTGATAATGTCCATCCTTGCTCCGCCATTCCGAGTCCTGCAACGTGTTGCCATCGCTCAAGGCGCAGCAAGCTGTTCCTGCTGGTGATCTCAGGCCTTCAAACCACCTCGCCATGTCGGGATTAGCCTTCGCATACTTGCCATCAGGATCGCGGGCGAATGCAGCGGGGAACGGCGACAACAACGCTATCGCCACCGCTCCCAAAAAAGAAATTCTGAGGACTTGCTTCGGCATCATAGTGGCCTTCGAGTTCTGGAAATGGTTGCATTGAAATGGACATGTCGCCGCAGCCCTGGGGGACTTCCTTCCTGAGATTGTTGGCAAATTCCCGGAAGTGAGCTGCGACTCGCTGGTAAAGGACGCGCTCGAATTGATCCGCCGCGAAATCTGCGAGCACGTCGCATGCTGCGGCGTTGACCTCGTAGCGTGTGATTTTCCATTGACGGCTGATCACGAGAGCCTCCGACAAGATCAACGTTGTTTAGGTTCGATGATGGGCAATCATCTTCCCCGGGTACGCACTTATGGCGCCGGATTGCCAAGCCTCGGAATGACAGATCGGATGTTCTTCCTTCCACTTGGCCAAGCCCGCTTGACCACCGATCACGCAACTCTGAAAACGTCATCCCGCTATCCAGCGCCGAACTGGTGACGATTTCCTTGATGCAGTCAGCGGATGTCAGGTGGCAAAGAACTGCGGTGGCGTTAGCAAATGTAAGCTCCCCAAAATTCACACGCAAAAGTACCATCAAAAATCGTCTGCATTCCCGGCACCGAAGTATAGGCCAGCGGCTTCTGCACGTGCTCCGTAAAAATACGGTATCCTGCGGACCTATCCTCTTCAGATTCAAGCCGACGATTGCGGACCATACAGCCGTCGAGCCGCGAAGGAAATATCGGATCATCAGATACGACCAGTCGTCAGCACTCGCTCCGCGAGATCGACAAGAGTCGCATTCACTTCGGGTAGATAAACGGGAAAAAAAGAATGCGCTCCCTTATCAAGGTACCCACGACGAAGCGTTTTCGCCGCTGAACGAAACACTCCCGAAACAGAGAGGTGCTCTCATGCGGCGACTGAGGAATTGCAAGGTATTTGGCTCGGCGCCTGTTCATATTGACAAGCAATTCGACCATTGCCTGTGAGCCTTGGAAGTTAGCAATGCCTGTGAACAGGCTCACACATGGGGCTCAGAAAAGGCGACTAGGCTCAATACAGAAAATTCGTTGTGGGAATGTTTCTAGCCAAGAGGGGTATTCATCATGAGAAATCTGTTTTTGATCGCGACCACCATTGCGGCCATCGTGGGCGTGGCCAACAGCAAAGCAAGCGCGTGCTCTCTCCATCTTCCAACTTTTGAAGTGACGGGCTTCCCGATCTCACCGCTTCAAGTGGCGGTGCTGGGCGGAGCTCACGTTGAGGAGGAGGCAGCCACGCCTACTCTGACTTCAGCTGGTATGCCCGCTTCCCCCCATCAGATTGCGGTCCTGACACCGCATCCGAAGGCAATGCAGATAGTTCAAGCTTCGGCTGAGCCAACCACCGTTGGCCTAACAGCAGCCGGTTTCCGAAGCAGCACGCCTATTGGTCCCAAGCGGGCTTCTTGCCCCACGGATTGATTGTCGCTGACGTTCGGGGGCATTGTATCCCGCCTTTGGGCGGGATTTTTTTGAAGCTCTGCACATGGAGAGCGCCCGCCGCGTTATCGCGCGCTGATCGACAGCAAGAAAGCTACGACCCTCTTTATATCGTCGGCAGATGCGAGCCCGCCGTACGGCTTCATTTTGTTGCCGGGCACGACCTCGTCCGGATTGCGGATAAAGCGCGCGAGCTTTGCCTCATCCCAGACGAAATCGGCGTTCTTCATTGCACTCGAGTAGTCGTACCCCGGCAGCGATCCTGCCCTTCGTCCGATGATTTTGAATAGGCTTGGGCCCAGTCGATTGTCGCCCTCCCTGATCGTATGACACGTTCGACATGCATTATTGAACGCTCGCTCGGGTGTATCGTCCGCGCGAGCCCGCGAGAACACATTCTGACATAGGCACAAGGGCAACAAGAGCGTCATACATGCCAGTACGCTCAATCCCGTCGTCGCACCTCTTGTCGCCAATCCGGAGATACTCCGTCGCATTTTGGCTTCCTGCATCGCGTGGGCCAGCGCCCAAAAATCATTGCGCCAAAAGCTCGATTTTCGCCAGCGATTCCAACCTGATTTGCCCTGTCCAGCCCTCCGCTCAAAAATATTTTTCTTCCGTTTTTCAGAAAACAATGCTTCTCTCCACCCGTCCTGATTCCACAGGAGGGGCGGCTCGCGATCGTCACGGACGTAGGAATGAGGATGCGGTGGACGTGAGGATGCTCAGCGCGCGGTCAGCGCGTAGACGAAAGCATCGCTCGCGGACGACAAAGGCGTGTGGTCCTGATCCCCCGATGCTGGGACCAAGCTCTCGCGGGACGTATCGCGAGGGTGACGGAGGCAAGAAAAGCCCGGTCTCCGAGGAGAGCGCGTTATAAGCCGTAAACCATCGCGCAGGGAATGCCGGAGTGTGTTCGGTTGTACCTGTTGATGACTCGTGTGCGTTTTTGCGCATTTGCTGCACACGAGGCTCGCGGGTGCAACGGCACCCGGCATTCCCTGCGCCCTCCTTACAGAGGGCGATGAGCAAAACCCGGACAATTCCTGCCGCGGGAACGCGGACGTACGCCGCTGAACGACTATGCGCCCCTACAACCTCAGGGTACAATGCCAGGAAGTGTAGCGTGGCTTTCGTTTTCAGCCTATGATGGAGCGCGATCCTGCGCGTACGAAGCATTTCAGGTTCGGGGGTTTGCCGTGAGTCTTTACGAGCTCGCCATCCTGGGCAACGCCAGCCAGCAAGAGCGTGACCGCCTGACCGCAACCATCACGGACATGACCAGGGATTTCGGCCTGACCATCGGCGATGACCTCGTCATCCTCGATGCCGGCGGCATCAGCGGCCGGAACCGGCGTGCGGCGTTCGCGGCCGCTTATTTCGGCGGCGATCCGGACAAGGATGCCGCCGCGGTCGCCGAGCTCATCCGCACCAGTGCCGTTGTGATTCCGACGGTGGCCTCTGGCGGAGATTTCGAGACCGAGATTCCGGAGCGGCTGCGCACCGCGAACGGACATCGCCGGCGCGCCAATGATCCGGAGATGAACGAGCTCGCTGCGGCGCTGCTGGAGTGCCTTGGCCTGTTGCGCGTGCAGCGGCGCGTGTTCCTCAGCTATCGCCGCACCGAGTCTCGCGCTGCGGCGCTGCAGCTTCACGACCGGCTCCTCGAGCGAACCTTCGACGTCTTTCTCGACACGCACGACATCAGGCCCGGTCAGCCGTTTCAGGAGGTGCTGTTCCATCGCCTGTGCGACTCGGATGTCCTCCTGATGCTCGACACGCCGACCTACTTTGCGAGGATGTGGACGCGCCAGGAGCTCGGCCGCGCGCTGGCCAAGGGCATTCATATCCTGCGCGTGGTCTGGCCCGGCCATGAACCGACCCCTGAAGCGAGCCTGGCGGAGACCCTTCTCTTGGACCAAACCGAGATGGAAGGTCCGGATGGACCAATTCCGCAAACGCGCGTCGATGAGATCGCGTTGATACTCGAGAAAGTCCGCAGCCGCAGCATCGCCGCGCGCTACCTGGCCGTCATCGGCAAGCTTCGCGAAGACCTGACGCGCATCGGCGGCTCGATCGATGCGATCGGCTCGCACCGGGCGATGGCGATCACGCTGCCGACACGAAAGAAGGTCTGGGCCTATCCGGTTGTCGGCTTTCCGACCGCGGAACTTTTGAACGACGTGGCCGACAAGGCCGCCAAGGCCGATCAGGCGGGAACGCCGATCCTGGTCTATGACGAGGTCGGGATGTCGCAGCCGTGGGTGGCGCATTTGAAATGGCTGGACGACAATATTAAGTCAGTGCGAGCCCTCAAGGCTTCGACGATCGGCTACGATCTGGTGGCGTGGGAGTGATGGCATGACCGACGCTGTCTTTCTGTCCGCAAGCGTTCCGGACGCTCGCCGTTTTCCCGAATATGCCAGGACCGCCGATGCCGTGGCGATCTCGGCTGCGGTGAACGCGCTGCTTCACGCAACACTGGGCCGGCGCATGCTGATCTGGGGCGGCCATCCGGCCATCACGCCCATGATCTGGACGATGGCCGACAGCATGAAGCTGGAGTACCGCGAATGGGTGAAGCTCTACCAGAGTCTGCATTTCAAGGAGCGGTTTCCCGAGGACAACGCACGGTTCAAGAACGTCGTCTACACCGAACCCAAGGGCGGTGAAGGCGACAGTCTGCTCGAGATGCGCACGCGCATGTTCAAGGAGAATGGCTTTGAGGCCGGCGTGTTCATCGGCGGCATGAAGGGCATCATCAACGAATTTCATCTGTTTCGCGAAATCCAACCCAAGGCGCGGCTTGTTCCGGTCGTCTCGACCGGCGGCGCCGTGCTCGAGCTCGCCAGGTTCGCCGAGCCGGATCTTGCTGAGGATTTCGACTATGTCGGGCTCTTCTATCGCCACCTTGGCATCAATCCCGCCGAACGCCGCTATCAGACGCCGAAAGAGCAGCCGCATGATGTCCGCGATCGGCTCGATTCGCCGCGGCGCTAGTATTCATGAAGAAGCCGTCATCGGTTGGAGATCGCGCGGGGCGGACGGCCCGGATTCGACGAACGCATCCGCGAAGAACTGTGCGTCGGGCAGGCCGTGACTTTGCGTAAAATCGCCTTGCGCGGCGCTCACCATCAGCGGGTTGCCGCAAGCATAGACGTCGGTCTCCGAGAGATCGCTCTGGTCTGCGCGGACCGCGTCGTGAACGAGGCCGGTACGGCCAGTCCAGGACGAGTTTGGTTCGGACAGAACAGGCGTGAAGGAAAACCACGGCAGGCGCTCGGCCCATCGCGCCGGCAGTTCCGAAAGATACATGTCCTCGCGGGTGCGGGCGCCCCAATAGAGATGCATCGGCCGGCACTTGTCTGCAAGGATCGCTGTCTCGATGATGGATTTGATCGACGCAAACCCGGTGCCGCTGGCGAGCAGGATCACGGGCCTCGCGGAATCGCGCAAATAGAAGTCGCCATAGGGAATCTCAATTGCCAAGGGATCGCCGACCGACAGCTTCGACAGCGTCGAAATCGAAAACTTTCCGCCCGGCACATGGCGGATATGCAGCTCGGCGCCGTCATTGTCGCGCGCGGCGTTCGCCATCGAGAAATTGCGGCGATCGCCGTCTTCCATGATCACCTGCAGATATTGGCCCGCCTTGAACGGCGCCCGCAGGCCGATCGGAAAGCGCAAGGCGAGGAGGGTGACGTCGGGCGCGGGCCGCGCGAGGCGGAAGATTCTGGTCGTAATGGTCTTGCGGCGGACGACGTCGAGGCGCTCGAAGCGCTTCGGACGAATGGTCAGATCCGTGCGCGGCCGCGAGCGGCACATCAGCGCGCTGCCGTCGCGTGCCGTACGCCTTCCCCTGCCGCGCTGCTCGACCTCGCCTGCGAGAAGGCCGGCCTCGCAGGTGTTGCAGGCGCCTTTTCGGCACGAGGAAGGCATCGAGTAGCCGGAGCGTTCGGCGGCATCGAGGACGAATTCGCGCGGCTCGCACGGGAAGGTGATCTCGCTGTCGGCAACGCGGACCGTGAACGGCATGATGCGCCCGCTCATAGCGGCAGCGCCAGCAGCGTGTCGAAACGGGAGCTGTCGCAGACGACGATGCGCTCCTTCAGCTTTGGAGCGGCGCCATTCAGCCGCCAGGTGTCGACATAGCGGCCGGTGGCGTAAACGTCGGTGGAGCCATCACGCATGATGCGCGCGACAAAGAACGAGGTTTCGCTTCGTACCTCGCCCTTCTCCTGCGACACGATCCAGGGCTGGCCGAGAAAATGCCGGTAGACATGTCGCTCATAGATGTTGGCCTCGCGCAGCGAGGCGACACGGTCGCGCAGCATGCCCCTGGAGTTGGCGAAGATCACGCCGGCTTCCAGGCCTTGCGCGAAATTGTCGGCGGTCGTGATCTTGTAGGTGCAATTCTCCTCGAAGAAACCGGGCCACGCCTCAAGCTCGCCGTTGTCGATGCAACGGGCGTAGGCGTTCTGGACATGGTTGATCAGTCCGACGACGTCGTTCACTTAAAGCCCCATCTGCGCGCGATAGGCTTTCCAGAAGCCGCGCACCGAAGCCTCCGTCACCCGGCTTTCGCTCGAAGCGGCCTCAGTGCCGCCCATCTCGAGCACGGCTTGTTCGCTCGCGGCGCCGGCGACGCCGCGCTGCACGAAGCCGCCGACGCAGCCGTCTTCCATGGAGATGTAACCGGCGGGACCGACCAGATTGGCCTGCTTCAGCCGGATCAGGCGCTGCTCGGGCGTATCCTCGGCAAAGCCGAGCAAGGTCCAATGCAGATCGGTGCGGTCGACACCGCGCGGCACGATCTGGCGCACCGCGATCGCGTTCTGGATCTGCTGCAGGATGAAGGTCGGGAATACCGACAGGATCTGCAGCGTCACATTGTCAGGAAATTCCCTGAAGCTCTGCAGCAGCGACGGATCTGCGAGGGCGAACTCGCTGTCGGAGCGCAGGTTCTGCTCGGCGTAGTCGTTGTCCTTCGCCGGCGCGGCATCGATCACGGAAAAGCTGACGTGATGGCCGCCCGAGGGATCGACGATGATGCCGCCGGTCTGGGACAGGCGGTTGAGCTCGAAGGTCGTGAAGAACAGATGCAGGATGCTTGCGTGATAGGAGTCCTTCACGTTCTCCATGTAGAGCTTCCAGTTGTTCGGAAGCGCCTGCGTGTAGCGGCCGAGGATGACGGGCGTGCGGGAGCCCATCACGCGCCCGATCCGGGAATAAATGTCCTCGCCGAGATATTCCTCCAGCGGTGGCACGTCGTTGGAGAAGCTGCCGAACACGATCCCGAAAGCTTCCGCGAGGCGGAGCTTGCGCGGATTGTGCTGCTCCATGCAGAACGAGGCGGGCATGCCGCCCTTGCCCTTGATGCCGTCCCTGAACGCGACCTCCTTCAAATTGCCCTGCCGGTCATAGCTCCAGGCATGATAGACGCAGGTGAAGGCCTTGGTGCTGCCGCGGCTCTCCAGCGCGATCAGCGCGCCGCGATGCGCGCAACGGTTCTCGAAGGCGTAGAGCTCGCCGTCCGCATCTCTGCTGACGATCACCGATGTGTCGCCGACGAACGTGGTGACGAAGTCGCCGGTGTTTTTCACCTCGATCGACAGGCAGAGATAGTTCCAGCTCGGCCCCTTGAAGATGCGCTTCTGCTCGGCGGCATAGATGTCGCGCTCCTGGAAGATCCAGTAAGGCACGCGGGTCATGCCGTCGCAGGGCCAGGCGCGGCCGTGGCTATCGGCGGTCGTGTGGCTGACTTGATCCAGCATGAGACCTCCCGTCGTGAGATGGGCCATTGACCGGTTCGCCGCATTGTTCGTATATCGAACAAGCATTCAAGGTAGAATCCACCCCATGCCCGACCCTGTCAATACGACCGTCGATCTCGGCAACAAGGACACGGAACGGCTGCCGGAGGGCATGGGCGGACTCGCCAAGGGCCTTGCGATCATCGAGGCCTTCTCGCCCCATCGCACGCGGATGACGGTGTCGGACGCGGCGCAAGCCTCGGGAACGTCGCGCGCGTCGGCGCGGCGCTGTCTGCTGACGCTGACGGAGCTCGGCTATCTCGAATTCGACGGAAAGTATTTCCGGCCGCAGCCGCGCCTGCTCGCGCTCTCCGCGGCTTATTCGACCGCGCGGTCGCTGCCGCAGATCGCGCAGCCGTTCCTGGTGGCCACGCGTGACGAGCTGCGCGAATCGATCTCGCTCGCGGTGCTCGATCGCGACGCCGTGCTGTTCGTGGCGCGCGCCGAGGCCGAGCGGCTGGTGACGACAGGCATCTCGATCGGCACCCGCATCGACCTCTATTGCTCCGCAACCGGCAGGGTGTTGTTGTCGGCGTGGTCTGAGGAGCGCCTTGCGGCCTATCTCGATCGCATCAAGATCGAAGCGCGTACAAAATATTCATTGGTCAGGAAGGCCGCGTTGCGCGAGGCGGTGCGAAACGCGAGCCGGCAAGGCTACGCCTTCACCGATCAGGAGCTGGAGATGGGCCTCCGTTCAATCGCGGTCCCCGTCACCAACTCGCGCGGCGCGATCGTCGGCGCCATGAGCGCAAGCGCCTCCACGGCCCGCATCTCGCTGCAGCAGATGATCAAGGGCTTTGTGCCGGTGTTGCGGGTGAACGCCGATGGCCTGGGGCGAACGTTGTGAAGCAATCATCACCGCATTGCGATGCAGCTCCTTTGCGATGGACAGGTCATCGCGAAGTGTTAGCTTCAGTCGCCCGCTGGACGTGGAGGGTCTGAACATGATCACGATTCCGGAGGTGATGGCTCGGACGCTGGGTACCTTCCTCGCGACCGAAACGCGCGGCCGGTTCGGTTCGTCGCATGGGAATCTGGCCGACTTCCTGCCCTACGTGTCGAGGCTCGCGATGGAATGCATCGGCAACAGCGATGCGCTCTATCACGACATCGAGCATTCGATGCTCGTCACCCTGGTCGGCCATGACATCCTGATGGGACGTGGGTTGATGCGCTCGACGACGCCGCGCGACTATGCGAATTTCATCCTGGCCTGCCTCACCCATGATATCGGTTATGTGCGCGGCGTAGTGCAGGGCGACGGGGACGATGAATATGTCGCCGACGTCACCGGCCGCACTATCCGCCTGCCGATCGGCTCGTCGGACGCGGCGATGGCGCCGTATCACGTCGACCGCTCGAAACTGTTCGTGATCGAGCGGTTCGATATGTTGGATTATATCGATGCGGACCGCATCGCGCGCGCCATCGAATATACCCGATTTCCCTATCCGTCGGAATCCAACAACAATGGGCCCGTGGACGACCTGAACGAGGAGGAGGGCCTGCTGTTGCGCGCAGCCGACCTGATCGGCCAGCTCGGCGATCCCAACTACATGCGCAAGGCCAATGCGCTGTTCTACGAGTTCGAGGAGATCGGCCTGAACAAGAAGCTCGGCTACAAGACGCCGGCCGATGTCGTCTACAAATACCCGCAGTTCTACTGGAAGAACGTCGCGCCGCAGATCCCGACCGCCATCCGTTATCTCAATGTCACGTCCAGCGGCCGGCAATGGGTCGCCAACCTCTACAGCAACGTCTTCCGCGCCGAACGCGAGCTGACGCAGTCGGGGCCGCAGATCTAGCATGCCGATTTTTTGAATTTTTGCGTGACATCAGGTCACTTCACGATTAAATACTTCGCATGCGAACTAATTTGAGGCAAAAACCCGACCGCCGGCTGATCTTCCTGCTCAACGTCGCGCAGCGGCGGCTGCAGCGCTTCATCGCGGCGCAGACGAAGGAAGGCGGGGTGACCTCGGCGCAGAGCGGGCTCCTGTTCGTGCTCGGCCGGCGCGACGGCGTGCTGATGGGCGAGGCGGGAGCCGCGCTCGATCTTGGCATGCCCGGCATCTCCGGCCTTGCCGAGCGGATGGTGGAAGCCGGCTTGATCGAGAAGCGCGCCGACCCCGACGACGGTCGCGCCTGGCGGCTCTGGCTCACTGCCGCCGGCCGCAAGGCGCTGGCGCGAACAAAAGCGCGCGTCGGCGAACTCAATGCCCGCCTGACCGAAGGCTTCAGCGACGCCGAGATCGACGCTGTGTCGCGCTGGCTCGCCAGCGTGCAAAGCAAATTTCCCAAAGGAGAAGACGAATGACCGAGCATATCAAGATCGAAAGCAAGGACCACGTCCTGACGCTGACCTTCGCGCGTCCCGACAAGAAGAACGCGATTACCAATGCCATGTATGGCGCGCTGGCCGATGCGATCATCGCCGCCGAGACCGATGCCGCCACGCGCGTGATCGTGCTGCGCGGCGAAGGCGATATGTTCACCGCCGGCAACGATGTCGGCGAATTCGCGATGATGGCGACCGATGCCTTCAACGGCGAGCGCCACGTCTCCCGCTTCGTCGAGGCGATCGCGCGGTCGACAAAACCCCTGGTCGCCGCCGTGCAGGGCCGCGCGGTCGGCATCGGCACCACCATGCTGCTGCATTGCGATTTCGTCGTGCTCGCCGAGGACGCACAGCTCTCCACGCCCTTCGTCAATCTGGCGCTGGTGCCGGAGGCGGCCTCCACACTGCTGATGCCGCTCCGCGTCGGCTATGCCCGGGCCTATGAGATGTTCGCGCTCGGCGAAGCCATGGATGCAAGGGCTGCGCTTCAGCTCGGCGTCGCCAACCGCGTCGTGCCGCTTTCCAGGCTGCATGCAGAAACCGCATCGGTCGCCGCGCGGCTCGCCAAGCTGCCGTCGGGCTCGCTTGCCGCGACCAAGCGGCTGATGCGCAACGCCGAAGTCCTGACCGCGCAGATCAGCGCCGAAAGCGAATGCTTTGCCGCGCGGCTCAAGACCGCCGAGGCGCGCGAAGCCTTCTCCGCCTTCGCCGAAAAGCGGCCGCCGGAGTTCACCAAGCTGGCGTCCTGAACGGTGCTATTCGGCGGGCAATTGCGGCGGCAGGGTACCGGCGAGCCCAGCATCATGCGATTTCTCCGCTCGGCGGCGCGCGGAGACGGATTTGTCGTCCTGTCGCCGTGACCAGGAGATGTAATAGGCGATCGCCGTCATGATCGCGATCCCGCTGGCGCTGACCAGCATCTGGATCGCGATCGAATTCGGTTGGGTGATCAGCACGAAGTGTCCGGCAAAGGACAGGAACACGCCGACGCAGAACGAGGCGAGCCATTCCTCGCCGCACTTCATCACCGGCTCGAGCCACCTCGACTGCAGCGCGGGCCAGTCGCGTGGCACGAAATAGGTAAAGAGCAGGGCGAGCGCGAGCAGATGCACGACGCGATAGAAGGCGAGGTTTTCCTTATCGCCAGCCGTGAGCAGATCGAGCCCGGGATGCTGCGCGAGGCCGGCGAGCGCAGGCACCTGCAGCCCTACCGTGATGGCCAGCGCGAGGAGGAGATAGCTTGCGGCGGCGATGCGCAGCCAGGACAGACGATGCGCGGCAGCAGTCAGCTTCGCGCCATCAACTGCAAACCAGCCGCCGAGCACGGCGAGGAGCTGCCAGCAGAACGGATTGAAATACCAGCTTCCGCTCGGAAATGCCGGCAGGCTCCAGTCGAACGCGCGCGCGGCGACATAGAGCGCGATCGAGCCTGCGAGCGTGAGGTTCGGCCGGCGCAGCATCGACCACAGGAGCAGGGGAAACACCAGCATCAGCGCCACGAACAATTGCAGCGTATCGAGATTGAGCGGCTTCGCCTGCAAAAGCAGGCCGTGCATCAGCGTCCGTATCGGATGATCGACGATGCCGGTGACGTTGTATTCGTCGAAAATGTCGGTGGTGGCGTACCGCGTGGCGACATTGCTGATGATGTCGATATAGATCACGAACAGCACGACATAGGCGGCGTAAAGCTGCCACGCCCGCCGGAAGATCCGAGTCGTCGTCACCAGGAAACCCCGGTCCAGCGCCATCTGGCCGAAGAAGACCGTGGCGCCGTAACCCGCGACGAACACGAAAACGTCAGTGGCGCCGCTGAAGCCGAAATTCCGCAAAGTCAGCAGGTTCACCACGTTGTGGGGGATGTGGTCGAGAAGAAGAAACCAATTGGCGAACCCGCGCAGCAGATCAATCCGCTTATCGGAGCCTTGAGTAGCAAGATTTTTCTTTACAGAGGCGTTCATGCGGTCGGACGTAAAAGAGGACGGAGCAATATCTATGTTAGCAACGCAGCGAATCCAGCGGCGTGGATCGATCAACTCTGAGTAGACTTTGCGTGAAGTCACCGGCTGCGATCTCGCCCTGCGAAACGGGAGCGCCGAATCGGTTAATCATGGGTTACGATGACGCCTGCTTGCGCGTCAAATCTCCGGCGCGGGCGCACTCACTCCTCCTTCGCCGTTGGCACAATGCATTTCGGCACAGCCTCGGCAATCGAGACCAGCCGGATCGCCGCGGAATGTTGGCAGGGACGCAAGCCGGGACGCGGTGGACAAGGGCCCGGCAACGGCCAGAATTGATGGCCTCCGGTCCAAGCCTGCCGCTTCAAGGCTTGATCCCACGAATAGCGGCGCTATATCGACGTTTTCCCACTCAATGATCCGGGTAAACGCATGTCGATGAGCGATAGCGCCACCGTGTCTCAGCCGTTCCAGGCCGAGGTTTCCGAGCTTCTCTACCTGATGGTGCATTCGGTCTATTCGGAGACCGATATTTTCTTGCGCGAATTGATCTCGAACGCGTCGGACGCCTGCGACAAATTGCGCTACGAGGCCATCTCCCGGCCCGAGCTGATCGCCGACGGCGATGCGCCGAAAATCCGGATCATCGCGGACAAGAAGGCTGGCACGCTTACTGTCGCCGATACCGGCATCGGCATGGATCGGCAGGAGCTGATCGACAATCTCGGCACGATTGCGCGCTCCGGGACCAAGGCCTTTGTGGCGAAGCTCGCGGAGGCCAAGGATGGCGCCCGACTGATCGGCCAGTTCGGCGTCGGCTTTTATTCGGCGTTCATGGTGGCCGATCACATCGCGGTGACCAGCCGCCGCGCAGGCTCCAGTGAAGTCTGGACCTGGTCGTCGTCGGGCGGCGCCGGTTTTGAGGTCGCATCCGCCAGTGAGGAAGATGCGAAGCGCGTGGCACGCGGCACCGAGATCGTGCTGCACTTGAAAGAGGACGCGAGGAAATATCTCGAGACCTATGAGATCGAGCGTATTGTCGGTGCCTATTCCGACAACATCCAGTTCCCGATTGAGCTCGTTCCCGAAGAGGGTGAGCCGCGCCAGATCAATTCGGCGAGCGCGCTGTGGCAGCGCTCCAAATCAGAGCTGAAGCCGGAAGATTATGCGCAAGCCTACAAACAGGTCGCGAACGCCTTCGACGAGCCGGCGATGACGCTGCATTACCGCGCCGAGGGCCGCTACTCCTATGCGGTGCTCCTGTTCGCACCTTCCACAAAACCGTTCGACCTGTTCGAGCCGGCGCGCAAGGGCAAGGTGAGGCTTTATGTGCGGCGCGTCTTCATCACCGACGACGCCGACCTGCTGCCAGCTTACCTGCGCTTCATCCGCGGCGTGATCGACAGCGAGGATCTGCCGCTCAACATCTCCCGCGAGATGCTGCAAAACAATCCGCAGCTCGCGCAAATTCGCAAGGCGGTGACCGGCCGCGTCATCGGCGAATTGGAGACGCTCTCCGAGAAGGAGCCGGAGAACTTCGGCAAGATCTGGGATGCGTTCGGCGCCGTGATCAAGGAAGGCATCTACGAGGATTTCGAGCGACGCGAGAAATTGCTGGCGCTGTCGCGATTTTCCTCGACTGCAGGCGACAAGCGTACGCTCAAGCAATATGTCGCCGACTTGAAGCCCAACCAGACCGAAATCTATTTCCTCGTCGGCGACAGCATCGAGCGGCTGAAATCCAATCCGCGGCTGGAGGCCGCGAGCGCCCGCGGCATCGAGGTGCTGCTGCTCACCGATCCCGTCGACGCGTTCTGGACCTCGGCGCGGCTCGATTTCGAAGGCAAGCCCTTGAAGTCGCTGAGCCAGGGTGATCTCAATTTCGATCTTATTCCCCCGCTCGAGGAGCAAAAGGACGAGGCCGCGCCGGCCGCCGACGAGGCGGCGACGATTGCGATCATCAAGGCAAGCCTTGGCGAGCGCGTCACCGACGTGAAGGCGTCAACGCGGCTTACGACCAGCGCGTCCTGTCTTGTTGCGGGCAGCCAGGGGCCGGATCGCGAGCTGGAACGACTGTTGTCACAGCAAAATCGCGGCATGCGGACCAAGCCGATCCTGGAAATCAACCTGCGCCATCCCCTGGTGTCGGCGATCGCAGCTAAGGGCAGCGACAAGAGCATCGCGGACGATCTCTCGCTGCTGCTGTTGGAGCAGGCGCAAATCCTCGACGGCGAACTGCCGGAGGACCCCGCCGCCTTCACCGCGCGGCTCAACCGCCTGGTGCTGCAGGGCCTGGCGTAAAGCATGATCGGAAAAAGCGGGCACGGAAGCGCCGCAAAAAGCGGGGTTACTCTGCGGCGTCCTTGAGCGACCCGGTTTTCTTGTCGGTCCCGTCGGACCGCTTGCCGGTCCAGCGCAACAGCCAGTTGGAGAACGTGTCGAGATAGAGATAGACCACCGGCGTCGTGAACAGCGTCAGCGCCTGGCTGACCAGGAGGCCGCCGACCATGGCATAACCGAGCGGCTGACGGATCTCCGATCCCGTGCCGGTGCCGAGCATCAGCGGCACGCCGCCCAGGAGAGCGGCCATTGTCGTCATCATGATCGGGCGGAAGCGCAGGATCGCGGCCTGCCGGATCGATTGCTCCGGCGTCAGATGCTGGTCGCGCTCGGCGGCGATGGCGAAGTCGACCATCATGATGCCGTTCTTCTTCACGATGCCGATCAGGAGAATCATGCCGACCAGCGCAATCAGGCTGAAATCGAATCCGAACACCATCAGCATCACCAGCGCGCCGACGCCGGCCGACGGCAGCGTCGATAGAATCGTGAGCGGATGGATGTAGCTCTCGTAGAGGATGCCGAGGATCAGGTAGACCACTACGAGCGCCGCGATGATCAGGAGCGGCACCGTGCCCAGCGATTGCTGGAATGCCTGCGCTGTGCCCTGGAAGCTCGAGCTCAGCGTCGCCGGCGCGCCCATCGTCGCCATCGCGGCTGCAACCGCGCCGGTCGCCTGTCCGAGCGCCGTTCCCTGGGCGAGGTTGAAGCTGATGGTGACCGCAGGGAACTGGCCCTGGTGCGCGATCGCGAGCGGCCGCACCGGTACGCTGGTCCATTTGCAGAACACCGAGAGCGGCACTTGGTCGCCGGTGATCGGCGACTTCACATAGATCTTGTCGAGCGTATCGATCTTGCCCTGTAGCTCGGGCAGGATCTCCAGGATCACGTGATAGCTGTTGAGCTGCGTGAAATATTGCGTGACCTGGCGCTGGCCGAACGCGTCATAAAGCGTGTCGTCGATGAGCTGCGGTGTGATGCCGTAGCGCGAGGCGGTATCGCGATCGATGGTCAGTTGTACCGTCGTGCCCTCCGTCTGCTGGTCGGTGGCGACATCGCGCAGCTCCGGCAGCGTCTTCATCCTGGTCAGGATCCTCGGCGCCCACTCGTTCAGTTCGGCGAGATTGGCGTCCTGCAGGGTGAATTCGAATTGCGTGCGGGTAGCGCGACCGCCGAGTCGCACGTCTTGCGACGCTTGCATATAAAGTTTGGCACCCTCGACCTTCGCGAGCTTCGGCCGCAGCCGCGCGATGATCTGCTGTGCGCTGGCATCGCGCTGGTCGTGCGGCTTCAGCGTGATGTACATGCGCCCCGAATTGAGCGCGGTGCCGCCGCCGCCGATGAACATCGCGATGCTTTCGACGGCGGGATCGGCCTGCACGATGCTGCTGAGCTCTTCCTGATACTGCTTCATCTGGGCAAAGGAGACATCCTGGGACGCCTCCGACACGGCGGTCAGGAAGCCGTTGTCCTGCTGCGGGAAGAAGCCCTTGGGGATGATCGTGAAGAGGTAGACGGAGAGCGCAACCGTCGCGAAGAAGATCAGAAGCGTCGTCCGCTTCCAGCGCAGCGCGCGATCGAGCCCGCGCTCATAGGCATGCAGCATGCGATCGAACAGGCGCTCGCTCCATTGATAGAAGCGCCCGTGCCTGGTTTCGCTGTGCGCGCGCAGGAAGCGCGAGGCCATCATCGGCGTCAGCGACAGCGACACGAACATGGAGACGAAGATGGCCATGGCCAGCACGATCGCGAATTCGCGGAACAGACGGCCGATGACGCCGCCCATCAGCAGCAGCGGGATCAAAACTGCAACCAGCGAGATGCTGATCGAGACGATCGTAAAGCTGATTTCGCTCGCGCCCTTGAAGGCGGCCGCCATCGGCTTCGCTCCGGCCTCGACATAGCGCGTGATGTTCTCCAGCATCACGATGGCGTCATCGACCACGAAGCCGACCGCGATGGTGAGCGCCATCAGCGAGAGATTGTCCACCGAATAGCCGAACACCCACATCAGCGCGCAGGCCCCGAGCAGCGCGAGCGGCACGGTGACCGCAGGGATGACCGTCGCCCAGAAGCTGCGCAGGAAGATGAAGATCACCATCACGACCAGGAAGATCGTGATCCCGAGCGTGATCTGCACGTCCTCGACCGCGGCACGGATCGTCACCGTGCGGTCGGAAATGATCTTGATCTTGATGGCGGGCGGGATCGCCGCGATCAGGCGCGGCAACTGCGCCTTGATCCTGTTGACGGTGTCGATGACATTCGCGCCGGGCTGCTTGAAGATGACGAGGAACACGCCGCGCTTGCCGTCGGCCCAGGCGGCCTGCTTCATGTCCTCGGGCGCGGCGACGGCCCGTCCGATGTCGCGTATGCGCAACGGACCGCCGTTGCGATAGGCGATGATGACGTCATTCCATTTCTCGGCGTCGACGAGCTGGTCGTTGGCGTAGATCGTATAGGCCCGCTTCGTTCCGTCGATATTGCCCTTGGGGCTGTCGACGGTGTTGATGGTGATCTGGTTGCGCACGTCCTCCAGCGATAGGCCCTTGGCGACGAGCTTCGCGGGATCGATCTGCACGCGGATCGACGGCTTCTGCTGGCCGCCGATGAACACCTGCGCGACGCCTGAAATCTGGCTGATCTGCTGGCCGAGCTGGACGTCGATCGCATCGCTCAAGCGGATCAGCGGCACCGTGTCCGACGTCGCCGACAAGAGCATGATCGGCGCGTCCGCCGGGTTGACCTTTCGATAGGTCGGCGGCGAGGGCAGGTTTTTCGGCAACTGGCCGCTGGCAGCATTGATCGCGGCCTGGATGTCGTTGGCGGCGCCGTCGATCGAGCGGTTGAGGTCGAACTGGATGGTGACCGCGGTCGAGCCGAGCGAGCTGGTCGAGGTCATCTGCGCGATGCCGGGAATCTGCGCGAGCTGCCGCTCCAGCGGCTGCGCCACCGAGGATGCCATGGTCTCCGGGCTGGCGCCGGGTAGCGACGCGTTGACCTGGATGGTCGGGAAGTCAACCTGCGGCAGCGGCGCGACTGGCAGCAACGGATAGGAGACGAGGCCAATGAACAGGATGCCCGCCATCAACAGCGAGGTCCCGATCGGAAAGCGGATAAACGGCGACGAAATACCTTCGTTCATGGCGAGACCTCTGGGAGGCCGGCGCATCTTGTTCCGCGCCCCGCTGCACAGGCGCGAACGTGCGTTTCCTCAACCCCGCCAAGCGGTTCCCGGAAATCCGGGCCCGCTCTTTGGCGTGCAGCATACCCGCTCCGGGAGTCGTTGAGAACGGAAACGGGGGCAGCTCCATTCGACCTTCGTTCTATCGTCGATTTCGTCCGGTCGCGGGGCGCTCCGACCCGGTGGCTAGACGCCGAGGTAGCGTTGCAGCACCTCCGGCTGGGCCTTGATTTCTTCTGCCGGTCCTTCGTGAACGATATGTCCGTTGTTGATGATGTAGATGCGCTGGGCGAGCGCCAGCGTCGCCGCCAGGTTCTGCTCGACCAGCACGATAGTCTGGCCGGCCGCGGCCAGATCGCGGCAGACTTTCATCAGGTCGCGCACGATGATCGGCGCCAGTCCCTCGAACGGTTCGTCGAGCAGCAGGATCTTCGGATCGCGGACCAGCGCCCGCGCGATCGCCAGCATCTGCTGCTCGCCGCCGGAGAGATCGGTGCCGCGGTTGGTCCGCCGCTCCCTCAGTCTCGGAAACATCTCGTAGATGCGGCCGAGCGGCCAGCGTTGCGACGCGGTCAGGCCCGCGATGATCAGGTTCTCCTCGACGTTGAGGCTGCCGAAGATCCGGCGCTCCTCGTGCACGAGCTGCATGCCGGCCTGTGCGATGGTGTGGCTCTTGCGGCCCGCGAGGTCCATGCCGTCGAGCATCACTGAGCCGGTGCGCGGCGTCACGACGCCCATCAGGCTCTTCAGCGTCGTGCTTTTCCCCGCGCCGTTCCTGCCGAGCAGGGCCACGACCTCGTTGCGTTCGACGCGCAACGACACGTCGAACAGAATGTGGGAATCTCCGTAATAGGAGTTCAGCGCGTTGACCTCGAGCAGGTTCATGCGTCGATCACTCCATGCACGCCGCCGAGATAGGCTTCCTGCACCGCGGCGCTCTTCCTGATTTCGTCAGGTGTGCCCTCGGTCAGGACCTTGCCCTCCTGCAGCACGGTGACGCGTTCGGCAAGCTCGAACAGCGCATCCATGTCGTGGTCGATGACGACCATGGTGCGGTCGCGGCCGATCGACTTCAAGAGGCTCACCGTCTCGACTCGTTCGCGCGGTGACATGCCGGCGAGCGGCTCGTCCAGCAGCAACAGGCTGGGCGAGGTCGCGAGCGCAAGCCCGATCTCGAGTCGCCGCTTCTCGCCATAGGCAAGCTCCGACACCGGCGTGAGCCGCCGGGAAGAAAGGTTGACCAGCGCGAGCGTGTGTTCGACCCGTTCGTTCAGGCCCGGGATCCGGTCGAGGCTGGAAAACATGTCCAGCCGGAATTTGCCGCGAAGCCCCGCGAGCGCGGCAATGACGATGTTGTCGCGCACCGTGAGGCCGCTGAAGAGCTGGTTGACCTGGTAACTCTTGGTCAGTCCGAGCTGGCAGACGTCGGTGACGTTCATACCGGTGATGTCGCGCCCCTCGAACACGATGCTGCCGGAAGTCGGGGGAATTTCGCAGGTCAGCATCTTGAAGAAGGTCGACTTGCCGGCGCCGTTGGGACCGATGATGCCGCGCAGCTCGCCGCGATTGACCGTGAAGTCGATATCGCGATTGGCTATGATGCCGCCGTATCGCTTGGTCAGCCCGGTCGCCCGCAGGATCGGGCCCGAACCTTCGTCGCGGTTGGCGTGTCGCAACGGCGTCGCGGCGGCTGGGCCCGGATTTGCGATCTTGGCCTCCGCCACCTTTTGCTCGGCCTCGGCAGTCGGGCCGGACGAGGCTTCCTCCTCAGCAGGGACCTTCAGTCGCTGGCCCACGACAAGGCGATAGAGGTCTGCGAGGCCGCCGATGATGCCGCCGCGCAGGAAGCATACCAGCAGCACGAACACAACGCCGAGCACCAGCTTCCACGCAGCGCCAAGGCCAAGCGCACCCTGCAGGAAGTCCTGCAGGAACAGCCAGACCGCGGCGCCGACCAGCGGACCGAACAGCGTGCCCCTGCCGCCGATCGCGGTCTGCATCACAAGCTGGCCGGAGGTATCGAAGGTAAAGGCGTCGGGCGGCATGAAGGCCTGCAGCACGCCGAGCAGGCCGCCGGCGAATCCCGCGTAAGCGGCGGCGATCACGAAGGCGGTCAGCTTGTAGCCGTGTCTGTTGTGGCCGACGGCCGTGGCACGCAGCGGATTGTCGCGGATCGCGCTGAGGATCGCACCAACCGGCGAGCGCACGATGCGCAACGCAATGACGATACCGATGAAGTAGCACAGCGCGATGAAGATATAGAGCGACCAGCCGGTGGTGAACTGGTACGTGATGAAGCCGAGGTTGAAGCTCGGCGCCGGCACGCCGGGCAGGCCATTCTCGCCGCCGGTCCAGTCGGAAAGAGGATTGAATTCGACAAAAAAGAAGACTTCGGCGATCGCAACCGTGATCATGGCAAAGTAGATGCCGATGCGCCGCAAGGCAATCAGCCCGACGAGGTAACCGGTCGCGGCGGCGGCGATCATGCCGATGATCAGCGCGCCGACCACGTTGGTAAAGCCGGTGCGGGTCAGCAGGTAGGCGGCGACAAAGCCGCCGGTGCCGTAGAATGCCGACTGGCCGAACGAGAGCAGGCCGGTGAAGCCGAACAGGAGATCGAAGCCGATGCCGAACAGGCCCCAGACCAGGATGCGGTTGACAGTGTCCGGTGCAAAGCCGAGATAGGGCAGCAAGAAGGGCGCCGCGATCAGCCCGATGGCCGTGAGCGTTTCGATCAGGAAGGGTCGTTGTCTCAGCATCTTGCGGTCACGCTTACTCGCGGCCCTGCACGCCGAGCAGGCCGTGCGGTCGCACCACGAGGACGAGCGTCATCGCCGCAAACAGCATCACATAGGCGTAGCCGGGGTTGAACATGGAGGTGACGCTGATGATTTCGCCGGCGATCAGGCCGCCGAGGATGGCGCCGGGGAACGATCCGACACCGCCGATCACCACGACCACGAAGGTCTCGACCAGGATGTCGTCGCCAACGCCCGGCGTCAGCGAGACGACCGGCGCATTGACGATGCCGGCAAAGCCGGCGGCCATGGCGCCGATACCGAACACGATCATGAAGACGCGATAGACGTTGATGCCGAGCGAATCCACCATCACGGAATCCTCGATGCCGGCGCGCACGATCATGCCGAGCCGCGTGCGGTAGAGGACGAGGAACAGCGCGGCAAGCGCGACCGCGACGATGCCGACCACCCAGAGCCGATAGGTCGGATAGAACGCGAAGCCGAGATTGGTGATGCCCTGGAACAGTGCCGGAGGCGGCACGATTTTCGAATCGCTGGAAAAGATCAGGCGGACGATTTCGACAAAGCAGATGCCGAGCCCGAAGGTGACGAGGAGTTGATCCTCGTGCGGGCGGCTGTAGAAATGCCGGATGATGACGCGCTCCATGACGAGGCCCAGGATCATCACGAACAGCGAGCCCGCGATGACCGCGACGGCGAACGAGCCCGTATACTGGTAGGCGACGAATCCGGCATAGCCGCCGATCATGAACATCGCGCCGTGCGCGAGGTTCAGCACCCCGAGGGTGCCGTAGATGATGGTCAGGCCGGAACTGATCAGCGCGAGCAAGGCGCCCAGCGCCAGCCCGTTGAAGAGTTGAGAAACGAAGTTGGGCCAACTGATCATGAACGACGATTATGGTGGTGATTTGCAAACGGGCAAGCCCCGCGTGAGAGGCCGCACAAAAAGTTGGCGCCGCGGCAAGCGCATGCCTGCCAGCGGCGCCAGAAGTCAAGCTATGTTCAAGTGTAATCGCCGAGCTTGCAGCCAAACGCGTCGGGTTTCTGCATCAGGCCGGCGCCCGGCACGATTTCGACGACGTCCCAATAGTCCTCCTTGTTCTTCATGTCCTTTTGCATCTTGCCCTTGACGATGATGACAGGACGGACGCACTGGTGGTCTTCCGGGCGATAATGCACGTCGCCCACGAATGAGGGCACCGTTTCGCCCTTCTCGTAGGTCTTGATGACATCAGGCGGATAGAAGCTTTTGGCCTCCTCCACCATGTGGGCCCAGTGCGCGAAGCTGATATAGGCGTTGGCCGCGCCCCACTCCGGCTTGTAGCCGAACTTCTTGTCGAAGGCATCGTTGAACATCTTGGCGAGCGGGTATTTGTCCTCGAGCGTCCACCAGTAGTCGGTGGCGGCGAAGACGCCCTGCATCAGTCCATTGGTGTCCCTAGCGATGAACGGAATCTGGTAGGGGATCACCAGCTTCATCTTGTCCAGCACGCCGAATTGCTTGGCCTGCTGGGTCGACAGCACGGCATCGTGTCCCCAATTGACGTTGAGCAGCACGTCGGCGCCGGAGTTGGCGACATTGAGGAGATATGACGAGTAGTCGGGTGCGCCGAGCGGCGCGACCTGATTGGTCGCGGTGGTCCATCCCGCGGTCGCAAGATAGTCCTCCATCGACTTGGTGACGGTGTGGCCGTAGGTGTAGTCGGGCGTCAGGTAGGCCGCCTTCTTGTTCTTGCCAAAGTTCTTCACCACGATCGGACCGATCGCGGCGGCCGCGGTCTGGCCGTAGAAGTCCTGACGGAAGCCGTAGCGGACGCAGTCCTTTCCGGTGGTGTCGTTCGAGCCCGAGATACCGGCGAGATAGAGCACCTTCTCGCGCTGGGCGAGCTTGTTCAGTGCGACCGCGACCGCGCTCGACGTCGATCCGGTCAGCAGTATCGCCTTGTTCTCGGTGATGAAGCGCTGCTGGGCCTGCACCGCGTCGTTGGGCTTGGCGGCCGAGTCGGCGATGCCGAGCTTCAGCTCCTTGCCGAGCACGCCCTTGGTGGTCTTCGGCGAGATCTTCTTGATCAGCTCATTGCCGCTGTTGATGTGCTCGACCGCAAGCTGCCAGCCCTTGAGTTCGTCCTCGCCCTGAACGGCGTAGGTGCCGGTGCGCGGCACGGCGACGCCGATGAATACCGACGAGCCCGATGAGCCCGCCGGATAGGTGCCGAGCGCGGGATGATCCTCCGCGAGTGCGATCGGCATGCCGGCGGGTAGCATCGCGCCCCCTGCCAACCCTGCCGCGCCCTGCAGCAAACCGCGACGCGAAAGCAAAAAGAAATTGCTGGTTCTTTTCGTCATCAGCCAACGTCCTCCCGAAGATATTGTGATGTTGTAGTATTTTGCCCGGCGCAGGTCCCGTCAGACCTCCGGCCCGTCGCGAGTTCCGACATGCCGCAATCGCGACATACTATGCTTGCGTGAAACATATCGTTCCACGACAGATAGTGCTGTCAATGTCACCTTTCGTCGAAGGCGGATCAAAATGCACGCCACAACGTCGCAGGGCAAGATATTGTAGTGGGCCTCAACCGTTTGTCGTTCAGGCCAGGACGTGAAGCATGGCTGCAAGCAAAGGAGCTGCCCACGCTCGCCCGCCAGGGAGAGGAGCCACCCGTGCCCGCCCGTCCCTCGCCGCGCCGGCGGACGAGGAGATTCCGCCGGTACATATCGTCAATACCTGCTTCGGCCTTGCATTGGCCAGTCCGGCCAAACACCCGTCGGGGAATGCCCCGGCGGGCGCGGGGGACGATCATGTGCTCAGCGTGCGGGCGATCAATGTCCTGAAGATTCTGGCTGATGACATCATGGGAGAAATCCCACCGCAGGACGATTGGGTCCCGCCTGACGAGCTGCTTCGAAAGATCACGGTGGAGCGCCTGTCTATCGCGCGGAATTGCGGTCCGCGCACGGTTGAGGAAATCACTCGCTGGGCCCAGGCGCGCGGCGTGACGATCCAGCCGCTGTTTCACGCCGGCAAGTCCCTTTCCGAAGCCTGGCGGGACCTGGTCGCAAGATTCTCGGCCGGCGAGCTCACCAAGGCCGAGCTCGCAGAGGCGCTCGAAAAATCGGTGCGCCGCAATAGCACTCGGGTACCCGTGGCGATTCAACGCATCCTTCTGAGATATCTGAACAAGGCGGCCGACGATCGGCGGGGAGGGCGATCCTGACCGCCGACGCGGTGTGGGCAGCGGTCCACAGATATTGCCGGTATCGATGTGGCGATTGCCAAGGGGTTGGTGTCAACGTCCTCTGAACGACAGCGGGTACGGGATCAGGAATGCGAACTCCGACCGGAAGCAAGCAGCGTCCGACGAAGGCCCGTGCGTCCGGTGGACGCGGCCGCAAGGGCTCGGTGGACTACGAGGCGCTGGCCCGGTTTCGCTACGAGCTCAGGCGCTTTCAGGCGTTCAGCGAGGCGGCGGCCAACAAATCGGGGCTAACGGCGCAACAACATCAGGCGCTGCTGGCGATCAGGGGCTTGTCCGGCCGCGACCCGCTATCTGTCGGTGATCTCGCAAACTATCTCCTCATTCGGCATCACACCGCGGTCGAGCTGGTCGACCGGATGGCGAAGCTCAAGATCGTGAGCCGGAGCATCGACCCTTCCGATGGCCGGCGGGTCCTCGTGCAACTCACAAAAGAGGGCGAGCGGCGTCTGCAGCGGCTGTCGCGAATCCATTTGCAGGAGCTGCGGAATATGGGGTCGACATTAACGAAGATGGCGAAATTGATCCGGCGGTCGTGAAATCTCAGCCCCGGCCGAGGCATTTTTAACCGTTCCGCTTAACACCTGGTCAGGCCAATCCGCTTATGAAAGAGGTCATGACCACCGGCCTCATCGATCGACCCACCGAAGCCCCGGTGCCGCGCGCAAAACCCTCGGCGGCAAAGGCGTGGCTGAAGGCGATCGAATTGACCTCGCGCATCGAGGCCGCCCCGCGGCGGCTGTTTGCCGATATCGTGGAGGAATGGGCGGTGCGGCAGGGTGACTTCCCGGCGCTCGTGTCCGACGCCGAGACCTTCACGTACGGCGCGCTCGCCGGGCGCGTGAACCGCTTCGCGCGCTGGGCCCTGGCGGCGGGCATCAAGAAGGGCGACACGATCAGCCTCATGATGCCTACGCGGCCGGATTACGTCGCCGCCTGGCTCGGCATCAGCCGCGTCGGCGGCGCGGTGGCGCTGATCAACACCAGGCTGGTCGGGCAATCGCTCGCGCATTGTGTCAATGTCGCCGATGCCGATCATATCATCGTTGCAGCTGAACTCACCGAGGCCTTCGAAGCGGCGCAGCCGCTGCTTGCGCACGCGCCGAAGGTCTGGACGGACGCCGCCCTCGGCGCGGCGCTCGCCGGGCTTGACGGCAGCCCGCTTTCGCCCGGCGAGCGGCGCGACATCACCATCAACGACCGCGCGCTTTTGATCTACACCTCGGGCACGACCGGCCTGCCCAAGGCCGCCAGCATCAGTCATCGCCGCATCCTGAACTGGGGCGGCTGGTTCGCAGGTCTCACCGACGCGAGGTCGGACGATCGCCTGTACAACTGCCTGCCGGTCTATCACTCGGTCGGCGGGGTCGTCGCGCCCTGCAGCATGCTGTTCGCCGGCGCCTCAATGGCGCTCGCAGAACGATTCTCGGCCACGCATTTCTGGAGCGATCTGGTCCGCCTCGACTGCACCCTGTTCCAGTATATCGGCGAGCTCTGCCGCTATCTGTTGAAGGCGCCTTCTTCCGAATTCGAGACCAAGCACCGCCTGCGCCTGGCCTGCGGCAACGGCCTGCGCGGCGATATCTGGGAAGAATTCCAGGCGCGCTTTGCGATCCCGCGGATCCTCGAATTCTACGCGGCGACCGAAGGCAACTTCTCGCTCTATAATGTCGAGGGCAGGGTGGGTGCGATCGGCCGGATACCGTCGCTGCTCGCGCATCGTTTCCCGGCGGCGATCGTGAAGGTCGAGCCCGAAAGCGGCGCTTCCTTGCGCGACGCCGACGGCCTCTGCATCGGCTGTGCCCGCGGTGAAGTCGGAGAAGCGATCGGCCGCATCGGCACCGCAGACGAGGGCGGCGGCCGCTTCGAGGGCTATACCGACAGGTGCGAGACCGAAAAGAAGATTCTGCGCGACGTCTTCGCCAAAGGCGATGCCTGGTTCCGTACCGGCGATATGATGCGGCTCGACGAGCAGGGCTTCTTCCATTTTGTCGATCGTGTCGGCGATTCCTTCCGCTGGAAGGGCGAGAATGTCGCAACCAGCGAAGTCAACGACGCGATCCGCGAGTATGAAGGCGTGCTCGACGCCACGACCTATGGCGTCGAAGTGCCTGGTACCGACGGCCGTGCCGGTATGTCGGCGATCGTTACGCGAGAGGACTTCGATTTCAAAGCCTTCGCCGATCATCTCGCGCGGCGGCTGCCTTCTTACGCGCATCCGCTCTTCATCCGCGTCTGCGCGAAGCTCGACGCCACCGAAACATTCAAGCAGAAGAAGCAGCTCTTGATGCGCGAAGGATTCGATCTTGCGGTCGTCGGCGAGCCGCTCTATCTCAAGGACCCGCAATCCGGCGCCTATATTCAGCTCGATGCGGAAATGTTCGAGCGCATCGCGAGCGGCGTCATGCGCCTCTAAAGTTTTACAAAAACTTTCCGCGTTATTCGGAACTCTGCTGATCGAACTTGCAAGGTGTTTACCAACCAAGGCGAAAGGCCGAATGCGAGGCTCAGTTAATTCACACTTGCACAGTATGATGCGCTCCAACGATTTAACGAAAAGGCGAGGCAATCCATGTCGGTCAGATTAAGGATCATTGCGGCGATGAAGCAGATCGCGGAGGAGCAGCAGGTCAACCTGCCGCCGCTCAACGACGAGCTCTCGCTCCACGAAACCGGCTTCGACTCGCTTGCTTTTGCGATCCTGGTCGCACGGCTGGAAGACGATCTCGGCATCGATCCGTTTACCATCTCGGAGGACGCAGCGTTCCCGTTGACGGTCGGCGATTTCGTCCGGGCTTACGAAAATGTCCCCGCGTGAGGTTTTTGCGCTTCGCGACTATCTCGGCCCGGAGCTGAAGGGGCGCACGATCTCCGACGCCGGGCATGTCGTATCGCTGACCGATATTCTGTCAAAGACCTGTCTCGATGGCCCCCTAGGCGAGCTGTCGGGACGTTCGGTGCTGCTGTCGGTGACGGGACAGCTCGTCTCGGGCCTTGTGATGATCGAGATCGACGGCATCGCTCGGCGCCTACTGCTGTGCCCGCCCGACGTCAACCCGGATCATCTCGGCGCGCTGATCGAGGACGCCGGGATCGACGCCGTGATCACGGACCGCCCCGAGCAATGGGCGGACAAGGGCATCGCCCTTGTCGTGACTGCGGCCCTGCGGCTGAAGCAGGCCTCGCCTGCGCAGACCGAGCGCGCGACGGAATGGCTGATGCTGACCTCCGGCACGTCGGGCGTGCCGAAGATCGTGGGCCACACGCTCGAAGGCCTGTGCGGCGCAATTGTTGCCGAGGGCCCGGCGCGCGGCACCCCGCCGGTCTGGGCGACCTTCTATGACATTCGCCGTTATGGCGGACTTCAGATCTTCTTGCGCGCCATCATCAGCGGCGGCTCGATGGTGCTGTCGGAATATGGCGAGCCGCTCGCCGACCATGTCGCGCGGTTGCATGCGCGCGGCGTCACCCACATCTCCGGCACGCCGTCGCATTGGCGCAAGCTCTTGATGAGCGGCTCGGCCGCGGGCTTTGCGCCGCGTTATGTCCGCCTCTCCGGCGAGATCGCCGATCAGGCCGTGCTCGATGGCCTCAAGCAGGCGTTTCCCAACGCCTCAGTCGGCCATGCCTATGCCTCGACCGAGGCCGGCGTCGGCTTTGCCGTCAATGACGGCCGCGAAGGCTTTCCCGCAAACCTGATCGGACAAGGCAGCGGTGGCGTCGAGATGAAGATCGTCGACGGCTCGCTCCGCATCCGCTCCAGGCGCACCGCGCACGCCTATGTCGGCAAGCGTGCCGCTGCGCTCACCGACGGCGACGGCTTTGTCGATACCGGCGACATGGTCGATCTCCGCGGTGACCGCTATTACTTCGTCGGCCGCCGCGGCGGCATCATCAATATCGGCGGCCTGAAGGTTCATCCCGAGGAGATCGAGGCCGTCATCAATCGCCATGTCGACGTGCGAATGTCGCGCGCGAAATCACGCCGCAGCCCGATCACCGGCTCGGTCGTGGTCGCCGATGTCGTCTTGACAGCCGATGGCGCGTGCCGCGCGAAGGACATTCGTGACGAGATCTTGAGCCAGTGCCGCGCCTCGCTCGCTTCCCACAAGGTGCCGGCCGTGATCCGCTTTGTCGACGCGCTGGACGTCACGCCGGCCGGAAAGCTTGCCCGCTCCGATGCGTAACGTCCTCGTCACCGGCGGCAGCCGCGGCATCGGGCTTGCGATCGCGAAGCTACTGGCTGCGGCCGGCTTCAATGTGATCGCAGTGGCGCGGCGCGAAAGCGACGAGCTGCACGCGGCGATCGGCGAGGCGAAACAAGGCAATCTGCATTTCCGCGCCTGCGACCTCGGCGTCGTTGACGAACTGCCGGCCTTCGTGAAAGCCATGCGCGATGAGTTCGGCCCAATTTACGGCCTCGTCAACAATGCGGGCATCGGTACCGAGGGCCTGCTGGCGACAATGCACAACTCCGACATCGAGGCTTTGGTGCGCCTTAACGTGCTGTCGCCGGTGATCCTCACCAAGTATATCGTGCGGCACATGATGGCCGACGGCGAGGGTCGCATCGTCAACATCTCATCCATCATCGCCTCCACCGGCTATAACGGCCTGTCGGTGTATGGCGCGACCAAGGCCGCGGCGACCGGATTCACCCGCTCGCTGGCGCGGGAAGTCGGCAAGATCGGCATCACCGTGAATGCGATCGCGCCGGGTTTCATCGACACCGAGCTGACCCAAAGTCTCGGCGGTGAAGGCCGCGAGCGCATCGTCAAGCGCAGCGCGCTGCGCCGGCTGCCGGAGGCTGCCGATGTCGCGCGCATGGTGGAATATCTGTTCAGCGACGGCGGCCGGAATATCACCGGCAGCGTGCTGACCATCGACGCCGGCAACACGGCCTGATTCAACCTTCACATTGCGATCTTGTTCGTAGGTGATATTGGGCGCAGTATCGCGCGCGATCCGATCGAGGTGTTCGGTGCAATTCATCAGGACGTTCGAGCTTCACGATTTCCTTGATACCCTTGTCAGCCTGTTTGCTGCATTCGTGTTGGGGACGCTGATCGGCGCCGAGCGCCAATACCGCCAGCGCAGCGCGGGACTGCGCACCAATGTGCTGGTGTGCGTTGGAGCTGCGGCCTTTGTCGACCTCGCCAATCGCATTAACGGCGCCGAGGGCGCAACCCGCGTGATCGCCTATGTCGTTTCCGGCATCGGCTTTCTCGGCGCCGGTGCGATCATGAAAGAAGGCGTGAACGTCCGCGGCCTCAATACCGCCGCGACGCTGTGGGCAACAGCGGCGGTCGGGGCCTGCGCCGGTGCCGACATGGCGGCGCAGGCGGTGGCGCTGACGATCTTCGTGCTCGCCGGCAACACGCTGCTCCGCCCGCTCGTGAATGCGATCGACCGCATCCCGCTGAACGAGGACACGTCGGAGGCGACTTACGAGATCAGCGCCACGACCGATTCCATGCGAGCGGGCGAGGTGCGTGATTTCATGAACGAGCGGCTGGAGGCTGCGAGCTATCCGGTCCGTGAGACCAAGATCGTGTTTCACGGCGATGACAATGTCGACGTGTCCGCGGTGCTGGTGCCGCTGGCCGCTGAGCCCGACGATCTCGACGGCGTGGTCTCGGAGCTGTCGAAGCTTCCCGGGGTAAGTCATGCGGCGTGGCATATCAGCGCGCTGGAATGACATTTCCGAACCGCCCGTTTGAGCTTGGGACAACGAGGAGGACGCCATGGCGACGCGACGGGAGTTCGTCTGGGGCGCAGCCGCGGCCACACTGCCACGATTGATCACGACCGGCATCGGCGGGCCGGCGGCTGCCGCCGAAAATCCCGCGACGCGCGAGAAGGACTGGGACCAGGGCGCGGTCCAGCATGTGATCCCGACTGTCAGCCCCGACCGCTTCCTGATCAAGGCGTCGTTCCGCGAGGCGCAGGTCGCACCGCCTGAATTGCAGGTGGGCTCTACGAGAGTACGTGGTCAGGCGAACACGTCCACCGGCGATTTCTGGCAGTTCGACGTCACCGGGCTGTCGCCGGCTACGTCCTACACGCTTTCACTCAAAGGTGCGAGCGGCCGCGCGTTGTGCGAGCCGTGGCAGCTTGCGACTTTTCCCGCACCCGAGGCGATGCCGGAGCGGCTGCGGGTGATGATCTATACTTGCGGCGGCGGCCATGACGGCTTCAACCAGGGCCTGCCTGCAGGCAGGATCAATTGGCTGCCTTCGGCGCTACGCCGCCGCCTCCTGGCGCGCGGGCTTTCCTTCAAGCCGGATGCGCTGATCGCCAATGGAGACCAGATCTATTGGGACCTGCGCGCGCCGCGAGCGTCCAAGGGCACTGGCGCGTCGCCGCGCGCCAGTGAGCTCGCCGGCACTTTCGACCGCGCCCAGCCGGTGTTCGGCACGCCGAACGAGGTGGTGTTCCGCCGCGCCACCGGTCCGCAGATCATTCCGCAATATGGCGCGGCTCTCCGCTCGACGCCGGTGTTCTTCATGCAGGACGACCACGATTATTTCGACAATGACGAGGCGACCGACGACATCGTCACCTTTCCGCCCGATCATTTCATGCTGGAGCTCGCCCGCGCCACGCGCAAGCTCTACTACCCGGAATATCTGCCGGACCGGAATCGCCCGCTCGGCCTTCCCGGCGCATCCGCAGCCGACCGGCCGCCCGGCGTGGCCGAAGCCTTCGGCACGCTGCGCTACGGCAAGCTAGCCGAAATCCTGCTCTATGACGTGCGCCGCACGCAGACGCTGGCGGGACCGAGCGCCGTCTTCGTTGACGGCACGGTCGAGGCCTGGCTGAAATCGCGCATGACCGACCGCGAGATGATCCATCTCGTCAACATCCCCTCCAATCCACCGGGATGGAGCGCCGGCAAATGGGGCGAGTGGTATCCGGACGTCCTGGGCAGGGACGGCAAGCTCACCACCGAGAAGCCAAAGCCTTATTGGCAGAGCGGCTGGCTCAAGCAGCACGACCGGCTGATGGCCGAGGTCGCGGCGATGCCGGGACGGATTCCGCTTGTGATCTCCGGCGATCTGCATGCCATTGCCGAGGGCCGAATCCAGCGCAGCGGTGCGCTGGATTTCGGGAAAAATCCCGTCGTTGTGATCCTGTCGGGACCGCTCGGCACCGGCGATCGCGGCTGGCCCTCGGCGTCCCGCGGCATCGGCGCCTCGCCATCGACGCATCTCACCATGGTCGAGGATCTGAAGCCGATCGAGGAGAACGGTTTCATTCTCGCCGACTTCACCAGAGACGGCATCACCGTGCGCTATTTTCGCTTCAGCTATCACACGCAATCGCCTGAGGCGATCGACACCCTGGAGCCGTTCCGTGTCACGGAGCTGAAGCGGCCGTGAAAACGCTTCAATGGCCGCGGCTGAAGATCTCGTAGCCGGTCACCACGATCTCGAACGCGATCAGGAAGATCACGATCAATTCCAGCCGGAGCGAGCGTTGGGCGTCGATGATGTCGGCGAGCGTGGTCGCGGTGTCCGAGATGACCTCGAGCTTGCGGTTCAGAATCTCGACGCGCTCGGAGAGCTCGTATTCGTCCTCGAGCCAGGAATAAAGCCGCTCGAGATCGGGCCGGTCCCAGAGTACGTCGGGCTTCTCGCCGACCGCGACGCGGCCCGAGACGCGATGCTGCACGAGGAGCGAGCTGCCGAGCAGCTTCAGCAAGTCGGACCGGCTCTTGGAAGTCTTGCCCATGGTCGCAAGGTCGCGCGCGAACGGCTCGATGGTGTCGATGACGCTGGCGACCTCGCGCTCGTGGCGTCCGAGCACGACGCTCTTGGCGAGCGCGTCGGAGACGACGAGCAAGCGCTCCAGCGACATCTCGCGCACCGGGATGGGCCCGCCGACCGGGATCGGCCCCTCGGCTTCCTTGGCGACCTGGACCTTCGCCCATTCCTCTTCGCGCGTAGAGATCCTGCCGAATGTGCGAGGGAGCAACTGCTCGAGGAATTCGGCTTCCTGGTCTGCGGTGAGTCCGAGGAAGACGGCGACGCCGTAGCGAAACACCACGGCCAATCCGCTCGCGCCGATACGCACGGCGAGCGGCGTGCTCGACAGAATCTCGCCGTCGAAGCCGGCCGTGTTGATACGGTCGCCGATCTGCACTGCATGCACGGACATCTGTGTCGGAGCCGGGTCGCTCATGCCCTAGACCTAGCAGAGGAGGGGCGGTTTTGCGATGAGGGGTGAGGCTCTTGCATCCTGCGGCGTCCCGTCGCTGCCGGGAACATCTCTGAAGGCATTTGGCTTTCGGCCCTCTTTGCGTTTGATGGCCGGCTTCGATACGTTTCCGTGAACCCGACTCTTCGGCCCAACCGTACCTTCGGCATCTCAACTGCGACGATCGCCACCGATGACCCAGCCAGGCGGCAGCGAAACGTTCTATGGCGGCATTCCCGTCTTCCGCGGCTTCACCAAGCTGATGGAGCCGTCGTTGTATTGGCCCCTGCCGGACGACTGGACCGTCGGGGTCGCCGACATCGTGGAATCGACCAGGGCGATCGCCGACAAGCGCTACAAGGCGGTCAACATGGCGGGCGCTGCGGTGATCGCCGCGGTGACCAATGCGCTGGAGGGCCGCGAATTTCCCTTCGTATTCGGCGGCGACGGGGCGAGCTTTGCGGTGGCGCCTGAGGACCTTGATCGCGTGCGCGAGGCGTTGGCCGCGACCGCGATCTGGGTCAGGGAAGACCTCGACCTCGTCATGCGCGTTGCGCTGGTGCCGCTCAGCGCCATCCGCGCGCAAGGCCTGGACGTGCGCGTTGCGCGCTTCGGGCCGTCGGCGAACCTGTCCTATGCGATGTTCTCCGGCGGCGGGCTCGGCTGGGCGGAGGCCGCGATGAAGCGTGGCGAATTCGCAATCCCAGCGGCGCCGCCTGGCACGCAGCCTGATCTGTCGGGGTTGTCGTGCCGGTTCGAGGAAATCCCGGCCGCGCGCGGCCTCATCCTCTCCGTGCTGGTGGTGCCGACGGCCAGGGCCGACCCGGCAGCCTTCCGCAAAGCGATCGAGGACATCATCCAGCTCGTCGAACGGACTCCGGATGCCGGGCGGCCGGTGCCGACAGGCGGCCCGCCTTTGAAGTGGCCTCCGCAGGGCATCGACTATGAAGCGCGCGCTGCGCGCGGCGGGCCGTTATTCGCGCGCAAGGGCATGGTGCTGGCGCTGACGCTATGGGCCTATGCCATCATGCGCCTCGGCATCAAGGTCGGCAATTTCGTGCCGGCGAACTACATCCGCCAGGTCGTGGAGAATTCCGACTTCCGCAAATATGACGATGGCTTGCGCATGATCCTCGACTGCACCGAGGAGCTCGCAAGTGCGCTGGCCGAGCGGCTTTCGGCTGCCGCCGCCAACGGCGTGGTGCGTTACGGGCTGCACCGTCAGGATGCGGCGATGATGACATGCTTCACGCCGAGCGTGATGCGCGCGGACCATGTGCATTTCATCGATGGCGCGCGCGGCGGCTATGCGTCCGCCGCGACCGCCCTGAAGGCGATGGCGGCATAAGCCCGTTCAGCCGGGTGCGTTGCCGATCATTGCTAGAACGGCGGGCCGTTGAGGTCGATGACGCCATCGCGTGGCGCGCGGCGGATGTCGAATACGAATGGCGCCATGACGTTGAAGCGGATGCGGCCGTCGGGTTGCTCGCAATAGACCTCGCCAGTGAACGGATGCCAGCCGCGCGCCTGGTAGAAAGCGAAATTGTGCGGCTCGCAGAACAGCATCGCAAAGCGCACCGCTTCATTGGCGCGCAGGGTCGCGATCGCCGCATCGAGCGCGATGCTCGCTAGCCCTCGGCCACGGCGATCCTCTCGCGTCATGACGCCGCCGATGCCGCCGACATGGACGTCGTGGCCATTCCAGCCGATGGTGCGGAAATAGATGCCGACATGGCAGGCCAGCCCGCCTTCTGGCGCGTCGATCAGCACGCGCAGATCGGCATGCGCCCACACGATGTGACCCCAGGGCAATTTCTCGACGATCTCGCGGCCAAAGACTGCGTTGTGCAGCGGTTCGGTCCTCGCCCATGAAGCGCTGCCGTTGAGGACGTCGATCTCGATGCTCATTTGGGGATGCCTGTTTCACCAATTTGCGGTGTTTTACACCGATGGAACCTTCTATAAGGGGGTCCGTTAAGTCACGTCTTCCCCTCAGTTGCGGACAAAATCCCATGACCTTTACGCTCCCCCCCCTGCCTTACGCCTATGACGCCCTCGGGCCCCATATGTCGAAGGAAACGCTGGAATTCCACCACGACAAGCACCATCAGGCCTACGTCACCAACGGCAACAACGCGATCAAGGGGACCGAATTCGAAGGCAAGTCCCTCGAGGACATCGTGAAGGGCTCCTACAACAAGAACGCCGCGGTCTTCAACAATGCGGGCCAGCACTTCAACCACATCCACTTCTGGAGCTGGATGAAGCCGAACGGAGGCGGCGGCAAATTGCCGGGCCGGCTCGAGAAGAAGATCAACGAGGATCTTGGCGGGCTCGAGAAATTCAAGACCGATTTCGCCGCCGCCGGCGCCGGCCAGTTCGGCTCCGGCTGGTGCTGGCTCTCGGTCAAGAACGGCAAGCTCGAAATCTCCAAGACCCCGAACGGCGAAAACCCGCTGGTGCACGGCGCGACCCCGGTCCTCGGCTGCGACGTCTGGGAGCATTCCTACTACATCGACTATCGCAATCGCCGTCCGGATTACCTGAAGGCGTTCGTCGATCATCTCATCAACTGGGATTACGTGGACGCTTTGTTCGGCAAGGCGAGCTGATCGTTGCGGTCATTCCGGGGCGGGGCAAAGCACCGAACCCGGAATCTCGAGATTCTCTGGTGCGCGATTGCGCACCAGAGTTCGCGCGGAGCCTGTCAACAGGCCGCGCTTTGCGCGGACCCGTTGGCGCGCCCCGGAATGACGAAAAGAAAAATCAGGGGCGATGTCATCGCCCGGGCACTGTTCGCCTTCCAGCGCTTGCCCTAGTGGGAAATCCCGTTCATGCCGGCCTGCTTCGTCTGGTTCCGGTGCGCGGGTGTCGATCCCGTTCCCTTCCTGGCCGCCACCAACGCCATGGCCATGGGCAAGCCCTAAGGCTTTGAACGCCTTGGCAGATGTAATGTTATAATATAACGTTGGCTCATGGTTCCTGACACCCACCATGACCACGGGCACGCGCATCACCATGCGCATTCCCATAGCCATGGCCCCGCCGCGCCGCATCCGGCGCAGGCGGCGACCTGGTCGATCCTGCGCATGCCGGTGGTCTCCAGGCTCAGCGTCGCGGTTATCGTCGGCGCCGCGCTCTGGGTCGTGGTGTGGCTGGCGATGAGGTGAGGCCCGTGTCCGCGCAACTGCAATTCCGCGACGTTACTCTCGGCTATGACCGCCACCCAGCCGTGCACCATCTCTCGGGTGAGGTCGCGGCCGGCGCACTGCTTGCCGTGGTCGGTCCGAACGGCGCCGGCAAGTCGACGTTGTTTCGCGGCCTCGTCGGTATCCTCAAGCCGCTCTCGGGTTCCATCTCGCTCGGCGGCATCGACGCCCGCGATATCGCTTATCTGCCGCAGACCACCGACATCGACCGCGGCTTTCCGATCACCGTGTTCGATTTCGTCGGCACCGGGCTCTGGCGCGCGACCGGCGTGTTCGGTGGCATCGGCAAGCCCGAGCGCAAGACCATCGGCATGGCGCTCGCCGCCGTCGGTCTCACCGGCTTCGAGAAGCGCATTATCGGTACGCTGTCTGGCGGGCAGATGCAGCGTCTGTTGTTCGCGCGGGTGATGCTGCAGGACGCGCGGCTGATCGTGCTGGACGAACCTTTCAATGCGATCGATAGCCGAACCTCGGCCGATCTGCTCCTCCTCGTCAAGCGCTGGCACGCCGAGGGACGAACGGTGCTGGCAGCGCTCCATGATCTGGAAACGGTGCGCGCGCACTTTCCCGAAACGCTGCTGTTTGCGCGCGGACCTGTGGCGTGGGGGCCGACCGAAGACGTGCTGACACCGGACAATCTTGTGGTTGCGATGCGTATGTGCGAAGCCTTTGACGATTCCGCGGCCGCCTGTGTCGACGACCAACAATCGCGGGCCGCCTGACCGTGCCGCTTACAGACGCGCTGATCACGCCCTTCACCGAGTTCGAGTTCATGCGCCGCGCGCTGGCGGCGGTCATCGCGTTGTCGCTCGGCGGCGCGCCGATCGGCGTATTTTTGATGTTGCGGCGGATGAGCCTCGTCGGCGATGCGATGGCGCATGCGATCCTGCCGGGGGCGGCGATCGGTTTCCTGCTCTACGGGCTCAACCTGCTTGCGATGATCCTTGGCGGGCTCACCGCCGGCTTCCTGGTCGCGATCCTCGCCGGAGTCGTCTCGCGCTCGACCGGGCTGAAGGAGGATGCCTCGCTCGCGACCTTCTATCTCGCTTCGCTCGCGCTTGGCGTGACCATCGTCTCGGTCAAGGGCACCAATATCGACCTCCTGCATGTGCTGTTCGGCAATATCCTCGCGATGGACGACCAGACCCTGCTGGTGGTCGCCTGCAACGCCACCATCACGCTCGTCGTGCTCGCGGTAATTTATCGCCCGTTGGTGATCGAAAGCGTCGATCCGCTGTTCCTGCGCACGGTGAGCCGTGCCGGTACACCGGCGCATCTGGCTTTCCTCGCGCTGGTCGTCATCAACCTTGTCAGCGGCTTTCAGGCGCTTGGCACCCTGCTTGCGGTCGGGTTGATGATCTTGCCGGCGGGCATCGCCAAATTCTGGTCGCGCGACATCTCGGGCATGATCTGTGCCGCCGTGGTGAGTGCGATCATCTCGGGCTATGCCGGACTCGTGCTGTCGTTCCAGACGCGCATTCCTTCCGGCCCTGCGATCATCCTGGTGGCCGCGGTGCTTTACATCGCCTCCGTGCTGTTCGGCAGCGTCGGCGGCGTGGTGCGGCAGCTCTTCCCCGGCCGGCATCTTGAAGCCTGAACCATGCGGCGGCTGTTGCTCATCGCGTTTGTCGCTGCACTCCTGGCAAGCCCGGTGCGCGCGCAAGATCGCGTCAATGTGGTGGCAAGCTTTTCGATCCTCGGCGACTTCGTCAAAAACGTCGGCGGCGACAGGGTCAATATGACGACGCTGGTCGGTCCCAACGGCGACGTGCACGTCTATACGCCGGCGCCATCGGATGCAAAGAAGAACGCCGCCGCAAAGCTCCTCGTCGTCAACGGCCTCGGCCTTGAAGGCTGGCTGCCGCGGTTGGCGCAAGCTGCCGGCAGCAAGGCCACGATCGTTGTGGCCTCGAACGGCATCGCGCCGCTCAAGGTCGGCTCCGAGACTGACCCGCATGCCTGGCAATCCGTTCCGAACGCCAAGATCTATGTTGTCAATATCCGCGACGCGCTGGCCGCGGCTGATCCGGCCGATGCCGAGGTGTTTCGCGCCAATGCCGCGCGCTATCTCGGCGAGCTTGACGTGCTCGACGCGGAGGTGCGGGCGGCGGTTGCGAAAATCCCGCCCGAGCGGCGCAAGGTGATCACGACCCACAAGGCCTTCGGCTATTTTGCCGCCGCCTACGGCATCGCCTTCCTCGCGCTCGTCGGCGTCTCCACGGAAACCGAGCCCTCGGCGCGCGACATCGCGGCCCTGATCCAACAGATCAAGGTCGATAAAATACCGGCGGTATTTCTGGAAAATCTCAGTGACGACCGGCTGATCGGCCGGATCGCGGCCGAGACCGGCGTCAAGGCCGGCGGGACCCTCTATTCGGACAGTCTGACTGACGAAAAGGGGCCTGCCCCCACTTACATTGCCCTCGTCAGGCACAATATAAAGGCCCTGACCAGCGCGCTCGGCAACTAGAGGGCAGGGGCCACCTTGCCCGCCGAGAGTGGCCTGCAAAAATTCCGTTCTGAGGTTGTGATGCCTGAAGCTTCCAAAATTCCCGTGACCGTGCTGACCGGCTATCTCGGCGCCGGCAAGACCACGTTGTTGAACCGGATCCTGTCGGAAAACCACGGCAAGAAATACGCCGTCATCGTCAACGAATTCGGCGAGATCGGCATCGACAACGACCTCATCATCGGAGCCGACGAGGAAGTGTTCGAGATGAACAACGGCTGCGTGTGCTGCACCGTGCGCGGCGACCTCGTGCGCATCATGGAAGGCTTGATGAAGCGCAAGGGCAAGTTCGACGCCATCATCGTCGAGACCACGGGGCTTGCCGATCCGGCGCCAGTGGCGCAGACCTTCTTTGTCGACGAGGATGTGCAGAAGAATGCGCGGCTCGATGCCGTCGTTACCGTGGCCGATGCCAAGTGGCTGGCTGATCGGTTGAAGGACGCGCCGGAGGCCAAGAACCAGATCGCGTTCGCCGACGTCATCGTGCTGAACAAGACTGATCTCGTGTCCAAGGGCGAGCTTGCCGAGGTCGAGGCGCGCATTCGCGGCATCAATCCCTACGCGAAACTGCACCGCACCGAACGCTGCAAGGTCAGGCTGTCGGACGTGCTGGAGCGCGGCGCGTTCGATCTCGACCGTATCCTCGATCTCGAGCCCGATTTCCTCGAGGTCGACGACGATCATGACCACGACCATGACCATCATCATCACGGTCATGATCACGATCATCATCATGATCACGGCCATGGCCTGAAGCACTATCACGACGAGGACATGCAATCCCTGGCGCTCAAGACCGACAAGCCGCTCGATCCGACAAAGTTCATGCCGTGGCTGCAGAATCTGGTGGCGACCGAGGGCCAGAAGATCCTGCGCTCCAAGGGTATCCTCGCCTTCACCGACGATGACGACCGCTATGTCTTCCAGGGTGTGCACATGATGCTGGAGGGCGACCACCAGCGCAAATGGAAGGACGGCGAGCCGCGCGAGAGTAGGCTCATCTTCATCGGCCGCGAATTGCCGGAGCAGGCGATCCGCGACGGTTTTGAGAGCTGCATCACCACGTGATGAGCACGTTCGAGCCGGGCGGCCAGCAGGCCTCCATCGTATCCGTCACCGACCGCGTGCGTCCCGTTAGAATCGGCGCGGCGGTGTCGGCTGTGCATTTCCTTGGCGAGCGCGCCGGCTTCGTCGGTGCCGAGGAGAACATCTCGTTCGTGGATACGGAAGGAGACGTCTCGCGCATCGCCGTGCATGGCGGCGGCATCCTCTGCGCGGTGTCCGACGGCAAGCGCATTGTCACCGGTGGCGATGACGGCAAGGTGGCGGCGATCGATGCCAAGGGTGAGGTCACTCAACTTGCGCAGGATGCGAAGCGGCGCTGGATCGATAATGTCGCCCTTCATACTGACGGCGCGTACGCCTGGTCGGCGGGCAAGATCGCTTACGTGCGCAGCGGCAAGAACGAGGAGAAATTCTTCGAGGTGCCGTCCACCGTCGGCGGACTCGCCTTTGCGCCCAAGGGGCTGCGGCTTGCGATCGCGCATTATGGCGGCGTGACGCTGTGGTTTCCGAACATGGCGGCGAATGCCGAATTTCTGGAATGGGCGGGCTCGCATCTCGGCGTGACCTTCAGCCCCGACAACAAATTCCTGGTCACAGCGATGCACGAGCCGGCGATGCATGGCTGGCGGCTCGCCGATAACCGCCACATGCGGATGTCCGGCTATCCCGGCCGCGTCAAATCGATGTCGTGGAGCGCGGGCGGCAAATTCCTCGCGACCTCGGGTGCCGACATGGTGATCATGTGGCCCTTTGCGAGCAAGGACGGCCCGATGGGCAAGGAGCCGGCGATGCTGGCGCCACTGCAGGCGCGGGTAGCGGTCGTCGCCTGCCATCCGAAGCAGGACATACTCGCCTGCGGTTACAGCGACGGCACCGTGCTGATGGTGCGGCTCGAGGACGGCGCTGAAATCCTGGTGAGGCGTAATGGCACACCACCGGTCGCAGCACTGGCCTGGAACGCCAAGGGCACGCTGCTCGCTTTCGCCGATGAAGAGGGCGACGCGGGCCTGCTTCCGCTTTAAGCGAAGGTTCCGGCAGGAACCATTGCGCCGGGCCAATCGTTCATATCACGGATATGGCGAGTGAACGTGATGTGGTCCGGCGATTCGAAACGCAGCGTCAAAAGCGATTTATGGCTCGCCGCCATTCTATTTGCGGCAGGCGTCGTGACGATCGGCGTCTCGCTGGTCGAGTTGCGGGCGCGGAATCAGGTGGACATGGCGCAGGCCACCGGCACACCGGGCAAGCCGTTGCAGGCGACGCCGGCGCCCACGCCTAACCCCTCGAACACACCCGCCGAGTCGAAGCCCGGCGGCACGCGCCCGACAACACCTGCGCCCGAGCCAGCCCAACCGAATGCGGAAGCGCAAAAGCAAGGCGCCAAGCCGGCGCTCCCGCCTGCGCCCGCCGAAAAGATGGCGCCGCCGATCAGGGAGAAGAAGTAACAGCCCTCGTCATTCCGGGATGCGTGCGGAGCACGCATCCTGGAATCCATAACCACCATCGGGGTTATGGGATTCCGGGTTCGCCGCTTGCGCGGCGCCCCTGAATGACGAGATTTGTGTGACGGCATACCTGCCGGTTTCACCGTCTCGTTCCTGACGCAGTGCCGCCGTATCATGGCGCCTCACACGAGGAAGCGAGGCACCCCATGAAGATCGACGACGTCCGGCGAAACGCCTATTCGATGCCGCTGAACAACCCGGCTTTCCCGCCAGGGCCCTATCGCTTCTACAACCGCGAATATTTCGTCATCACCTACAAGACAGATCCCGAAGCGCTTGCGGCCGTGGTCCCGGAGCCGCTCGAGATCACCGAGTCCGTCGTCAAATACGAGTTCATTCGCATGCCCGATTCCACGGGCTTTGGCGATTACACCGAGACGGGACAGGTGATTCCGGTGCGCTTCAAGGGCGAGGAGGGCGCTTACACGCACGCGATGTATCTCGATGACGAAGGCCCGATCGCCGGCGGCCGCGAGCTCTGGGGTTTTCCGAAGAAGCTGGCGCGGCCGAAGATCGAGGTGGAGAGCGACGTGCTGGTCGGCACGCTGCACTACGGCTCGGTGCTCTGCGCGTCTGCCACCATGGGCTACAAGCACCGCTATGTCGACCACGACATCGTGCTGAAATCGATGAGGGCGCCGAATTTCATTTTGAAGATCATTCCGCATGTCGACGCCACCGCGCGCATCTGCGAGCTGGTGCGCTTCCAGCTCGAGGACATCACGCTGAAGGAAGCCTGGACGGGACCCGCCGCGCTCGGCCTGTTTCCGCACGCGCTCTGCGACGTCGCGCGGTTGCCGGTGCGCGAGGTGGTGTCGGCCTTGCACTTCAAGGCGGATCTGACGCTAGGACTGGGGAGTGTGGTGTTCGATTATATGGCGAGGTGAGGAAGTGGCGGGCCTCACCGGCAACTTCCTCCGGTTCGCGACTACTGTGCGTTGCTTTGCGTTAACAATGCCGCGAAGGCCTGATCGAGCGCGGCATCGGCCTTCGCGAGATTGCCGCGCCGCTCGGCGAGCCAGGCCGTGTCGGCTTCAAGACGCTGCCGGGCCTGCTTGAGCATGCGCTCGGTTTCGGCCGGCTGCGGGCCACCCACGCCCTTGGTGTGCGTCACGATCCATTCAGGCGACATGACATCCCTGAACTCGGCTTCGCTCATCGGGAAAGGCTGTGCGGGCATCTCGAATTTCGCGAGCGTCTTGGCGAACAGGTCGGTCACCACATTGAACGGAATGGTCTTGGGCGTCAGGTTCAGGGGCCGCGCGTAGCCGACCATTTGCGAGGCGAAGCCGTGCCCTACGCGGAACGGAATCTGATGCGCCTGCAACAGCAATTCCGCGAGGTTCATGGTCGACGTCCAGTCGGCTTCCAGCTCTTCCCTGGCGCGCGCCTTGTTGACCACGATCGCGTCGAACACCCGATCGGCTGCGTTGATCATCTTGACGGCATGGGGAAACACGCCGAGATTCTCGAATTCGAATTTGTAGTCGACCATCCCTGATGTGACGTTGTGGGCGCGGATGGACACGGCATCCGAGAGTCCCACGACGTCGGAAGCGGCGATGCGGGCCTGCGTGATCAGGCCCGGATTGCGCTTCTGCGGCATCGCGCTGCTTGTATAGGTCGAGCCTTCCTGCAGCAGCAGCCACGGCCGCACTTCCGCATATTGAGTGTGCAGGTCCTGCATCATTACGCCGATGCGGATGGCGGCCGAGTTGGCGATGCCGGTGGCCTCGAGCTGATTGTCGAACGGGATCACCTGGTTGGCGTCCATCGAGTTCTCGACGATGCCGTCGAAGCCCAGGAGTTGAGCGAGGCGGGCGCGGTTCAATGGCCAGATCGAGTCCGACAGCACGCCGACGCCCATCGGGCTGAGGTTGAGCCGGCGCCAGGCTTCACTGATGCGTTGCTGGTCCCGCTCGAAGGATTCTTCGTAGGCGAGCAGGTAGTGACCATAGGTGATCGGCACTGCCTGCACGCCGTTGGTATATGCGGGCATCAGCGTGTCGAGATTGTCGGCCGCCTTGGCCAGCAGCCTGGCGCGCAGGCCGAGCAGGGCTTCGGCAAAGTCCAGCGTCTGGTCGCGCAGCTTGGCGGCGCGATAGGTCGCATACATGTCCTGACGGCTGCGCCCGGCATGGATGACGGACGCTTCCTCGCCGACCTTATCGGTCATGATCTTCTCGATCTGCAGGACGTCGCTGGGACGCTTGCCGCCCGGCTGCTGGGCCTGGCGAATGGTGTAATCCACGCCCTTGGCGATCAACTGGCCGACTTCCTTGGGAAAGATGCGCTCTTCCACCAGCATGACGGCGGAAGCCTTGTTGATCTTGTTAAGCCAGTAGAACTGGTCCTCGGCGGCATCCACCTTGCTGGTGTGGAGCTGGGCGTCGCCGGGCGCGTTGACGCCGATCTTCGCGGCGGCCTCGTTGCACTCCTGCGTGGTCTTGCAGGGCAACTGCCCGGTATCCGCCGCGAAGGCGCTGGATGCGATCAAGAGGCCGACGCCTCCCGCGATGCAGGCAGGGTAGTTCACGCAAATCCTCCCGGTGCCCCGCGGCACGCTGTCAGCCGGCGATGTGGCCGGGGCGGTTCGTTGGCACCGCCGCCCCTCGCCATAGACCTTTGGCGGCATCAGGGGAAGGACACACGAAAAGAAGAGGTCCGCTCCTCACCGTACCAGCACGTTCCTGAATTGCCAGGGATCGGACGTGTCGATGTCCTCCGGGAACAGGCCGGGGCGGTCGGTCAGCGGCGTCCAGTCGGTATAGAAGCCTTTCACCGGGCCCAAGTAAGGCCGCTGGATCTGAAGGCAGCGGTGAAAATCCATCTCGTCGGCCTCGACGATCCCGGCGGTCGGGTTCTCCAGCGCCCAGACCATGCCGGCGAGCACGGCTGACGACACCTGCATGCCGGTGGCGTTCTGGTAGGGCGCGATCTGGCGCGTCTCCTCGATCGAGAGCTGCGAGCCGTACCAATAGGCGTTCCTGGCATGGCCGTAGACCAGCACGCCCAGTTCGTCGATGCCGTCCTCGATCTCGTTCTCGTCCAGAATGTGCCAGGACGGCTGCATGCGCCCGGTGGCGCCGAACATCTCGTGCAGCGACAGCACGGCGTCGTTGGCCGGGTGATAGGCGTAATGGCAGGTCGGCCGGTAGATCACGTTGCCGCCGTCGCGCACGGTGAAATAGTCGGCGATCGAAATCGACTCGTTGTGGGTGACGAGGAAGCCATATTGCGCGCCGGGCGTCGGGCACCAGGAGCGCACGCGCGTGTTGGCGCCGGGCTGCTGCAGATAGATCGCCGCACCACAGCCATCGGGATGAGTGCGGCCGTTGTCCGGCATCCATGTCTCATGCGTGCCCCAGCCGAGTTCGGCCGGCTGCATGCCCTCGGAGACAAAGCCCTCGACCGACCAGGTGTTGACGAACACGTTGATCGGCTTCGGCCTCTTGGAGCGCTGGGTATCGCGCTCGGCGATATGGATGCCCTTGACGCCGAGCTTCATCGCGAGCTGCCCCCAGCCCTCGCGGCTCTTCGGCTCGTTGATCTTCTGGCCCGTGTCGAGCGCAATGTCGATCAGCGCCTGCTTGACGAACCACGACACCATGCCGGGATTGGCGCCGCAGGTGGAGACCGCGGTGGTGCCGCCTACGCTCTTGTGCTTGGCGGCCAGCAGCGTCTCGCGCAGCGCGTAGTTCGAGCGCTTCTCGGTGCCGATTTTCTTGTCGAAATAGAACCCGGCCCACGGTTCGACGACGGTGTCGATATAGAGCGCGCCGATCTCCCGGCACAGCATCATGATGTCGACCGAGGACGTGTCGACCGAGAGGTTGACGCAAAAGCCCTGGCCGCCGCCCTCGGTGAGCAGCGGAACCAGGAGCTCGCGATAATTGTCCTGGGTCACCGCCTGCTTGATGAAGCGTACGCCGTGCTTCTTCGCAAGCTCGCCCTCCTCATGCGGATCGATGATGACGAAGCGCTTCTTGTCGTACTCGAAATGGCGCTCGATCAGCGGCAGGGTGCCTTTGCCGATCGAGCCGAAGCCGATCATGACAATGGGGCCGGAAATCTTGGCGTGAACGGGCGAGGCGGGGCTCATCGTGTGGATCTCTCCGGAAAAGTGCGGGCGGGCAAAGGCTAAGATCAGGCGGTACGCCGCTTGGCGGTGACTTCGATCTCGATTTTCATCTCGGGCTTGAGAAGACCGGCGACGACCAGAAGGGTTGCGGCGGGACGGATGTCGCCGAGAACTTCGCCACAGACGGCCAGATGCGCATCGGCATCCTTGGCGTCGGTGATGTAGTAGGTCGCGCGGACGATGTCGGTGAGCGCGAAGCCACCTTCCTTCAATGCGGCTTCGATGGTCTTGAAGCAGTTACGTGACTGGCTCGTGACATCGGCCGGCATGGTCATGGTGGCGTAGTCATAGCCGGTGGTTCCGGCCACGAAGGCGAAATCGCCGTCGACGACGGCGCGGCTGTAGCCTGCGGTCTTTTCGAAGGGCGAGCCGGTCGAAATCAGGCGGCGTGGCATTGTCGGACCTCTCGGTTCGTTTGACGCGAGGTTTAAGGGCTTTTTTTCGGCTCGCGCAAGCGGGCCAGGGTGGCTCGGATCAGGGCAGTCGGCGTGTCATGTCGGGCGCGGAGGGCGGTGAACTCCAGCGGCGCACCAGGATGTCGCGCACGATCATCGCCATCATCAGGATCATCACGATCGTAGCAATGGCGTTACGAAAGCGCGGGCGCTCGGCAGCCCGCGCCATCGCTCGCTTCTTCGGCATGGTGGCGGCCCTATGCCACGGCGGCAGCAGTACGCGGCGATTTCTTCGCCCGCGCTACCTTCGGTTTGGGCAGACGGGCGCCAGTCGGCACGATCATGCCCCAGGCACCGTCAAGCGCGCCCGCTACAAGCTCCAGTCCAAGCAGACGCTCGCGCTCGAATGCGCCGGGGAGGTTCAACTCGCCGGTCTTGTCGGCCGAGAAGCCGAAGCGCGTATAATAGGGCGCATCGCCCAGAAGCAGTGCCGCGCGATGGCCACGCGCTCTCGCCGCCGCAAGCGCGTGGTCCATCAGCGCGGCCCCGACCCCCAGCTTGCGGTAGGCGCTGTCTACCGCGAGAGGGCCGAGAAGAAGCGCCGGGATGCCCCCGGCGCCGACGTGCCACAGCCGCACGGTGCCCACGAGGCGTGTGGCGTTTCGGCAATTCCCCCCACCCTCGCGGCAGGCACCGTCTGGGGAATTGCCGAAAGAATCGCCACACGCAGACTTTAAGTCTGCTGTTGTCCTGATCGAATTCGAAGTTCGTTCCCAGCCTGCCGCGAGCAGCGCGAACTTCGAATTCGGGACAACAGCCCCTCGCGTAACGGCCGACAGGGCAAGGCCTTCGGCGGGCGCACGTCCGTCGCGCAGGCGCTGGCAGGTGCGCATATGGCGGTCCTCGCCAAAGCAGGTATCCAGCAGCGCTTCACGCGCGACGATGTCCGAAGCCCGCTCCGCACGGATCGCGAACGGAGCGGCTTTCGAGGTGAGGACAACAGGGGTCTTCCGAACAGCAGTCATGGCACGTCAGTCCTCGCTGGCCACGGCGGGTTGCGCCGTGGAGCGTTGTTCAGGTGTCGCGATTGATCAGGGAGGAAGCCGGCGTGCCGGCTCCCGCTTGACTTAAGCCTCAGAGAGGCGGGATCAGATGTGGTAGGTCTTGAGCGGCGGGATGCCGTTGAAGGCCACCGACGAGTAAGTCGACGTATAGGCCCCGGTCCCCTCGATCAGCACCTTGTCGCCGATCTCGAGCGTCACCGGAAGCGGATACGGCATCTTCTCGTACAGCACATCGGCGGAGTCGCAGGTGGGACCTGCGAGCACGCACGGCGTCATCTCGGCCCCGTCATGCGGGGTGCGGATGGCGTAGCGGATCGACTCGTCCATGGTCTCGGCGAGACCGCTGAACTTGCCGATATCGAGGTACACCCAGCGCACCTCGTCCTCGTCGCTCTTCCTGGAGATCAGGACGACTTCGGACTCGATGATGCCGGCATTGCCGACCATGCCGCGTCCCGGCTCGATGATAGTCTCCGGGATCTGGTTGCCGAAGTGCTTGCGCAGCGCACGGAAGATCGACCGGCCGTACTGCACGACCGGCGGAACGTCCTTCAGGTACTTGGTCGGGAAGCCGCCGCCCATGTTGACCATGGTGAGGTTGATCCCCCGCTCCGCGCAATCGCGGAACACGGTGGAGGCCATCGCCAGCGCGCGGTCCCACGCCTTCACCTTGCGCTGCTGCGAGCCGACATGGAAGGAGATGCCACACGGCTCGAGCCCCCGGCGCTTGGCGAGGTCGAGTACCTCGACCGCCATCTCCGGGTCGCAGCCGAACTTGCGCGACAGCGGCCATTCGGCGCCGGCACAGTCATAGAGGATACGGCAGAACACCTTCGCAGCCGGCGCGGCACGGGCGACCTTCTCGACCTCGGCGGCGCAGTCGACCGCGAATAGCCGAATGCCGAGCGCAAAGGCGCGTGCGATGTCACGCTCCTTCTTGATCGTGTTGCCAAAGGAGATGCGCTCCGGCGTCGCACCTGCGGCCAGCGCCATCTCGATCTCGGCGACGGTTGCGGTGTCGAAGCAGGAGCCCAGCGAGGCGAGCAGCGACAGCACTTCCGGCGCGGGATTTGCCTTCACCGCGTAGAACACGCGGCTGTCGGGCAGCGCCTTGGCGAAGGTCTGATAGTTGTCGCGCACGACTTCGAGGTCGACCACGAGGCACGGCTCGGTGTCCAGGCCCTCGCTGCGGCGGTTGCGCAGGAATTCCCTGATGCGTTCGGTCATAGCACCCTCCAAACGGACCTTTGCGACGGGCCCCGTTCAAAATGTTCCCGGACGTGAGCGCTTTGGCGATGCCGCACGATGGAGACGCGACAAGGCCTCGAACTCGATCCGATTTGTGCTGCCGTGGATTGGTTGGGAATTTTTCCCGCCCGCTCACCTGGCAATGAAGGACAAGCCTTTTCAGTAGCCCGCGCCGGCGTTGGACTGCCGGTAGAGACCAAAAAAGCCCGATCCGTCGTTGCTTTAAGTCGCGTCCCCCGTTGAGAGCGGGGTGCGCCGGTTCGCCTCCGGCTGTCAGTCACGGTTGCAAGGAGTGGAGAGACCTTCAACGGCATCCCTGGAGAGAGATGCTGGCCGCTGTTTCGTCTTCGACGTTTCGTCTCCGACGCGAGCCTTAAGCTCGAAGCGACCCTCGGTTCTTCCAACCCTTGGCGGCTGTCCGGCCTCTTGTCCGGATACCTACCGACTGACACACGACCACAGGCACGTGCGAAATTGGGCAAGGCTGGAAATAATCTTTTTGACTCTGCTTCGCAAGAAATTTTTTAGGCTGAGGACAAATTTCCCTAACAGCTCATTACGCAGCGCGCTTCGAGCATGCGCGCCCGCGACCGAATATGAACGAACGTTAACTCTTTTCAAGACGGTGCGATTGAAGTTGTGCCTGCGGCACAGCGATTTCTTGAATCGCTTCACTCACGCGCGCTTGAAGAAGGGTTCGACGCGCTGAGCCGCGCGGACGAAGGCGATCATCACGAGCACGCCAAGGGCAAACAGCACCGCCTGCAGGATGTGGGCGCCGGTGTCCTCGAGGCCGAGCAGAATAGCCAGCGCCCAGCCGCCGGCAAACGCGGCTCCGAACACTTCGGCGCCGATCAGGATCGCAGCCGAGATGACGGTGACGACGCTGGACCAGACGATCTGGCGGGAAGCGGTCGAGGAGGGCTGTGAGCTCATGGCTTCGTCCTTTATTGAGGGGCGCAATCTCTCCGAAAAGGGGGCCGCCCGCAAGCGTAAAAGCCCCCAAAAAAGGCCCATCGCGTGATATACGAGGCCGCAAGGGAAGCCCTAGAAAATAAGGGAAATTTGATGTCAGAAACCGCTGCAAATGTGGCCTCAAGCGAAGCCAATCCGCTGCTCGTCGCCTGGCAGACGCCGCATCAGACGCCGCCCTTCGCCGAGATCCTCCCCGAGCACTTTATGCCCGCCTTCGAGCGCGCCTTTGCCGATCATTCAGCCGAGGTTGCCGCGATCACCCACGACCCGTCGACGCCCGATTTCGACAACACCATCACGGCGCTGGAGCGCTCGGGCAAGCTGCTCACCAAGGTCTCGGCGGTCTTCTACGACCTGGTGTCGGCCCACTCCAATCCTGCGATCCTCGAGATCGACAAGGAGGTGTCGCTCCGGATGGCGCGGCACTGGAACCCCATCATGATGAACGCGGTGTTGTTCGGCCGCATCGCCCTCCTGCACGAGAACCGTGCGACCATGGGCCTCACCGGCGAGCAGATGCGGCTTCTGGAACGCACCTATACCCGCTTCCACCGCGCCGGCGCCGGCCTCTCCGAGGACGCCAAGAAGCGGATGGCCGAGATCAACGAGCGGCTCGCCCATCTCGGCACCAGCTTCAGCCATCACCTGCTCGGCGATGAGCAGGAATGGTTCATGGAGCTCGGCGAGGGCGACCGCGCCGGGTTGCCCGACAGCTTCATTGCCGCCGCGAAGGCTGCGGCCGAAGAGCGCGGGATGGCCGGCAAGGCGATCGTGACGCTGTCGCGCTCGTCCGTCGAGCCGTTCCTGAAGAGCTCGGTGCGGCGCGACTTGCGCGAGAAGCTCTACAAGGCCTTCATCGCCCGCGGCGACAATGGCAACGCCAATGACAACAACGAGATCATCGTAGAGATCCTGAAGCTGCGCGAGGAGGCCTCAGGGCTGCTCGGCTTTCCGAACTTTGCCGCCTACCGGCTCGAGGATTCCATGGCCAAGACCCCGGATGCGGTTCGGGGCCTTTTGGAGCGGGTCTGGAAGCCGGCGCGGGCCCGCGCGCGCGCCGATCGCGACGAGATGCAGGCGATGATCTCAGCCGAGGGCGGCAACTTCGCACTGGCGCCATGGGACTGGCGCTACTACGCCGAGAAGCTCCGGCTCGAGCGCGCCAATTTCGACGATGCCGCGATCAAGCCTTATCTGGCGCTCGATCGTATGATCGAGGCTGCCTTCGACTGCGCCACCCGCCTGTTCGGCATCACCTTCGCTGAACGCAAGGATATCCCGGTCTGGCACCCTGACGTTCGGGTCTGGGAGGTCAGGGACCGCGAGGGGCGCCACAAGGCGCTGTTCTATGGCGACTACTTCGCCCGGCCCTCCAAGCGTTCGGGCGCCTGGATGACCTCGCTGCGTGACCAGCAGAAGCTGGACATCGAGGTCGCGCCGCTGATCATCAATGTCTGCAATTTCTCCAAGGGCGCGGATGGTCAGCCCGCGCTGCTGTCACCGGACGACGCGCGGACGCTGTTCCACGAATTCGGCCACGGCCTGCACGGCATGCTCTCCAACGTCACTTATCCGTCGCTGTCGGGCACGTCCGTGTTCACCGATTTCGTCGAGCTCCCCTCGCAGCTCTACGAGCACTGGCAGGAGCGGCCGGAGGTGCTGCAGAAATTCGCACGGCATTATCAGACCGGCGAGCCCCTGCCGGAGGATCTGCTGCAGCGCTTCCTCGCCGCACGCAAGTTCAACCAGGGGTTTGCCACCGTTGAGTTCGTCTCTTCCGCCCTGGTCGATCTCGAATTCCATACCCAGCCGGCCTCCGCCTGCCGCGACGTGCGCGCCTTCGAGAAAGCGGAGCTTGAAAAGATCGGCATGCCCGAGGAGATCGCGATGCGTCACCGGCCGACCCAGTTCGGCCATATCTTCTCCGGCGACCACTACGCTGCGGGCTATTACAGCTACATGTGGTCGGAAGTGATGGATGCGGATGCCTTCGGCGCGTTCGAGGAGGCCGGCAATATCTTCGATCCGGCGACCGCCAGGCGCCTGCACGACGACATCTACTCCACCGGCGGCTCGGTCGATCCGGAAGCGGCCTATATCGCCTTCCGAGGCCGCGAGCCCGAGCCCGACGCGCTCTTGCGGCGGCGCGGATTGTTGGAGACGCCGGCGGCCGCGTGAAGCGCTCAAACCTCCCTTGAAAAGGGGAGGTCGGTTTGCTCGGCACGAGCAAACCGGGTGGGGATCTTGTTTCCACAGCGTGGTGATTAGTCTGCTTCTCTCAGTGCGGCGTTGACGGCACGATAGGCGAAGACCACGGCGGGGCCGAGCGTGGTTCCCGGCCCGGGATAAGAGTCCGCCATGACCGAAGCCATGTCATTGCCACAAGCGAACAGCCCCGGCATCGGTTGCTCTTGCTCGTCGACGACGCGCCCATCCTCGTCGGTGGAAATTCCCGCGCTGCAAGCGATCTCTGCCGGCCAGACCTCCATGGCGTAGAGGTTGCCGAGATCGATCGGCGCAAGACACGGATTGGGCTTCACTGCGGGATCTCCATTGAAGCGATTCAACTCGGAATGTCCCCGGTTGAAATCCTCATCGACGCCGCGCGTCGCCTGTTCATTATACCGATCGAGCGTTGCCTTCAGCCCGACGGGGTCGACGCCCAGCCTGGCAGCGAGATGCTCCGCATTGTCGGCGTGCGCGACATACCCGCTGGCCACGTGCGAGCCGAGGTCGCTTGTGCCGGGATAAACAAGGCCCAGGCCGTATTTGCGAATGAATTCGCCATCGCAGATCAACCATGAGGGAATGGCGCCGTCGCGGTCGTTCGACCTGTACATGGCCTCGACGAAATCATGATAGGAATCGGCTTCATTGCAGAAGCGACGACCGGCGCGGTTGACCGCGATCAGGCCGGGTTTCGCGCGGTCGAGCGATAGATGAGGGAAAAGGCCGCGCGTGCCGTCCTTCCGGCGCGTGACCGAGACGGGTGCCCAGAAACCCCCGCTGCCATTTTCGCTTCCATTGACGCGGGCACCCAGGGCCTCCGCTGCGGCGATGCCGTCGCCGTGATTGGCTTCGCATGCGAGCGAATATTTCGGTGTAGGATCCGGCATGAGACGCTGGCGATAGGCGTCATTGTGAGCGAATCCGCCGGTCGCGAGGACAACGCCCTTGCGTGCCGTCACCAGCCTCGGGCCTGACGGCCCGACGATCGTAGCGCCCGTCACGCGACCGTTCTGCATGACGAGCTCGTCGAGCCGGGTATTGAATTCAGGCTTCACACCGAGCTTCAGCAACGAATGATACATGCGTCCAACGAGCGCATTGCCCATCATGAGCCTGGTCCCGCGCGAATAGCGCAGACGGTCCTTAAGATACCGCAGGAAGAGACCCGTCGAATAGATGAAGTTGGCGGGCGACTTGAAGCGGCCGACGAGGCGGGGGATATCCATCTTTCCGACCATCATGCCACCGAAGATCATGAACTCCGGAATTGGCGGGCGCACGCGCTCGAAATCGGAGCCGAGAACGCGGCCGTCAAAGGGAGCAGGCACGATGGCGCGACCCCGGAGGGCCGCTCCTGCCTTGCGGTGATAGTCGGGATGCACGCCGCAGGGCAGGAATTTGACTTCGGTATTTGCTTCCAGGAAGTCGATCGCCTCCACGCCGGTCGAGAGATAGGCGGCGCGCTGTCGGCGCGTACGCGGGGTATGGCCGGCGATGAGACTGTCGAGATAGGCAGCGGCCTCGCAGACGTTGTCCTTGTCGCCGGCCTTCGCGCCTTGACTGTTCCCGGGTATCCAGAGGGTGCCGGCGGAGGTTGAAGCCGTGCCACCGACCTTGTCGGATTTCTCGACAAGAAGGACGTCGAGACCTCTGAGCTTCGCGAAAATGGCGGCGGCCATGCCCGCAGCTCCGGCGCCGATGACCAAAAGGTCCACCGAGTTGGTCCGCAAAGCGTGTCGCTGTGGGGTTTGCATCGGATGGCCCCGCCGTTTATCCCGGCAACCACTTCCGGATCAGCGGCAGGAAGAAGATCGCGATGTTGATGATGAAGCCGACGCTCCAGAGGATCGAGCGCAGCGACGGGCGGTTGCCGATATAGGTCAACACATAGGCGATGCGCACGATCAGGAACAGGATCGCGAGCTCGTTGATGAGGTTCTGTGGCGCGGCGCGGAATTCCGCGAGCAGCACGGCGGCGGCAAAGAACGGGAAGGCTTCGATGCCGTTCTGGTGGGCGCCAAGCGCGCGGGCGCGGATGGCGTCCCGGTAGAAGGCGGGGTCGCGCGGCTTCGAATTGTCATATTGCCGAAACCCGATCCATTTGATCGGGACAATGCTCAGCAGATAAAGCGCTACACTTCCAAAAATGCAATATTCGGCGACCGTCATTCGTCCACTCCGCGCGGAACGGGACGGACAGTATCGAACGGCCGGCCAGCTTGACAAGGATGGCGCGTCTGCGCGAATCCACCTCTCATGACGTCAGCAGTTCCCATTGAGAGCACGGTGTCCGTGCCGGCAGCAAAGCTGCCGCATGTCGGCGTGCTCCTGGTCAATCTGGGCACACCCGACACGGCCCACGCCAGGGGGGTGCGGGTTTACCTGAAGGAGTTTCTGTCAGACCCGCGGGTGATCGAGAACCAGGGCCTCGTCTGGAAGCTGATCCTGAACGGCATCATCCTGCGGACGCGCCCGCGCGCCAAGGCGCGCGACTACCGCAAGATCTGGAACACGGAGCGGGACGAATCGCCGCTGAAAACCATCACGCGCGCGCAGGCCGAGAAGCTCGCCCGCGGCATCGCCGGCCACGACCATGTCGAGGTGGAGTGGGCGATGCGCTACGGCAACCCGTCGATCAAGGTCGGTATCGACGAGTTGATGGCGCGGGGTTGCGAGCGGATTTTAGTGGTGCCGCTCTACCCGCAATATTCGGCGGCGACATCGGCGACCGTCTGCGACGAGGCGTTTCGCGTGCTCAGCCGATTGCGCGCCCAGCCGACGCTGCGGGTGACACCGCCTTATTACGACTCGCCCGATTATATCGAGGCGATCGCGACCTCGATCGAGGCGCATCTTGCATCGTTGCCGTTCAAGCCGGAGCGGATCGTGGCCTCCTTTCACGGCATGCCGAAGGAGTATGTCGACAAGGGCGATCCCTACCAGACGCAATGCATCGCGACCGTGGACGCCTTGCGCAAGCGCTTGGGACTCGATGCGTCAAAATTGCTACTGACCTTTCAGTCACGCTTCGGCAGGGCCGAGTGGCTGCAGCCCTATACTGACAAGACGGTGGAGCAGCTCGCGCGGGACGGCATCAAGCGCATCGCGGTGGTGATGCCGGGCTTTGCCGCCGATTGCCTGGAGACGCTGGAAGAGATCGCGCGGGAGAACGCGGAAATCTTCAAGCATCATGGCGGTGAGAAATTTTCTGCGATCCCCTGTCTCAACGATAGCGACGCCGGCATGAATGTCATCACGCAGCTCGTGCGGCGCGAATTGCAGGGTTGGATCTAAAGAGGCTGGATTTCATTGTGCGGTCGTTAATGATTTTGTGACGCGCCGCAGCGACAAGCGCGACTCGTTCTCAAAAGCAATCCACACGGCGAATTGACGCTGGTCGTTTCTATCAAGCGGACAAGCCGTCTGCCCGCGCTGCATCGCCATACATCTGGCAGCTTTCAGGCCGCATACATAGCTTACCTGCTGCAAGAACAGCCGGATGAACCGGCGCATCCGCCGGATAGACATAACGAGATGGCGACCGCGAGCTGATTCTGGCGGGGACTTGGCGCGCGACCGCTTTTGTCGCGCTTTGGAGGAAATATGTCTGGCTTTGACGTCTTCGCGATCGTTCTGGTTCTCCTCGTCATTTTCACATTGCTCTCGGGCGTCAAGACGGTACCGCAAGGCTGGGACTGGACCATCGAGCGGTTCGGCAAATACACCCACACGCTGACGCCGGGCCTCAACCTCATCGTTCCTTTCTTCGACCGCGTCGGCCGCAAGATCAACATGATGGAGCAGGTGATCAACATTCCCGAGCAGGAGGTGATCACCAAGGACAACGCCACCGTCACCGTCGACGGTGTCGCGTTCTTCCAGGTGTTCGATGCCGCGAAGGCGAGCTACGAGGTCGCCAATCTCGCGCAGGCGATCACGGTCCTGACCATGACCAACATCCGCTCGGTGATGGGCTCGATGGACCTCGACCAGGTGCTGTCGCATCGTGACGAGATCAACGAGCGCCTCCTGCGCGTGGTCGATGCCGCGGTTTCGCCCTGGGGCGTGAAGGTCAACCGCATCGAGATCAAGGACATCGTGCCGCCGGCCGATCTCGTCGAGGCGATGGGCCGGCAGATGAAGGCCGAGCGCGTCAAGCGCGCCGACATTTTGCAGGCGGAAGGCCAGCGTCAGTCCGAGATTTTGCGTGCGGAAGGAGCGAAGCAGAGCCAGATCCTGCAGGCCGAGGGGCGCCGCGAGGCCGCCTTCCGCGACGCCGAGGCGCGCGAGCGCTCCGCGGAAGCCGAGGCGAAGGCGACGCAGATGGTGTCGGAGGCGATCGCCAGGGGCGACGTCGCCTCGCTCAACTACTTCATCGCCGACAAATACATCAAGGCGTTCGGCCAGTTTGCCGATGCGCCGAACCAGAAGGTCATCATGCTTCCGATGGAAGCGACGAGTCTGCTCGCTTCGCTCGCCGGCATCGGCGAGATCGCGAAGGCCACCTTCGGCGAAAGCGCGGTATCGGCGCAAGCGGCCGCGCGCCGCACCACCTCGGTGCCGCCGGCAGGGCCGACGCAGCCGCCCGTGACGCCGCAATAGGGGGTTCATCTTGAGGATCGCGTCATGACCGAGATGTTTTCGACATTGGGCACCTGGAACTGGCTGATCTTCGGCTTCATCCTGATGGCGCTGGAATTGGCCGCGCCAGGTGTCTTTCTGTTCTGGTTCGGGCTCGCCGCGCTGCTCGTGGGATTGGTGTCGTTCGCGGCGCATCCGTCCTGGCAGACGCAGCTTCTGATGTTCGCGGTGTTTGCCGTGGCGGCGGTGCCGATCTGGCGGCGCCTCGCAGCAAGCCCGAGCCGCGCCAGCCGCAGCAATCCCTTCCTCAACCGCCGCGCGGCCGCCCTGGTCGGGCGCGTGTTCACGCTGGAGAAGCCGATCATCGACGGTACCGGCACGGTGCGGATCGACGACACCATCTGGCGCGTCGCCGGCCCCGACGCGCCGGCCGGCAGTCGCGTCAAGGTGGTGCGGGCCGATGGCGCCAACCTGACGGTTGCGGCGGCGTAGCCGCACTCCGTCAACGCCAGCTCCATCTCTCCGCAAAATGATAGAGCGGCAGGCACGTCGCGTTGAGCTCACGGCCGAGCGGCGTCAGTCCGTAACCGCCGCCTTCGCCGAGCTCGACAAAGCCCGCCTCGCGCAATTCCTTCAGCCGCTGGTTCAGCACGGTAGGCGAGGCCTCGTCGCAGGCCGCGCGCAGTGCGCGCGAGGTCAGCGCGCCCTCGCGCAGCTCCCACAATATCCGCAAGGTCCAGCGCCGGCCCAACAGATCGAGCAGCGCCATGATCGGCCGCCCGGTGCGCGAGCCGCGGACGCGGCGTTTTGGCGTGGTCTCTTTTGTCATGGCTTTGAGCGGTCCGTTCATAAAGCTTGCGTTGCTACATAATACGTAGCATAGTGCTACTGATATTGTAGCATAGGAGTCCGCCATGTCACGCCTCGCTCCGCTTGAGCCGCCTTACGCGCCCGATATCCAGGAGCAGTTCGACCGCATCATGCGCGGCGCGCCGCCCCTGATCCTGTTCCGCGTCATGGCGGGGCATGCGCGCGCCTGGGAGAAATTGCGCGGCGGCAGCCTTCTGGACCCCGGCCCGCTCTCCTTGCGCGAGCGGGAGATCGTGATCGACCGCACCTGTGCGCTGAACGGTTGCGAGTATGAATGGGGGGTGCATGTCGCGTTCTTCGCGGCTGCCGCGCAGCTCACCGACGAGCAGGTCCGCGCCACGGTCGTGGGGCCGGCAGACGCCCCGTGCTGGTCCTCCGCCGAGCAGGCGCTGATCGCGGCCGTCGACGCGCTGCATCGCCGCGCGACGCTCAGCGATGGCGAGTTTGCGGCGCTCTCAGCGCATTATGACGACGACCAGATCCTCGAGGTCATCATGCTGTGCGGCGTCTACCGCACGGTGTCGTATCTGGCGAATGGCTTGCGGCTGCCGCTGGAGGAGAAGGCGGCACGGTTTCCGACCTAAGCCACCCCGGCCCGAAGCAGATCGTGCAGGTGGATGATCCCGACCGGCTTGTTCGCCTCGGTCACGAGGAGGGTGGTGATCTTCGCCGAATTGAGCAGCTCCAGCGCTTCGCTCGCGAGCGAGGCGCGTTCGACGACCTTGGGATTTCTGGTCATGACGTCATCGACGAGGAGCGTCATCAGATCGGGCCGCATCTGCCGGCGCAAATCGCCGTCCGTGATGATGCCCGCGAGATGGCCGCTTCGATCGACGATGGCGACGCAGCCAAAGCCCTTGGCCGACATCTCCACCAGCGCCTCCGACATCACCGTGCCGACCGGCTTGATCGGCAAGTCGTCGCCGGTATGCATGAGGTCAGAGGTATGCTTGAGCATCGCTCCGAGCTTGCCGCCGGGATGGAATTTCGCAAATTCGAGCGCCGTGAAGCCGCGGCTCTCCAGGAGCGCGATCGCCAGCGCATCGCCGATCGCGGCCTGCATCAGGGTCGAGGTCGTCGGCGCCAGGTTGTGCGGGCAGGCCTCGCGCACCTTCGGCAGCTCCAGCACGATCCGCGCCGCGGCGCCGAGCGAAGACTCCGCATTCGACGTCACCGCGATCATCGGGATCGCAAAGCGCGCCGAGTAGTTGACGAGGTTCTTCATCTCCGGCTGCTCGCCGGACCAGGACAGCGCCACGATCACGTCGTCGGGCGTGATCATGCCGAGATCGCCGTGGCTCGCTTCGGCCGCATGCACGAAGAAAGCAGGTGTGCCGGTGGAGGCGAGCGTCGCCGCGACCTTGCGCGCGACATGGCCGGACTTGCCAAGCCCGGTGACGATCACGCGGCCCCTGGCCTGCCGGATCAGCTCCACCGATGTCGCAAACGCCGCGCCGAGCGAGCCCTGCAGGGCGGCTGCGATGGCGCCGATGCCCTTGCTTCCGACCTCGAGCGTGCGCAGCGCCGACTGCACGGCAGTGTCTGCATTTTCGGGGCCGGATGATGGGGACATCAGCGGTTGGCTTGCCATGGTGAGTTCCCGAAAAGAGGGGTTCTGCCCGCCGCCTGCTTAGCACGGGGGTGTAGTCGAGGCGACGTGCAAGGGGGCGTCCTCAACGGGTCATTAACCATAATTGTTTTAACTCCATTAACGACTTTTTTGCGCTCTCCGCAGGCTTTGCGGCGTGCGCGAGACGGTCGACGAAGTGCATGATTTCGTTGGAGTTTTCCCCATCGTGACGGTGCCTCCAGGCCGGGGCCGAAAATCGCGCGCGTGTCTTTTGCGCGCTGCCTTCGCCTGCCTTGCGCTGATCGCCCTCGGTGAAACAAAGGCCGAGGCCCAATCGGTCACGCCGGATTTGTTCAATCCGCAACGCACCACCCAGACCGCGCCCGACAATCTCGCGCGGCGCCAGATCGCCGGCAGCCCGGGCAGCGCCGTGCTCGATCCCGACGCCACGCTCGATCCCTTGAGCACGATCGATCCCAATGCCGATCCTCGCAAGTTGAGGGCCGATCAGCCCGCGCCGTCGCGGATCGGCAATATCCCGACCTATGGCCTGCCGGCCGCCAACGGCGCGTCCGATTCCGGTTTCGACTCGCTGAACCGGAAGCGAAAGCCGCCAAAATACTATCCGGCCCAGGCCAGGCCGAAGAAGCCGTTGGGACCTGGCTCGCCGCCGCCGAAGCAACCGCCGGTCAATTTCGCCGGACAGCTGCGGCTCTCGATCCCGCCGTCGGAGATGGCGAACAAGCAGCCGCTGCCGCCGGCGATGGCCGATACGGTGCCGGGCCAGCCGCAGCGTCGCCGGCTCAAGATCGACGACGATCCGTTCGGCGCGGTCGGCGATTATGCGGGCAGCTTCCTGATCAAGTCGGCGGTCGAAGTCTCGGGCGGCTACGACACCAACCCGGGCCGAACCTTCCAGGCGCATGGCCTGCCGTTCTGGGTGGTGGCGCCGGAATTTCTCGCGGTGTCCAACTGGGAGCGCCACGCCGTGGTCGCGGACCTGCGCGGCTCGTTCACCGGTTACGGCGGCTCGCTGCCGCAGACGCTCGACGGCACGGTCAATCCGGCGCCGACCAATGTCGATCGCCCGGATTTCACCGGCCATGTCGACGGCCGCCTCGACGTCACCAGGGATTTCGATCTCACCGCGCAGGCGCGGCTGCGCGTCTCGACCGATAACCCCGGCAGCCCGAACATCCAGGCCGGGCTCGCCAAATATCCGATCTATGCGTCGTTCGGCGGCACCTTCGGCTTCGACCAGCACTTCAACCGCCTGCAGATTTCCGGCGGCGCGACCGTCGACCGCACCGTCTATCAGGACTCGAAGCTCACGGACGGCGAGACCTCGAGCAACGACGACCGCGCCTTCAACCAGTATGGCGGGGTCGGCCGCGTCTCCTATGAGCTGAAGCCGGGTCTGAAGCCGTTCATCGAGGTCGAAGCCGACACGCGCCAGCACGACCTGCAGTTCGACCGCAACGGTTTTCAGCGCGATTCGACCGGCGGTTACGGCAAGGCCGGCACGTCGTTCGAGTTCACGCGGCTCCTCACCGGCGAGATCGCAGTCGGCTGGTCCGAGCGCAGCTACGTCGATCCCAGACTGAGCCGGCTTGACGGCCTGCTCACCTCGGGCTCGCTGGTGTGGAGCATGTCGCCGCTCACCACGGTGAAATTCACAACCGATACGCAGATCGGCGAGACCACGCTGCCGAACACTTCGGGCGTGCTGGTGCACACCTACGCGATCGAGGTCGATCACGACTTCCGCCGCTGGCTGACCGGCATCGGCAAGTTCACCTACGGCACCTACGACTACCAGGGCGACAACCGCAACGACAAGACCTACTCGGTCGAGGGCGACCTGATCTACAAGATGACGCGCAGTCTCTGGATCAAGGGCTCGCTGCGCTACGACGTCCTCAACTCCAACGCCCCGCTCGCGAGCTCGAACGCGACCGTGGTGATGCTGGGCGTGAGGCTGCAGAATTGATCGGCCTGCGCGGCCATCCGGGTCTCAACTCCTCGCGAGCTCGTCATGCGCGGGCGTGACCCGCGCATCCATCCTGGAAAACCTTTTGGAAGATGCGTCATCCGAGGCTGTTGCGCTTGGGCGCAACATCGCGGCACCGCTTCATATTCAATTGTCAAACAACCGTCATTGCGAGCGAAGCGAAGCAATCCATAATGCTTCCGCGGAGAACCGGCGTGGATTGCTTCGTCGCGGAGCCTGTCATCGGGCCGCGCGTTTGCGCGGACCCGTTGGCTCCTCGCAATGACGACGGAGGACACACCTCCGCATTCCCGCAGCGCGAAAGCGTCCGGGTCTTGCCAGAATCGCGTCCTCTGAAGTGAGAGGGCGCAGGGAATGCCGGATGCAGGCCGCACCCGCGAGCCTTGCGTGCAAAGAAAGTGCACTTACGCACGCAAGCAACAACAGGGCAGCCAAATCAACCGGCATTCCCTGCGCAATGGTTTACGGCTTATACGTGGTCTCCTCGGAGTGCCGGGCTTGTTAGCCTCCGTCCCCCCGGGATCTCGGCGTGTCGGCCGCGAGGCCGACATCGCTGTCACCCGGGGGTTGATCCCAGCGTCGGGGGATCGGGACCGCACGATTTCGCTCGTCCGCGCCGCATCGCACGTCTGACGATGTGATCACGTCCATCGCATCCCGCACCCAACACTCGTGACGATCGCGAAGCGCCCCTCTCGCGGGCACGGGATGCGCTTATGATAAGCAGAAATTTCCGGAAAATGGAAGAAAAATTTCTGAAGCCAGGCGCGACAAGCCCAAGAGCTTGAGTTGCCTCAAGAAATTTCGGTTACACCCCAATCTTTACGAGGGAGTCTTGACGAGCGCAGTGCTCCACGGAGCGGAGACTGATTCGCCAAAGGCTCGGGCGACATCATTTCCAAAAGGCGATTCCACTGGCTGGACGATACCAACTTGCGGGTGGCGCACCTATTCAATTACCTCGTCGGCGAGGGAGAGCACGTTGTTGGGTACCGTAAAATTCATTGCCTTTGCGGTTTTCAGATTGACGACGAATAGGTATCGTGTCGGGATCTCAACGGGCAGATCAGCCGGTTTTGCGCCCTGGAAAATCCGCGCGCTTAGATCTGCGGCCCGATCGAAGGACTCGCGTGCGTCGGCGCCGTACGACATCAGTCCGCCATCCCGTGCCATGAAATCCTGTTCATAGATGGCAGGAACTTTATGTTCGAGGGCAAAATCGAACACGCGCTTACGATTGAGAAGCGTAAGTGAGTCCGTCACCATCAGAATGGCATCCGGCATTTCGCGATTCATGGCGTCGAAGGCTTCGTTGAAGTCATCCGGTTCGCGAACGCCGAGCGGTTGCACAGTGACGCCGAGTTCCTCAGCGGCCTTTGCGGATGCGTCATAACGTTGTGTCATTCCACGATCGTCCCTGTTCCAGAGCATTGCGACCCGGCGAAGCTGAGGTAAGGCGGCCTTCAACAATCCCAGGCGCTTGGTGGAAAGTGCAGCGGCGTCGTCCGCAATTCCCGTCACGTTACCGCCTGGATGTGCGAAGCTTTGAACCAGCCCGGTCACGACCGGATCGCCCGAGCCACTGGCGATCACCGTTGGAACGCCCGATGCTTTGGCGGCCGCAGCGGAAGGGTATCCAATCGTCACCACCACATCGACCTTGGCGGCTTTCAACTCCTGCATCAGGTTCGGCATCTGCGCAATTTTTCCCGACGCACCACGCGCTTCATAGGCGAGGTTTTCCTTCAATCTGTATCCACGGCGAGCCAAGCCTTCGACCAGCATCTTTCCGGTGCCTTCGGTAGGAGGTATCGGCGGTCCAACGGTCAGCGTTCCGATCCGATACGTCTTTGCTGTGGTTTGCGCCGCAATGCCGGTAGGGACTATCGCTATGGTGCAGACCATCATTCGTAGAGCGTCGCGCCGTCGCATGATTGCCTCCATGCTTAATGACTGCACCGACTGGCAAGCGGGAATTACAACAGGGATTTGCGATCAGCGAAATGGGGCTCGAAGGCCAGGTTGCACAGCAGCAATTTTAACTCACCGATGTCTGCACCGGGTGAAAAGCACCGAATACAAGCCCTGCTTATGGTTTCTGGCTGCACCGATAAGCAGACGCGCCGTATCGGTCTTGCCACCTCTACGCTGGTGGCCCTGCCGGCGCAATTGATAGGCCGAAGCTCTCATAGGATGATCCTTGACCGGCGGGGCTTAGTCGCAGTGCCGCGCTTAAGAAGCGTCGATTCGTTGCCGAAATCGCGACGAACAGACGCACCGCTCGGGCGCCCACTCAATTCGACATTCTCAGGGTTCCCACTGTCACTCCGTTGCCTGATTGACGAATCGCGCGAAAAGGAAGGGACTCGATTCCAGCAAAGCGGCGCGGCGTCGTGTTCGAACGTAGCGCCGTGCCCCAGGCATCACAACCGACGGTAGTGGCGTAGCAATGTCCGACGAAGCGACCGCATCTGTTATTCCCCTCCATCTCGGCGCGCCGAAGAAGGTCAGGAAGCGTGCCGAACGCGCGAACGCCCACCGGCAGCGCAGGAAGAAGTCGCCTGCGGCGATTGTCGTGCCTCCATCGTCCGAAGACCTGATCCCCACGGAATTTCTATCGGAGGCGAATGAGACAGCCGCTCCAGTCCCGGCGACCGCATCTGCAACGGTGTCGGATGTGGCGGCAGAGATGTCGCGCGGTGCGCCGGCGGTCGCGGGTGGCGCTGTTGCGCCGCCGCGCTCGCTCGCATCCTATGTGCTGGTCGCCGCGGCGCTGGCTCTCGCCGGGGTCGGCATTGTCATCAATGGATGGTTTGCGCGGTCGCTCGGATCGACGGAGGCCGCGGGATGGCTGTTCCTGGCTATTGGCGTTGCGACCGATCTTGCTGCCCTGGCCGCGCCGTCATGCGCGGCCCATCTCTGGGGCGCGCGCCAGCGGGCAACGGCATTGGTCGCGTGGGCGGTCTGGCTGATGACCTTCCTCTTCGCCGTAACGGCCGGCGTCGGCTTTGCGTCCGTGAACATTGCGGATGTGACATTGGCGCGCGCGTCACGACCGACGCTTGCGGTAAGTGTGGCCCAGGCCGCGCTCGCGGACGCCGTGGCGGCGCGCGATCGTGAGTGCAGGGGCGGCGTCGGCAAGTTCTGCCGCGAGCGCGAGGCCGCCGTTGCGGAGCGACAGCAGGCGGTCGACGTGGCTATGCATTCTGTTGAGCAGACCGCGGACCCGCAGACCGACGCTGCGATCCGGCTGGTCGCCTGGCTCAGCCGTGGCTCGCTGCAGCCAAGCGCCAATGACTTCGCCATGCTGCGCCTGGTACTGCTTGCGCTGCTGCCGCAGATCGGCGGGATCCTGTTGATGGTTGGGCGCTCCCGCGCGTGATGAGGGAAGATCCGCCTGGTGAGCGGCTCTTTCGAAAGTCATACAAATGGCCTGGGAACCGGCCGCGTGGAACGTCGCGGCCCAACATGCATTGAATGGGCAGACACCTCCGGGGGCGACGCTTCGGAGCCAGCCATGCGCGACATCGCCGAACTTCTCGAGCGCAAGCGGAAGCTGCTGGATAGCAGGCAGGAAGTGGAACCCGAACGGCTCGCCGCGGTCGAGCGCGAACTTCAGGAAATCGATCAGGCCCTGACCCGCCTGGAGTCGAAAGAGGCGCCGCCGACCGCGCCCCATTAGCTCGGCACTGCTGGATCCATTGTGGACTGACGGCCCCGCTTCTGTGAACGAGAAAGCTTGCTTTCCGGCCCGAGCACGAGCGGCAGCCGAGCTGGTGGCCGCACGTTTCCTCTGTTGGCGAAGTCCACTCTGTCCTGGACGGCCGACGCAAAGCAGGCGTCAAGCCTCGGCGCGTTAGGCCAAAAAGAGACATCCTTGGAATGCGTTGCCCGCAGCGCCCCGCAAACCACCCCGCGCAGCCCGCTCTTATTTTTCATCGTCCTCATCTATCCTCGACGAGTGATCCTTGCTCGGCGGCCGCAGCGCCTTGCTCTTGGTCCATTCCCTGACATCAGCCGATTGCAGCGGGTCGATCTTGTCGCAGTACAAGCATTTGCTGGTCGGCTCTCCATCTGCTCCCGACACCGGCAGCATTGGCCTCCCGCACCTTTTGCAAAGCTTGCGTTGCGCGCCCGACAAGTTTATCCCCGCCGCCCCGCAAGCGAGCCGCGGCCATCATCCTGGTCGCAGCTTGGGGGCTCAGTTCGTGGTGCTGCCTGCCGAGAAACGTATCCGGGCGAGACTGTCGGAGCAGTTCCAAACACGCGGCTGTCACTTCGCGGGCGCTTGCGATTCTACGTCGAAATTCGTCGTCGGACGCTTGATGAATTTTGTTATGCGGCATGCGGCGCGTTCCCTTTGTTTTGCAGGCGGGAGCGCGATTGGTCTTTCGGCCATGACGCCTGCGGCGTCTCGGTCCCACCCCTGTAGCGTGCTCTTCATGCGCCGGGCGGTCAACAAAACAATAGGTAGTTCAATGCGTTGCTGGCAGCCTTGGCTAGCTTGGCAGTTTATCCATTAACCGAAGTGAGTGCGATTAAGGCGCCTAAGTAGCAACTGACACATCCAGCGTTGCTGCCGGCTTCGGCTATTTTGGCAGTTTATCCATTAACCTAAGTGAGTGCGGCTAAGGAGCCTAAGTAGTAACTGACTCATCTTGAGCCCTTTATCGGTTTGGGAGTGAGGCGGATGGGTGAGCTCAGTAGAGGCGAACGCCTTCAGATTATGCTGTCGCCACAGGAACTCCGCGCCATTGATACGTGGCGTTTTAAGAAACGGATGCCGAGCAGAGCTTCGGCAATACGGGAATTGCTGAAACGCGGCCTTGCTGCCGAAGGGTTTTTGGAAGCCGAGGACCGGCAAAGATCCAAGGACTTCTCGGTTCTCCAGGAGTGAGCTGCTCGTGTAGCCGCAATGTCACGGTTGCGATCAAACCGGGAAGTCTCTGACCACTGTGGAGCAGTCCGTTGCTCCTTGAGCGGCTGACTCACAAGACCAACATCTATCGAAGTCAACGCGAGGCCCGAAGAGCAGGCAAACGCCTGCGCGATCGAGCCTCCCGCAGCCGACCCTGCTCGTCAGGCGGGGAAGCACGCCTGTGCGGTGAGCGTCAGCGGACCGATGTTCATGATGTCGGGAAACTGGAACGTATAACTCGCGCTCACCTGATTTCCGCACGCCGGCGTGCTGTAGGTGAACGTTGAGGCCGGCAGGCTCAAAGCGTGGTGTGGATCGTCGCGCATCGGGCCGCCATCTCGGCGCCGTGCTGCAAGCCGATCTGCGTCCAGAACATCAGGCCAAGTTCAATGATACCGAAGAGAAAAAGGAAAAAGACGGGCGCGGTCAGCGCGAATTCCAGCGCGGACGCGCCCTGCTCATCGCGCCATAGTCCGGGACGCTTCACTTCAGCCTCGCCGTCGACTGTGCGGTGAAGTTGTAGCTGCTCGGCAGGGCCGGGTAGTTCAGGGTCGTGTTGTACGTCATCTGGGCCGAAACGGTCACATATGTTGCGGCCAGGGCTCCCCCCGGACATGTCGTTCCGCGGAGCTCAGCACCAGCGGCAGTGTCCCCAACGCCGGCAGCAGCCGCCGCAACCTCCGCAGCCGCCGCATCTGCAGGCACGCCAACCGCAGCCACGGCAACCGCAGCCACGGCAACCACCGCAACGGCAGCCCCAAGCCGTCTGCTGGGAGCCAGCCGTACCGTGCTCGTTGTCGAACAGATGGAATGTCGCGAGACTGACGTCGGCCATCTCTTCTTCGCCGAGAACGAAGCGATGCCCGGACCCGGACCAGTTGTTGTCGGATTGCGGAATATCCGCGGCGGGCAGCGTCGATGCGGATGTGCTCCCAGCCAGCGAAAGCCCCAGTCCGGCGGCACCCAGCGCCGCTGCGGCAGCGGCCTTGGTCGTGCGGTGCTCTCTTGCAGCCTGCTTCGTCCGCGCCATGGTCGTTTCCTTCGCTACGTTGTTAGGTACAAGTTGATATAACGAGCGTGCCCGTACCGCTTACGAATGCGGAGCGGCCCCATCCCGTTCCTATTGGCGAAAGGCTTTCAATCACCGGTTGGTGATGACCCTCGCCGAACCGTTTCACTCCCGGATCGCGAGCACTGCCTGATAGACGGAAGTGATGGCGGCCATTATGGAAATCAGCAGGTAACGGTTCCGGCCGCGGAACTGAATAGGACGCCGATGGACAACCGGCGCATCGTGATGCTGACGTCGTGGCTGAGAGGACCACTTTGGGTGTGCGCCGTGAGAAGGCGGCGCTTTCCAGTGGGTGCAAGTCCCACCCGGCAAACGCTCCAGCCGGAAGCAGCCGGAGCAGCTATGGAGGTGACGAGATAGCTGAAGCCTTCGGAATGCGTGTCACGAATTGGTGACA
>NZ_DATGFH010000133.1:0-18648 GCF_035309285.1 Bradyrhizobium sp. | reverse complement strand
TGAATTACTGTATTGTGGTGGCGCATGGCGGGATCTTCCTTGTGTGTCTCGAACATTTGGCGATGCTCAAGACCGCAGAAGAATCCACGCCATGCGCCATGTCCACCAAAATTAAACCGGACAGCCGTGGGTCAAGCCCGGGCATGACGATCGAGTGTGGGGCCGGCGGACTTACCGGCAGGTCCGGCGGACGCCGCTTACCAATCAATCCCGTAGCGGTGCAGCTCGGCGATGATGCGCCCGGCGGTCCAGTAGGTCCCGCGATGGTGCGCCCGCTCGGCGTGCGCGTGGCGGCTGCGCGAGGGGCGGTAATTGGGTTCATCGTTCGAGGCGTGCCGGTGTGCGGTCGACGGCGCCGTAGTCGAGGGCGTGGTCGTCGCGGTAGCCGGCGGCGTGTTCTCGACCGGCGCGGGCCGCGCGGTGTAGCGCGGGGTGTCTGATGGAGCGGGGGCCGGTTGAGCTTGCTGAGGCGTGTCCGTCGGCGGCGCTGTGTAGCGTGGCGTGTCAGGCTGGCTCGGCGTGGTGGTCGCGGGCGTGTCATTGTCAGCCCGGAGCGCCTGATTGTCGACGACCGCCGGCGGATCGCTCGGCGTGTTGGTGGTCAGACCGGTCGAAAGGCTGCGCGAATCTCCGGCCTGAGCGGCCGCAGAAGCCAGAACCATCGCCGCTGCAATCAAAATGAGCTTGCGCATGTGAAAGTCTCCCCTTTTTCACTGGGCCGGATGGCTTGGGGCGGATCCTAGGCGGTTTCCCCACAGCCTTATGTGATGGAGATCACCCTTTCGGTTTCATCACGATGAGGCGATTGAGTGGGGGATCTGTGTTATGGGAGCTGAAGAGCGGTTATCCCTCGGCGCACGGGACTTCAGGTCGGCCGCGATAGTGCTATGCATGAGTAAGAGCAAGAGGCCACACCGCGTAGGGTGACGACCGGCCACAGATGCGCGCACCTAAACGAGTTCAAAGATCGATTTCAGGTGAAGCAGCAACGTGCAAGCAACGAGCGTCACTCCGTTGGCGTGCTGGTTGATCTGGCCAACCCTCACTATGACGACATAGACATGACCTCGGGTTGACATACCACCACGGCCTTGCCTCCCTCCATGCCAATTCGTGGGCCACGTACATGAGGAGCGAGCTGATGGCCGCAATCCCGGCCGTGTGACCGGCCATCGCGATGTGCCCGGTGGTCCAGAAAGAGATCGCAAAAATCTCGGCGGTTCCGATCAGCCGCCACGTGACGGCCTTCGCAATCGTCTTGCGCATTGGGATGCTCTCATCGGTTTTCTCACTGGCCCGAGTCCGGCAGACTCTCGCGGGTCGTGCGCTGCGCGCGTCTCGAGCGTGATCACGGTGAACATCGAAGTTCAGGTGCTCATCGTCGCTGAATTTCGGCGAGGTCCGCCGAGCTACCCCACTGGCTGGACCTCTCATCAAGCGGGTCCACACACCGCTCAACTGCTAATCATCCTAATCGATAGAATTTTATCGACAATCGAAACCAATTGTTAACGTTACCGCGGCCGGCGGATCACATGATTGAACGCGGTCAAGCGTTCAAAAGTTGTCGAGCTTAACGACGATCTCGTTGAACATGTCGTTCTTGAGTACACGGTTGGAAAGCTGCTCATTCGAGCAGAAACGGCCGCGCGCAAAAACTAATTTCGCCCGCCAATTCAACTGGCTGCGCCTGTTCAAGCCCCTTCACGAAAATATTTCGCTTTTCCAGAAGCGCGAATCAGGTGTATGCCTCCGCCCGTCCCGCTGCCTTTAGGAGGGGCGGCTCGCGATCGTCACGGACGTTGGCGGCGGGATGCGATGGACGCGAGGGGGTTCAGCGCGCGCTGTGCGCGCCGACGAAAACTTCTCTCGCGTACGGCGAAATCGCGTCGTCCTGGTCCCCCGACGCTGGGATCAAGCCTGCACGTGACGAACGCGCGGGCGACGGAGGCTAACAAGCCCGGCACTCCGGGGAGAACGCGTATAAGCCGTAAAGCCATTGCGCAGGGAATGCCGGCGTGTGTTCGGTTGTACCTGTGGATTTCTCGTGTGCATTCCATGCGCAATTTCTCGCACACGAGGCTGCGGGTGCAACGGCACCCGGCATTCCCTGTGCCCTCTGAGTTTCGGGAGGGACGTTATTTTGTCAGGCCTCGGGCATTTCATGCCGCGAGAACGCTGAGTCACGTCCTTGCGTCGTCATTGCGAGCGAAGCGAAGCAATCCAGAAATGCATCGCGAGGCCGTCTGGATTGCTTCGCTTCGCTCGCAATGAAGAGCGGCAGTTTGACATTTGAATCTGCAACGAACAGCGCGCCCAAGTGGGTGCAGGCTGTTACCCATGTCTCCGCTCTGGGTAGACGGAGTGGCCGCGCCACGCGTAGCCCGAAGGGCGAAGCGTGGTGCCGCAAGAGGGACTCGAACCCCCGACCCCGTCATTACGAATGACGTGCTCTACCAACTGAGCTATTGCGGCGAGCCTGAAACGTGCTTTTCGCACGCCTCAACGCGTGGCCACCTGATATCGGGCATAGGCCCGAATGGCAAGAAAAACGGGGCGCGTGAATATTTTGTTACCCGGCCCAGCGGGCCAGGAATCCGCGCCAGCCGCCGGCTTGCGCCTTGGGCGTGCCGATTTGTTCCACAAATTCATCGCCGGCGCCCTCGTCGTCGACGCCGGGGTCATCGGGGGCGCGGACGATGGGAATGACGGCCGGAATGGAGCTCGCGGGCTTAGGGAGGTCGGCACGGGTTCGGAACAGCGGCGCGGGCGCGGCGGGCGCAACCGATTCGGCCGATGTCGACGCCACAGCCGGCGCAGGGGCCGCTTGCTGCGGCGGCGCTGTTGCGGGCTCGGCGGCTTTTTCGGCCGGCGTTTCCGCAGGACCCGCCGGCGGGGGCACATTGTCCTGCGTCGCCGCCGCGGCGGCTACCTCAGGCGCCGCCTCACGGGGCGGCGCGGCGAGGCCTTCGCTCGCGCTCGGTTCGCGGCGCGGCGAAGGCGCGGCCAGCATCGCTTCCTCGAACGGCGAGGACTCGATCGTCGCAGCCTTGTCGGACGACGGCAGGCTCGCCACCGGCGTCTGCCACTGGAACGCGTCGATGCGACCTGTCACCGGCGACACCGGCCGCCAGCGGTCGCTGACATAGCCATCCGCCGTCCAGGCCGGATCGTGACGCGCGCGCACCGCGCGCAAGGTCCACATCCGCGCCTTGCCGCTGTCGCCATGCTCGGTGCGCTCGATCTCCGCCATCAGCATCGCGACGCGCTGGGTCGGATCGGCGACGAATGGCGCCAGCGCTTCGCGCGCCTTCGCAAACTCGGCCGCATCGATCGCAGCACGCGCGATCGCAAGCGCGCCCTCGATGTTGCCGGGGGTCTTCGCGGCAAGCGTCTCCACCCTTACCAGCCGCTGCCGCGCGGAATCCCCGAGCCGCACATGCGCATAGGCATCGGCAAGATCGGGATGCGGATGCGCAAGCCACGCTGCTTCCACGATCCGCATCGCGCGGCGCACCTGATGCGCCTCGCTCTCGAATTTCGCGGCGAGCACCGCGGCCGGCACCAGCGTCGGCGCAAGCTTCACCGCCTCCATCGCGCTCTCACGCGAGCGATCGCGATCCACCTTCTCCAGTTCCAGCGCGCGCGCCGTGAGCAGCACGCCACGGCGACGGCGATAGGCGGTCTTGTCGATGAGGCCGGAAGCGAGATCATGGTCGAGGATCTTCAACGCGCCGTCCCAGTCGCCCTGCGCGCAGCGGAAGCCGAGCACGGCATGCGAGGCCCAGGTCGATGACGGCGCAAGCCTCAAGGCCTCCTCCGCGATCATCACGGCCGCAACCGCATCGTCGGCGCGCTGCGCCTCGATGAAAAGCCCACGCAGGCCGAACAGGCGCGTGTCCTCGCGCTCGGCCATTGCGCCGAAGGCGGCTTTCGCGCCCTCGCGGTCGCCGTCGAGTTGCGCCGCTTGCGCGTGGAGCAAAAGCGTCAACGGATCATGGCCGGCGATCCGCCGCGCCGTCTCGGCATGCTGGCGCGCCGCAGCCTGGTCGCCATGGCCGATCGCGAGCAGGCCGTGGGTGATGGCGTGGCGCCCGCGCGCGATGCGGCGCTCGTGGCCGCCGCGACGGATGCGCCCCGGCGTGCGCCACAGCACCCCCAAAACGCCGAGCAGGATCATCGCCGCGACGATGATGATGCCGACCAGGAGCGCAAACACCGGTAGCGCCGTCGTGATCTTGTAACCGCCCCAGGTCAGCACGACGTTGCCGGGCTGATCGGCCACCCATGCCGCGCCCCACGCGGCAAGCGCGATCAACACCAGAAACAGGACAATGCGAACCATGAAAATCCTACTGCGCCGCTTTGGCCAGCGCCGCCATACTATCTTCGGCGAATTGACGGGATGCGGCGAGTGCGGCGTCGCGCGCGGCCACCTTGTCGAGCCACCCTTGCGCGGGCGCGCGGTCGGTGGGGTCGAGCGCGTTGAGCTCGCGGCGGGAATCCGCAAGGTCAATGCGCAGCGCGGCGGCCGTGACGCGTGCGACCACCGCGCTGCGGTCGTTGCCGGCGGCATCGGTGCGCTCGACGCGAACCAGTTTCGATGCGCCCGCCTGCAGGCGGTCGATGATGCCGGAGCCGGTGGTCGCATTGCCCGGCTGAGGCGACAGCTTCGGCACCAGCGCCAGCAATTCGCGACAGAGCACCGGCGGGGTCGGAATGCCCTTGTCCGCGAACGCGTCGAGCGGCTTCAATGCATCAGCATTGGGCGCCAGCGCCTTTGCCGTCGCCAGCGCCTCGACATAGTGGTCGCCGTGACGGACCGCGACGTCGAGCAACGCGGCCGCGACGAGGCGGCGAAGCGGCAGGTCATCCTGCGCCTTGGCGGATGCATCCTTGGCGGCCGAGGCCTGCTTGCTGGCTTGCGCAATGGCCGCGGCTTGCGCGCGCGTCGCCTGCTCGATCTGGTCGATGCGCTTGTTGATGGCAGAGAGATCGACCGCGGGTGCGGTTGCGCCGGAAGCGGCCGGCGCGTGCCTGGCGCTATCGACGGCTGCGGCAAGCTTGTCGGATTGCGCGCGCAGGCCATCGAGATCGCCGCGCAGCGTGGCGAGCGATTTCTCCATCGTGTCGAGGCGCGCGGTCATCGCTGGGTCGGTCGCCGGCGTCTTCGCAGCCTTCGATTCGAGGCCGGTTACGCGCTTGGAAAGATCGTCGAAGGCCGCGTGCGTGACCTGCGGCTGGGCGGGTGGCGCCTGCACCGCCGGCCAGCCCAGCAGCCAGCCGACCGCGATCACGAGCGCGGCGGCCACCGCGCCGGAAAACGGCGCAATCACCCAAGGCGAGATCGGCGCGGAAGCTTCCGCCGTGGGCGTTTCCTCGGACACGTCCTTGGGCGGCTCGGCAGGCGCACCCGTTTCCGGCTGCGGCGCGGATTGAGCAGGGCCGGCCTCGGCGGAAGCGGCCTCGGAGACCTTGGTCGCCTCGAGATCGATCGTCGGCGGCTCGCGCTTGACCTTGCCGGCATCCGGCGCGGGTCCCGCGTCCTCTAGCACGTCATCGGCCATCCCTTGGGGTTCCCTGAATGGTAAGCCAGAACAATATACCGGAATCGGCGCGCTCTCTTACGCCAATCAGGGCCGCAACGCACGCTCCAACGCCCCGAACAGGGCATTTTCGTCCGGCGAGGCGGCTGCCAGCACCCGCAACGCCCCGGCTTCGCGCAGAATCGCGGCCACATTGGGCGAAATGCAGCATTGCGGCACGGCGAGAGCCGAGATTTCGACACCGCCGGCCCGCGCCGCCTCCAGGAAGGCCCGTGCGCTGCGCTGGGAATAGTGCAGTACGGCTTCCACTTCATTGGCGGCGAAGGCGTCACGGGTCTCGCGCGACAGCGCTGACAGCGCCACCATCCGGTAGGTGGTTCGGGTCACGACCTCGAAACCGTCCACGGCGAGATCGCCCGCGAGGTCGCGCGCAAGATCCGCGCCGGCAAGATAGAGCAGCCTTTTGGCCTTCTTCTTCCCCTTCAGGCTCTTGCGCACACGCTCGCAGAGCTTCGCCGCATCGCCCTCAGCCGCGATCACCTCGGCGAAGCCGGCGCGGCGTGCTTCGTCCGCGGTATGCTCGCCGACGGCAAAGAGCGGCAGCCTGCGCAAGCCGTCGAGCTCCGCCTCAACCGCCCGCAAGGCATTGGCCGAGGTCAGGATCACGGCCGCAAAGTCCGCTTCAAGGCCCTCGGACCAGGGGAGTGGCTCGAACCGCAGCATCGGGGCCAGCACGACTGCAAATCCCCGCTCGCGCAGGGCGCGCGCCGTCGTCTCATTGTCAGGATAGGGGCGGGTGACGAGAACGGCCATGTTGGGGGGCGCCGGCGATTGCAAGGTCAGTGTTGCGCGGTTACTTACGAGACCATTCAAATAGCGCAAGGGCTCCCATTGGAAAGCGAAAAGCCGATTTTGGTGCTGGGCATCGAGACGACCTGCGACGAGACCGCGGCCAGCGTGGTCGAGCGCAAGGGCGACGGGTCGGGCCGGATCCTGTCCAATGTGGTGCGCTCGCAGACCGAGGAGCACGCGCGTTTCGGCGGCGTGGTGCCGGAGATCGCGGCGCGCGCCCATGTCGATCTGCTCGACGGCATCATCGACCGCGCGATGAAGGATGCCGGCGTCGGCTACGAGCAGCTCTCGGCGGTTGCGGCGGCCGCGGGCCCCGGCCTGATCGGCGGCGTCATCGTCGGGCTGACCACCGCAAAGGCGATCGCGATGGTGCACAACACGCCGCTCGTCGCAGTGAACCATCTCGAAGCGCACGCGCTGACGCCGCGGCTCACTTGCGCGCTCGCTTTTCCCTATTGCCTGTTCCTCGCCTCCGGCGGCCATACCCAGATCGTCGCGGTCGCCGGCGTCGGAAACTATGTGCGGCTCGGCACCACCGTCGACGACGCCATGGGCGAGGCCTTCGACAAGGTCGCGAAAATGCTGGGCCTGCCCTATCCGGGCGGGCCGCAGGTCGAGCGGGCCGCAAATGGCGGCGATCCCGCCCGATTTGCGTTTCCGCGGCCAATGATCGGCCGGGCGGACGCAAACTTCTCGCTGTCGGGGCTGAAGACTGCCGTGCGCAACGAAGCGAGCCGCCTGACGCCTCTGGAAGCAAAGGACATCAGCGATCTCTGCGCAAGCTTTCAGGCCGCGGTGCTGGAATCGACCGCGGATCGTCTCAGCGTTGGGCTGAAGCTGTTTGAAGAAATCTTCGGCCCGCCGCGTGCGCTCGTCGCGGCCGGCGGCGTCGCGGCCAACCGCGCCATCCGCGGCGCGCTGCAGGATGTTGCGGCGAAAGCCGAGACCACGCTGATCATCCCGCCGCCCAAGCTCTGCACCGACAATGGCGCGATGATCGCATGGGCCGGCGCCGAGCGGCTCGCGCTCGGCATGGTGGACACGATGGACGCAGCCCCGCGGGCGCGCTGGCTGCTCGATGCCAATGCGAGCGTGCCGCCCGGATACGCCAATTCCCGCGCGGGTTTCTGAGAGATGCCCGCGCTGAACTCCGTCGCAATCGTCGGCGCGGGCGCGTGGGGCACGGCGCTCGCCGGCGTCGCAGCGCGCGCCGGGCGCGCGGTGACGCTCTACGCCCGCAATGCGTCGCATGCGGACAGGATCGCAACGACGCGTGAAAACCCGCGGCTGCCTGGCATCAAGCTCGCGCCCGAGATCGTAGTCACCAACGACGTCGCGGAAGCCGTACGCGCCGATATCATCCTCGTCGCCACGCCCGCGCAGCATCTGCGCGGCGCGGTGAATGCGATCGCGCCGCATTTGCATGAACGTACGCCCGTGATTGCCTGCGCCAAGGGCATCGAGCACGGCACGCATAAATTCATGACCGATATCATCGCGGAATCCGCGCCGCATGCGATCCCCGCGATCCTCTCGGGCCCGAGCTTTGCCGACGACGTCGCGCGCGGGTTGCCGACCGCAGTGACCTTGGCGGCAAAGGACGAAGAGCTTGCCGTGCATCTCGTGCGGGCGCTGGGTTCGGCGACTTTTCGGCCCTATCACACGACCGACGTGCGCGGCGTCGAGATCGGCGGTGCCGCCAAGAATGTGCTGGCGATCGCGGCCGGTATTGTCGTGGGCCGGAAGCTCGGCGCCTCGGCGCAGGCGGCGCTGACCACGCGCGGCTTCTCGGAGCTCGCTCGATTGGGCCGCGCCTGCGGCGCCCGCGCCGAAACCATGGTCGGGCTTTCGGGGCTCGGTGACCTGATCCTGACCTGCTCCTCGCCGCAGTCGCGCAATTTCGCACTGGGCGTGGCGCTCGGCCACGGCGAGCCAAAGCCGGTCGGCAAGTTGGCCGAAGGCGAGTTCACTGCGCCGGTCTTGATCGAACTCGCCGCTTCGCAAAGGATCGAACTGCCGGTATCAATGGCGGTCGCGGCAATCCTGAGCCAGAAGCTCACCATCGACGCCGCGATCGAGGGCCTTCTGACGCGGCCCTTCAAGGCGGAGGAATGACATGGCGTACTGGCTAGTGAAATCCGAACCTTCGTCCTGGTCATGGGACCAGCAGGTGGCCAAGGGCGCCAAGGGCGAGGCCTGGACCGGCGTGCGCAATTTCACCGCGCGCCAGAACCTCGTCAACATGAAGAAGGGCGACAAGGCGTTCTTCTATCATTCCAACGAGGGCAAGGAGATCGTCGGCATCGCCGAGGTCATCAAGGAGGCCTATCCCGATCCAACCGACAAGACCGGCAAATTCGTCTGCGTCGACATCAAGGCGGACAAGTCGTTGCCGACGCCGGTGACCATGGTCGCGATCAAGGCCGAGAAGAAGCTCGCCGCGATGGCGCTGGTGAAATATTCGCGCCTGTCGGTGCAGCCGGTGACGGCGGACGAATGGAAGCTTGTCTGCAAGATGGGCGGATTGTAGGGATTCTCCTCAAGCGTAGCCCGGATGAGCGGAGCGACATCCGGGATACGAAATACCCGCATATCGCCGCGCTCATGCGGGCTACGGTTCCCTACGATTCTTCGAGCACCAGCGGCAGCCCAAACATCTCGAACATGCGCGGTTCGAGGAACAGCGTCATCGTGGCAATCCTGTCGCCCTCCAGCGTGAGCACGTGGATGCCGTTGGCTGTGAAGCGCGGGTCGGCGTCGGTGCGGGCATAGACGGCGAAAGCGGGCTGGCCGTTGGCGGCGGCGGGGATCACGCGCATGCCGCGGCAGCTCTGCCAGGCGATTGCAAAGAATGAGCGGATCGCCTCGCGGCCGGCATACCATTGCAGCCACGGCGGCATGGTGAAGGTCGCGTCCTCCTTGAGCAGCGCAACGAAGCCGTCGAGATCGTGGTCCTCCCAAGCGCGCAAGTAACGGTCGAGCAGTCTTTGCTGGGCGACGCTCGGCCTCGCCACGGCAAGCGGCCGGCCTTCGGGATAGCGCGTGGCGAGCGTCTCCCGCGCGCGCTGGAGCGCGCTGTTCACCGAAGCGGTCGAGCCGCCGAGCAATGTCGCGGTCTCCGTTGCGGCCCAGCCGAGCACATCGCACAACAGAAGCGCGACGCGCTGGCGCGGCGGGAGCTGCTGGATCGCGGCGACAAAGGCGAGCTGTACGGCCTCGCGCGCCGCGTAGCGCACTTCCGGATTGGGCTGATCGTCGGCAATACTTTCGAGCTGCGAGTCCGGATAGGGCTCGAGCCAAGCGACTTCCGTGGCCGGCACACCATCGGGCATGCCTATGGCGGGAGAGCCCATCTGGTCCGGCAGCACACGCTGCGCACTCTTGCGCGCCTCCAGCGCGTTGAGGCAGGCATTGGTCGCGATCTTGTACAGCCAGGCGCGGAACAATCCGCCTTCAAAGCCGTCGAAGCCGCGCCACGCGCGCAGATAGGTTTCCTGCACGAGGTCCTCGGCCTCATGCACGGAGCCGAGCATGCGATAGCAATGCAGCTTGATCTCGCGACGTAGCGGCTCGGCAAGTCGCTCGAACGCCTCGTTTGTCCGCGCCGCCACCTGTTCTGCTTTTGATGCCGTCATCACCTCAAACATTAGACCTCCGCTGACCTTCTTCAAGGGTCCGTCAGCTTTGCGCCGCTTCAAGGCCTTTGCCCGAGACGATGAACACATTGCCTTTGGCGCGATTCGGATCGGCGGCAAGCTCGAGAACGCCGGCCGCGACATCGGCAGGAGTCGGCGGCGCCGCCATGCCACGGACGAAATCGGCGGCGGAGACGCCGAGATAGCGGGCATAGCCGTCGACCGCGCGTTTCCCAAGCTCGGTGCCCGGGATCATGCGCGGCGCGAGTGCGGAGAAGAAGAGGCCGAGCCCGAGCCGATCGGATTCCTTCTGCGCGTAATTGGCGAGAAAGAGCTGCGTGCGTTTCGCGCCGGCATAGCCGCCAGAGTTCGGCGAGCCCGCAAGCGCCGCGCCCGAGGACATCACGATCACCGAAGAGCCCGCCGCAAGCGGCCGCAACAATGCTGCCTTGCAGAACTGAAAGGTCATACGAACGTCCGTCTCCCAATTGGCGGTGAACTCCTGCCAGCTTTGCTGATGAAACGGCGCGGCCGGTGGAAACGCGCCGGCGCACAGCACGAGAATATCCGGCTCCATCGCGCCGAACACTTTTGCCGGCGCGCCTTCATCGGTGGCGTCGAGCGCCAGCACGCGCACGCCGGAGACTTCATGCGCCAGCGCTTGAAGCGCTGCTTCCTGCCGCGCCACCGCGAGCACGCGCGCACCATTGTTGTGCGCGGACTCCACGATCTGCCGGCCGACGCCACGGCTGCCGCCGATCACGACCATGTTCTTTCCTGCAAGCCTAAACATGTTATCCTCCTGATGCGCTCAGCCGACGGCGTAGATGAGGTTGAGCTTCCCGCCGGGAAGCTCGGAAACCTTCTTCAGCTCGAGCTTGTGCCGGCGTTCGGTCGTCGCAAACAGCGACTTGCCGCGGCCGGCGACGAGCGGATAGACGATCAGCCTGATCTCATCGACCAGCCCGGCATCGATCAGGCTTGCGGCCGTCTTCGCGCCGCCCATCAGATAGATGTCCTTGCCCGGTTGGCGCTTCAGCGCCGCGACATCATCGAGCTTGCGCAGGAAGCGCGTGTGCGGCCAGGATGCCGAGCCCATCGTGTTGGACAGCACGTAATGCGGAGTTTTGGCGGCGAAGCGCGCCCATTCGACCTCGGCCGGCGTCGGCGCGGCGCCCGTGATCCAGGCCGGCTTGTCCGGCTCGTTCTGGATCCCGGTCCAGTAGCGCTCATAGCCGCCATACATGGTCGAGCCGAGCACGCAGGCGTCGATCTGTGGCGTCAGGCCGTAGTCATCCGACCAGGCATGGACCCAATCGGCCATGCCCTCCGGCCCCTCCATCTTGCCGTCGATGGAAAGCTTCATTCCCGTGATCAATTTCCGCATTTTGATCTCCCATGGCGCGCCGGCTATCGGCTGGCTTCATGGGGTAAGACCGGCGGGGAGAGCGAAACTCATCGGTGGCAGGCGAAAAATTTTCAGCGCCGATACAACGGCCTGAAAAGCCAGAGCTAATTGTCCGGCACCGTGAAGACCGCGCAAGCGTCTACGATGCCGCGCAGCTCGTGCGTCCCAAGCGGGATCAGCGGCGTTTCGACTTCGGCCGCCAGCGCGCCCGAGACCAGAATTGTCTTGCCGAGCGGCTTGCACAATCCTTCCAGCCGGCTCACCAGGTTGACGGCGGACCCGATCGCGGTGAAATCCAACCGATCGGCAGCGCCGATATTGCCCCACAACATCTCGCCGAGATGCAGCGCCGCGCCGAAGGGCAATGGCGGCAACCCCTGCCGGCTTCGCTCGGAATCGAGATGCGCCATGCCTGCACGCGCAGCGGACGCCGCGCGCAAGGCGGCCTCGCAGGCGTCGCGCGTTGTCCGGCCTGCGACCGGAAAAATCGCCAAGATGCCGTCGCCGATGAACTTCAGCACCTCGCCGCCGAAAGCATGAATCGCGCCGGCGATACGATCGAACCAGGCATCGAGCGCGGCGATGACGACCGCCGGCGGATTTGCTTCCGACAGCGCCGTAAACCCACGGAGATCGGCATAAAGCAGCGCGGCCTGAATGGTCTCGCCGACGCTGCGCCGGAGCGGCGCCGCCATCACCCGCGCCGCACTGCGCCGGCCGAGATAGGCTTCCAGCGCCGCCGTCAACGTCGCGCGCGTCGCAAGCACCGCAAGCGGTGCCGTGGCAAAGCGCGCGGCCTGGCGCAGTTGATCGATCTCCCGCGGCGTGAACGGGCGCGGCCCAATCCATGCGAGCGAGGGCGCGTTCTGCTTCGGACCGATCATGTCCTCGTGCACCTTGCCGTCCGCGATACCGACGAGCCATTGCCGGCCTGCATCATTCGCAGAAGTTTTATTGGCAGGAGTTGTCAGCAGCGCGGCCGCAGGTCCGCCCGGCGCAAAACCCAGCGCCTCAATGACCTCGCCGTTCGTCGCCCGCCACAGCCACGTACGCCGCGCAATCAGCGGGTGCGGCACGTCGAGCGTGAGCGCGCCACCCGCAAGCGGCAATCCATCCGCAACAAGATGCGCGCCGAGACCGGCGAGCAGCCGGTCGGCGCCCGCGGTCTCGGCGGCCAGATCGACGAGCCAGGCGAGCGTCGAGGAAAGCTGCATGGCCCGATCATGGGGTTGACGCGAAGCCTTTGTCACGGGCTATCCTTGACGACGGACATTGGTGCCGCCATCTCCCGAGTCCAGCCTAGGGGAGAGCCCATGCCTGATGCGTTCGTGATCCAACGCGAGACCCAAATCGCGGCCCCGCCCGCCACCGTTTTTGCCTATCTGACCGATCCACAGAAAATCCTGAGCTGGATGGGGATGGAGGCGAACACCGAGCCGCAGCCGGGCGGTCTTTATCTTATCAAGGGCGTCGGCGGAAGCGGCCGAACCGCGCGCGGCGCATTCCGCGAAGTCGTGCCGGTCCATCGCCTCGCCTACAGTTTCGGCTGGGAGGACAGCGAGATAGTGCCGCCGGGATCGGGCCTGATCGAGATCGATCTGATCGATCGCGACGGCGGCACTTTGATGCGGATGACCCATAGCGGCCTGCCGAACGAGGAGCAGCGTGTCGCCCATGGCAAGGGGTGGACGCATTATCTGGGACGGCTCGCGGTCGCGGCCTCTGGCCGCAATCCCGGGCCCGATCCCGGCGCGCCGGTACAACATTCAAATTGAGATTGACGCCGTCTACGCCGCGGCAGCCATCACCACCTGCGCCAGAAGCTGCTCGCGCTTCTTTTGCGAGCGCTGACCTTTCATGGTCGCGGCGAAACGCTCGAGGATGCCGTCCTCGAAGGCGGTGACGATGGTGTCGTGGACATAGCTCTTGCGGCAGATCGCCGGCGTGTTGGAGAGCTGGTCGGCCGCGGCGCGGATCGCTTCCAGCACCTGGCGCTTGCGGCCGCGCTCGCTTGCCGCCGGCGTGATCCGTGACAGCGATTCCACCACGACGGCGGAGGCCATCAGCGTGCGAAAATCCTTCAGCGAAATCTTGATGCCCGCGATCTCGCGCAGGAACGCATTCACGCTCGTGGTCGAGACTGTGCGCACGACGCCGTTGGCATCGCGGTACTGGAACATGCGCTTGCCCGGCACGGTGCGCAGGATGCCGATGGCGCGCGCCAGCTTCGCGGCATTGCATTCCTTGCGCACGGCCTTGCCGCCCTTGGCCTTGAAGGTCAGCACGAAACTGTCGTCTTCCAGCGTGACGTTGGACTTCAACAGCGTGGTGGCGCCACGCGTGCCGTTCAGCCGCGCATAGGATTCGTTACCGGGGCGGATCGCGGTGCGAGCGATCAGCTCGATCACCGCCGAGAGCGCGAATTCGCGCGTCGGCTCGTCGCCGGCGAGGTGCATCGACACGTTGCGGCGGATCTTCGGCAGCGCGGCGACGAGCTTCGCCAGGCGGTGAGCCTTGCGCTGCTCGCGGACCTTCTCCCAATCGGCGTGATAGCGATATTGCAGCCGGCCGGCGGCATCGATGCCGACCGCCTGCAGATGCGAGTTGGGGTCGGGCGAATAGCGCACCGCGCGATAGGCCGGCGGCACCGCCATCCGGTTCAGCCGGCGGATGGTGCCGACATGCTTGATCCGCGTGCCGTTGGCGCGGATGAATGTATAGGTCTTGCCGCGCTTGATGCGGCGGATGGTCAGTTCGTTCTGGTCGCCGAGCTTGAGGCCCAGTTCCTGGGCGAGCTCTTCGACAGTCGTTTTGACAATAGCTGGTTTGGGCGGTTCGGCCGCCGGCTTCGGCAATTGGCCGAGCATTTCCGCAAGCGCCATGGCAGGATCGGCGGAAGCGGGGCGTTGCGCCTCGAAATTCTGCTGATCCGTCATTGCCGTTTACGCCTTGCTCCTGTCGTCTTCCGGCAGGGCCGGCGGGTGCGGCTTCATTCCGGAACGTCCGGGGAGCGCATTTAGGGGGTTGTGCGCGGCAAGGCGAGTCCCAATTGTCACATTGAAGGTTATTAGATACCTTTCATGGGTGGCATTCCGTCGCTAACGTTGATTTCCGACCAAGCGGAAACGTGAAAGTGATGGCAAGCGGCCTCATCCCTGCAGCCCCGAGCCCATCCGGCGCGGCTTGATGTCGTGCAAAGCAGGGGCGTCGCCTAAGGTTCTGTTTGTGGTGCTTGTCGGCGCCGTGCGCGCGGAAGCATAATTGTGTCGGCTGCGTTAACAACGAAGATGGCTTCAGCATCGACGAATGGCTGACGCCTGTGTGGGAGGGTCAAGAATGTCCGAGAAGATTTACGACGTGCCCGGCGAATGGGCAAAGCGCGCCTGGGCCGATCAGGCCAAATACAAGGAAATGTACGCCCGCTCGCTCTCGGACCCCGACGGCTTCTGGGCCGAACAGGCCAAGCGGCTGGACTGGATGAAGGCCCCGCACAAGATCGGGAACTGGTCATTCGCCCCCGGCAATATCTCGATCAAATGGTTCGAGGACGGCGTTCTCAACGCGGCCTACAACTGCATCGACCGCCATCTGCCCAAGCGCGCCAACCAGACCGCGATCATCTGGGAAGGCGACGACCCCTCGCAGTCCAGGCACATCACCTACAAGGAGCTGCACGACGAGGTCTGCCGGATGGCCAACATCCTCCGCAATCGCAACGTCAAGAAGGGCGACCGCGTCACCATCTATCTGCCGATGATTCCGGAAGCGGCCTACGCGATCCTGGCCTGCGCCAGGATCGGCGCCATCCATTCGGTGGTGTTCGCGGGCTTCTCGCCGGACAGCCTCGCCCAGCGCATCAAGGACTGCAAATCCAATGTCGTCATAACCGCCGACGAGGGCTTCCGCGGCGGCCGGAAGGTGCCGCTGAAAGCCAATGTCGACGCGGCGATCGCCAAGACCGGCGGTGTCGACTGGGTCGTCGTGGTCAAGCGCACTGGTGCTGCCGTCGACATGAAGCCGTCGCGCGATCTCTGGTATCACGAGGCGGCCAAAGTGGTGACCACCGAGTGCCCGTGCGAGCACATGCACGCGGAAGATCCGCTGTTCATCCTCTACACCTCAGGCTCGACCGGCCAGCCCAAGGGCGTGCTGCACACGACCGGCGGCTATCTCGTGTATACGTCGATGACGCACCAATATGTGTTCGACTACCACGACGGCGATATCTTCTGGTGCACCGCCGACGTCGGCTGGGTCACGGGCCACAGCTACATCATCTACGGGCCGCTCGCCAACGGCGCGACCACGCTGATGTTCGAGGGCGTGCCGAACTATCCGGACAACTCGCGGTTCTGGAACGTCGTTGACAAGCACAAGGTCAACATCTTCTACACCGCGCCGACCGCGATCCGCGCGCTGATGCAGGCCGGCGACGCTCCCGTGAAGAAGACCTCGCGCGCTTCGCTGCGCCTGCTCGGCACCGTCGGCGAGCCGATCAATCCGGAAGCCTGGGAATGGTATCACCGCGTCGTCGGCGACGGCCGCTGCCCGATCGTCGATACCTGGTGGCAGACCGAGACCGGCGGCATCCTGATCACGCCGCTGCCGGGCGCAATCAAGCTGAAGCCGGGCTCGGCGACGCTGCCGTTCTTCGGCGTGGTGCCCGAGATCGTCGACGCCGACGGCAAGGTGCTGCAAGGCGAAGCCACCGGCAATCTCTGCATCACCAGGCCCTGGCCCGGGATGATGCGCACGGTCTATGGCGACCATGATCGTTTCGAGCAGACCTACTTCTCGACCTACAAAGGCAAGTATTTCACCGGCGACGGCTGCCGGCGCGACGCCGACGGCTATTACTGGATCACCGGCCGCGTCGACGACGTCATCAACGTCTCCGGACATCGGATGGGCACGGCCGAAGTCGAGAGCTCGCTGGTCGCGCATGAGAAAGTGTCGGAAGCCGCGGTGGTCGGCTATCCGCACGACATCAAGGGCCAGGGCATCTATGCCTATGTCACCTTGATGGCCGGCACCGAGCCGAGCGAGGATCTGCGCAAGGAATTGGTCGCCTGGGTGCGCAAGGACATCGGGCCAATCGCCTCGCCGGACCAGATCCAGTTCGCGCCAGGCCTGCCGAAGACGCGCTCCGGCAAGATCATGCGCCGTATTCTGCGCAAGATCGCCGAGGACGAGCCGGGCAGTCTCGGCGATGTCTCGACGCTCGCCGATCCCGCCGTGGTCGATGACCTCGTGAAGAACCGGAAGAACCGCAAGCAGACGCAGGCGTAAGCGTCGCAGCTTCAGAACCGTCGTTCCGGGGCGATGCGGCAGCATCGAACTATGGTGCGCACCTGAGATTCCGGGTCTGGTGCTTGCGCACCATCCCGGAATGACGGCCATAATTTCCGTGCCGCCGCCCTCTCACGCAAACGTCGGAAACTGTGGCCGCCTTGCGGCGGTTTTCCGGCAAGTGTTGTTTTCAAGTCATTTACTTTAAATCCAACATTTCCTTTTCTCCCTCGACCCTAGCTAGCCCGAAGGCCCGCGTGGAAACCAATCGGTTAACGCACGCGGTTAAAAATGCGTGGGCAAGCCGGCCGTTTCGGCCGGTCTTGAGCGAATCTGGCGCCCTTTGGCAGGGGCGGGCGAAGCGGAGAGATGTCGATGTCGAAGCGGATTGCGGTGGCGCTGGCGGCCACCATCGGGGCTGCTCTATTGGCGACGAATGTGGCACAGGCAAAGCCGGAACTGGTTCCGGTACGGGGCACCGAATATTCGCCGGGAACGATCGTGATCAAGACCAGCGAGCGCCGGCTTTACCTCATTCTCGATCAGGGCCATGCGATGCGCTATCCGGTCGGCGTCGGCAAGGTCGGCAAGCAGTGGGCTGGCGTGACCCGGATCGACGGCAAGTACCGCAACCCGGCCTGGGCGCCGCCGAAGGAAGTCAAGCATGACATTCCGAGCATCCCGAACCTGATCCCCGGCGGTTCGCCCAGGAACCCGATGGGCGTCGCCGCGATGACGCTCGCCGGCGGCGAATACGCCATCCACGGCACCAACATGCCGGGATCGGTCGGCGGCTTCGTCTCCTACGGCTGCATCCGCATGTACAACGCCGACATCACCGACCTGTATGGCCGCGTCTCGGTCGGCACGCCAGTGGTGGTGACGCGCTAATAGCGACGTCCGTCATTCCGGGATGGTCCGAAGGACCAGACCCGGAATCTCGAGATTCCGGGTTCGCTCGTTTCACTCGCGTCCCGGAATGATCGTGTGGGAAATACGAAAGCCGCGCGGCCAGCGCGGCTTTTGTTTCAGAAATCCGACGCGATGCCCTTGTTCTCCCAGTCGCCATAGCGCGTGGGCTCGGGACCCTTCGGGCCCTGAAATTCCTTCGGCATCGCCTTCGCATTGGCGACAGCGGCCTGACGACGTGCTTCGGCCTCGGCGAGCGCGCGCTGCGCGGCCGGTGTCAGCGGTTTACGTTCCTGACCAGGCTTGGTCTCAGGCTTGATCGCAGAATTGGCCTGTGCGGCACTGTCACTCATCGCCAACCTCCCGCTCTCGCAAACCACCCTGTCAACAGATCGTGCCTCAAGCTGAAAATGCCAGAGGCGATTCTTACATTTGGCATATTCGCATGGCAGGAGTGGGGTCTGTCATGGCATGCCCCGAGTGAGTGCTAGCGGAATTGCCTTCGTCCCTCCGGGTAAGCTTCGACGCATGCCTTCTCCAAGATTAGCCCGTCCTGCTGAAGTGCCCGGTCTCGCGGCACGGCGGATCGCCGCCGACATTCTGGACGGCGTGCTGCACAAGCATCGTACCCTCGACGACCAGCTCGACGGCGCAGCCGCCCATCCGGGCCTGAAGACGCTCGCCGATCGCGACCGCGCGCTGATGCGGCGCCTGGTGGCGACGATCCTGCGCCGGCTCGGCACGCTCGGACATCTGTTGTCGCGGCTGCTGGACCGCGGCATTCCGACCGATGCGCCGCGCGCGCAAAGCGCGCTTCTGATCGGCGCCGCCCAGATTCTCTGGATGGATGTGCCCGATCATGCCGCGGTCGATCTGTCGGTGCGGCTGGTGCAGTCGGATCGGCGGGCCGCGAAATATGCCGGGCTCGTCAATGCCGTGCTGCGCCGCTGCGCGCGCGAGGGACAGCCGCTGATCGACGAGGTCAAATCCGAGACGCTCGATCTTCCGC
>NZ_DATGFH010000132.1:0-124891 GCF_035309285.1 Bradyrhizobium sp. | reverse complement strand
CGATGAGTTTCCGCGTCACGGCAAGCGGGCTCAATGCGCGGCTGCCGCAGAATATTGCCGATATCCTGGGTTCGGGGCAGATCGCGGCGAGCGACGCCCATTCGGTGCAGCCGTATTATACGCGCCTGCTCGCCGAGTCCTGCGGGCTGGGCGTCAAGCTGGTGGCCGAGGGCGAATCGGTGGTGGTCACGGCGGCCTGAAACGTCGCGCGGCTGAAATGACGGCGTTTCGGTTGGCATGAGCGGTGGCGCGCGGCGTTCGAACGTGTCGCTGCGCCGGCGAAGGGGTTAACGAAGCGTAACCAAACGCATCATCGCGACCCCGGTATTCTACGGGTTCAGCTTATCTATTTGTTGAGGCCGTTCTTTTCCACTTACTCAACCAAACTTAAACGCTTTGCATAGAAGCTGGCCACACTCGGAAAGCGTGCCGAATGCGCGTGTGGGGTGAAGGCCAGATTTCATGGACGATCTTTTGAGAGAGTTTTTGACGGAGACCAGCGAAAGCCTGGACACCGTCGACAATCAGCTGGTGCGGTTCGAGCAAGAGCCGAACAATGCCAAGATTTTGGACAACATCTTCCGTCTGGTACACACCATCAAGGGAACCTGCGGTTTCCTTGGTTTGCCACGGCTCGAAGCGCTCGCCCACGCCGGCGAAACGCTGATGGGCAAATTCCGTGACGGCATGCCGGTCACGGCCGAAGCGGTGACGCTGATCCTGGGCAGTATCGACCGCATCAAGGAAATTCTCGGCGGGCTGGAAGCGACCGAGGCCGAGCCCGAAGGCAACGATCAGGACCTGATCGTGCAGCTTCACCAGATGGTCGAACGCGGTATGGCCGCGATGGAAGCGGCGCCTGTCGAGGCGGCAGCGCCGCCGCTGGTGCCGGCTGCGCCGGCGAACACCGAAGGCCAATTGACCTATCAGGTGCTGGAACGCGAGTTGCGGCCGGGCGAAGTGTCGCTCGACGAGCTGGAGCGTGCTTTCCGCGAGACCGCGACCGAAGTTACAGCGCCCGCACCGGCGCCGGCGGCAAAGGCGGCGCCGAAGGCCGAAGCCGGCGCTGCGCCCGCTCCCAAGGCGGGAGCCAAGCCGGCGGCTGTGGCTGAAAAGGCCTCCAAGGCTCCCGCCAAAAAGGCAAAGGTCGCGGTGGAAGTGGACGCAGGCGAAGCCGACCGCGTCGCCAACCAGTCGATCCGCGTCAATGTCGATACGCTTGAGCACCTGATGACGATGGTGTCCGAGCTGGTGCTGACGCGTAACCAGCTTTTGGAAATTTCCCGCCGCAACGAGGATACCGAATTCAAGGTGCCGTTGCAGCGGCTGTCGAACGTCACCGCCGAGTTGCAGGAAGGCGTCATGAAGACGCGCATGCAGCCGATCGGCAATGCGTGGCAGAAGCTGCCGCGTATCGTGCGTGACCTCTCGAGCGAATTGCAAAAGCAGATCGAACTCGAGATGCACGGCGCCGACACCGAGCTCGACCGCCAGGTGCTCGATCTGATCAAGGATCCGCTAACGCACATGGTGCGCAACTCGGCCGATCACGGGCTCGAGACGCCTGCCGAGCGCGCCGCCGCCGGCAAGCCGGAGACCGGTACGATCCGTCTCTCCGCCTATCACGAAGGCGGTCACATCATCATCTGCATCGCCGACAATGGCCGCGGTCTCAACACCGAGCGCATCAAGGCAAAGGCGCTTCAGAACAACCTCGTCACCGAGGCTGAACTGGAGAAGATGACGGAAGCGCAGATCCACAAGTTCATCTTCGCGCCGGGCTTCTCGACCGCGGCCGCCGTCACCAGCGTCTCCGGCCGCGGCGTCGGCATGGACGTGGTGCGCACCAACATCGATCAGATCGGCGGCACCATCGACATCAAGTCGGTCTCCGGCGAAGGCTCCTCCGTCACCATCAAGATTCCGCTGACGCTTGCGATCGTCTCGGCGCTGATCGTGGAAGCCGGCGGCGATCGCTTCGCCATCCCGCAGCTTTCGGTGGTCGAACTGGTGCGGGCGCGCGCCAACTCCGAACACCGCATCGAGCGCATCAAGGACACGGCCGTCTTGCGCCTGCGCAACAAGCTGTTGCCGCTGATGCATCTGAAGAAGCTGCTCAAGATCGACGACGGCTCTTCCTCCGATCCGGAAAACGGCTTCATCGTCGTGACCCAGGTCGGCAGCCAGACCTTCGGCATCGTGGTCGACGGCGTGTTCCACACCGAGGAAATCGTGGTCAAGCCGATGTCGACCAAGCTGCGTCACATCGACATGTTTTCCGGCAACACCATTCTGGGCGACGGCGCCGTCATCATGATCATCGACCCCAACGGCATTGCCAAGGCGCTCGGCGCTTCGGGCAACGCCGGCCATGAGATCGCCGACGAGAATGCGGCGCACCGCGCCGCCACCGCCGAGCAGTTGACGTCGCTCCTGGTGTTCCGCGCCGGCTCAAGCCAGCCCAAGGCGGTGCCGCTTGGTCTGGTCACGCGGTTGGAAGAAATCGCGGCCGAAAAGATCGAGCTCTCCAATGGCCGCTCGATGGTGCAGTACCGCGAGCAGTTGATGCCGTTGGTGCAGATGCACGGGGTTGACGTCCGAACCTCCGGCTCCCAGCCGATCCTGGTGTTTGCCGACGATGGCCGCTCGATGGGGCTCGTGGTCGACGAGATCATCGACATCGTCGAGGAGCGCCTCAACATCGAGGTGGCCGGCTCCAGCGAAGGCATCCTCGGCTCCGCCGTGATCAAGGGCCAGGCGACCGAAGTGATCGATGTCGGTCATTTCCTGCCGATGGCGTTCTCGGACTGGTTCAGCCGCAAGGAAATGCGTCCATCGCTGTCCGCGCAATCGGTGCTTCTGGTCGACGACTCCGCGTTCTTCCGCAACATGCTGGCGCCGGTGTTGAAAGCCGCGGGCTACAAGGTTCGCGTCGCCCCGAGCGCGCAGGAAGGCCTGGTCGCGTTGCGCTCGGGACAATCCTTCGACGTGGTGCTGACCGACATCGAAATGCCCGACATGAACGGCTTCGAGTTCGCCGAGACGATCCGCTCCGATGCGCATCTCGCTTCGATGCCGATCATCGCGCTGTCCTCGCTGGTATCGCCGGCGGCGATCGAGCGCGGCCGTCAGGCCGGGTTCCACGACTACGTTGCGAAGTTCGACCGCCCCGGGCTGATCGCGGCGCTCAAGGAGCAGACCGCCGAGATCAACCGGGCGGCGGCATGAGCGGGGGCATAGGGATCAGAGCATGACCAGCAAGACCGAAACCATCGAAGGCGCCGTCGCCGAATATGTCACCGCCATGATCGGTGGCCAGTTGTTCGGACTGCCGATCTCGCGCGTGCAGGACGTATTCATGCCGGAGCGCGTGACGCGCGTGCCGCTGGCCTCGCGTGAAATCGCGGGCGTGCTCAATCTGCGCGGCCGCATCGTCACGGTGATCGACATGCGGGCTCGCCTGGGGCTTCCGAAAAGCGAGGACGGCAAGCCGCCGATGGCGGTCGGGGTCGATCTGCGCGGCGAATCCTACGGCCTCTTGATCGATCAGATCGGCGAAGTCTTGCGGCTGCCCGACGACAGCCGCGAGGAGAACCCCGTCAATCTCGACCCCCGCATGGCCAAGCTAGCCGGAGGCGTCCACCGCCTCGACGGCCAGCTCATGGTCGTCCTCGATGTCGATCGCGTGCTCGAACTCGCGCCGGATGCAAAGGCCGCGTAACGCGTCGGGCGCGGCAAACTGGAATGGAAATGTCCCCGTTGGGGAACTGAAAACAAGTGAGGCTGCCATGAGAACATGTCTTGTTGTCGATGACTCAAGCGTCATTCGAAAGGTTGCACGGCGAATCCTGGAAGGCCTGGATTTCCAGATCGTCGAAGCGGAAGACGGCGAGAAGGCGCTGGAGGCCTGCAGGCGCTCGATGCCGGAAGCGGTATTGCTCGACTGGAACATGCCTGTGATGGACGGCTACGAGTTCCTCGGCAATCTGCGCCGCATGCCCGGTGGCGACAGTCCGAAGGTGGTGTTCTGCACCACCGAGAACGACGTCGCGCATATCGCCCGCGCGCTGCATGCCGGCGCCAACGAATACATCATGAAGCCGTTCGACAAGGACATCGTCACGGCCAAATTCCAGGAAGTCGGGCTGATCTGATCGGCCCTGCGATCGAACCGTTGGCTCAAACGGCCTGCGGCGTTGTTGAGTCCTTGAGTGCCGCTTCAGTACGGTTCGGTGAAATATGAGTGTTGCGTTGGCAAGTTCGACCCCGTCTCCGACACGGCAGGAGCCGTTGCGGGTCATGGTGGTCGATGACTCCGTCGTGATCCGGGGTCTGATCTCGCGCTGGATCGGCGCCGAGCCGGACATGGTGGTCGCGGCCTCGCTGCGCACCGGGCTTGAGGCGGTGCAGCAACTCGAGCGCATCAAGCCCGACGTCGCCGTGCTCGATATCGAGATGCCGGAGCTCGACGGCATCTCCGCGCTGCCGAAGCTGCTCGCCAAGAAGCGCGACCTCATCATCATCATGGCCTCCACGCTGACCCGCCGCAACGCGGAGATCAGCTTCAAGTGTCTGGCGCTCGGCGCCTCCGACTACATCCCCAAGCCCGAGACCACCCGCGAGCCGACCGCGGCCGAGATATTCCATCACGACCTGATCCAGAAGATCCGCCACCTCGGCGCCAAGTTGCGCCGCCCGCCGGGCGCGGCCCACGCTCCGCCGCTCGCGCCCGCGTTGCCGCATGGCGTCGACAAGGCGCGCGAGCCGGCAGTCGCGCCCAAGCAAGCCGCTGTCGTGCGCCGCGCCTTCAGCGCGCATGCGCCGCGCGTCCTCCTGATCGGCTCGTCGACCGGCGGCCCGCAGGCCTTGATGTCGCTTGTCACCGAGCTCGGCCCGGTGATCGACCGCTTCCCGGTCTTGATCACCCAGCACATGCCGCCGACCTTCACCACCATTCTCGCCGAGCATCTCGCGCGTTCGAGCAAGCGTCCGGCGCATGAGGCGATCGACGGCGAGGCGATCAAGCCCGGTACGATCTATCTTGCCCCGGGCGGCCGCCACATGCGCGTGGTGCGTCACGGTGCGCAAGCGACGATCGCACTCGGTGACGATGCTCCCGTCAATTTCTGCAGGCCTGCGGTCGATCCCCTGTTCACCTCGGCGATCGACATCTGGCAGGGTGCTACGCTTGCGGTGATCCTGACCGGCATGGGCTCGGACGGCACGCGCGGCGGCAAGGACATCGTCGCCGCGGGCGGCAGCGTGATCGCGCAGGATGAAGCGTCAAGCGTGGTCTGGGGCATGCCGGGTGCGGCGGCGCATGCCGGCATCTGCGCCGCGGTGCTGCCGCTGAAAGAGATCGCGCCGAAACTGGTCCGGCTGTTTGCGGGAGACCGCACATGACGCCGCTCGATTACGACTTTCTGCGCAAGCTCCTGAAGGAGCGCTCCGGCCTCGATCTCTCCGCCGACAAGCAATATCTGGTCGAGAGTCGGTTGGTGCCGATCGCGCGCAAGGCGGGCCTCTCCGGCATCCCGGAGCTGGTCTCGAGGCTCGTGAAGGGCGGCGCCGAGGCGCTCACGACCGAGGTGGTCGAGGCGATGACCACCAACGAGACGTTCTTCTTCCGCGACAAGATCCCGTTCGATCATCTGCGCGATACCATCCTGCCGCAGTTGATGACCTCGCGCGTCACCCGCAAGACGGTGCGGATCTGGTCGGCGGCGTCTTCGACCGGGCAGGAGCCCTACTCGATCGCGATGCTGCTCAAGGAAAAGGCCGCAGCCCTTGCCGGCTGGCGTTTCGAGATCGTCGCGACCGATCTGTCGCAGGAGGTGCTGGAGAAGTCGAAGTCCGGCATCTACAGCCAGTTCGAGGTGCAGCGCGGCCTGCCGATCCAGCTTCTGGTGAAGTATTTCGCGCAAACCGGCGAGCTCTGGCAGATCAATTCGGAGCTGCGCGGCATGATCCAGCACAGGCAGTTCAACCTGCTGCAGGACTTTTCGCATCTCGGCAAATTCGACGTGATCTTCTGCCGCAACGTGCTGATCTATTTCGACCAGGACACCAAGATCAACATCTTCGAGCGCATGGCGAAGATCATCGAGCCCGACGGCATGCTGATGCTGGGCGCGGCCGAGTCGGTCGTCGGCATCACCGATGCGTTCCGCCCCGTCCCCGACAGGCGCGGCCTCTATCAGGTAAACCCCACCCGCGGCGGCGCCCGCGCCCCGCTGAAGGTCGTCGCGGCGCGCTAGCCGCGATCTCCTCTTCACCTCTCCCGCGAGCGGGAGAGGTCGACTTGCGAAGCTAGTCGGGTGAGGGTTCTCTCCGCGAATTCAGAGCCGGTAGGGTTGGGCTAAGCGAAGCGAGCCCACCGCTTCCGCGTGATATGATTGGTGGGCACGGCGCAAGGGCGCCTTGCCCACCCTACGAATCCGATTCAATTGTCAAACAGCGCTCGCCGTCATTGCGAGGACCGACTTGTCGCTCCTCGCAATGACGACGCCGGGCACACCTCCGCATTCCCGCGGCACTGATGCGCCCGAGCGATGCATCATTCGTCGCCCTCGAAGATCAAGGGCGCAGGGAATGCCGGGTGCCGTTGCACCCGCGCGCCTCGTGTGCAGCAAATGCGCAAAAAACGCACACGAGCAGTCCACAGGTACAACCGAACACACTCCGGCATTCCCTGCGCGATGGTTTACGGCTTATACGTGGTCTCCCCGGAGTACCGGGCTTGTTAGCCTCCGTCGCATCGCCCATCATCAGGAGCGAAGCTTGACGCCAGCGTCGGGGCGTCGGGACCGCACGATTTCACTCGTCCGCAAGGAATGCTTTCGTCGGCGCGGCAAGCCGCGCTGAGCATCCTCACGTCCACCGCGTCCCGTGTCCAACGTCCGTGACGATCGCGATACGTCCCTCTCAAGGGACTCGGGATGCGGGAGACAACCATGATCTTCTGGAAAACGGAAGAAGAATATTTTTCGCGAAAGCGCTTGACTTAACTGGAATGGATTCTGATTAGACGAAGCGATTTGCCCGTCGGGTGCGGGGTCGTGCAGGCTAGGGCGGATTAGCCGCAGGCGTAATCCCACATCTGGCGAGCCGAGCGATCACCACCAGAGAATCGCGTCATAGCCTTGCGGCGGATTACGCTGCCGCTAATCCGCCCTACGGGCTACGGGCACGGGCTCAATAGGCGAGTGCCTACGGGCCGTATCCCGGCACAGCGTAGACGCCGCAATTGTAGTATGCGCCGTACCCGGGCTCGGGGCAGCCCGCATTGCCGTAATATCCGTAATATCCACCATAGACTGGCCCCGGATAGTACCCCACGGCTCCGGGATAGTACCCGTCGTAGTAGTCCGGGGCGTAGGCATAGGCGGACGACACGGCGCCTCCGATCAGGGCGCCCGCAATCAAACCACCGGCCACAGCGGGACCAAATCCGCGGTGCCAGCCGCCGCCGTGCCAGCCGCCGCCGTGCCAACCGCCGTGAAAGCCAAAGCCACGCGCAGACACGCTCGCCGGCGCGAACGCGACCGCTGCCGCGATAGCGAGCGGGATAACAGCCTTTCTCAACATGAAAACCTCCATCGGGTTAAAAGCGGATCAAGTCCTGAACGCCACGACGCCATTGCCTCGAAAGGCAACACGGCGGCTGGGACGATGTTCCCAAGAGCAGGCGTTGCGATCGCAAGGCGATGCGCCTAGCCCCGGCTCCCATGCACGGAAAAGGCGTCGTTTTGGACCGGCGACGAGCCCTCGCACGCAAGCGTGATTCAAAGGCAAGCAGGGCGCAATCGCGACGCGGTATTGCGCCTGAACCTGGCGGGCGACTACGCTTCCGCCGTGGCTCTTCGAGCTGCGGCGGGCAGGTTGCTGATCCGCCCCAAGGGCCGCGCCAACCTCGGGGACACTCCATGATCGACCACACCGGCATCGGGGTTGCGGACGTCCGGCGTTCCGCCCTGTTCTATGACGCTGCGCTCGGCGCGCTGGGGCTGCGCAGGGTGATGCAAATGCCCGAGGGCGTGGGGACCGACGGAATCGGCTACGGCGTCGCCTATCCCGTGTTCTGGATCGATCGTTTTCATCCGCATTCGGTCAGGCAGCACACGGCCTTTGCGGCCAGGAGCCGGTCGGACGTCGATGCGTTCCATGCGGCTGCTCTCAAGGCCGGCGGCACCGACAATGGAGCGCCCGGCGAGCGCCGGCCGCACTATTACGCGGCCTTCGTTCTCGATCCGGACGGAAACAATATGGAGGCCGTCTATCGCGGTGATTGATTTAGCTTGTCGGATGATTTGAACCAACGGGTCGCGCGTACGCGCGACCCGTTGGCTTAACGCATCCTGCGTACTCGTTCCCTTGCCGGGATGAATTCAAACCGGCTAGATTTCAGCGTGACTTCGATTTCCAAACACGATCATCCTCATTCGTCGACGGGCCTGCTCCACGCCAAGCCCTGGCAGGTCGCCATGATCGGGCTCGGCACGGCCGCGACGCAGCTCGACACGTCAGTCAATATTGCCTTCCCCGCCATTACCCGTGGGTTCGACCTTTCGATCGGTGACATCCAATGGGTCGTGATCTGCTATGTCCTGACCTATGCCAGCTTGCTTCTGGCGCTGGGGCGCATTGGCGACGCGGTCGGTCATGCGCGTGTCTTCCGGATTGGTCTGATCTGGAGCACGGTTGCGCTGCTCCTTGTCGGTTGGTCGCCAAGCTTTGGCGCGATGCTTTTCTTTCGCTGCCTGCAGGGTGTCGGCGCTGCACTGGTGCTGAGCTGTGGCGCAGCGCTGGTGATCAATCTCCATGGCGAGAATCGACGCAGTCAGGCGCTTGGCATCTACACCATGATGCTTTCGCTCGGCTTGATGCTTGGTCCTCTTCTCGGCGGCGCCCTGACCGCGGCCTGGGATTGGCCGGCGGTGTTCTGGTTCCGAGCCCCGATTGCCGTCGCGGCGCTGCTCCTATTGCGCGGCATGCCGGCATCGCCACGGCGCGAGGCGGCCGATCGCTTTGACATCCCGGGTGGCCTCGCGCTGATATTGGGCCTGGTCACGATGCTGCTGGCACTCAATCGCATCCGCGAATTCTCCGCCATCTGGTTCGCGCTCCTGTCCGCCGCAGCCTTTGCGGCCTTCATCGTCCGCGAGTCACGTGCTGCACGTCCGATCATAGCCATCGAGATCCTCAGGCAGCCGGGTTTCGCGCTGCTCAATCTCGTCAGCGTGCTGGCCAATCTCGCAGCGTTTTCGGTCTGGCTGCTGGTGCCATATTTTCTGGCGCGGGTGCCCGGCTATAGCCTGACTGAAAGCGGCATCATCCTGGCTACGGCAGCGGCAGGCGCCGTGCTGGCCGCCCCGATCGCCGGGCGCATGGCCGGACGGCATATTTCCACGGAACGATTGGCGATCGCGGGCGCAGTGGCAGTTGGTGGCGGTCTGCTGCTGCTCGGCGCGTGGACAGAGCAGACCCCGACGATCTTAAGGATTGCGGGGCTTGCCGTGCAGGGTGTCGGCGTCGGCCTGTTCCAGCTTGCCTATTCGGATATCGTGACCGCGGCGCTCCCGCTCCGGGATCGCGGCGTTGCCGGCAGCCTGGTGCTGCTGACGCGAACGCTCGGCACCGTGACCGCCGCTTCGGTTGTCCTGTTGGTCTTCGGAATCCTGAACGTGAAATACGGCTTCCTTGAAGGCTTCCAGAAGACCTTTCAGCTTGCAGCTTTGCTGGCATTCGTCGCCGCGGGACTGTTGGCGTTTTCATCGCGCAGGGTTGGTGATCGGGCGGACTACGAAGCGTAATCCGCCATGCCACGTCCCCGGAAAGCCGGCGCCCACTTGGACCGAACGTTGGGCGACAGTTCGACACGACGTGCGGCGTGGCAGATGAGAGTTGTGTCGAAGCATGTCGGCGGATTACGCCTTCCGCCTTCGCTCGTTGAGCCACGGCGGACGCAGTCGGCTGATCCGCCCCTGTCTCATCCCGCACGCAAGCGTGATTTGCGCTGATCGAGCCTTTTGGAGCGCCAACCACACATATCAAAGCACCGGGATTTTACCGGGGCGCTCCGACCAGGCGAGCGAGCCGCGACCCCTCTTTCGATTGGAGACCACCCATGGTTGTTCGCATCCGTCATGCCATCGCCGCCGCGGTGACTGCGGCTACGGCTCTCATATCGACAGCAGCCCACGCGCAGTTCGGCGAGCCCGCGGCATTCGAGTCGCTGCATCCGGACCGGGACGTCCTGAATGGCGGGCAGCTCACGCCTGAAGGCAGGGCAGCTCTCGAACAAAGGAATGAAGGAGCAGGCAAGGCTTACGGCAGCAGTCCTTACGGCGCGACGAATGTGCCGAACGTTCAGGGCGACGCGCCTGTCGCCGGCACTGCAAATCGCCGCCGCCACTCCGGCAAAAGGCGGTTCTGACGGTCAATCTGCGGGTAAAGTGCCGCTTCTCAGTGCAGAAATAGACCGGGAAGGCCGGCAATCCGGTGAGCGATTGCAGGACCATGTCATGTTTCTTGGGTATTCCTTGGGGAAGTCCTCGAGGTTTTCATGCCGCCGACATTTTTACGTGATTTGTGAACCGGGCAATTTGCGGTTTTTCGCGAGTGGTATTAGTCTTCCGCAACTTAAGCGTTATTGTTTCCCGCGAGCTCAAGGATTGTTTCGATGCCCGCAATCGCTTTTTCAAACAATGATATTGCTGTTGTCGCCTGGACATTCGATCGTCACCTCGATGGTTGTCTCGGCTTTGCCATCCATCAGATTGATGTCGATGCCGGCAACAAGGAGACGGTTCTGCCGGCGCTCGCGCGCTTTGCAAATCAGGACAAGGCCGCGAAGTTCACCACCGAGCAGGCGCCGGTGCAGAAATTCTGGTGGAAGGATTTGTACGCCAAGCGCGGCGGCACCTATCAATACCGCATCGTGCCGATGGGAGGTCAAGCGGGCTCGACCCTGACTCCGCTTGCCGGCGTCGCGCCGCTTCTGAGCAACAAGGTCACGCTGACGCCAAGCCGTCCGCCGTTTTCCGCCTATTTCAACCGCGGCATCACTGCAACGCAGGCGCTGAGCGAGGCGCTCGGCGGCCACCCCAATGTCGATGAGCTCGGCAAGCACATCACCGATCCCAACGACCCCATCCGCATCCGTCTGATGGGTCAGTTGCAGGAGGGCGTGACCTCGCTGCTTGCCCGCGCCGACAAGGACGGCGGAATCATCCACGCGGCGCTCTATGAGCTCAACGATCCGAACGGGCTCGAGAAGCAGCTTCAGGCCAATCCGCATAGCCGCAACGTGATCCTTGGCAACGAGCAGTCCAACACCACCGACGATTCGGACAAGGACAACCGCGACAATCTCAAGGCAGCCGGCGTCAACGTCATCGACCGCATCCTCGGCAAGGGCGATATCCCGCACAACAAGTTCATGGTGCTGACAGAGAACAATACGCCGACGGCGGTCTTGTCCGGCTCGACCAACTGGACCTCGACCGGGCTCTGCACCCAGACCAACAATGCGCTGATCATTGAATCGAAAGATGTCGCGCAGCGCTACATCGATTACTGGAACGCGCTGAAGGCCGACGTCGACGCCGCCCATGGCAACAAGAACGCGCTGCAGTCGAAGACGCTGCGCGACTACGACCACAGCAACAACGCAGGATCGATTTCCAGCCCCATCGATCTCGGCAATGGCGTGTCCATCGAGACCATGTTCTCGCCGAACACGCCGCACAAGCTGTCGAAGAATCCGGACACGCCCAACGACATGGGGCGCGTGTTCGCGCTGATGGCCGGCGCGAAACAGGCGATCCTGTTCCTGGCGTTCGATCCCGGCAACAATTCGATCCTCGATGAGGCGGGTAAGATGCTCGCGAAAAACCCCGACCTCTTCGTGCGCGGCGCGCTGACCAGCCCCCAGCGCGCCGTCAAATTCTCGGAAGCCCTGCATGCCGGCAGCGGATCCGATACTGCCGATGATGGCGCGCCCCACAAAGGGCCGCATGTCACCGTTGTCGGCGAGCCCGGCAAGCCGAAGAAGGCAGGTGAGCCGACGGCATCGATCGATTATCGCGCGGTGCCCGCGGGCGCCGTGACGGCGAAGGATGCTCCGGGCGCCTGGGAAGGCGAGCTCGCCAAATACGGCTTTGCCATCATCCACAACAAGATCGTGGTGATCGATCCGTTCAGCGACGACTGTGTTGTCGTCACCGGCTCGCACAATCTCGGCTTCCGCGCCTCCCACAACAACGACGAGAACATGGTGATCGTCCGCGGCCACCGCGGATTGGCGGAAGCCTATGCCTGCCATGTACTCGATCTCTACGACCACTACGCCTGGCGCTTCCTGCTGAGCAAGCATCCCGACGTGTTCGGCCAGCCGCTGGAAGCCGACGACAAGTGGCAGGAGCGCTACATCCAGGGGCCGGACGTGAAGTCGCCCGAGCTGCGCTTCTGGCTGGCCGCAGCCGGCGGCCGCGTGACGCCTGCGGCGAGACCGTCGGCGCAGGCACCGGCGAAGCCGAAGCCTTCTGCCTCAACGCCAGCCGCAGCGCCGGCCGATCCCGCGCCAGCGAAGCCGGCTGCGAGGAAGGCCAGGAAGGCCAGGAAGGCGAAGCCCGCCAAGAAAGCTCCGAAGAAGGCGGCCAAGGCCAGGAAAGCCGCGAAGAAGACGAAGAAGAGGAAAGCGGCGAAGAAGCCCAAGGCGAAAAAGGCCAAGGCGAAGAAGGCGTCCAAGAAGGCTGCCAAGAAGCGCAGGCGCTAGTTAGATCAAGCGGCCCACCCCGTGAACTCGCTTGACCTCTCCCGCTTGCGGGGGAGGTCGCATCGCATCGAAAGATGCGATGCGGGTGGGGGAAACTCTTTCCACACGACCAGTGTGACTCGTGGAGACACCCCACCCCAACCCTCCCCCGCAAGCGGGAGAGGGGGCGCAGCGTCGCCGCGGTCGCAATTCGATCCAGCCTCGTCCGGCGCCGATCTCTCCCCCAAAAAACAAAAACCCCGCCATTTGCGGCGGGGTCCAGTTTCGGGAGGAGCGAGCCTCAGCTCGCGGGTAGAACCCCAAATCCAAAGCCAAGTCTAAGCGGGGATACGCTCGTCCATGTCATGCGGCTCGCGCAGCACATAGCCGCGGCCCCAGACAGTCTCGATGAAATTGCGGCCTTCGGAGGCGTTGGCGAGCTTCTTGCGCAGCTTGCAGATGAAGACGTCGATGATCTTCAATTCCGGCTCGTCCATGCCGCCATAGAGGTGGTTCAGGAACATTTCCTTGGTCAGCGTGGTGCCCTTGCGCAAGCTGAGCAGTTCCAGCATCTGGTATTCCTTGCCGGTCAGATGCACGCGCTGGCCGCCGACTTCCACCGTCTTGGTGTCGAGGTTGACCACGAGGTCGCCGGTCTGGATCACCGACTGGGCGTGGCCCTTCGAACGGCGCACGATCGCATGGATGCGGGCCACCAGTTCGTCCTTGTGGAAGGGTTTGGTCATGTAGTCGTCGGCGCCGACGCCGAGACCCTTGACCTTGTCCTCGATGCCGGCAAGGCCGGAGAGGATCAGGATGGGAGTCTTGATCTTGGAAACCCGGAGCTGCTTGAGCACGTCGTAGCCGGACATGTCGGGCAGGTTCAGGTCGAGAAGGATAATGTCGTAGTCGTAGAGTTTGCCGAGATCTACGCCTTCCTCGCCGAGGTCGGTCGTATAGACGTTGAAACTCTCGGACTTGAGCATCAATTCGATCGACTGCGCGACGGCGCTGTCATCTTCAATCAGCAAAACGCGCATGCCAGTTCCCCATGGATCGCCGCTCCGGGCGTCAGGTCGGCCGCGAACTTGCGGCACTCAAAACGCCTTTGAACAACTGATTCGGATCCTGACGAGACATGGTTAACAAATTCTGATTCTGTTCCGCAAGGTCTCACGGTGCAATTTTTGACGAATCGCCCTAAGATACTGCGCCAAACCAGCTTTTTGTACCACTAACCCTTCAAGTTCCACATTAAGAGGCGGAGCTAACCGACTCTCACGACTCGCTGTTCGTTCTGAGCAGACGAGCGTCCTCAGTCACAAAGACAGTGACGCAATGATTAATGATGCGGGTAAATACGAAGTTAAACCGGGAACGGAAATGCGTCGAAACTTAAGGTTTTCGCAATGAAGGGCTCGGCGTGAGGGGCTTTCCGTCATGAAGGCGCTGGCCGACCAGATCGGCGATATCGACGGCGTCAATATCTATGGCCGCGTGGTCGGCGTTCGCGGTCTGATGGTCGAGATCGCCGGCCCCATTCATGCGATGAGTGTCGGCGCCCGCATCGTGATCGACACCGGCGAGAACCGTTTCATCCCCTGCGAGGTGATCGGCTTCTCCGGCAACAATGCGGTGGTGATGCCGTTCGCGGGCCTCGAAGGCGTGCGACGCGGCTGCCGCGCCGTGATTGCGAATGCCGCAAGCCAGGTCAGGCCGTCGCAATCCTGGCTCGGGCGCGTGCTCAATGCCATGGGGGAGCCGATCGACGGCAAGGGACCGCTCGCGCAGGGCGGCTCGCCGATGCCATTCCGCAACACCCCGCCGCCGGCGCATTCGCGCAGGCGCGTCGGCTCTCCGCTCGATCTCGGCGTCCGCGCGCTCAACACCTTTCTGACCTGTTGCCGCGGTCAGCGCCTGGGCATCTTCGCCGGTTCCGGCGTCGGCAAATCCGTGCTGCTGTCGATGCTGGCGCGCGATGTGGATGCCGCCGTCACCGTGATCGGACTTGTCGGCGAACGCGGCCGCGAGGTGCAGGAATTCCTGCAGGACGATCTCGGCGAGGAGGGCCTGGCGCGCTCCGTCGTGGTGGTCGCAACCTCCGACGAGCCCGCGCTGATGCGCCGGCAGGCGGCCTATCTCACGCTCGCCATCGCTGAATATTTCCGGGACGAGGACCAGGACGTGCTCTGCCTGATGGATTCGGTGACGCGCTTTGCTATGGCCCAGCGCGAGATCGGGCTATCGGCCGGCGAGCCGCCGACGGCCAAGGGCTATACGCCAACCGTGTTCACGGAACTGCCGAAACTGTTGGAGCGCGCCGGTCCCGGCATTGGACAGGGCACCATCACCGGTGTCTTCACGGTGCTGGTCGACGGCGACGATCATAACGAGCCGATCGCGGACGCAGTGCGCGGCATCCTCGACGGCCACATCGTGATGGAACGCGGAATTGCCGAACGCGGGCGCTATCCCGCCATCAACGTCCTGAAATCGGTCTCGCGCACCATGCCGAAATCGGCCGATCCGGCGTTCTGGCCCGTCATCCAGCGGGCGAAACGGGTGATGGCGACCTATGCCGACATGGAGGAACTGATCCGGCTCGGCGCCTATCGCACCGGTTCCAGTGCGGAGGTCGATGAGGCGATCAAGCTGCATGAGCCGCTGGAAGCCTTCCTGCGCCAGGCCAAGGACGAGGTGTCGAATTTGGCCGAGGGATATCGGCAGCTTGAGCAAATCGTGGGGCGCTTGGAAACGGAACGCTAACTTTGTCACGCCATGATCCCAAAACCATTGAGAGACGCCGGCGGGGCCCCGACGGGGAGCCGGCCTTGTCCCGCGTTTAGTACGGGACTTCTGGGGAGTATGAGTCGATGAAGTCACGCGAAACGCTAATCCGCCTGAAGAAGTTTCAGGTCGACGAGAAGCGCCGAAGGGTTACCCAGATCGAGGGCATGATTGCCGACTTCCAGCGCATGTCGATCGACCTCGAACGCGAAATTCAGGCCGAGCAGGAGCGCGCCGGCATCAACGACCCCTCGCACTTCGCCTATCCGACCTATGCCAAGGCGGCGATCCAGCGCCGGGAGAACCTGACCCGCTCCGCCGACGAGCTGCGCATTCAGCTCGAGGATGCCAAGGCACTGTTGTCGGAAGCCTTCGAGGAACTGAAGAAGGTCGAGCTCCTGGACGAGCGCGACCAGGCCCGCGAGCGCGCCGAGGAGAACGCCCGCGAGCAGGCCGATCTCGACAGCATCGGGTTGATGCGCGCCCGGCTCGGCGTCATCGCCTGAAGCCGATCACCGAATCTCAGCACCGCGACGAGCCCGGGCCGAAAGGCCCGGGCTTTTGCTTTGGGAGCCTCACCTCTCGCGCCGGGAAGAGGTGAACAAATCGGCTACCGGTCAGCCGCGGCGCACGCGACGATCGTCTCCCCAAAACTCCGCAAATGGTACAAGGCGGCAAGGCGGAACTTGGTGGACCTCTGGTGCGCAAGATATGCTACTGACGTGTCTGACTGCTCCCGGTGCGAGCAAGCGATAAGGGGATCGCGGTTTTTGGGGAGGCCGAATGCTGACGCCGGCTGAGCTGGTCTGGCTGATTGCTGCGGTGGCGAAGGGCGATGAGGCCGCGTTCGAGCGCCTCTACGGCGCCACGCGCGCGAAACTCTACGGCGTGGTCCTGCGTATCTTGCGCAGACAGGATCTCGCGGAGGAGGTCATTCAGGATACCTACGTCAGGATCTGGAACAGCGCCGGGCAGTTCAATCCGGCGCTCGCCTCGCCGATCACGTGGATGGCGTCGATCGCGCGCAACCGCGCCATCGACCTCGTGCGCAAGCGCACCGAGCTCTCGCTCGAGGACGAGCCGGCGGCGATGGAAGTCGCAGCCGATAGCCCGGATCCGCTGGCTCGCCGGGAAATGTCGGAAGAATTGAAGCGGTTGCTGGAATGCGTCGGCCGGCTGGAGCCGGACCGCCAGAAGCTCGTGCTGCTGGCCTACTACAACGGCTGGAGCAGGGAGCAGCTCGCGGCGAAGTTCGCGGCGCCGGTGAATACGGTGAAGACGTGGCTCCGCCGCAGCATGATGGACATTCGTGAATGCCTCGGGCTTTAGAGGTCTGGACTTTGGAATAGATGGAATACAGCGAGGACCATATAGCGCTTGCGGCCGAATACGCGCTCGGAACGCTCGATGCCGACGAGCGCGCGCAGGTCGAGACCATGATGAGTGTCGACCAGGATTTCACGGCGATCGTGCGGTCCTGGGAGTTCAGGCTTGGCGTGCTGAACCAGATGGTCGGCTCGGTCGAGCCGCCAGGCGAGCTGTGGGACAAGATCCGGACGGCCGTCGGGCTGACCGGGCAACAGCAGGCGCCGCTCGAGTTGGGCGAGCCGCCGCCGATCACGCCGGAGGCGCAGATCGGCGAGGCGGTCGCGTCCCTGCAACCGCCGCCAGCGCCACCTTCGCCCGTGGCGGCGCAAGAGTTTCCCCTCGACAATGCCAACGTGGTGCGGCTCTCAAGCCGCGCCAGGGCCTATCGCAACCTTGCGGTCGCCATGACGGCGATCGCAGCGGCTTTGCTTGCGATCATCGGCGTGCAGGTCTATTCGCCGGGACTGTTGCCGGGGCTTGGCGGAAAGCCTGTCACGCAGGTCGCCGAAGTGAAGCCCACCCCGACCGTGACTCCGGCGCCGGCGTCCACGATTCAGCCGTCGGCCCAATATGTCGCGCTGCTGCAGGGCGCGGCCGGCGGCCCGGCCTTCATCCTCACCGTCGACGGCGCGACCAAGAATTTTACCGTACGCAAGGTCGGCGCCCCGCCGATCGACGCGAGCAAGAGCTACGAGCTCTGGCTGATCTCGGACAAGCTGCAGAACCGGCCGCGGTCGCTGGGCGTGATCGGCGACACCGATTTCACCGCGCGAACCATGCTTGCGGGCTATGACACCGACGTCATCAACACCGCAACCTATGCGGTGACGGTGGAGCAGAGCGGCGGCTCGCCCGACGGTGCGCCGCATTCGCCTCCGGCGTTCATCGGCAAGCTGATCGAGACGGTGCCGGCGACACCGGCATCGCCTTCGCCCACACCGTCGCAGAGCAAGTAGACATCGCAGATCGTACTCACACCGCACAAAAAGAAAACGCCCGTGGGGAGCGGGCGTTTTCCTAGTAGTCGACTTGGGGGTAGTTGGGGTCTTCTACATATCCACATGGCGACTTTGGGGGGCTGGTAAAGAGCCACGTGAATTCCGGTAATTCCTCTTAGCGCACCTCCATGGTGCCTGCGTTCGTGATCGTCATCGGCGTGCCGGCTTTGATCACGCGCGCTGTCTGTGTGTAATTGTGCGAAGTGGTTCTGGCGGAGATGCCGAAGCCCGCCACAGCGATGCCAGCGACGAGCGCCACGACCACGATCTTCAGATGGGTCGTGCGATCCGCGCTGTAGATCGAGTGGTTCATGGAAGCCTCCTGCCGCCTTCCTGCACTTCCAATTAGTCAGTTCCGTCCGCCGGCGGGTTCAACCGCCGCATGCCTAACAACCTAGAGATTCGGCTTCTGGTTTCGAAGGGGCGATCACAAGTCGGTGAAAAGACTTGAAAGTCCGCGATCAATGGAACTCGCTTTTACTGAAATAGTCAACTAATTACAATAAGTTAACGGGTAAAATCCTGCTGCGGCGCGGAAAGTCGCTCAGATGAATGAAAATTAAGAAATTAGTTGCCTGTGGCGGAAAAGCACAAGCGAAACAAGGCGGCCGCAGGGCGTCGATTTGGTTGGCGCAGGGCGTTTTTCGGAAAACCGGTGCCCAGTTTCCACGCGGTGCTGCGGGTCTGGCGCCGCGGCTACACGCTCCCAACCGTCTTCAACCGCGCCCGCGGATGAATTTCAGCCTGCGACAGAACCGTCGTCTGCTGCCGGAACCGCTCCACCAGCGAGCGAACGAAGGGACGGATTGCCGCCGACGTCACCAGCACCGGCGCCTCGCCTTCGCGCGCGGCGCGCTCGAAGGCGTCGCGCACGGCGCTCATGAACTCCGACAGCTTTGACGGCTGCATCGCAAGGCTTCGGTCCTCGCCCGTTCCCACGATCGATTCGGCGAAGGCCTGCTCCCATTTCGCCGACAATGCGATCAGCGGCAGGTAGCCGTTGTGTGTGGTGTTTTGCGCGCAGATCTGTCGGGCCAGCCGGGCGCGGACGTGCTCGACCATGGTCGCCGGATTGCGCGAGAACGCGAGCGCATCCGCGATGCCTTCCAGGATGGTCGAGAGGTCGCGGATCGAGATGCGCTCGGCGAGCAGAAGCTGCAGCACGCGCTGGATGCCGGAGATGGTGACCTGCGACGGCACGATGTCCTTGACGAGCTCGCTCTGCTCCTTCGGCAGCTCCTTGAGGAGCTTCTGGACCTCGCCATAGGAGAGCAGGTCGCTCATGTTGCTCTTCAGGAGCTCGGTGAGGTGGGTCGACAGCACGGTGGCGGCATCGACCACGGTGTAGCCCTTCAACGACGCTTCTTCCTTGAGCGACGCATCGACCCAGGTTGCCGGCAGGCCGAAGGTCGGCTCGGTGGTGTGGATGCCGGGCACGGAAACCTGGCCGCCGCCGGGATCCATCACCATGAACTGGTTCGGCCAGATCTTGCCCTGGCCGGCGTCGACCTCCTTGATCTTGATGATGTAGGTGTTGGCCTCGAGCTGGACGTTGTCGAGGATGCGGACCGCCGGCATTACAAAGCCCATCTCGATCGCGAGCGACTTGCGCAGCGCCTTGATCTGCTCGGTCAGCCGGTCCTGGCCGTCGGGGCCGTTGACCAGCGGCAACAGCGCATAGCCCAGCTCGATCTTGAGATCGTCGATCTTGAGCGCGGCGGCGATCGGCTCCTCGGCGGCCTGCGCGCCTGGCGCGGTAGCCGGCGCGGCTGCCGCTTTCGCGTCCTCCATCGCCTTGGCATGCTTGTATTTGCGTGCCTGCCAGGCCATCGCGGCGGCGCCACCGCCGAGCGCGAGGAACGGGATCATCGGAATCCCAGGCAGCAGCGACAGCACGCACATCACGGCCGAAGCCATGCCGAGCGCCTGCGGATAGCCGGAGAATTGCCTGATCAGCGCCTTGTCGGCCGCACCCGAGACGCCGGCCTTGGAGACCAGCAGACCCGCGGCGGTCGAGACGATCAGCGCCGGGATCTGCGTCACCAGACCGTCGCCGACGGTGAGGATGGTGTAGGTCTGCGCGGCCTCGCTGAAGGACAGACTCTGCTGGGCGACGCCGATGATGATGCCGCCGATCACGTTGATGAAGACGACGAGCAGGCCGGCGATCGCATCGCCCCGCACGAATTTCGAGGCGCCGTCCATGGCGCCGAAGAAGCCGCTCTCGTCCTCCAGCGCCTTGCGCCGTTCGCGCGCGACCTTCTCGTCGATCAACCCGGCATTGAGGTCGGCGTCGATCGCCATCTGCTTGCCGGGCATGGCGTCCAGATGGAAGCGCGCCGCGACTTCGGCGATGCGGCCCGAACCCTTGGTGATGACGACGAAGTTCACCGTGACCAGGATCGCGAACACGATGATGCCGATCACGAAATTGCCGCCCATCACGAAATTGCCGAACGCCTGGATGACGTGGCCGGCGGCGTCCGTACCCTCGTGGCCATGCGAGAGGATCAACCGCGTCGAGGCGAGGTTGAGCGACAGGCGCAGCATGGTCGAGATCAGAAGCGTGGTCGGAAACGACGAGAATTCCAGTGGCGTCTGGATGAACAGGGCGGTCATCAGGATCAGGATCGACATCGTGATCGAGATCGCCAGGAACAGGTCGAGCACGAATGACGGCAGCGGGAGGATCAGCACCACCAGGATGATGAGAATGCCGAAGGCGAGCGCGAGGTCGCCGCGCTTGATGATGGCCCCGATTTCGCTGAGCTTTGGAAATCCGCCGCTGGAAGCGGCCGCACCCTGACCCGCCGTCACGTCGACCATATCGCCCGCATCCCCCCGCGCATGCCGTTCGCGGGCCCCAAGCAACTTCGCGGCGGCCGAAGGACCACCGGTTCTAAAGTGAGGCACCGCGCTGGCGTCCACGGAGATCTCCCCCGTCTTACGCGTCGACGACACTCAACTTCACCCGGCAATTTTTGCCCGGTGTATGGTTAGCAAAGGGTTAATCGGTGCTGATTTTAACCGGCGGGCCGCTGCCAGCCGGCGTTCAACGCTGGCGCTTGACGCGGTCGCAGGTTAGGAGACAGGGCCATGACACAAGCATCCCGAGCCAATGTCTTGACAGGGTTGCCGGAAGCCGTGCGCCACTGCAAACGTCAGCCGGCACGCGCCGTTGCACTTGAGAGGGAATGGCCGGCTTGGGTCGGGCGTTGAGAGCAATGACGGACCTCACTCAAGTCATCGGCTTCGTGGCAGGATTTGGGACAACCTTCGCCGCACTGCCCGATCTCATTGCAATGCTGAAACGGCGCTCAAGCGTCGGCATGAACCCCGGAATGGCAGCCATCACGGGCAATTTTCAGATTCTCTGGGTGATCTATGGTGCATTGATCGGATCGATGAACGTTGTCATGTGGAATGTGATTGCGGTCGTGACCAATTGTCTTACCGTCGGGGCATACATGTACTTTCGTCGCCAGGAAGCGCGAATGTGATCACGCGCAACGACGGCATTTCGCGCTGTCGGACGCCGGGATGATTGAACGCAAGACGTCCCGGCGCGACCAAGAACGAGTGGGTCGCCCCGATCAATCGAAAAGAGGCTCCATGCCCAAGAGACGGATCGCTAGACGTGTCGCTGCTGCCGCTTGCCCGATCATCCGCAACGCGCTTGTCGCGGCATGGATGTTTGTCCCGGCGGTTGCCGCGACCGCGAAGCCTCCGGGCGAGGAGGCCTGGATGATCCGAATGATGGCCTGTGAAGGCGACGGGGTCGCGATGGAGATCTACCTTCCGCAATCGGTCGTGTTTGCAAATCGCGCAGACCAGGAAGCCTCAGGAATGCGTCCGGGCCAGACTGTCGTCGGCTATTATGCGCTTGACCTGACCGATGCGAACAAGGGCAAGCCGCTGGAGCCGGTGCGCGTCATGCTGAGCGCGGACAAGAAGAGCATCACTGTCGACCAGTACACGCGAGGCTTGCCGCCGACGCGCATTCCCGTCAAAGGCGGCACGGTCGACTTCGACCAACGTTTCGGTACGGGGGCCAAGTGCGGCCCGTTCCAGGCCCAGGACCCGGACTACGGAAGCAAGCAATGACGCTCGGCCGCGCGCGGCTTCGTTGGGTCGGGCGCTTTTGCCATAGCGTCCGCTGCATGCCTAATCTCGCGGCAACGCGGGTTGACCTTTAGGCAGCGGGCGGCGAGGTTGGATTTGTGCACGCCCCTGCCGGACCATCCCGCGACACCGCCGCTTTCACCGCCGACTCCGGTCAGGCCTGGGCGCGGCTTGCGCTGGCCGTCCTGATCGCCTCGATCGGCGCGGTCGGCATGTGGTCGGTCGTGGTCGTGATGCCGACCGTGCAGGCGGAGTTTTCGGCAACGCGGGGCGCGGTGGCGCTGGCCTCCACCATGATCTACATGGGCTTTGGCTCCGGCAGCATCGTCACCGGCAGGATCACCGATCGTTTCGGCATCGTGCCGGCGATGGCGCTGAGCATCGTCTTTCTTGGCATCGCCTTCGTACTTGCCGGTCTTGCCGCCACGCTGTGGCAGTTCAACGCCGCGTATTTCCTGATCGGACTCGGCACCTCGGCGACCTTTGCGCCCTTGATGGCGGAGGTTTCGCACTGGTTCGAGCGCTATCGCGGGCTCGCGGTGACCACCGTCGCGAGCGGCAACTATATCGCGGGCACGATCTGGCCGCCGCTCGTCAATTGGGGCGTGCAATCGATCGGCTGGCGCCACACCCATATTGCGATCGGCATATTCTGCGCAGTGAGCATGAGCATGCTGCTCCTCGTGCTGCGCGCGATCATCGGGAGCGGCGGGGCGCGCGACCATGCCAACGCGCCGCCGCCGCAGGTCGATCTCAACCTCTCCACCAACACGCTGACCGTGTTGCTCTCGATCGCCAGCATCTCCTGCTGTGTCGCGATGGCGATGCCGCAGGTGCATATCGTCGCCTATTGCGGCGACCTTGGCTATGGCGTGGCGCACGGCGCAGAGATGCTGTCGATCATGATGGGCTTTGGCATCATCAGCCGCATCGTTTCGGGCTTCCTGGCGGACCGGATCGGCGGCTTGCGCACGCTCCTGATCGGCTCGGTCGCGCAGGGCTTTGCGCTTCTGTTCTATCTGTTCTTCGACAGCCTGACTTCGCTCTATCTGATCTCCGCCATGTTCGGCCTGTTCCAGGGCGGCATCGTGCCGAGCTACGCCATCATCGTGCGCGAGGCGATGCCGGCGCGCGAGGCCGCGACCCGCGTCGGCACCGTGATCTTCGCCTCCGTCATCGGCATGTCTTTTGGCGGCTGGGTGTCCGGCGTGATCTTCGACGCCACCGGCTCCTATGCCGCCGCCTTCGCCAACGGGCTCGCCTGGAACGTGCTCAACATGACGATCGTCGTTGGCCTTTTGGTCCGCGCCCGTGGACGCGGCCGGCTGGCGATGGCGTAAGGCCGAGCTTCTCCAGGAACGGTGGACCCATACGCCCGCGACGCCCGTTCCGGAGCGAAGCAGCCATAGGCCTGTCACCGTTTACTCGACCAAGTCCCGGACCGGACGCTGACCACCTGGCACCGCGATGCTGCGCGGAGCGGGCTTCGCCTTGCCCGGTCGCCGGCACGAATGCAGCCGCAGTCGTTCCGCTAACGGAACATCTCTGGTCCAGGCGCGTTGGAACGCGGTCGTGCTTCGGGGGCAAGGCGGCTGTTGCTGCAAGGCGAGTCACGCCTTGAGCGCTGGTCTATCGAACAGGCTTGAACAATGAGAGTTTGGGGAGCGGTTCGGGTCGGTTTGGCCGCTGCATTCGTCGCTGCGGTCTGGCTCGATGCGCAGGTCGGAGGATCCGTCGCGCAAACGCGACGATCCGCTCCTCCAAGTGAATCCGTCGGCGTGCCTCTGCGGAAGGAAACGGCCCCCGAGAAGGATGCCGGATTATCCGAGAACCGCTACACCGTCGGGCTCGTGACCGGCGCACCGCACAGCACCGAGTTCGCCATCGCTCAAGACCTTGCGACCGCGGTGGCGAGCGGCCAGGAGACCGGCCCTCACGGCGAGGTCGCATTGCGCGTGATGCCGATGGTGGGAAATGGCGGCATCCGCAACATCACGGATGTGCTCACTTTGGCAGGCGCCGACATGGCGATCGCGCCTGTGGTTCTGGTCGACCGGCTCCGGGACGCAAGGACGCTCGGCGACATCCGTGACAAGCTTGTCTACATCGCGCCGCTTTATATCGAAGAGTTCCATCTCCTAGCGCGTCCCGAGATCAGGAGCCTGACGGACCTTGCGGGACAAAGCGTCAATCTCGGCGAAGAAGGCAGCGCCGGCGCCGTCCTTGGCCGTGAGGTGCTCAACAGCCTGGGCGTGAAGATCAGCGAAGTGAATCTCGGGTTGGACGCTGCGCTCGATGGCATGCGAAAGGGGCAAATCGCCGCGACTCTCATGGTTTCGGGAAAGCCGGTCAGCTTCCTGGTGCGCGGCCTGCAAGCTGACGGCATGCACCTCTTGCCCATTCCCTATTCCCAGGCGCTGCAGCACGACTACCTCCCGTCGACCCTGCACCATGAGGATTACCCAAACATCATCCGATCAGGCGAAAGCATCGATACGATCGCGATAAAATCCGCTCTGTTCGCCTACAACTGGCCGGTTCGCAGCCAGCGGTTTCGGCTCATGGACTTTTTTGTCCAGACACTGTTCTCGCGCATCGCTGAATTTCGCGGCGAGACCCATCACCCAAAATGGCGAGAGGTGAACCTCGCAGGGCAGCTTCCAGGCTGGCAGCGATTTGGACCGGCAGAGCGCTACCTCCAGCGGCACCCGGGCGACGAGGCGGCACTTCGGGAAGCGTTCGACCGGTTCCTCGAAAGCAAGTCAATCGGCAATGTGCCGAACCGCGACCAACTGTTCCAGGAATTTCTGCGATGGCGACAACGCCAGCAGGGCAAGTGAGCAAAATGGGGAGATCATGATGCGCAGTGCACTCCTGCCCGCGGCACTCGTTGCGTTGCTTGGGTTGATCGTCGATGCGAGGCCGCTTTCCGCTCAGTTTGCGCAACCCCAATGGGCTGCCCCGCAACCTCCATGGGCTGCCCCCATGCCACCCGCACAAGCAGCACCCGCGCAAACGACGGTACCATCAGTCGAAAGGGCCAGGACAGCCAGGACAGCCGCGAGGACCGCAGAGAGGACAGCCATTCGCCGTGCTCGCCCGGCGCACAAGAAGCGGCAGGCGGTTCGTTTGCCGCCAAATCTGCGGAAGCTTGCCGAAAGGGACGGATACAAGCGGCTCAGCGACCTCGTGAACTTCCCCAAGTTCTTTCCCGGCCTGGGTATCCTCTTTGTCAAACCCGACACTTTGCCGTTGGGGCCTTTCCTGTGCTTCGATCGCAATGATCGCCTGATCGCGACTCTCTATATGGTCTCGATCAAGGACATTGAAGACCACAAGTCGTTCGAAGCGCCGGCGCCGGCGTTCGCCGCAAAGGTTGACCACATCACCCACTACTTCAACGCCGGGCACCCCGGCATGGACATGCCTCACTACCATGTTGTGCTCTGGCACGTGTCAAAGCAGGAGGAATCGCGCGTCGCGCAATGACGCGTCGAACAGCATCGCGCGGTCAGGCCGCCTCATACTTCCGCTCGACATGGAATGATTTCGCGGTGATGCGCCAGGCGCCGTCGATCCGATGCCAGGAAAGATAGTCCAGATATTGCTGGGTATCGATGCGGACCCGGACCTTGACGATGGCCTGCGTCGGCGAGGCGAAGTCAACCAGCAACACCTCCTGCAGCCGCGGCGCATGCTTCGATTGCGGCGAAGGCCGCGAGGCGAGGCTGTTGCGGTAATCCGCAGCGCCGATGAGACGCAACTTGCCATCGCGAAGCCCGTGTAGTTGCGCGCTCGGCGCAAACACCTGGTCGAAGCGCGAGACGTCGTTGTCATACATCAGCGCGAAATAGCGCTCGACGGCTTCAAGAAGAGGCTCGGCGTTTGGATTTTCGTTCATGAATTTCACTCCTTTTGCGTCGTGACCATCCCACAAAGGGGTGAGGCAGGTCCTTGCGAAATGCGCTAATCTGGCTGCTTCGGACGCAATAATGTGCCTTGCCGAACCCAACGGAATTCCTCTTATGCCAAAAATGCGAGCTGGACGCGATCGACCGGCGCATCGTCACCGAGTTGCAGACCAATGCCCGGCTCAGCAATATCGAGCTTGCCGAGAAGATCGGGCTGTCGCCGTCGCCTTGCCTGCGCCGCGTGAGAAGGCTGGAGCGCGAGGGCTATATCGACGGTTATCGCGCTTCGCTCCAGCGCAGCCGCATCGGTCTCGGCTTCTCGGTGTTCGTCGGCGTCAAGATCAACGGCCATGCCAACGCGGAGGCGTTGCGGTTCGAGAGCGCTGTGATCGCGATGCCGGAAGTGGTCGCCTGTCACATGGTCTCGGGCGAGGCCGACTATTTCCTCGAAGTCGTCGTGCCCGAGCTTGAGGATTATCAGCGCTTCCTGGTCGACAAGCTGCTCAATCTCCCGATCGTGCGCGAGGTCAAGAGCAACATCGCGATCCAGACGCTGAAGGCCGGCGCGCCGCTGCCGTTGTCGCATCTCGGATGATCGGCCCGACGCTCGCGCAAAAGGATACGGCCATGAACAGGACAGCGCTTGACCATCGCGACGGGGCCGTGGACCTCAGGGGCATTCTGGTCAGCGACGATATGCGTAGCGGCCGGCGGCCAGGCCTCGTTCTGTTCCCCGATGCTCGGGGCATCAATAGTCACGCGCTGGAATGCGCAGACCGGCTGGCCGCGCTCGGTTTTGCCGTTCTGGTTGCCGATCTCTATGGCGGCGGGATCACCGCGCGCGATATCGTCCACGCGCGCGAGTTGATGGGCGCGCTGCGTTCGGATGTCACGCGCTGGCGAGCGCGCGCGGAGGCGGCGCGCCAGGCGCTGGTTCAGCAAGGCATTGTCGATCCCGCGCGGGTCGCTGCGATCGGCTATTGTTTCGGCGGCACGACGGCGCTGGAGCTTGGCCGCAGCGGCGCGCCGCTCGCGGCGCTGGTCACGTTTCACGGCGGCCTCGCAAGCCCCCGGCCCGAAGATGCGCGCAACATCAGAGCCAGGGTGCTGGTCTGTCACGGCGCGGCCGATGTGCTGGTGCCGATGACAGTGCTCGCGAGCTTCCAGGAGGAGATGAGCAAGACCAACGTTGACTGGCAGGTCCACGTCTATGGCAGCGCGGCGCACGGCTTCACCAACGCGGAGCTCGATCGCGACCCGCTGCCCGGCCACGCCTATCATCGTGGCGCCGAGCAGCGCTCTTGGGCCGCGATGCTTCGCCTGTTCGATGAGACCTTCGGCGCGATCGGGTAAGGCATGGTGAGATGGAGTTGAACTGGAGCGCATCGGAGTCTCACCTCTCCCATCGGGAGAGGTCGATTTGCGCAAGCAAATCGGGTGAGGGGTTACGGTCTATCGATGGCGCCGCGGCCCCTCACCCGGATTGCACTGGACGATGCTTCGCATCGCCAGGAGCAATCCGACCTCTCCCCGCCGGGGAGAGGTGAACTGAATTCGCGGCGACGATCTCAATCAAAGCCTCATCACACTCTAGACGGCCTCACCCGCCTTCAGCAGCGTGCAGCCGGTGATCTTGAAGCTGCCGTCGTCCTGCCGCTCCAGCGTGTAGAGCGCGTCCCAGGCTTCGCCATTGGCGTCGATGATGTGGACGCGCTGCGCGACGAAGCCTCCCTCGTTGCGCGCTTCGCCGAACTCAAAGCTCCGGTGACGATAGACCGGCGCGTAGGCGCTTTGCACCATGGCCATGAAGACGTCGGGGCGCGGAAACCGTTCGCGGATCGCCGGTGCCGCATAGGAATAGGCGGCTGCGGCATCGTCGCGCGCAAATGCCTGTTCCTGCGAGCGGATCACGCTTTGTGCGGCCGCGACGTCGTCTGCGGCAATCGCGGGTGCCGTGAAGGCTGAAATGGCAAGCAGCAGAAGCGCAATGACACGCATGGGCGGCGCCGGTCGTAAGGGCGGATCGCTGAAGCTACGAAGGTTATCCCTCCGCGGTTTCAGCGACAATCTTGGACGTGGCCGACTGCTCGAACCGTTGCCGCGCGGTTACTGTCACGCCTTCTCCGTCACAGCGTCGCCCCAGGGCTGGAAGGTCTCGGTCGCGCCGGAATTGGTGTCGCCATGGCGCAGCACCACGCTCGGGATTGCGAACTTGCCGGGCACGGTTTGCACGCGGGCCTCCTCATAGTCGAAGCGCGTGTGCAGCGCCTCGCGCACATCGGCCGGCAGGCGCACGTCGCCGATCACGATGTCGCCTTCGCTCGCATCGATGCGCGGCTGATGAATCGCGACATCGAGGTCCATGCCGAAATCCATCACAAAGGAGAGGATCTGCATTACCGAAGGCATGATGCGCCGGCCGCCGGAGGCGCCGAGCGCGAGCCACCTGCCGTCGCCGGTTTCCGCCACGACCGGCGTATAGTTGCACAGGCAGCGCTTGCCGGGCGCAAGCGAATTGGTCGTGCCTTGCATCGGATCGAACCACATGATGCCGTTGTTCATGGTGATGCCGGTCTGTGGCGTCACGAATTTCGAGCCGAAGCCCGACAGCAGCGTCTGCGTCACCGCCGCCATGTTGCCGTGGCGGTCGACCACCGAATAATGCGTGGTGCAGGCGGGTGCGAGATATTCGGCGCCAAGCGCGCGCCGTCCTTCGGCATCGCCCATGCCCTTCAGCCGCTCGCGATAGGCCGCCCGGACAGCCTCGGCATAGGCGGTGTACGCCGCGGCGTCGGGCGCTCGGCCACCCCTGAAGTTTTGCTGCAACAGCCGCAGCGCATGGGCGAGCGTCGGCCCCGCCGTCAGCTCCGGCGTCGCAAACACCGCGCCGCCGCGATAGGGAATTTTCAACGGCTCGCGGAGTTGCGCGCGGAACGCCGCGAGGTCGCTGACGGAGAGTGCGCCGCCGGCGCCCTCCACCTCGGCCGCGATGCTCCTCGCCAGATCGCCTTCGTAGAAATCGCGCGCGCCGCTCGCGGCGAGCTGCTCGATGGTCGCTTTCAGCGGGTCCTGCGGCAGCCGCACGTCGGAGCGGGTGCCCCATTGCGGGTTGGGCGGCAGACCATTGACGAGATAGGCCGCGGCGCTTGCGTCATAGCGCCTGAGATCGGCGGCGGCGGCTGAGATCATCAGCGTCGTCCACCAGTCAACCAGCAGGCCTTCGCCCGCAAGCTTCGCGGCCGGCGCCAGCAGGTCACGCCATTCGAGCTTCGCGTAGCGGCGATGCGCTTCGTCGAGGCCTGCGACCACGCCCGGCACGGCGATCGAGCCCGGGCCGTGCAAATTGCGGTCGTCTTTCACCCGCGCCCAGGGAAAAATGTCGGACGCAACGCCTTCGACGATCGGATAGTCTTCCACGCGCAGGCTCTGCGGCGCACGCATGCCGTAGTCGATCACCTCGACCGTGTTCTGGTGAGCGCGGTAGAGCACCATCGCGCCGCCGCCGCCCATGCCGTTCATCCACGGCTCCAAAACGCCGAGCGCAAAGCCGGTCGCAACCACTGCATCGATGCAATCGCCGCCGTCGGCCAGCACCGCCGCGCCGATTTCGGCCGCGCGTCGCGATTGCGCCGCCACGATGCCGCCTTTCGAGCTGACGGCGGGTTTTCGGAAGGTTTGGAAATTCGAGAAGCGATCGGAGATCATTTTCTTATGGTTACCTCGGGCGTTTCGCGGGCTTACACTCAAGCGAGCTTCGCCGAAAACATCAAGGGCTCGTGGTCGCTTGCCGGATCGCCTACGCCTTCGCCGTGCCCCACCACGGGTATTGGCTTGGCATGTCCTCAGAAACCTTTCCGGGAAAGGCCGGCGGGCGCTTTTCGAGGAAGGCCTGAACGCCCTCGCGGACGTCGGCATGCGCGCCGCGCTCGATCGATATCGGCTTGTCGATCGCGAGCAAGCCGAACGGATCGGGCGCGCCCGCAAATCGCCACAGCATCTGCCGCGTCAGTGCGACTGCAACGGCCGAGGTTTCCGCCGTCATTTCGCGCGCGATTTCCCTTGCACGGTCGAGCAGGTGTTCGGGCTCGACGACTTCGCTCACGAGGCCGCCGCGCCCGGCTTCATCGGCATCGAACACGCGCCCCGACAGGCACCAGCGCAGCGACTGCGGCAGTCCGACGAGCTTCGGCAGGAACCATGCGCTGCCCGCTTCCGGCACCAGCCCGCGGCGGGCAAAGATGAAGCCGATTTTTGCACCCTTTGCCGCGATGCGGATATCCATCGGCAGCGTCATGGTGATGCCGACGCCGACCGCCGCGCCATTGATGGCCGCGATCGACGGCTTCCGGCAGTTGAAGATCGCCTCGACAAAACGGCTGCCGCCGGCGTTTCCGCCCGCGAACACGCCGGCGCCGTGCTTGCCCGACCTATCGAAGCTGGTAGCGCCGCCGGAGACGTCGGCGCCGGCGCAGAAGGCGCGGCCGGCGCCGGTGACGATGACGGCGCGTATCGCATCGTTCTTGTCGGCGCGCTCGAAGGCCTGCGTGATCTCCGCCCCCATCTGCCCGGTGTAGGCGTTGAGCTTGTCGGGACGGTTGAGCGTGACGATGAGAAGGTCGCCGTCGACCTCGCAGGTGATCTGCTGGCTCACGGCGGCGCTCATGTCACGTTCACCTCGACGGCGCCCACGCCTGCGAGCTCGAACCGGTAGCCCGCCGGCTCGATCGGAAACACCGTCTTCATGACGCTGCCGGTCATGACGATCTGGCCCTTGCGCAAGCCGCCGCCGCGGGAGGCGAGGTGCGCGTTGAGCCAGGCGACCGAATTGAAGGGATGGCCGAGGACGTCGCGCCCAAAACCTTCGCCGATCGGCGTGCCGTCCTTGGTGGCCTTGCCGGACACGGCCTCGAGGTCCGGCCAGTTCGCTGCAAATTTCGAGAGCACGACGCCGGCATTCCAGGAATTGTCGGCGACCAGCGAGCGCACGTCGAGCGCGGAATAATCAGCGGCGCGGTCGTCGACGACTTCGACCGCCGCACACACGCCATCGATATGCGGGGCGACCGCCGCCGATGTCGCAACCGACGCCGGCATATCCGACTTGATGCGGACCGCGATCTCGAATTCGAGGCCGAGCCGGCCGTAGTCGCCACGGCGCACGCCCGCGCCCGACGCGTGCTCGCGCCTTGCCAGCACCACGCCGCCGATCGGATGATCGATGCCGCAGAAGACCTGCATGGTCTTCGAGGTGAGGCCGACCTTGTAGCCGATCGTCTCGCCCTCGCTCGCGCGCAGCAACGCGACATAGCGATCCTGGATGTCGTAGGCATCCGCGATCGATACGAGGCCAGAGCCGGCGTCGAGAGTCTTGAACGGAACGCCCGTCTTGTGCTCGTTGAACAGCGCTTCCGCGGCGCGGCGGGCCTTGGCTTCCTCCATCTTCGATCTCCTTTTTTGGGAGATCATAGCGCGGCGTCGGCAAGGGTCAAATGACGCGCCCCCCGCGCGCGTGTCAGCCGAATGCGGTGGCGATGGCGCGCCCGATCGAGGCCGTGATTTCGTTCTGCTCCCCCATCTCCAGCTTGGATCCCGTCAGGTACACCGTGACGATCAAAGGCGGCCGGTCGGCCGGCCAGACGATGGCGACGTCGTTGTTCGTGCCGTTGCGCCCAGCGCCGGTCTTGTCGCCGACGCGCCAGCTTGGCGGCAGGCCTGCACGCAGCCTCGTGTCACCGGTCTTGTTGGCGATGAGCCAGCGCGTGAGCTGATCGCGCGCGGCGGGAGCGAGCGCGTTGCCGAGCAGGAGGGTCTTCATATTCGAGGCCATTGCGTTCGGCGACGTGGTGTCGCGATCATCTCCCGCGACGGCCTCGTTCAGATCGGGCTCAATCCGGTCGAGCCGCGTGACCTTGTCGCCGAGGCTTCGCGCAAAGGCGGTTAGTCCCTTCGGTCCGCCGATTTGCTTCAGCATCAGGTTTCCCGCCGTGTTGTCGCTCAACGTGATGGCGGCTTCACAGATCTCGGCGAGCGACATGCCGTCGCCGCCGACGTGTTTCTCGGTCTCGGGCGAATAGGGGACGAGGTTGGATTTCTCGAACCGCACGCGGCGCTTGAGCCCGGCGAGATCGTCGCCCGCGCTCCTGAGCACGGCTGCGGCCGCGAGCAGCTTGAACGTGCTGCACATTGGAAAGCGCTCCTCGCCCCGGTGCTGAATGAGCGAGCCGTCTTTGGTGTCGAGCACGGCGACGCCGAGGCGGCCGCCGCTCCTGGCTTCGAATTGAGCAAGGTCCTCGACAAACCGCGACGGCGAGGGGGACGCAAACGCGCGGCGGCCCGACAGCATGGCTCCCAGCGCGATGCAGACCGTTGAGTTGAACCGACGTCGCGTGAGCATGATGGACCTCGTCTTGAACGATGCGTCTTCGTGCGCAGCGCCCGGCTGCGATTGACGAACGATTGTTGCTGATGACTGCCATAAGCACGCTCGAAGCGCTTGTGCAACCGAGTGTGCGTAAGCCATTGCGCCTGTCCCAACGCAAGGAACAACCGCTCAAAAATGCTCGAGCCAGGAAACGTCCGGAGCTTGACGCGTTAGCCCCCAAAGCAACCGACCGAGGAGTTCCTATGCGAACATCTATTTTCGCGATCATCGCCGTTGCCGGAAGCGCGATCGCTTTCCCGGCAATGGCGGAACAGCAGCCCCGACCGCAGCAGCAGGCCGCACCGAGCGAGCAAACCCCCGCCCAGATGCATCAGGATCAAGATAAGGCGCTCAAGGGTGGCGGGCAAACCAGCCAAACCGGCGCGCAGATGCAACGTGAAGCAGACAGCGGGATCAAGACCCGCAACTCCGGTGAGTCCGGATACGTGGCCTATCAAGACAAGCCGGGCGCTTCTGCCCATCCTCCGGGCCGGCCGGAAAGTGGCCAGACCACGGGTTTGAGCAAGACTTACAATAAGTCCCGCTGACGATCGTCTGTTCTGCGAAGTGGCTGCGCATGGCAAACCCGCCCGCTGCAGCGCGGCTGAGCCAAACATCGACGATCTTGGTCTCGCCTGGCTCGGGTTCAACAATGCTGCGATTTTGATCGGCCATTCCCGTAGCTGCGTCGCCCCGCCTGCTGTAGAAAAAGACGGCAGGTCAGATCGGGGCCAATATGAACCGGCGCAGGTTTATCCAGGGATTGGCCGTCGCGACGGCGCTCACGGGCTTTGCAGCGGCCCGTGCCGCCTCGGGCGACGGCAAGCGCGTGGCGCTCGTTATCGGCAACAGTGCCTACAGGAACGTGCCGGCTTTGCCCAATCCAGCGAACGACGCAACCGACATCGCCGCGGCGCTGACTCGTCTCGGCTTCACGGTTGCTCTCGTCACCAACGCCTCCTTTGACGAGATGCGGCGAGGTCTGATCGCGCTTGGGCATGACGCGGCGGGCGCCGACATGGCGGTTGTGTACTTCGCCGGACACGGAATGGAAATCAGCGGCGAGAACTGGCTGATCCCGATCGATGCGGAGTTGAAGAGGGACACCGACGCGGAGAACGAGGCAGTCAGCCTTCGGAGTGTGATGTTGCAGGTATCGAACACAACGAGCCTCGGCCTCGTGATTCTCGATGCATGCCGCAACAATCCGTTCGCCGTGAGGATGCAGCGATCGCTGGCGTCGCGCGCGGTCGTGAGCGGCGGTCTCGGCCGTATCGAGCCGGTCGGCAATGTACTGGTCGCTTATGCTGCTCGCGACGGCACGACCGCCCTCGACGGCGATGGCAAAAACAGTCCGTTCGCGACGGCGCTGCTGCACAACATCGAAGTTCCGGGCGTAGAGGTCACCTTCATGTTCCGCAACGTCCGGGACGATGTGATGGAGGCAACCGGGAACGAGCAGCAGCCCTTTGTCTACGGTTCGTTGTCGCGCAGGGCCATCTATCTTGCGGGCCCGCCGTCGTCGGCCGACCAGGCGACGACGAAGCAGGCCAATGCGACGCCCGCGGCGCTATCACCGACGGTGCCGGCGCCTCCTCCCGCGGCGATCGATCCCGCGCTGGTTGGGACCTGGGAAATCATGGTGCCAAGCGGTCGGGGGCTGTCGCGCTGGATCTGGCGCATCACGAGCGATGGCACCTACAAATTTCACGCTGAGGGACCGCACGCAGCGCCGGCGCACGAAGGCACAATCACCGCGGTCAATGGCCACTGGTCAATCCACGCAATCAGGGGGCTCGCGGGTTACAGCGACGGCGGCTCCTACGAAGTCCGCGACGCCTCGGCGGTGATTACCGGAAAGCTCGGCACCGGCTACTGGAAGCGGAGCTTGCAGTGAAAGCCCGGCCTAGCCCGCAAGTGCGGCGAGCAACTCATCCGGCCGCTCGGCCATCATCATGTGGCCGGCGCCCGACAACACGACGGTGCGCACGTGCGGCATCGCCGCGGCCAGCGCCTTGCCGGCCTTCGCCGGCGTCATCATGTCCTTCTCGCCGAGGATCAGCGTGGTCGGCACGGTTATCTTGGCGGCAGAAGCGAGCGCATCCGCATAGGAATTGCACGCGGTGAGATCGGAGAACAGGACGCCGGGCGCGCAAGTCTGCAGCACGCGCTGGGCGCCGCCATGCATCCACAGTCCCGGCGCGAGGCTGCCGCCGATCTCGGCGTCGAAGCCCAGGCCCCAGATCGAGACCATGTCGATCGCGGCGTGGTCGTTTGCTTCGGCCGCCTTCAACAGGTCGGGGCCGACCGTCATGGTTGCCGCCGTGCCGATCAGGCCGAGCGCCGACACTTTTGCCGGATGCCGCGCCGCCGTCTCCAGCGCGATCAGCGAGCCCATGGAATGGCCGATCAGATGCGCCTTCGAAGCGCCCGCTGCATCGAGCAGCGCTGCAATCCAGTCAGCCATCTCGGCAATGGTTTTGAGCGCCGGCCCGCTCGAGCGGCCGTGGCCGGGCAGGTCGGGCGCCAGCACTGTAAAACCGTGATGGGCGAACCAGCGGCTGTGCAGCGCCCAGGTCGAATGATCGAAGCCAGCGCCATGGATCAGCGCGACGGCGGGGAGCGACTTGTCGAACTCGCGGCCGCCGGTCGCCGCAAACACGTCCTTGTCGTTGACGATGAGGTTCATGGCTTACACCCTCTGCGAGGCGCGTAGCGCCGAGCCGAGATCATCGGTGATGTCGGCCGCCGCCTCGATGCCGACCGAGAGCCGCACCAGCTCCTCGCCGATCCCTGCGGTTTTCAACTGCTCAGCGTCCATCTGCTGATGCGTGGTGCTGGCTGGATGGATCACCAGCGTCTTGGCGTCGCCGACATTGGCGAGATGGCTGATCATCTTCAGGGACTCGATGAACTTGCGCCCCGCCGTGCGGCCGCCCTTGATGCCGAACGAGATGATCGAGCCCGCGCCGCGCGGCAACAGCCGCTTGGCGAGCGCATAATCCGGATGGCTGTCGAGCGCGGGATGCAGCACCCATTCGACGGCCTTGTTGGCTTTCAGGAAATCCAGCACGAATAGCGTATTCTGCATGTGACGATCCATGCGCACCGGCAGCGTCTCGATGCCCTGCAGAAGCTGGAACGCATTGGTCGGCGACAGGCAGGCGCCGAAATCGCGCAAACCTTCGGTGCGCGCGCGCATGATGAAGGCGGCAGGCCCGAACTGCTCGTCAAAGACGATGCCGTGATAGCCGGCATAGGGCTCGGTCAGTTGCGGAAATTTTTGCGAACCGCGCCAGTCGAAATGGCCGGCATCGACGATGGCGCCGCCGATCGCGATGCCATGGCCGCCGAGCCATTTGGTGACGGAATGCATGACGATGTCGGCGCCATGATCGGCCGGGCGCGAGAGATACGGCGTTGCAAAGGTGTTGTCGATCAAGAGCGGGATTTTTGCGTCATGCGCGATCGCAGCCACCGCCGGGATATCGAGCACTTCGAGGCCGGGATTGCCGATAGTCTCGGCGATCACGAGCCGCGTGTTCGGCTTGATCGAGGCGCGGAACGCGGCGAGGTCGCGCGGCTTCACGAAGGTCGTGGTGATGCCAAAGCGCGGCAGCGTGTGCGCGAGCAGGTTGATGGTGCCGCCATAGAGCGAGGATGACGCCACGATATGATCGCCGGCGTTGAGCAGCGTCGCGATCGCCAGATGCATCGCCGCCATGCCGCTCGCGGTCGCGATCGCGCCGACGCCATTCTCCAGCGCCGCAAGCCGCTCCTCCAGCACCGCCGTGGTCGGGTTGGAGATGCGGGTATAGATGTGGCCGGCGCGCTCCAGGTTGAACAGCGCGGCTGCATGATCCGAATCCTGGAACACGTAGGACGTGGTCTGATAGATCGGCACCGCGCGGGCGCCGGTTACGGGATCCGGATGCTGGCCGGCATGCAGGCTCAGCGTTTCAAACGCAGGTGGCTTGGGCGCGGGCATGATTGACTCGGTGGATAGCAGGGGCGCGGGAGGACTGTTCTGCCACAAAGGGGCAGGCGCGTCAGCCTCCTCGCACATGGAAACGGCAGTCACCGCGCGACCTTGCCCAGTTTCTGACTTGACAGGCTTTTTTCTGCGCAAATTTTGGCCAATGCAGCGGGTTGTCGATTAATTGCTTCACTCGAGACCGCGTTAGGGCGACGCTCGACCCCACGATCCTGAACGCGGGGTTTCGATCATGCAGCCGATCAAGACAATTCGCCTGGGTTTGGCGGCAGTCAGCATTGCCATCCCGTTCATGACACTTGGGATCGAACGCGCCGCCGCCGAAGAATTACTCAAGGCTCGCTTGGCGCAAAATCTCTCGCCGATCTCGGGGTTGACGATCATCGCCCAGGCCAGGGGCATCTTCGCCAAACACGGTCTCGATATCGCGGTTTCGAACTTCACGACCGGCAAGCAGTGCCTGGACACCGTGCTTGGGGGCGGGGCTGACATCGCGACCACCGCGGAGTCTCCGGTGACCGCAGCCGCCATGGCGCACCAGCCGATCGCTTTTGTGGCGGGAATGGAATACTCGGATTTGAAAACGATGACTGCGGCCCGCGCTGGAATCAAATCGGCGGCGGACCTGAAGGGTAAGCGGCTTGCCTTCACCGCTGGCACCGGCAGCGAAGTCTATACGTCGGTTCTCCTGAAGTCGGCTGGTTTGACCATCAACGACGTCACGCTCGTCAATCTTCGCCCTCAGGAAATGCTTCCCGCTATGTCCGCCGGCAGCATCGACGCGTTCAACACCTGGGAGCCGCACATCGCCAACGCGAAGAAAGCCCTGGGCGAAGCCGCCGCTCAGCTCGACACGCGCGGGCTCTACTCCGAAACCTTCAACATCGTCGTGACAAAATCCTATCTCGACGCGAATGGGGTGCTCGTCGGGAAATTTCTCGCCTCCATCATCGAAGCCGAGTCGTGGTTGAAGGCTCATCCCGACAAGGCGATCGATACTGTCGCCTCGGCGGTTGGCATGAAGACCGACGAACTGGCGCCGATCTGGTCCGACTACGTCTTTCACGTGCGGATTGACGACAAGCTCTTGAGCATCCTGAAAACCCATGCGGCGTGGCGGCTCGAGACGGGAAATCACCCCCCTGGCGCTGAGATGCCTGATTTCGGTACGGTGCTCGCGGTCGAGCCGCTCAAAGCGCTGGATGCCAGCAGGGTCACGGTCACGCTGCACTGACACATGGCCAACGTGCGGTCATCTTCCGAGGAGGGATGATGCGCAAACGAGGAGTCAAGGCAAGATGACGTTGCATTCTGAAATCATCGCGCCTTAGCTGGGGTTGCCAATGCAAAGCGAGGACGCTGCAGCGAGCGCAATTCAGGTTAGTGAGACTGATGCCTGGTCGCGCAAGCAGCGGCGCGCCAGCGGCCTTGCGCGGTTGAACGTACTGTTGGGCGCGCTCTCGCTCCCCGTTTTCATCGGGCTGTGGGAACTGGTCGCGAGGTTCGCCGCAGTCAACACCGTGCTGTTTCCGCCGCCGTCGGTCGTGTCCGTTGCCATATTCGAATGGGTGCAAAGTGGCCAATTTTTCTGGGATCTGCTCGCAAGCCTCTATCGTGTGGGTACCGGCTTTGTGATCGGCGCCGTCGCCGGTATTGCGCTCGGCATTTTGACCGGGCAGTTTCGCCTGGTCTCGAGCTTTCTATCGCCGCTGTTTCACATCCTTCGGCCGATTCCGCCGATCGCCTTCGTGCCGATCGTGATTCTCTGGTTCGGCTTGTCGGAGGCGGGAAAGCTTTTCCTCGTCGTCTGGGGCGTCTTCTTCACGGTCTGGCTCGCGACCCATATCGGCGTGCAGAAGGTCGATCGCGGTCTTGTGCGCGCGGCCTTGATGCTCGGCACCTCGCGCCGCCAGATGCTGCAGGAAATCGTGCTGCTTGGAGCGCTCCCCTACATTGTCGTCGGGCTCCGTACGGCGGTCAGCATCTCCTTCTATACGCTGGTGGCAGCCGAGCTGGCGGGGGCCTTCTCCGGGCTGTTCTACCGGATCGAGATCGCGCAACAAAACATGCAGACTGGTCAGGTTATGGGGGGACTGGTGGCGCTGGGACTCTTGTCTTTCCTTGCCGACCGCTTGTTTGCCGCCATCGTCGAGCGCGCCGTGTGGTGGCGATAGTGCAGAACCCGCTTCGTTCCAGGCCACCGCTCCGACTGGCCAGCGCAGAGCCTTCATCGGCCGCTGAGGCTGAGGCGACGATTCGCGTTCATAACCTCAGCATCGTTTTCGATACGCCGCGAGGGCAGGTGATCGCGGTCGACCGGATCTCGTTCAACGTGTCGCAGGGCGAGTTCGTCTCGATCGTCGGGCCCTCCGGTTGCGGCAAGTCGACCGTCCTCAATACTCTGGCCGGTCTGGAGACGCCCTTTGAGGGAGAGGTGCTGGTCGACGGCAGGCCCCTGACATCACCGAGGCCGGAAATCGGAATGGTCTTCCAGCAACCACATCTGTTTCCGTGGAAGTCGGTGCGGAAGAACATCGCCCATGGGCCGCGCGCCCGAGGCAAATCGGCCGCCGAGGCGCGGCAAATAGCCGACGGTCTGATCGAAATGATCGGCCTCACAAAGTTCGCCGCCGCATACCCTCACACGCTTTCCGGCGGTATGCAGCAACGCGTCGCGATCGCGAGGGCGCTTGCCAATCAGCCACGGGTGCTGCTCATGGACGAGCCGTTCGGAGCTCTGGATGCGCAGACGCGGGCCGTCATGCAGGATAATCTTCTGGAACTCCGTGGCCGGATCAACGCAACGGTCGTGTTCGTGACGCATGACATTGATGAGGCCATCCTGCTGTCCGATCGCGTCGTGATCATGAGCGCGGGCCCCGGTCGGATCCTGCGCGATCTCAGGATCGACCTGCCGCGTCCGCGATCAAATGCCATCCTGACCGAGGCGGGCTATCTCGCGCTGAAGAAGGAGTGCCTGGACCTGATCCGTGCCGAAGGCCTCAGGGCCTTCAACCAGATGGGTGAGGCTGGATAGGAAGAGCTGCTGGTCTAAAGCGCGATGATTTGAGGATGAATCGTCATCGCGCTTTAGCTCTTTGTTTGCGCATGATCTTTTCGGAAAACCGCTGCACACTTTTCCGGATCATGCGTTGGGCTCGTCGGTTACGTCATGCTGGCACGACTTTTGAATGAACTGCCTTATCCCATCAGGGAGAAAGGCAGATGGCGGTCCCAAATCCGAACCCCGCGGCGGGTGTGATGCTGGCGGAATCCGACACCCTGGTTCGGCCGCTGCCGGGCTTGCTCGATCAGCTCAGCGAATCCGACCGCGCCCGCGTTGTCGCGATCGGGCGGGCGGAAACGCCGCAAGTCGGCGAGCATGTATGGCAGCAGGGCGACCCGCAGGCCGGCATCTACCTGATCGAATCGGGGCGCATCCGCAGCTACTACGCCGCGCCCTCGGGACGGGAAGTGACGCTCGCCTACTGGTTCGCTGGAAACTTTGTCGGGGGTCCGGACCTGTTCGGATCGGGTCCGCACATGTGGTCTTCGGTGGCTGTCGAGCGCAGTGCGCTGATTTTTTTGCCCGGACCGGCGCTCCGAAGCCTGGCCCTGGCCTCGCCGACCATAGCCGTCGCCCTGCTCGACGCGCTTGCGTTCAAGGCGCGCTGCTATTCGGCGATGGCTCAGATGCTGGGCACGCGTTCGGTCACGGAGCGATTGCAGCGCCTTCTCATCTTGCTGTCCAACATCTACGGTTCGAAAGAGGGGCGCGAAATCGTGATCGGCATACCTTTCACTCATGGCGACCTCGCCAATCTGATCGGCGCCACCCGCCAATGGGTTACCGTGCAGCTCTCGCGCATGCAGGAGAGAGGCATCATACGATACGACCGCGGCCTGATCTCGATCTCCAACTTGCGCGCGCTGGATCTGGAAATCGTATAGTCGGGACGATTTCAATGCGCGGCGCTCGCCTCGCGGGACGTTGTGGCGTAAGCCTTCAGGCCGAACATGGCGCCGCGCTGATCCGGTAACAGGCGCTCCGCGAAATCCAGAAGGGCCATGTCGTGCCAGGCCGCTGCCAGCAACGTGATGCCCATTGGCATGCCATTGGCGAGCGTTCCGTTCGGGATGGCCAGCCCACAGAGGTCGAGCAGGTTGGCGAAATAGGAGTAGTAGCCGAGCTGGTTGTTCAGGACGATCGGGTTCTCCGCCATCTCTGAAAAAGTGAACGGACGCGGAGCGGTCGGGACCGCCAGGATGTCCATTGTTGCGAACTGTGATTGCACCTGCCGGCGCAGACGCAGCAGTCGATGTTGGGCGGCGAACGCATCATTGGCAGTAAAGCGCTCGGCCGACACCAGCACGTCTCGGGTGACATCCAGCAAGCCGCCCTTGTCGATATCGATCAGCTTGCTGACGGCCGAGTATCGTTCGGCGATCCATGGTCCGGAAAACAGCATTTCGCCCGCTTCCGCGAACGGGGTGAAGTCGATTTCGCAGGCTTTCCCGCCGAGCCGGGCGAGCCGCTCGCAAGCCTTCTCGTACAGATCGTCGCATTCGCCCACCCCGAAGGATTTCAGCTCAGCTCGCGACAGGCGGCCGAAACAGAATCGCTTCGGCAGCGGTGCTGCCTCCGTCGGCTGTGGCCGGCTGTAAGGATCCGTCTCATCGTATCCTTCGATGATTGCGAGGATTTGCCTGCCGTCGGCAATCGAATTGCAAAAGATCGACACGCAGTCGAGCGTGGGGCAATTCGGCACCAGGCCGCGCGATGACACCCTGCCAAGGGTCGGCTTGATGCCGATGATGCCGTTGAAGCCGGCTGGGATACGTCCCGAGCCGCCCGTATCCGTTCCAAGCGAGAATGCAACGTGCCCGGCGGCGACCGTGACCGCGGAGCCCGAGCTTGAACCTCCCGAGATATAGCGCGCGTCCGCGACGCTCGCGCAAGCACCGTAAGGGGAGCGGACGCCGGAAAGGCCGGTGGCGAACTGGTCGAGATTCACCTTGCCGAGACAGACCGCTCCTGCCGCAACCAGGCGTTCGACGCATTGTGCGGATTGCTGCGGCACATAGCCGAATTCGGGACAGGCGGCCGTGGTCGGCATTCCCTGAACGTCGATATTGTCCTTGACGCTGAATGGCACGCCGAGCAGCGGAAGGGCGATGCCACTGGCTGCATCGCGGCAAAGCGACCGAAGCTGTATCAGGACCTCTTCCTTCGGCCGCACATGGATCCAGCACTGCCGTTCGCGCTCGCTATCGATGCGCTGGTAGGCAGATTCGAGCATCGCGGAGAGTTCTGCGAATGTTGAAACGGCCGGCGTCCTTGCTGCGGCAGAAGTCTGAGTCACCGATGCGCTCCGAGGTAAAACACGGTTGAAGCGAGCTTGCGCGAAGGCGGCCGGCCTTTGAAGCAATTAAGCGCTTCCCGACCACGGCAAGATGCCGGCAGTTGCGGTTGATTTCGCCCAGGAGGAGGCGATCGGCTCGGTCGTGACCAGATGACCCGCCCGCAAATGCCACGGGGTCGCAATATCGCCCGCGCGAAAAGTCGAATTTCCCGAGATCGTTCAATCTGATTTGGCCTGTCCAGTCCCTTACGCAAAAATATTTTGCTTCCGGTTTTCAGAAAAATATGATTGTCTGCGCACATCCTGATTCCATCAGGGGCGTATCGCGATCGTCACGGACGTGGGGTGCGGGATGCGATGGACGCCTTGGCCGCGCGAGACGAACGCGGCTGGAGCGGACGGCGAAAACGTGTGGTCCTGGCACCCCGACGCTGGTGTCAAGTTCGCGGGACGAATCCGCGGATGACGGGGGCTATCAAGCCCGGTACCCCGGGGAGAGCGCGTTATAAGCCGTAAACCATTGCGCAGGGAATGCCGGACTGTTTCGGCTGCCCTGTTGTTGCTTGCGTGCGTAAGTGCACTTTCTTTGCACGCAAGGCTCGCGGGTGCGGCCTGCACCCGGCATTCCCTGCGCCCTCTGAATTTTCGAGGGCCGACGTTGATGCACCACTCGGGTGTCGAGCCGCGAGAACGCGGAGGCGCGTATGCTCGTCATTGCGAGGAGGCGGAAAGGCCACCCATCGTGAGACGGCTGTAGTCCCGGCGTCCGTCGCGCCCTGGAAATTCGCCGAAAGAGTCATAAATAGTGCAGCGCAACATCGCTCCGATTTGCTATATTGATGAGCACCTAATCAGGCGGGATCGTCCCGCCAGCCTTAATGAAAGTGTAACAGGCCCGTCGGACCGGCGGGCCGTTGCCGTTTTGGGACCACTTCGAGACCCTGACACGATGAGCCGCTCGAACCGAACCGATCATATCCGCCTCACCTCGCATCCTGAGCCTGGCGGCAAGCCTGCTTTCCCGATCCAGTGGGGCGCGCCGGACGCGCGCGCGCGCGGACCGATCATCGGCACGGTGTCGCGACCGGCCGATCGCAACGTGATCGGCAGTCATGGCGGCTCGTATGCGGTCTATCGCGCGCTTGCGGTCTCCGCAGGCGCGCTCGATCCGTTCCGCCGGCCCGATCTCACCAACACCTTTCCGGCCGCGACCATCGGCCCATTCCCGCAATGGAGCGAAGCGGGCCGCATTGTCGCCCTCGACCCCTGGGGCCATCTGGTCGCAGAGAATTTCGGCAAGGAGATTGCGGAGGGCGCCGACATCCGCCCGAGCATCGCGGTGACGCGCGCGCGGCTCGATCTGCCGGAGATCCGATCCGCCATTCTCGCCAAGCGGCTCAAGCCTGATGGCGATGTCGTGCACGAGAACGGCAGCCTCTCGGTGGTGAAGGTGGCGATCGATCCGGTCTGGTATTTGCCCGGCGTCGCCGCGCGTTTCGGCACGACCGAGACGAGCCTGCGCCGCACGCTGTTCGAGCAGACAGCGGGCATGTTCCCGGAGCTTGTGACGCGGCCGGACATGCAGGTGTTTCTGCCGCCGATCGGCGGCACCACCGTCTATCTCTTCGGCGACGTCACCAAGCTGCCGGATCATCGCACCAAGATTACCTGCCGCGTGCATGACGAGTGCAACGGCTCGGATGTGTTCGGCTCCGACATCTGCACCTGCCGACCGTATCTCATCCACGGCATCGAGGAATGCGCGGCCGGCGCGCAGGCCGGCGGGCTTGGCCTCATCGTCTACAACCGCAAGGAGGGCCGCGCGCTCGGCGAGGTGACAAAGTTCCTGGTCTACAATGCGCGCAAGCGCCAGGAGGAGGGCGACGCCGCGGCCGCCTATTTCGAGCGCACCGAATGTGTCGCCGGCGTGCAGGACGCGCGCTTCCAGCAATTGATGCCGGATGTGATCCACTGGCTCGGGCTGCGTCGCATCGACCGCTTCCTGTCGATGAGCGACATGAAGTATGACGCGCTGACGGGCCAAGGCATCGACATCGTCGAGCGCGTGCCGATCCCGGACGACCTGATCCCGGCCGACGCACATGTCGAGATCGCCGCAAAGAAGGCCGCCGGCTATTTCTCGATCGAGCCGCAGCCGACCGATGGCCTGACCGACACCGTCGGCCGTTCGCTGGAGAAGTATTGAGTTGAATCGATCTGCTACCGCGCTCTCGGCCCACCTCTCCCCTTGTGGGAGAGGTCGGATCGCATCGCAAGATGCGATCCGGGTGAGGGGTTGCGCTCTCTCGTGGGACCTGCGGCCCCTCACCCGGCGCTTCGCGCCGACCTCTCCCCAAAGGGGAGAGGTTAGTAACCGCATTTGGTTGTAGATGACGTGACGGCGATGGTGGCGGCGACGGAACGCGACGCGCTTGCGCTGCTCTCGGCGCAGGCGGTGCGCGAGCGCGCTCACATGATGCTCGACATCGGCCTGCGCGATGGGCTGACGCATTTTCGCGTCGATCTCAATCGCATGGATGCGGCCGCGGCCGCCGTGCTCGCGACCATTCACAAGAACTATCCGTCGCTGCAAATTCCCTTCCACGCACGATGGCGGCATTTTGCGATTGACGGCGAGGATCGCTGGGCTCGCATCGCCGATGGCGTGAAATGGCCCGATCCCGCCGCGCGGGCGCGCGCGGAATTCGATCTCGCCATCGTCAGCGTGCTGCTCGATGCCGGCGCAGGTGCGCCCTGGCGCTATCGTGATTCCGCGAGCGGCAAGGCGATCGGCCGCTCGGAAGGTCTCGCGATCGCGAGCCTCGATATGTTTGCGAGCGGCGCGTTCTCCGGCGACGCGCGCGATCCGTATCGGGTGGATGCGGAGAAGCTCGCCCAATTTTCGGTCGCCGCACTTGAGCGCGGCTTTCAGGCCAGCACCGAAAATCCGCTGGTCGGCCTCGAGGGCCGCGCCGATCTCTTGCGTCGGCTTGGCGCGCTCGTCGCTGGGCGCAGGCAGATTTTTGGAAGCAGCGATACGCCCCGTCCGGGCGGACTGTTCGATCATATCGCTGCGCGCGCACATAACGGCGCGATCGCTGCACCCGTCACATTGCACGAAGGGCTGCTGCAGCTCGGCGCGATCTGGCCTTCGCGGCTCACGCTCGCCGACATTCCACTCGGCGATTGCTGGAAGCATCCGGCGATCAAGACAGACGATGCAACCAGCGGCCTCGTCCCCCTGCACAAGCTGTCGCAATGGCTGAGCTATTCGCTGATCGAGCCGATGCAGCGCGGCGGCCTGACGGTGACCGACATCGACGGCCTCACCGGCCTTGCCGAGTATCGCAATGGCGGCCTGTTCGTCGATCTCGGTGTGCTCGCGCTTCGCGATGCTGCGGATGCCGAGCGCTTGCACGAAGTCGATTCCATCCTGGTGGTGGAGTGGCGCGCGCTGACAGTGGCGCTCCTGGATCGGCTCGCCGACATCATTCGCGCCCGGCTCAAGCGCGACGCGACGTCGCTGCCGCTTGCAAGCCTGCTCGAAGGCGGCACCTGGGCTGCGGGCCGCGCGGCCGCCTATGAACGCCGCGCCGACGGCTCGCCGCCGGTCAGAATTATTAGCGACGGCACTGTGTTTTAGAGCATGAGGAGGTTTACGCCATGGACGGCGTCACCATCGTCGATCATCCGCTGGTCCAGCACAAGCTGACGCTGATCCGCGACAAGTCGATCTCGACCAAATCCTTTCGCGAGCTGTTGAAGGAGATCGGGATGCTGCTGTGCTACGAGGTGACGCGCGATTTGCCGCTCGCCGAGGTCGTGATCGAGACGCCGATGGCCAAGATGCAGTCGGCCAAGATCGCCGGCAAGAAGCTCGTGTTCGTGCCGGTGCTGCGCGCCGGCGTCACCTTCGTCGACGGCATGATGGATCTGGTGCCGACTGCGCGTGTCGCGCATATCGGGCTTTACCGCGAGCCGCAGACGTTTTCGGCCGTCGAATATTTCTTCAAATCGCCGTCCGACCTCTCCGAGCGGCTCGCGATCGTGGTGGCGCCGGTGGTTGCGACCGCCAACACGGCGGTCGCCGCGATCGACCGGCTGAAGGAGCGCGGTGCAAAGGAGATTCGTCTCGTCTGCCTCATTGCCGCGCCCGAAGGGCTCGAGCGCGTGCGGGGCCTGCATGACGACGTGCCAGTCTGGACCGCGGCCGTCGATGACGGCCTCGATGCGCAAGGTTTCATCCTGCCGGGCCTCGGCGATGCCGGCGACCGCGCCTACGGCACGCGGTGATCAGAGATCGACGACGATATAGGCGTCCTCGACCTCGACCGGATATCGCTCGGCGACATAGGGCCCCATGACGAGATCGGAGCCGGCCTCGCGCTTGACCTCGACATTGCGCAGGCGGGTGCGGCGCGGATCGCACCAGGACTGGCCCGTCGCCATCTCGAATTCCCAGCCATGCCAGGGGCAGCGCAAGAATTCGCCGCGTCGCTCCAGCCGATAATCGCCGGGACCCGACGATTGGCTGAGCCCGACGATCAGGCCAGAGCAGATCGCCGCTCCCCCATGCGGGCAGCGGTTGTGAAACGCATGCAGGCGCCCATCGACGTTGAAGACGCCGATCTCTCGCCCGCCGATGGTGACGAGCTTGCGCGTTCCCGGCGGCAGCTCGGCCGCCGGACAAACCACGTGGCGGCTCATTGGAAGCGGTACAATGCCAGGGCATTGTCCCTGAAGATCTTGCGGCGCTGCTCCTCCGTCATCGGGAATTTGAACGAGAAGCTCGGATTGTCGTAATCCCAATGCGGATAATCGGAGGAATAGAGCAACCGGTCCCAGCCGATCCAATCGATGATCTCGACGATGTGCCGCGATTGCGGCGGCTCCTCGATCGGCTGCGTCGTCCACCAGATGTTCTGGCGCAGATAGTCCGAGGGCCGCCGCTTCAGGTGTGGAACCTCCTTGCGGAATTTCTCGAAATGCTGGTCCATGCGCCATGCAAGCGCGGGGGCCCAGGCAAAGCCGCCCTCAACCAGCACGACCTTCAAGTTCGGGAAGCGCTCGAACACGCCCTCGATGATCAAGCTGGCGGCAAGTGCCTCCATGCACGCCACGAACACATAGTGTTCCTGCAAATAGAAGGTCGGCCAGCCGGAGCCCGTGGAGGGATGGCCGCCATTGTAGCCGATCGGATGCAGGCCGATCGGCAGGCCCGCGCGCTCGGCGGCTTCAAAGATCGGCCAATAGCGCCGATTGCCGAGCGGATCGGTCGGCCGCGTCGACAGCATGATCTGCACATAGCGCCGGTCAGGCGCACAACGCTCGATCTCGGAGACGGCGGTTTCCGGAAATTCCTGCGGCACGACGATGCCGGCGCGCAGCCGCGGCTCCTGCCGCACCCAGTGGTCGATCTGCCAGTCATTGGTGGCGCGCGAGAGCGCCGCCGCAAAGTCGGGATTGCGCTCCTCCATTCCGCCCTTGCTCAGCGCCATCAGGAGGCCGAACTCGACATTGACCGGATCGAGGTGCTGCCTGCGCAAAAGCTCGAGATCGGATCCGGGAGGCCCGCCGCTGGAGGGACGGGAATCCGCCCGCATGCCGGCCGCCATCATGCGCGGATGCATCTGTGTGCTGGTCAGCCGCCTGCCGCACATGAACGCCGTGGGTTTGCAGATGCTCGCGCCAGCGCGGCTCGAGATAGGGCAACAATTCATCCGGCGTGCGATGGGCGGGATGGATATCGCAATCGACGACCGCAAGGGCCTGCGTGGCTTTCTGTTCGATGAAGGGAGCATTCATCGCACGGCCTCCTTTGCAGTCCGGGAAATCGCATCGGCTGGCGCCTGCGCGAGGCGAGGGTACGTCGCCAGCGCATTCTCGATAAGAATCTTCGTCAGTGCGGATTCAGGCAGCCCATCCGGCAGGACCTCGTCGCTCTCGAACTGCCAATGCGGATAGTCGGTCGAGAACAACAGCACTGCGTCCGTGCCGATGTGATCCAGCGTCTGCACCACGGCGGAGGCGTCCGGCGCGTCGAACGGGGCGATGGAAAATCTGAGGTGATCGCGGATGATGTCCGACGGCCAGCGATCGACCCAGGGCACTTCGGTCCGCGCGCCGCGCCACGTCTTGTCGGTGCGCCACATTGTCACCGGCAGCCAGCTCACGCCCGATTCCAGCATGACCATTTTCAGCGCGGGGAAGCGGCGGAACACGCCTTCGCTGACGAGGCTGATGGTCTGGTTCGCGAAAGCCTGCGCCTGTGCCACGTAGTCTTCGAACTGGTACGAGGGCCAGCCCACGATGGTCGGTGCGTAGCGATAGGTAGAGCCCGCATGCACGCCGATGACGAGCCCGTAATGCTCGGCGGCCTCGTAGACGGGAAACAATTCGCGCCGCCCGAGCAGCCGCTCACCCATCGCCGGCAGCATCACCTGCACGAAACGCCGGTCCTGCGCGAGCCGCTCGATCTCCTTGACGGCCTGCACCGGGTCCTGCGGCGTCACCAGAATCGAGCCGCGCAGCCGCGGTTCGCGATCGAGCCATTCGGTCTTGAGCCAGTCGTTGACGGCACGGCAGAGCGCCGCTGCCATATCGTCATTGAAGAGCGCAACAGAGCCGTGGAGCACGTTGGCGATGCCGAACCGAAGGCCGAAGGCATCGAGCAACTGCGCGCGCAAGCGATCGAGGTCATCCGGCCCGTCCTTCACGGGGCGCCAATCCTTGCGCGTCGAGATCGGCGCATTCGGCGGATAGCTCGTCATGGCGAACGACATGCGATCGATCGCGCGGTTGGTGATGTGGTCGCGCCAGTATTCGTCGAGGTAAGGCAGGAGCTGCGCGACCGTCGGGGCAGTTGGATGCAGGTCACAATCGATGGCGCCGGCGAACGGCATCTTCATGGGGGCACTCCGTTGCTCTCCTTGCGCCTGATCTCTTCGAGAAACCGCTGCACACTCTACCAGGATTCACGCGCTAAGCGGTTGCGGGTTGATCGAGTTCTTCGGGCAAGCGTGTCGCTCTGCGCCGCGACAGGCCCAGCACCAGGACCGAGCCCGCCACCACCAGCGGCGGCACCGCCGCCAGCAGGAACAGGCTCGAGACCGGCAGATGCCGCGCGAGTAGAACGCCTGCGATCAGCGGGCCGCTGATCGAGCCGATCTTGGCGACCGACAAGGCCCAGCCGACGGCCGTGGCGCGATTGGCGCTGGGATAGAACTGGCCGACGGCGCTGTTCAGGCCCTGATGGCCGCCGACGACAAAGAAGCCGACGCAGAGCATCGCCACCAGGAAGGTGCCACCATTGAAGCCGGCAAAGCCGAGCGAAGCGACGAGCGGAGAGGCAATCAGTGGCACAACCGCAATGGCGAGCACGCCAAGACGGTCCAGCACGCGGCCAGCCATCAGCACGCCGACCGCGCCTCCCAGGCTGAACACGGTCAGGCCCATGGCAGCCTGGGCGGGCGTTCGGCCCGAGGCCTCCGCGAGGAGGGGAGTCCAGCTACTGAGGAAGAACAACGTGATGGAGCTTGCGATATAGGCGAGCCAGAGAAACGGCGTGACGATGGCGAGCCGTGCTTCGAACAGGGCCGCGATCCTCGACAATACGCCCGTGTCGGCGCCGGCCGGCACCGGTTCATCCGACATGATGAAGCGCATGCTTGCGCGGGCATCGAGGCGAGGTTCGATCCGGTTCAGGATGCGCGCGACTTCCGCGGGCCGGCCGTTCCGGACCACCAGGAACTTGATCGATTCCGGAAGCAGGAAGTAGCACAGGACGATGGCAGCGAGCGGAAGCACGCCGCCGACCGCAAACACGATCGGCCAGCCGAACTTCGGGACCAACCCGGCAGCGATAAAGCCGCCGAAGCTCGAACCGGCGACATAGCCGACCATGATGATTGCCACCACCGTGCCACGAAAACGGCTCGGCACGTATTCGAGATTGAGCGAGTAGCAAAGCGGCGCCAGTCCCCCGATGCCGATTCCTGCGAGGAAGCGCAGCACGATCAGGGAGGTGGTATCTCGCGCCCAGATGGTCGCGAGGGTGAAACCGCCGAACAGGACCATCGACGCCATGATCGACAGGCGGCGGCCAATGCGATCCCCGAGCGATCCGAAGACAAGGCCGCCGACCATGATGCCGAAGATGCCCGCGCTGAAAACGATCCCCAACGCGGCCTTGTCGATGCCCCAGGCGCGCACGATCGAGGGGGCGGCGAAGGCCATCGCCTGCAGGTCGTAGCCGTCCAGGAACATGATCGCCGTCGACAGGATCACGACGGTCAGCACCAGGCCGTTGCGGCGCTGGTTCTCGATCACGGTGGTGACATCGATGACGTCAGACATGCGCGCTTCTCCCCTGACGCCGTCTTTGTTTTTTGGTGACGGCTTGTCGGCAAATGGCATCGTCGATGGTCTGCAGCGCACGCGAAGCGGGCAGGTCGGCGGCGTCTTTCGCGGAAAGGAAGCCTATTTCCTTCGAGAATGCGGGAGAATAGGCTATTTTGTGCGACGATCTTTTCCAGATTGGATTAAATGGCAGATAGCCTATTGAACATGAAGGCGTTTCTCGCCACGGCGCGGGCCGGCAGCTTCTCCGAGGCGAGCCGGCAGCTCGGGGTGGCGCCATCCGTCGTCACCAAGCGGGTCGGCCAGCTGGAATGGTCGCTGCGAGCCACGCTGCTGCGGCGAAGCACGCGCCGCCTGCACCTTACCGACATCGGCGAGCGCTATCTCGACGTCATCCGCCAGATCGTGCGCGAGTACGATGAGATGGCGACGGGAATCCTGCGATCGCCGAACGAGCTCGAAGGCCACTTGCGGATCAAGGCGCCGGCGTCGCCGATGGCGATCGACCTCGCGCAGGTGCTGTCGTCGTTTCAGATCCGATATCCGCGGGTGACGCTCGACGCCGTCCTCGTCGATCGCACCGTGAACCCGGTCGAGGAGGGATTTGACATCGTTCTCACCATGATGCCGTCGTCCTTTGACGGCGTGCTCGAAGAGCCCTTGCATGTCTACGAGCGCGTGCTGTGCGCTGCGCCATCCTATCTGGCGCGGCGTGGTCATCCCCGGCATGTACGCGAGCTCGGGCATCACGAATGCATCGTGTTTTCGCCGATCGGTCCGGCCTGGACCTTCGCGGGCCGGAATGGCGTGACGACGGTCGCAGTCCGACCTCATCTCGTCACGAACAACGGCGCGCTTGTGATCGACACGCTGTGCGCAGGCAACGGCATCGCGGTGGTCTCGCGCGCCGCGGCTGCCGGAAAACTCAAGTCCGGAGCACTCGTCGAGCTGCTTCCCGATTTCCATGTCCCGGATCTCTGGCTGAAAGCGCTGGTTCCGGCGACGCGGTCAAACCTCGCGCGCGTGCAAACTTTGCTCGCCAGCATCCGTGAGGCTTTTCAAGGGGCGGGTGGGTGACGATCGACCGCGCCTGCTGCGCGGTGAGCGCACCTCACACGAACGAAATCGCTTCGGCGCTCTGCAGGATCTGCCGCAGCTCGGATAGCGCCTTTTCCAGAAGCGCCTCGCTTGCCGGGTATCCGACGCAGAGCCGGATGCCGAGCGTGCCGCGATCGACCTGCTGCAGGGCTCCCGGCGGCGCGATGGTGATGCCCGCTTGGGCAGCCTGCGTCACCAGCGCGATCAGCGTGCGGCCGGGCGGTATCGGCAGCCAGCGATGGAAGGGAGGCGTTCCGGCTATCGGCGCGAGCCAACGCCCGAGCAGGCGGTCGGCGATTTCATTGCGCCGCGCCGCCGCCGCCCGCTTGGCATGCACCTGCCGCGACAGGTCGCCGCTGTGAATGAGGCGCGCCACCACTTCGGCCATGATGGGTGAGGCCATCCAGCCGGTGGCGCGCACCGCATTGATGCAGCGGTCACGGAATCGCTCGGGCACGATCATCGTCGCGATCCGTAAGCCAGGCGCGAGGCATTTGGCAAAGCTCGTCACATAGAAGCTGCGGCTCGCGATCAACGCCGAAATCGGCGTCGGAGGCGAAGCAAACAGGAAGGCGTAGACATCGTCTTCCAGGACATAGGCGTTGTGCTTCTCGACGACATCGGCGATCTGCCGCCGCCGCGCCGGCGTCATGGTGGTTCCGATCGGCGTCTGCAGGCTTGGGGTTGCGAACACGACGCGCGCACCGGTCTCGGTGAACGCGCGATCGAGCGCGTCGGGCAACAGGCCCTCGTCGTCGCCGTCAACGCCGTGCAGCCGGTATCCGTTTTGCGCCGACAGCGCGATCATGCCGGAATAGGTGAAGCGCTCGGTCAGCACCGTGTCGTTCGGCGCCGCCACCATGTTGAGCGCGATCGAAAGTGCGTGCTGGCCGCCATGGGTGATGAAGAGGTTGTCGACGTCGGCCCTGATGCCGAGTGCCGTGAGCCACGCCGCCATGATCTCGCGATGCGCGGCGAGCCCCTGATGCGGCAGATAGCCGAGCAGGGGTGTGAGTGCGCCGTCGGCGAGGATCTCCGACAACACCGAAGCGATCAACTCATCCTCGCCGGTCGACGGCGGCGCATTCAGCGCGAGATTGATGGTGTCCTGCGCGGCGCCCTTTGCGCTCGCCGGCAGCCGACGGCGCTGCACGAAGGTGCCGCGGCCGACTTCGCCCGAAATCAGCCCGCGCGCCTCCGCCTCCGCATAGGCGCGCGACACGGTACCAACACTTAAACCGAGCTGGTTCGCCATATCGCGCTGGGGCAGCAGGCGCGTGCCCGGCTTGAGGATCCCAGCTTGGACGTCGTTCTCAAGCGACTGGACGAGCGCGAGGTAACGCGGTCCGTCGGATTTGCCGAGGACGGGGATCCATTCGCTGGACATGGACGTTTGCGACATTGGAGGCAGGCCAAGCTGATGCGTGATCTTGAAATAGTACAATTTTTGAATTGATGCAATTGTGGAGAGGCACATCGAGCCAAAGCGGGCCAGAGCTCGACGTTTGAAGCCGCTCGATGATCAAATAGTGGCAAAAAATCGATGCATTCGGACGAAGGTGTCAAATTGACCTATTGTAAGTTTGACATTGGTTCGTCTTTGCCCTTTATGCTGCCAGCAGGGAGAAAACGGCGATCGAAGGTGTCTCGCGCGCAGTCGTCGCCGCGCCGAAAAGACAACAATGAAACCTGCGCCCTTCGATTATGTCAGGCCGGATTCGCTTGGCGAGGCTTGCGAGATTCTGGCGTCCGACGAGGACGCGCGCATCATCGCCGGCGGCCAGACGCTGATTCCGATGCTGGCGATGCGGCTGGCGCGCCCGGCAAAGCTCGTCGACATCCTGCGGCTGCAGGAGCTGCACGGCATCCGCGCGGACGAGGGTGCAATCGTCATCGGCGCGGTGACGCGGCAGGTCGAGGTCGAGCGCAGCGAGATCGTCCGCCGATCGCTGCCGCTGCTTGCGAAGGCGCTTCCCTGGGTCGGCCATCCCCCGACCCGCAACCGTGGCACGGTCGGTGGTTCGATTGCCAATGCCGATCCGTCCGCCGAGATACCGCTGGTGGCGGTCACACTCGGCGCCGAGATCGAGATCGCCAATCCGCCCGACCGCACGCGGATGCCGGCCGACGACTTCTTCATCGGCCCGATGCTGACTTCGGTGATGCCAGGCGATTGCGTCTGCGCGGTGCGCTTTCCGGTCTGGACGCATCCGCGGGTCGGCACCGGCTTCCACGAAGTCAGCGCTCGCCAGTCGGACTTCGCCTTTGTGGCCGCAGCGGCGCAGGTTGCGCTGGATGAATCGGGACGTTGTATCGCGGCGACACTCGGCTTGGGCGGCGTCGGCGATCGCGCGATCCGGATCGATGTCGCGCCGCTGATCGGCGACATACCGGCGCGAAAGAAGATCGCGGATGTCGTGCGTGCCGCGACCGGGAATCTCGAAGCGAACTCCGATCTGCATGCGAGCGCGGATTATCGCCGCCGCGTCGCCGCGACCCTCGGCATTCGTGCGCTGGAGGATGCGTTCACTGAGGCGGTGTCCGCAAATGGAGCCTCGCCATGAAGGTCAGGCTCACCATCAACGGACGAGAGCGCGAGGCCGATGTCGAGCCGCGCAAGACGCTGCTCGACACGCTGCGCGAAGACTTTCTCCTGGTCGGCAGCCATGCCGGATGCGAGCACGGCGTCTGTGGCGCCTGCACCGTGCTGATCGACGGGGAGCCTTCGCGATCCTGTCTGATGTTCGCGGTCCAGGCCGACGGCTATGACATCACCACCATCGAGGGGCTGGCGCCCGCTCCGGGTGAATTGAGCATCGTGCAGGATGCGTTCTGCGAGACCCATGGCCTGCAGTGCGGCTATTGCACGTCCGGAATGATCCTCGCCGCGCACGCGCTGCTCGAACGCAACGATGCGCCGACGCGCGCGGATATTTTGGAGGCGATCTCCGGGAATATCTGCCGCTGCACCGGTTACGGGCAGATCGTCGAAGCGATCGAGCACGCCGCCGATCGGCTGCGAAAGACGAACGTTCCGCGTGGAGGCCGTCCGTGAGCAACGTGCCTCCGCTGAAGTTTGTCTCATCCAATCGCAGGGTGCGCGAGGATCGCCGCTTCGTCGCCGGTCAGGGGCGTTACGTCGCCGACGTCGCGCTGGAAGGCTTGCTGCATGTCGCGCTGTTGCCCTCGCAGCATCCGGCGGCGCGCATCGTCTCGATCGATACGACTGAGGCGATGAAGATGCCCGGCGTGCACTACGTGCTGACCGGCGAGGAATTGGCCAAGGCGGTCGATCCGTTGATGAATGGCCTTGACACGCCGAGCGTGCGGCGCTTCCCGCTGGCGGTCTCCCGGGTGCGCTATGCCGGCGAATGGGTCGTGGCCGTGGTCGCCGAAAGCCGTGCGCAGGCCGAGGACGCCACCGAAAAAGTGAGGGTCGAATATGAGCCGCTTCCTTACGTGATCGATTCCGAAGCGGCGTTCGGTTCCTCGAGCCCGCCGGTGCACCCTGAGCATGGCTCTAACGTGCTGCTCGACAAGACCTTCGTCTGGGGCGAGGTCGAGAAGCACTTTGCCGAAAGCCCGCGGCATCTGTCGTTCCGCGTGGTCTGGGGCCGCAGCTCGACCGTGCCGATCGAAACTTTTGGCGTTGCCGCCAGATGGGACCCCTGGCGCGAGATCCTTGATGTTTGGGCCTCGATCCAGATGCCGAAATATTCCGACCGGACAGCGCGGTCGCTCCGCATCCCGCTCAACAATGTCCGGGTGCATCAGGATGTCGACGTCGGCGGCAGCTATGGCGTCAAGCGCGGCATCAAGCAGACCGTCATCGTGGGTCATCTGGCGCGCATTCTGGGGCGGCCGGTGCGGCTGATCGAGGATCGGCTCGACAATATGCGTGCAGGCGACGCGCATGGCCCCGACCGAATCTTCGATGTCGAGGTCGCCTTCAACGACGACGGCCTCGTCAAGTCGATGAAGATGCGCGCGCTGGACAATGTCGGCGCCTATGCCGGCCGCTCGCCGTTTCAGCTCGGCAAGCCGATCGGCGCCATCGTCGGTCCTTACAGAATCGAGAGCGTGCAGTATCGCGCGGTCGCGGTGACCTCGAACAAGGCGGCACAGGAAGCCGTGCGCGGTTTCGGACAGGCGCCGACCAACTATGCGATCGAGACGGCGATCGACAAGGTGGCCGCGACGTTGGGCCTGGACCGCATCGAGGTGCGCCGGCGCAATTTCATCCGTAGCGAAGAATTTCCCTATCTCATTCCGAGCGGCACGCGCTACGACAGCGGCGATTATCACACCGTTGTCGCCAAGGTGTTGGCACACGCCGACTACGAAGCCTTGAAGCACGAACGCGACGCGCTGCGCGCCTCCGGCTTCTGTGCCGGCATCGGCATTGCCGCTTGCCTCGAGCCCTCCGGCGGAAACTCGGCCTTTGAGCCGCTGCTTAACGAGAAGAACACCACCTCGACCTGGATGGAATCCTGCCGCATCAATGTCGACGGCCTCGGCTTCGTCACCGCGACCATTCACACGACCTCGTCGGGGCAGGGCCACGAGACGCTGGCGGCGACCGTGATCGGCGAGGTGCTCCAGATCGATCCCGACCTGATCCGCATCGTGCGCCCCGACACGCTGTCGAGCCTGCCGTCGAACTCGCCGGTCGGCAGCCGCATGGCGATCATGCTTGGCGGCGCGGCATTTCATGCGGCGCAAAAGCTGAAAGCCAAGATCATCCGCATCGCCGCGCATCAATTTGGCTGCGCCGAGAAGGACGTCACTTACGAAGGCGGCACAGTTTCGAACGCGGCGCTGAACAAGAAGCTATCATGGGCCGAGCACGTCACCATCGCTCACCGCAATTTTCATCTGCTGCCCGAGGGCATGGAGCCGGGCCTGGAAGTCACGCATGTGATGCAGGTGCCGACCGGCACCAAGCTTCCCGAAGGTGGCCGGGTGCAGATGTATCCGTGTCACTCCTTTGAGTTCCACCTCGTGCTGATCGCCTTCGACCCCGAAATCGGCAAGCCGGAGATCAGGCGCTATGTCATCGGGCACGACTGCGGCACCGTGATCAATCCGCGCATCGTCAAGGGCATGACGCTTGGGGGCATCGCTCACGGCATCGGCGCCTCGCTCATGGAAGAGTTCGTCTATGACGGCGAAGGTCAGCTCGTGACGCAGAGCTTCATGGATTATCTGTTGCCCTCGTCGCATGAAGTGCCGCATGTCGAGATCGTGCATCATTGCACGCCATCGCCGTTCACCGTGTTCGGCCAGAAGGGATCGGGAGAGAGCGGCTATCTCGGCTCGCCGGCTGCGATTTCCAGCGCCATCAATGATGCCGTCGCGCCGCTCGGCATCTCGTTCTCGAAACTTCCGATCCGAATATCGGCCATCAGCGACGCGATCGCGGCCGCAACGAACAAGGAAAACGCGCCTCGATGATTATCGATTGTCATGCCCATCTTGTGCCGCCCGCGCTGCTCGACGCGATCAGGGCGGAGCAGGCGAAGTTTCCCTCGATCAGGCTGATCGAGGAGGGCGGGAGCCTCGGCTTTGCCTTTGCCGGGAACAAGCCGACGCGGCCGGTCTCCAGGCCGCTGAGCGATATCGCAGGCCGGCTTGCCTGGCTCGACAGCAACAAGATTGATCGCCAGATCGTGGGCGGCTGGCTCGACATGTTTGGCTACGAGATCCCCGCTGAAGAAGGACTCCGCTGGTCGCGTCTCATCAACACCCATCTCGCCAAGATCGCCAAGGAGCAACCGCGGTTCATTCCGCTCGCGACCGTGCCGCTGCAGGACGGCGCGCGCGGCGCCGAGGTACTGAAGGAAGCCCACAGTCAGGGTTTCAAGGGCGCCATGATCGGCACGCAGCCCAAGGGCCGCGGTGGTGTGCTGGACGATCCGTCGCTCCTGCCGTTCTGGGAAGCAGCCAACAGCCTCGGATCGATCATCTTCATCCACCCGGTCTTTGAAAGCGGCGATGATCGGGTCCACGATTATGGCATGGCGAACGCCGTCGGACGCATCACCGATACGCTGATCGCGATGTCGCGCCTGATCTACGCCGGCCATATCGCGCGCTTTGGCAACGTCAGGATCGTTGCGGGCATCGGTGGCGCCGCGCTGCCTTACGTGATCGGACGTCTGCGCAGGAACTATTCGCTCGACAAGGACAAGCTCGGTGATCCCGATGCCGCGCTGGCGGCGATGTATTACGACACGATCGTGCAGGATTCCCGCGCGCTGCGCTACCTCGCCGATATCGTGGGTCCGGCCCGCATCATGATGGGGTCCGACATGCCGTTCCCGATCGGCGATCTGGCGCCGCTCAAGATCGTGCAGGAGACGCGCTTCACGGACGCCGAGCGCGCCGGCATCTATGGCGGCGCGGCGCAGACATTGTTCGCCTTGTGAGGTCTTGCCGTGAAGCTTGATATCGGAGGCAATGAAGCGATGCCCGCGTCCGTCGAGGCGCTGTGGGCCGCGCTGAACGACCCGAAGGTGCTGACGCGCTGTGTGCCCGGCTGCAAGAGCATGACCGGGATCGGACCGGATGCGTACAAGGTCGACATGCAGCTCAAGGTCGCGGCCGTTGGGGGCTCGTTCGAAGGCGAGATCGCGCTGTCGGACAAGGCGCCGCCGCGCAGTTGCAGCATCAAGGTGTCCGGGGCCGGCACGCTCGGCCATGGCAACGGCTCGGCGCGCTTCGAGATCGAGCCGGACGGCGAGAACGGCTCGCGGCTGATCTACAAGGGAACGGGCGAGATCGGAGGTCTTGTCGCCGGCGTCGGACAGCGCGTCCTCGGCAGCGTGTCGAAGCACCTGATCGGACGCTTTTTCGCGGCGCTGCGAAAGGAATTTGAGCAGCCGATCAGCGGCGCGGCCGGGTAACAGGGAAGGGAGCAGACGGTGAGGAAACATGTTGGAATCACACTGGGCCTGCTGATGGCAGCCGCGATGGCGTCGCCCGTTTCGGCAGAAGAGCTCTCGAAACTCTCAATCGTCATTTTCGGTCCGCCCTCGCTCGGCGCGTTCCTGCCGCCGATCATCAAGGCACAAAAGCTCGACGAGAAGAATGGACTGTCGATCTCGTTCGAAGAACGGCCGCCGGACGCATACACCGCACAATTCAACTCCGGTGAATTCGAGCTCGGCGGCAGTGCCTCGCTGCTCACCGTCGGCCTCGCCGACTTGCGCGGCGTCAAGGTCACCTATCTCTTCAACCTCTTTGATTTCTGGGGAACGGTCGTCACCTCGCGGCCCGAGATCCAGACGCTGAAGGACCTTGAAGGCAAGGACCTGGCGGCGGCCAAAGGCACCACCAATTACCGTGATGTTCGACTGGTTCGCGCGGCAGCTCGGCGCCGATCCCAAAAAATTCTCCGTCGTGAACACGGCGACACCCGGCCTTGTCGGTTATGCGCTGGCCGACCGTGCCACCGCCGTGCAGCTCTGGGAGCCGGCCTACACGACGCTGCGCGCCAAGAAGCCGGATATCAGGACCATCGATCTGAAGATTGCCGAAAGCTGGCAAAAGGCGACGGGCTCCAAAAACATCCCCTATCTCGGCGTTGCCGCCCACACCGATTGGGCCGAGAAAAACAAGGCCCTCATTCCGAAGCTTTATGCTGCCTACAAGGAAGCCGGTGCGTGGGCGACGGCGCATCCCGATGAGGCCGCCAGGCTGATCCTGCCGAAGGGAACGGACGATGACCGCAAGGCGATCGCCGATCTCATTCGCGCCAATGACCGGCTTGGCATGAACATCCGCGCTGCCGTGGAAATCAAAAAGGAAATCAAGTCGGTCTATGACGCCGGCAAGTCGATCGGTTTCCTGCCGTCCGATCCTTCCACTGCGACGATCTACGACGGGCCGATGCAATGACGATGCCGGAGGCCACGACGCCAACAGGCTGGAGCGCGGCGATCGGCCGTCGCGGACTCTCTTATGTTCTGCCCTTTGTCGTCGTGGCCGGGCTCTGGCAGATTGCCTCGACCTTCTTTCCGCCGTTTCTGTTTCCCTCGCTCATCGATGTCTTCAAGCGCTGTATCGACATTCTCACGAGCTGGAGCCAGTTCGCGGATGTGCTCGCCACCGTCGGCCGCATCCTGGCAGGGCTCGCCGGCGCCTTCCTGATCGGGGCCGCACTCGCGGTTCTGATGGTTCGCTCGCGCGCCATCAACGACTTCCTTGCGCCGATCCTGACGCTGTTCCAGGGGATTCCGGCCTTGTCCTGGGTGGTGTTCGCGATCATCTGGTTCCACGGCATCGAGCCGCGCATCTTCTTCATCATGGTGATGACGACGCTGCCCGCCTTCACCTTCCAGGTGTTGGGCGCGCTGCAGGCGATGTCGCGTGACCTCATGGAAATGGTCATGAGCTTTCGCCCCACGCGGGCCAAGCTGTTCCGCGTCATGATCATTCCCGCCATCCTTCCCGACATTCTCACCGCCTGGAAGGTCAATCTCGGCAACGCGTCGCGTGTGGTGGTCGTAGCCGAGCTGGTCGGGGCAACAGGCGGCGTGGGCTACGAATTGCTGCAGCAGCAACAGGTGTTCGATATGGCCGGCGCGCTCGCCTGGACGCTGCAGCTCGTGTTCTTCGTGCTGATCGCGCAGGCCGTGCTGACTTTCGTGGAGAGTATCGCGCTTCGATACCGCGCGGCGTCGGAGCGCACGCTGTGACCTCGACGCCTCCCATCATCAACCTCAAGAGCGTCTCGAAATCGTTCGGCAAGATCGGCGCAACATCCGCCTATGTCGCGGTCGATCGGCTCGATCTTCAGGTCGGGCAGGGGCAATTGCTGGCGCTGCTCGGCAAGACCGGCTGCGGCAAATCGACGATCTTCAACATGATCGCGGGCCTGACCGAGCCGACAGCCGGCGATGTAATGGTCTGTGGCCGCAATCCGTTCCGGGAGTTCGATTCCTTCCGTGGCAAGATGGCGATCGTGTTTCAGGGCGATCGGCTGCTGCCGTGGCGGACGGCCGTGCAGAACGTCGAGCTTGGTCTGGAGATGCTCGACGTGCCTATACTGAAGCGGCGGGAGACCGCACTGCGCTGGCTCGGCACGCTTGGCCTGCGCGGCCATGAGCATGATTATCCGCATGCGCTTTCCGGCGGCATGCGCCAGCGTGTCTCGATTGCGCGCGCTTTTGCAACCGACGCTGGCATTTTCCTGTGCGACGAACCATTCTCGGCGCTCGATGAGGTGACCGGGCGGACCCTGCGCGCCGAGTTCGTGAGGCTGGTCCGGGAAAGCGGCAAGACCGCCGTCTTCATCACCCATTCGATCAACGAGGCGCTGGAGATCGGCGACCGCATCGTCGTGTTGAAGCGTCCCGCCACGATCGCGATCGATCTGCCGCTTTCGGCCGCAACGCCGCTGGTCGAGAAGGAGGCGATCCGTCACCAAATTCAAAGCGTGCTGGCGGCCTAGCACCAATGGCCGCGAAGAGACTCAAACTTGTCGTCGCAGGGCACGGGGCCGCGGGGCTGGCAGCGGCGGTTGCGGCCGCCGAAGAGGCAAAGCGCCGCAACGCGGCGATCGACATCACCATCCTTGAGAAAGCGCGCGAAGAGGAGGCCGGCGGCAACACCCGTTTCAGCCCCTCCTATATGCGCATGGCGGCGCCCGACCGCATCGCGCCTGGTTTCGAGGCGGATATGCGCGAGGCGATCGGCGACCGGGGTGATGCGGATTATTTTCGTACCCTTGCAGAGCGTGCGGCATCAACGATGGCGTGGCTGCAAGGTCATGGCATCGCCTTCACCATTCCGACCTACTATCTGAGCGTCGGCCCGCCGCGCATCCAGCCGGTCGGCGGCGGACTTGCCATCGTCGAACGGCTCGGGCGGGCCGCGAAGATGGCCAACGTCGCGATCCACTTTGAGAGTGCCGCGACGCGGTTGATCGTGAGCGGGGGCCGGATCAGCGGAATTGAGGTTCAATCCGCGGGCTGCGCCGTTTCAACGTTTGAAGCCGACGCCGTCGTGCTCGCAACTGGTGGATTCCAGGGCGACGCTGCGATGACGGAAGCACAATTTGGACCGCGCGCCCGTACGTTCAAGCTGATTTCGCCTGGGACGCGCTTTGATACCGGCGACGGGATCCGCATGGCGAAGGAGCAGGGCGCGCGCACCTCCGGCGATTGGGACGGAATGCACATCGAGCCGGTTGATCCGCGCAGCCACCATCCCGCGCCCGTCGTGCTGGTCTACCCCTACGGCATCGTCGTCGATCAAACCGGACACCGTTTCTTCGATGAAGGCGGTGGCCTCGTGCACGAAACCTGGGAGGGTTTCGCGCGCGACATCCATTTTTCGCGCCCGAACAGCATCGCCTACGCCATCCTCGACAGTCGTCTGTGGGAGATCGTCGATTACCAGCGCGCCGTCCGCTCTGAGGTCGCGCCTTTCCAATCCGACACAGTGGAAGAGCTTGCCGCCCGGATTGACGTTCCACCCGATGCCTTGCGGCAGACGGTCGATGCCTTCAATGCTGCTGCTCGCGGCGACGTATCGCGCTTCGACGCGACGCGTCGCGATGGGCTCGCTGCGTCAGTGACACTGGTGCCACCGAAATCGAACTGGGCGAGGCCGCTCGACCAGCCGCCGTATCTCGCCTATCCCCTGATCGGCGCCATCGCGTATACGTTCGGTGGCCTCGCCACCAATGCGAAGGCCGAGGTGCTGGGCGACGGCGGGCCGATTCCGGGGCTTTACGCGGCGGGAGAAACCACCGGCCACTTCTACGGCACCGCGCCGAACGCCGTGTCGATGCTGCGCGCGCTCGTGCTCGGCAGGGTCGCGGGCCGGCAGGCAGCCGACTATCTTCTGGTGCAGAGGTTGCCTTAAGCTCACTCCGGAGGTGCTTCCATGAAAGATCGACCCGAACTGGCCGAGATGATTCTCGATCAAGTCGCAGATGCCGTCATCTTTGCGGATCGTTCGGGAACGATAACGCGTTGGAACCAGGCTTCAACCGAGCTGTTCGGCTACTCGCCGCAGGAAGCCATTGGCGCGAACCTTGATCTCATCATTCCCGAGCATCTGCGCGCTGCGCATTGGCGAGGATTCGATGCGGCGATGACCAGCGGTGCCTTGAAGCTCCAGGGCCGTCCGACGCTCACGCGTGCGCAACACAAAAGCGGACGCAAGCTCTACGTCGAGCTCACCTTTGCGCTCGTGAAAAGCGGCGCGGGAGGCGAAGTGATGGGCTCCGTTGCGATGGCGCGCGACGTCACGGAGCGCGTTGAGAAAGAGCGTGCCGCGCGCGCAAAATAGCAAACCAGGATGCTGCGAGTCGCGATCTCTGCGTTAACGGGTTAACACCCGGACTTTGCCGCCCTGCTCTATCCTTCCACCGGGCCTGAAAATGGGCTCGGCGCCACACATGAGGGAGGATGATGCATGAGCGGACATCGCATTCTGATGATCGTTGGTGATTTTGGCGAGGACTATGAGACGATGGTTCCGTTTCAGACGCTGCTCGCCGTCGGCTATACGGTTCATGCCGCCTGTCCCGGCAAGGCCGCAGGTGACACCATCGCAACATCGATCCACGATTTCGAGGGGCAACAGACCTACTCCGAAAAGCGCGGACACAATTTCGCGCTGAATGCGACGTTTGCGGAGATCGATCCTTCAAGTTACGACGCACTTGTTATCCCGGGCGGCCGCGCGCCCGAATATCTCCGCACCGATGCGCGGGTGATCGAGATCGTCAGGCATTTCTTCGCTGCTGAAAAGCCCGTAGCCGCCATCTGCCACGCCGCGCAGCTTCTTGCCGGGGCAGGCGTCTTGAAGGGACGCACCTGCTCGGCCTATCCGGCTTGTCGCGTCGAAGTCGAGCTGGCCGGCGGCATTTACGCCGACGTCCCGATCGACGGCGCCGTGACCGATCGCAATCTGGTCAGCGCGCCGGCCTGGCCGGCTCATCCGGCCTGGCTGGCGCAATTCCTTGCTGTGTTGGGGACGACGATCAGCCATTCCAGCCAGCGCCGCGCTGCATAGCGTTCCGCCCTGCGACGCGCTGCAAAGACGGTCCTTTGCGTGCAATCGCCGAGCGGAATGATAAGCTGACCGCCGGCCGAGTTGCCGAAGTCTCAGGAGGTCGTCCGATGTGCAGGCTTTTTGTCAACGCGGATCCGGAGCTCTGGGAGACTCATTTGAAATCCGTGCGCATGCGCGGCTTCTCCACCAGCGTTCGCCTGGAGAATTTGTACTGGCGAATTCTGAAGGAGATCGCAGCGCGCGATGGCATGACGCTGTCTCAGCTCCTGGACCGCCTGCACGACGAACTATTAGAGGATCAAGGAAGTGTGGAGAACTTTTCCTCGTTCCTGCGAGTGTGCTGCGGCCGGTATCTGATGCTGCAGCTCGCCGGAGATATTCCACGCGATCTTGCCACACCGATCAGGTCTCTTGACGCCGGCCATATTCTCGCCCGAGAGGCACGGCGCCTTGCTGCAGGTGATCAAGCCGCCAAGTCTCAATTGAAGGCCCTTTGATCCAAGGCGGCCATGATGCACAGCAACAATCCACTGCTTTGATGCGATCGACGAAGCTCGACAGCAGGATTTCGCAGACCAAGGTAGAATTTACCCTGCCGATCGGGTAACTAGATTTTTGCTTCGGAAGACCGTGTCATTAGGGATGTCCACTCCCGCAATGGCGAACGGTTGGTGCCGTTCGCTATCGAGAACTGGCTTTTCCCGCAGCCGGCATGGGCACGACGTGCGCGCAATGACGGCGTCGTCCCAACCAAACAAAAAACTGACTGGGGAATCACCTCCACGGCCGTGGACGGTGAGCGAAACGAATTCCAGACGGCGCCCGATCGATGCGGGCCCAGGAGGGTCAGAATGACAGCATTGGACATCACGGCCGGCCCATTGCCGGAAGCCGAACATCAGTCGCAACTGCGCCGCGCAATGATCGCGAGCACGGTGGGCACCTGCATCGAATGGTACGATTTCCTGCTCTACAGCACGGTCACCGGCCTTGTCTTCGGCAAGCTGTTCTTTCCCAAGTCCGATCCGCTGGTTGGGGTGCTGGAAGCGTTCGCCGTCTACACCGTGGGTTTCATCGCCCGGCCGATCGGCGCCGCGATCTTTGGCCACTACGGCGACCGCCTCGGCCGCAAGGGCGCGCTGATCGCCACATTGCTATTGACCGGGATTGCCACGGCGGCGGTCGGCCTTGTCCCCACCTATAGTCAGATCGGTATCTGGGGTGCTGTCATCCTGACCATCATCCGCTTCATCCAGGGCGTCGGCGTCGGCGGCGAGTGGGGCGGCTCGGTGCTGCTGTCGATGGAGTGGGCGCGGACCAACCAGCATCGCGGCTTCATCGCCTCCTGGCCGCAGTTCGGTGCTCCGGCCGGGCTGCTGTTGGCCAACATCGCGGTGCTCGTGTTCAGCCGCGTTTCCGGCGACCAGTTCCTGGTCTGGGGTTGGCGTATCCCGTTCCTGCTCTCGATCGTGATGATCGCCATCGGGCTCTACATCCGGCTCGGCATCATGGAGACGCCGACATTCCGGCGCATCGTGGCCGAAAACCGCGTCGCGCGGGTCCCGGTCATCGAGGTGATCAAGCAGCAGCCGCGGTCGATCATCCTGTCGGCGCTGGCGCGGATGGCCGAGCAGGCGCCGGCTTACATCTACCTGGCCTTCGTCTTCGCCTACGGCACCCAGGTCATCCATCAGGATCGCGACTTCCTGCTCATCTGTCTGATTTTGGCCGGCGTCCTGTCGCTCTTCACGGTTCCGTTCGCCGGATACTTGTCGGATCGGATCGGGCGCAAGCGCATGTACTTGATCGGTTCGGTCCTGACCGGACTGTTCGGCTTTGCCTATTTCGCCATGATGAACACGGCAATGCCCGTGCTGGTTTTCATCGCGATCATGCTCTCATTTGTCCCGCATGACTTGATGTATGGCCCGCAGGCGGCGTTGATTGCCGAATGCTTCACCCCGCGGCTGCGCTACAGCGGCTGCTCGATCGGCTACCAGCTCGCCTCGGTCATCGCGGGCGGCCCAGCGCCGCTGATCGCTACAGCGCTGCTCGCGGCGACCGGATCCGGCTACGCGATCGCGGGTTACATTGCATTCTGCGCCGTCGTCAGCATCATCTCGACCGCGATGATGCCCGACTACACCAACAAGGACATTTCCGAGGAGCACAACAGGCCTTGATGAAATGCCCGATGGCCGCCGGGTCGGGACGATTCGGCGGCCATTTCACCGCGGTTCGCCGGAAAATGCTTGCCGCAGTGCCGACAGCCGGTCGAGCGCCGCGTTCGGCAGCGGACCCTTTTCGACTGCGGCGAGCGCGTCATCGAATTGTTGCGGCGTCGCGATGCCGACCAGGATCGTGCCCATCGCCGGATGCGACAGCGCAAACCGCGTGGCGGCTTCGGTCAGGTTTGCGTCGAACCCCTCCTTCACCAGCGGCATGAGCCGGCGCGCGCGATCAAGATCGGCATCGTAGCTCATCGCTGAGCCGATTGGCTCGGGCGCCGGGCTCGCGATCGGGTGACGCTCGGCCGAGCCCGACAATGCGCCGCCGGCCAGCACGCGAATGCCGATCACGCCGACGCCGGCTCTCTGGGTAGAATCGAACAGCCGTCCATAATCCTGTGCCGGATAGTTTGGCGGCAAGGCCTCGGCAGCAGATGGATTGAGCATATTGTAGACGACCTGGGCGCTGTCGAAGGCACGAGAATCGATCACCTGCTGCAGCGCCGCCGTGTCGCCCACGGCTGTGATCCCGAGGAAACGGGTCTTGCCCTGCTGACGCAGCCGCTCGAAGACCGGCACGACCTCGCCCAGCACCTGTTTGACGCTCAGCGCCGATTCGCTTTCTGTCTCGGCGATCGCGTTGTGCAGGTGAAAGATGTCGACGTGGTCAAGACCGAGCCGCGAGAGACTGCCTTCGAGCGAGGTGGTGACCGCACCGGCAATGCGGCCGTAGTCGTTGGGCGGCAGCCTGACCTTGGTGCCGACGATCGCATTGGCCGGTTTCAGCTTTCGCAGAACGCGGCCCAGGTTCTTTTCCGATTCGCCGTTGCCGTATTGCACTGCGGTGTCGAAATAGTTCACGCCGGCGGCGAGCGCCTTTGCAACGGTGCGCTCCTGGTCGGCGGCGTCGCCGCGCACCATCAATCCGCCGACCGCGCCGCAGCCGAAACCCAGCACCGAGAGCTGCATTCCCGTGCGCCCAAAGACCCGCAACTCCATCGCCGTTCCTCCGAAGGTTCGCTCCCGCGTCGTTCGACTACGCCCCACTTCGGTCTGGGCGCAATGGGAGCCTTGTTATCGGAGCGTATCGTAACGGAGGATGCGATCAACGGCCACGGCCGAGGCGAAGCCATGCCGGGATGCCGTGGCTCGTCGACGCCTCAGCCGGATGGCGCCAACACCGAGGTCTAAGCAACCTGCGTGAGCTCGTCGACGACCGCAAGCGCCGATGAGAAATCTTCGTCGCGGAAATACTCACTGCGGGTAATGAGCACGGGAACACCGGCGGCAGCGGCGGACTTCAGGCCGTTGGCGGAATCCTCGATGGCGAGGCAGTCGCTCGGGGGGCGCCCGAGTCTTGCCAGCACCTCGAGATAGACATCGGGCGCCGGCTTCTTGCGCGCGACCTCGTCGCCGGCAACGACAGCCGCAAACAGGTTTCGCCACTGCTGGCCGAGGGTGCCCGACAAAAGCTTCTCCACGTTGCCGAACGTGGTGGTGGTCGCAATCGCAAGCCGCTGGCGGCGGGCGATGGCCGCGTGGATGAAGGCCTCGACGCCGGGCCGCAGCCGGCACGTGTGCTGCGCCATCAGGCGGGCATAATGCCGGGTCTTCCTCTGGTGTACCTCCGCAAGCTGCGTTTCCGAATATCGATAAGGCGGCAGTTGCGTTTTCGCGTATGCGCGCAGCCGCTCCTTGCCGCCGGCAACGCGCAGCAGTTTCCTGTAGGTGCCGCGATCCCAATACCACTCGATACCATGTTCGAGAAATGCGGCATTGAAGGCGCGGCGATGAATGCCTTCGGTCTCGGCGAGGGTGCCGTCGACGTCGAAGATCAGGGCATCGGCCTGCGCGATCCGATCCTTCAGGCGGGAGGGGCGCGAAATTCCAAGAGGCAGGATGGCGTTCATGATTGTCTCGCCGGGTTATCCGACCCTCCCGAGAAAACGCGGCTTGCCAGGACGTCGCCGGCTTCGATCGACGTCAGCTCGTCGCTGGTGAGGATGCGGTCAAGGTTCGATACCAGCCGGTTCGCCTGTCGCAGCCGGATGCGGTCGAGCGCATTGCGGATCGAGCGCGCGTTGGAGAACAAGGGTTGGGCCTTGCGCAGCGCGATGTAGCGAATGAACGCCTCGCGTGCATCAGGTGAAAGCCGGTAGTTCTGTTCGGCCAGCATCAGCTCGGCAATCGCCAGCAGCTCCGCATCGGTATAGTCGGGGAAATCGACGTGATGGGCGATGCGCGAGCGGAAGCCGGGATTGGAGCGGAAGAACCGCTCCATGCGATCGGTATAGCCCGCGAGGATCACGACCAGATCCTCGCGCTGGGACTCCATCACCTGGAGCAGGATCTCGATCGCCTCCTGTCCGTAGTCGCGCTCGTTCTCGGGACGGTAGAGGTAATAGGCCTCGTCGATGAACAGCACGCCGCCCATCGCTTTCTTCAGGATCTCCTTGGTCTTCGGGGCGGTGTGGCCGATGTACTGGCCGACGAGATCGTCCCGCGTCACGTTGATGACGTGACCGCGGCGGACGAAGCCGAGCCGATGCAGGATGCCGGCCATCCGCAGCGCCACCGTGGTCTTGCCGGTGCCGGGATTGCCGGTGAAGGACATGTGAAGCGTGGGATATGTGCTTGCAAGCGACATCTTCCGGCGGATGCGCTCGACCAGCAGCAGCGAGGCGATCTCGCGAATCCGGGTCTTGACCGGAACGAGGCCGATCAACTCGCGGTCGAGCTGCGCCAGGATCGAGGCGATGTCGACCGTCTCGAACTCGCGCCTGAGATCGACGGAGGAGGGGACCTCCTCTCGCGGGACGTCACTCGGCACGGCTTGCAGATTGGAATGAGCCATGGTCTCTCCGACCCAACGCGTCAGGATTGATAGCGCTCGCCTTCCGGGTGCTCGGTTGCGTAGGCGCGTGTGCTGTAGCGGATGTTGCGGCCGGCCGCCTCCTGCCGCTCGAGCCGGAAGCCAGGCTCCTCTTTCGGCCGGTTCACGATGAAGGAGATGCGGACCGACTCCCAGCCGTGCGAGGAGTCGAAACCGGAAAGACGGATGTAGCGATCGCCATAGACGCGCCGGCAGTCGGCGAGCTCCTTCATGATGCCCGCGGCATCGCGCAGGTCGAACATGGGTAGTCCCCACATCTCCCAATAGGTGTTGCGGGGATGCGGGTCGTCGGTGAACTCGATGTTCACCGCCCAGCCCTTGTCGAGGCAGTATTGGACCTGGCTCTTGATCTGATCGTCGGTCAGGTCGGGAAGGAACGAGAAACAGCCCTGGGTTATACGCATGGCTTTGACCTTTCACATTGCGAGGCTCGGCGTCGGCACGAAGTCCGGCGAGTCCGTCGATTCGTAGTTGAAGGTGACGTCCTTCCAGACCTCCAGCGCCTCGCGCAGCGGCGTGCAGGAGAGCGCCGCCTTGGCCAGGATCTCCGGACCCTCGTGGACGTAGTCGCGGCCCTCGTTGCGGGCGAGGATCATCGTTTCCAGCGCGACGCGGTTGGCGGTGGCGCCGGCCTGGATCCCATGCGGATGGCCGATGGTGCCGCCGCCGAACTGCAGCACCACGTCTTCGCCGAGGAGATCGAGGAGCTGATGCATCTGCCCGGCATGGATGCCGCCAGAGGCCACCGGCATCAGCTTGTTCAGGCTCGCCCAGTGCTGGTCGAAGAAGATGCCGTGCTCGAGCTTGATCGGATTGAAGTCCTCGCGGCAGACGTCGTAATAGCCGCGCGTGGTGTTAGGGTCGCCCTCGAGCTTGCCGACCACCGTGCCGGCATGGATGTGATCGACGCCGGCAAGCCGCATCCATTTGGCGATGACGCGGAAGGAAATGCCGTGGCTGCGCTGCCGCGTATAGGTGGAGTGGCCCGCGCGGTGCAGATGCAGGATCATGTCGTTCTTGCGCGCCCATTTCGCCATCGACTGGATCGCGGTGTAGCCGATCACGAGGTCGATCATGACGATGTTGGAGCCGAGCTCGCGCGCGAACTCCGCGCGCTCATACATGTCCTCCATGGTCGCGGCAGTGACGTTGAGGTAGGTGCCCTTCATTTCGCCGGTCGCAGCCTGCGCACGATTGACGGCTTCCATGCAATAGAGAAAGCGCTCACGCCAGTGCATGAAGGGCTGCGAGTTGATGTTCTCGTCGTCCTTGGTGAAATCGAGCCCGCCCTTCAAGGCTTCATAGACCACACGGCCATAGTTGCGGCCGGACAGGCCGAGCTTCGGCTTTACTGTCGCGCCAAGCAGCGGGCGGCCGAACTTGTCGAGCCGTTCGCGCTCGACCACGATGCCGGTGGCCGGGCCCTGGAACGTCTTCACATAGGCGACCGGCATGCGCATGTCTTCGAGCCGTAACGCCTTCAAGGGCTTGAAGCCGAACACGTTGCCGATGATCGAGGCCGACAGATTGGCGATCGATCCCGGCTCGAACAGGTCGAGGTCGTAGGCGATATAGGCGAAGTAGCTGCCCGGCGAAGACGGCACCGGATCGACGCGATAGCATTTGGCGCGATACTTCTCCGCCGCGGTCAGGCGGTCGGTCCACACCACGGTCCAGGTCGCGGTCGAGGATTCGCCCGCGACCGCGGCGCAGGCTTCCGTCGGATCGACGCCATCCTGAGGGGTGACGCGGAACAGCGCGATGACGTCGGTGTCCTTGGGCTCGTAATTCGGCTCGTAGTAGCCCATGCGCTTGTATTCCATCACGCCGGACTTGTAGCGTTCCTTGCCGCGGACGGTGATCGACTCATGCTTCATGTGACGCTCCTTTCGAGGTTGGCGGCCGGCGTCAGGCCGCGACAGTCATGTCGGTTTTCGGATCGAGCGCGCCCGCGCGATAGCGGCGCGCCATTTCGGCAAGCGGAATGGGTTTCAGGCGGCTCGCATTGCCGGCGGTGCCAAATTGCTCGAAACGCTCGCGGCAGAGATCGCGCAGCGCGTCCATCGCCGGTTTCAGGAATTTTCGCGGATCGAATTCGTCTTTCGCCTGCACCGCGACTTTCCGGAAGATCGCAGTCATGGCAAGCCGGCAGTCGGTGTCGATGTTGACCTTGCGCACGCCGTGTTTGATGCCGCGCGCGATCTCTTCCACCGGCACGCCCCAGGTCTGCGGCATCTCGCCGCCGAAGGCGTTGAACATGTCCTGCAGCGGCTGCGGCACCGAGGACGAGCCGTGCATCACGAGATGCGTGTCCGGCAGGCGGCGGTGGATTTCCTCGACCACGCGCATCGCCAGGATGTCGCCGTCAGGCTTGCGGCTGAACTTGTAGGCGCCGTGCGAGGTGCCCATCGCGATCGCAAGCGCGTCGACCCTGGTCGCGCAGACGAAATCGACCGCCTGATCCGGATCGGTCAGAAGCTGGTCGTGGCTGACCGCGCCTTCGGCGCCGTGGCCGTCCTCCTTCTCGCTTGCACCATGCTCGAGCGAGCCGAGCACGCCGAGCTCGCCTTCCACCGAGGCGCCGATCCAGTGCGCCATGTGGGCGACGCGCCTGGTGATGTCGACATTGTAATCGTAGTCGGCAACGGTCTTGCAGTCGGCCTTCAGCGAGCCGTCCATCATGACCGAGGTGAAGCCGTGCTGGATCGCGGTGGCGCAGGTGGCTTCGTCATTGCCGTGATCCTGGTGCAGACAAAGCGGGATATGGGGAAACGTCTCGACCAGCGCATCGATCATCCGCGAGAGCATGATGTCGCCGGCATAGGAGCGCGCGCCGCGGGATGCCTGGATGATGACGGGCGCATCGACGGCGTCGGCGGCCTGCATGATGGCAAGGCCCTGCTCCATGTTGTTGATGTTAAAGGCCGGCACGCCATAGCCGCGCTCGGCGGCGTGATCGAGCAGTTGCCTCAGAGTGATCTTTGCCATTTGTTATCTCCGGATGCGGTGGCTCTTCGGTTTGAATGTCAGGCGGCAGCCGACTGCGCCTTGACGCGCTCGATTGCGCGCTCCGCGGCCGCGACGACCGCCTCGGCCGTGATGCCGAATTGCGCATAAAGCTCGCCGGCCGGCGCGGACGCTCCGAAGCCGGTCATGCCGACGAATGCACCGTCATCGCCGAGAAAGCGCGCCCACGCGCCTTCGACCGCGGCCTCGATACCGATGCGCGGCGCGCCCCCAAGCACTTTCGCGCGATAGGCTCCGTCCTGCTTGGCAAACAGCTCGAAGCAGGGCGCTGAGACGACCGCGGCGGCGATGCCGCGCTTGCCGAGTTGCCCGGCTGCGTCCATCGCGATTGCGACCTCCGATCCCGTGGCGATCAGGGTCACGTCGCGCGCGTTTGCCGGCTCTGCCAGTACATAGGCGCCGAACGCGAGCGGGTTTTCGGCCGCGAAATCGCGATCGAGCACGGGCAGGGCCTGACGCGACAGGCAAAGGATCGAGGGCTGTCGCGTTGCGCGCAGCGCGCAGTCCCAGGCCTGCGCAGTCTCGATGGCGTCCGCGGGCCGGAACACCAGGAGATTGGGGATCGCGCGCAGCGCGGCCAGATGCTCCACCGGCTGGTGCGTCGGTCCATCTTCGCCAAGCCCGATCGAATCATGCGTCATGACATGGATGACGCGCAGGCCCATCAGCGCCGCAAGACGAATCGCCGGCCGGCTGTAATCGGAGAAGGCGAGGAACGTGCCGCCATAGGGAACGAAGCCGCCATGCAGCGCGATGCCGTTCATGGCAGCCGCCATCGCGTGCTCGCGAATGCCGTAGTGAACGTAGCTGCCGCCATAGGCGCCGGGCCGGACCGTCTGCTGGGCCCTCGTGAGGGTGAGATTGGAGTGCGTCAGATCGGCCGAGCCGCCGAGCAGGTTCGGCGCGGCCTGCGTGATCGCCTCAAGCACCTGTTGCGAGGCCTGGCGGGTCGCGATCTTCGGCCGCTCGTCGGCGAAGCGTGATTCGATCTCGCGGAGCGCAAAGCCGGCCTCGCATCCCAACTCGCTGTTGAGCGCGTCCTCGAGGCGCTCACGCTCGAAGTCGCCCAGCCTCTCGAAGCGCTCCATCCAGCCGTGCCGGGCGACGCGGCCACGCGCGCCGACGGCACGCCAGCGGGCGAGCAGATCCTCCGGCACCTCGAATGGCGCGTACGGCCAGTGCAGCGCCTCGCGCGTTTTGGCGATCTCGTCGCTGCCGAGTGGCGCGCCGTGGACTTTCTCGGTGCCCTGGCGCGTTGGCGCGCCGTAGCCGATCACGGTGCGGCAGACGATCAGCGACGGACGGTTGGTCTCGCGCTCTTCGGCAATGGTCTTCGCGATTGCCTCATGGTCGTGGCCGTCGACCCGGTGCACCGACCAGCCCGACGCCAGGAAGCGGATCAACTGATCGTCGGAGCACGACAGCGATGTCGCGCCGTCGATGGTGATCTGATTGTCGTCATAAAGGACGATCAGCCGCGAGAGCTTCAGGTGTCCGGCGAGCGAAATCGCTTCGTGGCTGATCCCCTCCATCAGGCAGCCGTCGCCGGCGATCACATAGGTGAAGTGATCGACCAGGTCGTCGCCGAAGCGCGCATTCAGCATGCGTTCGGCGAGCGCCATGCCGACCGCGGTCGCCAGTCCCTGTCCGAGGGGGCCGGTGGTGGTCTCGACGCCGGGCGTATGGCCGTATTCGGGATGGCCCGGTGTTTTCGAGCCCCACTGGCGAAAGCGCTTCAGCTCATCCAGTGTCATGGCGCTGTAGCCGGTCAGGTGCAGCAGCGCATAGAGCAGCATCGAGCCGTGCCCCGCCGACAGCACGAGGCGATCGCGATCCGGCCAGTCCGGCTCCGCGGCGTCGAATTTCAGGAAGCGGGAGAACAGCACGGTTGCGACATCGGCCATGCCCATCGGCATGCCCGGATGGCCCGACTTCGCCTTCTCGACGGCGTCGGCGGCAAGAAAGCGCACCGCGTTTGCCATCGCCACAAGGGATGGCTGCGGGCGAGAGCCGGTTGTCGTCGTGATGGGTGTGGGCATGACCGTCATAGCGAGCGCCTCTTGCGTTCGATGAGCTGCAGGATGAGCGGCGTGAGGATCAGTTGCATCGCCAGGTCGAGCTTTGATCCGGGGATTACGATCGAGTTCGCGCGCGACATGAAGCTGTGCGGGATCATCGAAAGCAGATAGGGGAAGTCGATGCCGCGCGGATTTCGGAGGCGAATCACGACCATGGATTCATCCGGGGTCGGTATCCACCGCGCGATGAACGGGTTCGATGTGTCGACCGTCGGGATGCGCTGGAAATTGATGTCGGTCTCGGTGAACTGCGGGCAGATGTAGTTCACATAGTCGGGCATACGCCGCAGAATCGTGTCGGTCACCGCCTCCGTCGAGTAGCCGCGGTCGGAACGATCGCGATGCAGCTTCTGGATCCACTCGAGGTTGATCACCGGCACGACTCCGATCTTCAGATCGGCGTATTGCGCGACATTCACCTTCTCGGTGACGACGGCGCCGTGCAGCCCCTCGTAGAACAGGAGTTCGGAATTGTCCGGCAACGGCGCCCAGCGCGTGAACGTGCCTGGTTCGGCACCATAGAGCGCCGCTTCCTCGGCGTCGTGGACGTAATGGCGCGTCATCCCCGTGCCGGTTTCGCCATACTCGCGAAAAGTCTTCGCGAGCTCCTCGAACAGGTTGGTCTCGGGGCTGAAATGACTGAAATGCTTGTTGCTGCGTTCGGCCTCCTCCGCCATCTTTTGCCGCATCTCGGCGCGGTCATAGCGGTGGAAGGCGTCGCCTTCGATGAAGGCCGCAGTCACGTTCTCGCGGCGAAAGATCTGCTCGAAGGTCTTCTTGACCGACGTCGTGCCGGCGCCGGAAGAGCCTGTGACCGAGATGATGGGATGCCGGCGGGACATTGGTGCACCTCAGAGAAACAGGCCGCGCCGCGCAAACAGCGGCGCCTTGCTGCTCTCGTACAGAGGCTGAACGCCCTGATGCAGCAGGTTGAGGTCACGCACCGCCCGCGCCGAGCCCATGATCAGCGGCGCGCGCTGGTGCGGCATTCTTGCCGACAGGTCGAGGATGCGATCGCGCCCCGTGCTCGCGGCGCCTCCCGCCCACTCCATGATCAGCGCCATCGGATGCGCTTCGTAAAGCAGCCGCAGCCGGCCTTCGTGATAGTTGCGCCGCGCATCGGCGGGATAGAGAAACACGCCGCCGCGCATCAGGATGCGATAGGCTTCGGCGACCAGCGAGCCGATCCAGCGCATGTTGAAGTCCTCGCCGTACTCACCGCTGGCACCCAGCAGGCAATGGTCGATGTAGGCGTCGACCGCCGCGTTCCAGTGGCGTCGGTTGGACATGTTGATGGCGAATTCCGCCGTGTCGGAGGGGATGCGGACGCCGCGGCGGATCAGGACGAACTCGCGCGAGCGTCGATCGAGGATGAAGATGTCGACGCTGTGCTCAAGGGCGAGCACCAGCGTCGTCTGCGGGCCGTAGATGAAGCAACCCGCCGCCTGCTGCGCGGTGCCGGGTTCGAAGAAGGTCGACAGCGCATCGCGCGAGCGGCGGCGGATGGAAAAGATCGTTCCGACGGAAATGTTGTTGGCGAGGTTGGCCGAGCCATCGAGCGGATCGATCGCGACGCACAACCCGGCGCCGGAATCGAGAATCTCGGGCAACTCCGTCTCTTCCGACACGATCGCCGCGACCGGGCCCTTGCGCAGCGCGGCGCACATCAGGCGGTTGGCTTCGACATCGATGTCGATCTGCCGGTCGCCGCCGGAGTTCGTGCCGCTGTCGCGCCCGTCGATGCCTGAAAGGGGTCCGGCCGCGATCAGTTCGGACAACTCAACTGCCGCACTGGCGAGGCAGGTGATGACCGTTGCGACAGAGCTTCCTTGCCCGAGAGACGGGGTGGCGCCGCCAAGGTACGCATCCAAGGTGAGGGAGTAATCCATTGGCTCGTTCCCTGTGGTGGCGCCTCTTGAGGGGCTTTGTCTGATCGCCCGTGCGGCCGGACAACGACTGGCGGGCGCCCATATCAACGCCGAGATTGAGCAATTAGTAAAATTTCAATATCTTGGGATCGACCAAAGTTCTGCTTATATAGGTCAGCATGACAGGCCATTTTCGACGTGATCTGACGGTCCGGCAGCTCCGCGCGCTGGCGGCGGTTCACGAAATGGGCTCGGTCACGGCCGCCGCAAAGCGGCTGAACCTCACCCAGCCCGCGGTGACCCTGCAGCTTCGCAACCTCGAAGCGCTCACCGGCTTGCCGTTGGTCCAGCGCACCGGCGAAGGCATGCGGCTGACCGATGCCGGATGCGAGGTGATGGCGCTCACCGAACGGATCGAAGCGGCGCTGGTCGATTGCGAGCAGACGCTCGACATGATCGCCGGCCGCTCCGGCGGGCGGGTCTCGATCGGTGCGGTGTCGACGGCGAAATATTTTGTGCCATTCGTCATCGCCGCGTTCTCGAAACTTCATCCCAAGATCGACGTCATCCTCACCATCGGCAATCGCGAGGATATCCGCCAGGCGCTGCGCGGCTACGATCTCGACATCGCAATCATGGGCCAGCCGCCGCCGGATGTTGCAGTCGAAAAGCGCCTGCTCGGCGAGCATCCGCACGCCGTCGTCGCCGCCGCCAATCACTGGCTCGCCAGGGATTCAGGTCTCGCCGTGGTCGATCTGACTTATGAAACCTTTATCACGCGGGAGCGCGGCTCAGGCACGCGGATGTTGATGGAGCAGTTTTTTCAGGCGAGCGATCTGCAGCCGAAGATCGGCATGGAGATGGACTCCAACGAGACCATCAAGCAGGCGGTGATTGCGGGACTCGGCGTCGCCTTCATCTCGCTGCACACGGTGGCGAGCGAGCTTGCCGACGGCCGTCTCGCCGTGCTCGATGTCGCGGGCTTGCCGGTCATGCGGCAATGGTATGCTGTGCGGAGGGTCGACAAGGAGCTGCTTCCGCCTGCGCAAGCGATGCTGGACTTTCTCGGCGAGGACGGCTTTCGCTACCTGCCTGCAGTCCAGCCTGCGCGCTCCGTAAGCCCCACCAGGGTCTCCGGCTTGTGACGTGCGTCGCCCTCACAGGATCGGTAACGACCGCTGAGCTACCCCATGGCGATCGCCACTTTTCCAAAATGCGCGCCGCTCGCCATATGGGAGAACGCCTGCTTTACCTGATCGAACGGAAACGTCCGGTCGATCACCGGCCTCATGCGATTGATCGTGATCGCGTCCGCCATCGCGCGCAGATCTTCGACTGATCCGACAGTGACGCCTTGCAGCCGCTGCTGCTGCATGACCATGAGTGGAAGGCGAAGTTCGGAGGGCGGCGGTCCGGCAAGCACGCGGATAAATGCAATCGTTCCGCCGATCCTCGTCGCCCGGATCGACTCGTTGAGCGTCCCAACCCCGCCGACTTCCACGACGAGATCGACCCCATGTCCGGTCAGCTCGCGGACCTTCTTGCCCCAGTCGGGCGTCGTCTTGTAGTTCAGTGTGAGATTCGCGCCGAGTTGCTTGAGGCGCTCGATCTTTGCATCGCTCGACGAGGTTGCGATAACGCGCGCGCCGCACATCTTGGCGAATTGCAGCGCAAACAGCGAAACCCCGCCCGTTCCCTGCGTCAGCACCGTCTGGCCCGGCTTCACGGCCCCAAGCTTGACGACCGCGCTCCAGGCCGTCAGGCCAGCGCAGGGGAGGGCAGCGGCCTCGACATCGCTGAGATGCTCCGGCGTCTTGACCAGCGCGTCTGCGGCAAAGATCCGATATTCGGCAAGCACGCCATCGACGGCGCCGCCAAGCGCTGAGCGCATCTTCGCCTCGCTCGGCTCGCCGCTGATCCAGCTTTCGAAGAAGCTTCCGATGACCCGATCACCCGGAGCGAACGCTCGCACGCCGGGTCCCACGGCTTCAACCGTTCCCGCGCCGTCCGAAACGGGCACCAGAGGAAATTTCTGACGTGAGCCGTAGCCGCCCTTGACGGTCAGCAGATCCCGGTAGTTCAGCGTCGCAGCCTGGAGCCGAATCAGCACCTCGCCGGCACGGGGTTGCGGCACGGGCCTTTCGACCAGGGCAAGTCCGTCAACGCCGCTCGGTCCCTGCAATTCATAGCACTTCAAGGCTTGCCTCCTTCAACCGGCCCTTTTCATCGGCCGTCGTGTACTGCCAGCGAAAACCTAATCCGGTTTGTCGTTGCCGCAAACCTTCCCCGGGACAATCTTCTGACGCGCCAGTTGCCTTCGGCCCGGTGGCGAAGCACGATCAGATTTTGCGAAGGTCGGCCGCCGAATGAGGCCCAATGGCAAACGAGGTAAACCATGATCGCGCGAGAGCTTGGGGTCAACACCTACGGATATATCTGGTCGACGCCGGCGGCGGCCTGCGTGCGGCGCCTGGCGGAGCTCGGCTATCGGCAATTCGAGCTGATGATCCATCCGCCGCATTTGCCGCTCGATGACTTCGATGCCGGCGCGCGCCGCGAGCTGAGAGGTGCGCTGAACGAGGCAGGCGCCAGGCGAACGGCACTGAATATGCCCAGTCTCGACTACAATCTTGCAAGTCCGCTTCCGCGCGCGCGAGCTGCTTCGGTGCAGATGTTCGCTGATGCCATCGACCTTGCAGCCGACGTGGGAGCCGAGTGGCTTGTGATGGTGCCCGGCCGCATGAGTCCGCTGTTTCCGCCTTCCGCGGCCGACAAGATGAAATGGATAAGCGAGAGCGTCGCCGCGTTGCTGCCCCGGGCCGAGGCGCGCGGCGTCGGCATCGCGGTCGAAAACATACCTTTCGCGGCGTTTCCGGATGCTATCTCGCTCGGGCGCTTCGTGCGCGGCTTCAATTCTCCGAGGCTCGCTGTCTGCTATGACGCGGCCAACGCTCATTTCATTGGAGAACCACCGGCCGAAGGCATCGCTCATCTGGGCGACCTGCTGCGTATCGTTCACCTTTCCGACACCGGCCGCGACGTGTGGCGCCACGGCCGGATCGGTACCGGCAGCGTTCCATTTGCCGAGGTCGCCCGCGCGCTCGCTGGCGTCGGCTTCGATGGGCCGTGCACCCTGGAAATTGCCGATCAGGATCCCGAAGCTGCAATCCTTCATGGTCATTCGGCCCTTGTTCCGTTCGGCTATGCGCCGCGCGGCAAGGAGTCCGCTAGCCGATGATGGCGATACGCTAGCTAGCGGCCAATGAATTTGGGCGGCCGCTTGGCGTTGAACGCCTCGACGCCCTCCTTGAAATCCTCCGACTGGCGCAGCCGGCTGTAGCAATGGCCTTCGAGCTCGATTGCGATCGACAGCGTTGAATCCTCGGTATCGTTGAGGAGCTTCTTGGCGGTGCGCTGCGCCAGCGGCGCGAAGGTGCGCAGCTCGTCAACCAGCTTGTCGGTGGCGGCCTCCAGATCCTTGTCCGCGACGCATTCGGTGACGATGCCCCATTCAAGCGCCTGGCGCGCCGGGATACGCTTGGACCGCATCACGATGTCCTTGGTCCGCGTGATGCCGATCATCTTCTGCAACCGCGCCGATCCGCCTGATCCTGGGATCTGACCGAGCTTCTGCTCAGGCAGCGCGAATTGCGCGGTATCCGAGGCGATCCGGAAGTCGCAGGCGAGCGACAGCTCGAAGCCGACGCCGAAGCAGTAGCCGCGGTTGGCGACCACCACCGGCTTGGCGCAGCGCGCGGGCGAGGCGATGTTCCAGGCGAGCTTGGAGACCGTCTCCGGCGTCGCCTCCATGAAGCCGCCGATATTGCCGCCGGAGGAGAAGTGCTCGCCGACCGCGCGCACCACGATGATGCGGATGCGGTCGTCCTGGTCCAGCGTCTCGAATACCAGGCGCAACTGGTCGCGCTGCAGCATCGATACGATGTTGAAGGGCGGCCGGTTGAGAATGATGTCGGCGCGCTCGCGCGGCTCGTCGATCTCGACCTGGAATCCGTCGAGCTTCGAGAGACGGTGATCGGCAAATGCGTATGAAGGCATGTCTTGCTTCCTGAGCTGTGAAATGATGGTCACGCCGCGTTCGACGGCGGTATGCCTTCGGCCTGGTATTCACCGGCGACAAGCAGGCGCCGCAGCAGCTTGCCGACCGGCGACTTCGGGATGGCGTCGACGAAGATGAAGCGGCGCGGCCGCTTGAAGGCGGCGAGGCCGGAGTCGCGGCAATGCTTGTCGAGGTCCTGTTCGGAGACCGGATGCGAGCGCTTGACGAAGGCGGTGACGACCTTGCCCCAGCGTTCGTCGGGCAAGCCGACGACGGCGACCTCGAGCACCGCAGGATGAAGCGACAGGCAGCTCTCGATCTCGACGGGCGAGACGTTCTCGCCGCCGGTGATGATCATGTCGTCGACCCGGCCGGTGACGAAGAGATCGCCGTCCTGATCGACACATCCGGTGTCGCCGGTGAAATACCATCCGTCGCGCAGCGCCCGCGCATCGGCGTCGGGCCGGCGCCAATAGCCTTCAAAGGACTCATCGCCGGCGAGCAGCGCGACGACTTCCCCTTCCTCGCCAACATCAGCCACCTTGTCGACCGACACCGCATTGAGCTTCACCACCTTCACCTGCTGGTTGATCCCGGCCTTGCCGGCAGAGCCCGGTTTTGCCGCAGCGTCCTGCTCGATGGTGAAGGTGTAGATCTCCGAGCTGCCATAGTGGTTGACGAAGAGGTCAGGCCGGAATGTCTGTGCCAGTTTCTGCAGCAAACCGTCGGTCATCGGTGCGCCTGCAAAGCCGAGCTTCGCGACGCTGGAGATGTCGGCTTGCGCGAAGGCGTCGCAATGCACGAGATCATGGTAGAGCGTCGGTACCAGATAGAGGTTCGTGACGCGTTCAGACGCGATCAGCGACAGCGCCGCTTGCGGATCGAATCGCCGCATGCAGACGAAGGTACCGCCGATCAATGACATCGCGATCAGGGAGCGGACGCCCATGGTGTGATAGAGCGGCATCACCCCGAGCGTGCATTCGCCGCGGCGATAGAGGTTCTGTGCGACATGAGCGAGGCCCGCGGCCCGCTCGGCGCGATGACGCCGCGGCACGCCTTTGGGTCGCGACGTCGTTCCCGACGTATAAAGCATGATCGACCAGGCTTCCGCATCGGCCCGCGGCGGCACGTCATCGGCACGTTCGTTGCAGAGCGCGTCGAGCGAGAATTCGCCCGCGGCCGGCTTGGAGCCGGCACGCATGACGATGAGGCCTGAAGCGCGCTTTGAGGCTGCGACCGCGTTTTCGGAAACGTCCTGGTAGATCAGGGCGCGGCTCTCCGAATTCTCGATGCAAAAATCGAGCTCGTCGGCGTTCACTCGCCAGTTGACCGGCGTGATGATGAGGCCGGCGAGCTGGCAGGCCCAATGCACCGTTGCGGCCTGCCAGGTGTTTTGCAGCGCGGTGAGCAGATGCTCGCCGGGTCTCAGGCCCATTCGGTCGAACGCCCTCACCAGCGACGAGATCTTGCCGAGCCACTCGGCATAGCGAAGGCGGATGTCGCCATCGACCAGCGCCAGCGCATCCGGATCGCGCGCCACGCTGGCAAGGAAGCTGGTCCCGAGATCAAGCATCGATCGGCTCATGGCTGATGTCTCCTCTCAGCTCCGTCGCGGCTTCGAGCGCTGCCTTGACGATCGGCGCGTAGCCCGTGCAACGGCAGAGATGTCCGGTCAGCACGTCGCGGATTTCGGCCTCATCCGCATCGGCGCGCCGTGCGAACAGCGCATCGAGCGATATCAGGATGCCCGCGGTGCAGAACCCGCATTGCAAGGCGTGGTGCTTCCGGAAGGCTGATTGCAGCACGCCCAGGCGGCCCTGCTTGTCGGCAAGGCTTTCCACGGTTCTGACCTCGCATCCCTCGACCTGAAGGGCGAGGGTGAGGCACGCGCGCGCGGGCTGGCCGTCAATATTGACGGTGCAGGCGCCGCAAACGCCGTGCTCGCAGCCGACATGCGTTCCGGTCGCGCCGATCTCGTGGCGGATGAAATCGGTCAGGAGCATTCGCGGTTCGCAAAGGCGGTCGACCGCCTCGCCGTTGAGCGTGAAGCGGATGCGGTGGCGTTGTTCGGCGGCGAGACGCGTCATTGCGTCACCTCCGCAATCAGCTCGCGCCCGATCATCCGGACCAGGTCGCGCCGGTAGCGCGCTGTGGCATGCAAATCGTCGCGGGCATCGAGGTCCCAGGCGAAGGCATTGAGCGCATCGTCGAGCGCGCTGCCTTCGAGGGTCTCGAACTCACGCGCAACCGGCCTATCGGCGACGCCACCAACGGCCAAGCGCACGCCGCGATCCGTTGTCACCGCAGCGCAGGCCACGATGGCAAAATCGCCGTGCCGGCGCGCGACCTCGCGGAAGCCGCAACGTCGCCCATTGCTCACACGGAATTCCACCGCCTCGATCAGCTCGTCGTCGTTGCGGTCGGTCGCCATCACGCCGAGGAAGAAATCGCATGCCGCAACGCGCCGCCGTTTGCTCGCGCTGCGCAGCACGATTTCGCCGCCCAAGGCCAGCAGCGCCAGCGGTATCTCGGCGCTGGGATCGGCATGCGCGATCGAACCGCAGATGGTGCCGCGGCTTCGGGTCTGCACATGACCGCTCCAGGGCAGCGTAAGCGACAAAAGTGGCAGCTCGCGATCGAGCGACGGCCATTGCAGAAGCTCGGCCTGACGGACGGCGGCGCCGACCGCGATCCTGTCCTGCCGCGGCTCGATCCTGCGCAGCTCTTTCAGCCGCATGATGTCGACGAGAATACGGGGTCTTGCGAGGCGCAAGTTCAGCATTGGCATCAGCGACTGGCCGCCGGCGATGATACGCGCGTCGCCACCTGCGTTGCGCAGCACGTCGAGCGTCTCATCGAGGCTTTCCGCGCGCACATAGTCGAAGGCAGCCGGTTTCATCGCCGGCCTCCCAAGAGTCCGCGCAGCTTCGACAGCAGGGCGGCAATGGGGCCATGGCCTGCGCGCGTCTCGCCACCGGCCCGCCGCGCCAGCGCCGCAAAGAATTGTCCGATGATGACGCGGGTGGCGCCGTCGAGCAGGCGGCCGCCGATGCTCGCGACCTTGCCGCCGATCTCCGCCTCGTAGCGGTAATGCACCGACGTTCCACCATTCTCGGGAGCAAGGGTGATCCGGCCTTTGCCCGCACCAAATCCCAACGCGCCTTCGGCGCTGCCTGCGAGAGTGAGACCATTCGGTCTGTCGAGATCAGACAGCGTGATCCTTGCGCGATAGCGGCCCTTGACCGGACCGACGCCGATCGTCACGTCGGCCGTGAAATCCGTGTCCGAAATCTTTGCCACACGGTGACAGCTCGGGATCACTGCGGCGAGTGTCGCCGGATCGAGCAGCATCGCCCATACCTGCTCCGGCGCAGCCGCGACCTTGGCAATGCCTTCGCCGGATAGTTTCCGCGTGCCCGGTTCGCGTACCTTTGGCGTGCCGGAGGGAGCCGCGGTCTCCGCGCCCCGCAGAATTTCAGCGAGGCGCGCCGGCAGCACCGGCAACTTGACATCGGCAATGCCGAGCGCGTCGGCCACCGCATTGGCGATGCAGACCGGCGTCGACATGCAATTGCCTTCGCCGACGCCCTTTGATCCCAGCGGCGTGAAAGGCGAGGGCGTCTGCATGTGCAGGATCAATGGTTCCGGCACCTCGGCCACGGTCGGCAGTAGATAGTCGGCGAAGGTGCCGCTGAGGAACGAGCCGTCGCTCGCATAGGCGTATTCCTCGTACAGCGCGGCACCCAGCGCCTGCGCGAAGCCGCCGCGGACCTGGCCATCGACCATCGCCGGATGCAGGATGGTGCCGCAGTCGTGCATGGTGACGTAGCGGTCGATACGCGGTTGCAGCGTGGCGCGGTCGATCTCGATGCCGCAAAAATCGAAGATGAAGCCGTAGCAGAGCGAAGAGTTGACCTGGTCGTGATCGTCCGGGGCCGTCAGCTCCGGCGGAGTCCAGAACGCGGTTTCGCGAATGGTGTGTCCGATGTCGTCCGGAAGCGCGCCCGGCGACCAGTGGCTCAGCGCGGCGATGCGCGAGAACGGCGCCTTGTTGTCGGGGTTGCGCTTCGAGAATACGAAGCCGCCGGCAAAGGCGATGTCGTCGCTCTCCGTATTCAGGCCGGCCGCCGCGATGCGCGCAATTCTTTCGGCGAGGCGCTCGGCGGCGAGTTTTGCGGTGCCGGCGACCGCCGGCGCAAAGCGGCTGGAATAATTACCTGACGCGATCGACCAGGCGTCCTTGACGGTGTCGATCTCGACATTGACCCGGATATTGTCCGGCGCGAGCCCAAGCGCGTCGGCGACGACCTGAGCCAGCACGGTGCGATGGCCCTGGCCCTGCGGCACGGAGGCGACATGCACGGACACGCTGCCGAGGGGATCGATCGCGACCGTCGCGGTCGCCTGCGCGCCATTCTTGGGGCCTGCCTTGCGCCGCTCTGCCGCCGTCAGCACGGTCGTGATGTAGCCCATATTCGAGACGCTCGGCTCGACCACGGCGGTATAGCCGATGCCGTAAATCCGCCCTTCCGCGCGCGCCTTGTCGCGGCGCGCTTTCAATTCGGCCAATCCGCCTTCGCTGATGGCGCGTGCAAGCGCTTCCTGATAGTCGCCGGAGTCGAGCAGCGCCCCGGTCGCAGTGCGATAGGGAAAGGCGTCGGTGGGGACGAGGTTGCGGGAGATGATTTCGACGGGATCGCGCTTCAGCTCGACGGCGATGCGCTGCATCAGCCGCTCGAGCGCGAAATAGACCTGCGGCCCGCCGAATCCTCGATTGAGTCCGGTCGGCGTCTTGTTGGTCACCACGACGCGGTTGCGCACGGCGACATGACGGATGTCGTAAGCGCCGGTGAGGTTGCCGTGCATGCGATAGAGCGTGGCAGGCTCCGGGGCGCGCAGATGCGCGCCGCAATCTTCCACCTGGTCCCAATCGAGCGCGAGAACCTTGCCGTCATCGCTGACGGCGGCGCGCAATGTGGTCGCGCGATTGGTCGCCGACACCGACGCAGTCAGGTGCTCGAGCCGGTCCTCGATCCATTTGACCGGCCGTGCCGTGGCGCGCGCGGCAGCCGCGATCAGCACGATATAGGGAAACACGCCCTGCTTGACGCCAAAGCTGCCGCCGGAATCCGGAGGCGTCCGCAACCGCAGCCGATTGCCGGGAACCTTCAGTGCACGCGACAGCACCGCATGGATCGAGAACGGCCCCTGGAAGTTGGCGAGCACGTCATAGGCCTGCTCAGCAGGATCATATTCGGCGACGACGCCGTAGGTTTCGATCGGGGTGCAGGAATTGCGAGGGTAGCGGATCGTGATCGCAACGGTGCGCTTGGCGTCCGCGAAGATCTGATCCGGGTCGCCATATTTGAAGGAGCGATCGCTCGCGGTGTTGTTGGGAAAGCCGTCATGCAGCAGCGGCGCGCCGGCGTCCATCGCGCGGACGGGATCGATGACCGCGGGCAGCGCCTCGTACTGCGCGTCGATCAGGTCGATGGCGTCTTCGGCGAGATAGCGGCTCTCCGCGACGACGACGGCCACGGGCTCGCCGGCATAGCGCGCGCGACCGACCGCGATCGGCCAGCACTCGACCGGCGCCTTGACGCCGACGACGAGGCTTGCGGTCAGCGCCTTGATATCCTCGCCGGTCAGGATGGCGACAACACCCCGCGCTTGCCGCGCCGCCGCGATGTCGATCGAAACAATTTTGGCATGAGCGTGCGGCGAGCGAAGGATCGCGGCATGCAGCGTTCCCGGCCGTACCCCGAGATCGTCGATGAAGCGCCCGCGGCCTGCCAGCAGCGCCGGATCCTCGACGCGCGGGATCGACTGCCCGACCCAGGGTTTGGCGGCTGAAGTGCCGGCTGCGGCGTTCAGATCCATCCCGACGATCTCTCCCACCACGCCTTCTTGGCGTTTACGGAGAAACGTAGTCAGCCGCGGAATGTGCCCGCCATGCCGGCAGGTCTCAAAACTTACCAACGCGTCTCATTTTGCGCTGCGCCGCAGCGTCGGCTAATGCGCGGTGGCGAGGCGGGATACGTTGCGGAATTCGCGTGGGTTGACTCCGGAATGGTTGCGGAAGAAGCGGGTGAAATGCGCAGGCTCCGCAAAGCCCAATTCCGAGCTGATGTCGCTCAGCGATTGCGGGCGGTTCAGCACGAGTTCCACCGCGCGCTCCATCCGCAGCACGTTCATGTAGACTTTTGGCGGCACGCCGATCGAGGATTCGAACAGGCGGAAGAAGTGCGCACGCGACAAGCCGGCTTGCTTCGCCCAGCCACTAACATCGTCGCCCTCGCCGATCTCGCGTCGCATCGCTGCGATCACGCGGCGGATGCGCCAATCGCCGGACGCCGCGCGCAATTCCCGGATCGAGGCCGGAAAGCTCTTCCACGGCGTGAAGCGCTCGATCACCGCGATCATCAGGTCGGACAGCGTTTCCTCATGCGCGGTCCGGCAATCCGGCCGGGCCATCATGTCGGCGGCGAGATTCATCGCGAGGCTGCGGATCCGCGCCGATATTTCGCTGGCGGGCCTCGAGAAGAAGCCCGGTCCACCGCTTGCCACCCAACCGGGGCGGAAGATCTGCAGCCATTCGGGCTCGATATAGAGCGCGAGGATCACCGTGCGCGGCCGCTCCGGCACATGGACGTAGCTATGCGGCTGCCAGCCATTGACCAGCACCGCGCTCGTATCGGTCAAAGGATAGATCGCATCATCGACCACGAATTGCGTATCGCCGCCCTCGACCTTGAGCAGCACATGGCAATGCGGATGGGCGTGACGAACCAGCGAATAGTCCATGTCGAGGAGCGCGACCCGTCCAAACGCTCCATGCGCGATGCGCAATGCCTTCGACATGTGCTCCTCCGTCAGGAACGTGCAGCGGACCTGTGACCACGGCCTCGTCGCGTCGAGGCCTATGTTAGCGCCAATTCCGTTGTCCGACGATGGGTCAAGTTTGGTTCCTTGCGCCAGCGACCGCCGCACAGCGGCCACTCTGGTCGGGAGATAGTCACAGTCTGTCCTTCGCCTGCGACCGCTCGATCATGTCTAGCGCGGCAAGCGCCGCAGCCTTGACGTGATCGACGCAGCAGCGTTCGGCAAGATCCTCGTCCCCGCTCTGGATTGCGCGCCAGATCGCGGTGACTTCGCGCAGGCTCTTGGTGATCCGCTTGGGCTGCGACATCGAGGTGATCCGCAACAGCGTGATCCGGTCATGCAGGGGCTTGAGCATCCGTTCAATGAAGCTGTTGCGGCAGCCGCCGATCAGCGCGGCATAGAAGCCGGTCTTGGCTTCGAGGCATCCGACCAGGTCCTGTTTCGCGGCCGCCGCCTTCAGCCGGGTCAGCGCATCGCCGATCCGGCGCACCACCTGGGGATCGTGCAGTCGGGCGCATTCGCGGCCGGCAAAGCCCTCGAGTACCGCGCGGGCAGCATAGAGCTGCCGTGCCTCATCCAAGCTGATCGTGCTGACCATGGGGCCGCGGTGGGGAACAGTGTTGACGAGCCCGTCCGCTTCCAGAAGCCGCAGCGCCTCGCGGATCGAAGGGCGGCTCACGCCCATCATCTCGCAGAGCTCGCGCTCGACGAGGCGCCGGCCCGGCTTCAAGGTGCCGGACATGATGGCCTCGCGCAGCTTCTGCGCGACCATCGCGCGGACAGTCGGGACGTCCTCGATGCGAAGCGTGGACTGCAGTTCGGTGCGTCGGTCCATTTGCGAAGTGCCTTCGTCCTGGGTTCAACAGCGATTTATCCGCCGAATCAGCATTTCCGCAATTGAGTTGTCCCCGGCTTTGTCATGCGATCGACCATCCTCCATCGATCGGAAGGGCGGCGCCGGTGATATCCCGCGCGGCCTCACTGCACAGGTAGACGGCCATGGCGCCGACGCCTTCGGTTGCGACGAAGCGCCCGCTCGGCTGGCGCGCCGCGAGATAATCGCGCGTGGCCTCGTCGACCGCGCGCCCCTCGCGTGCAGCGCCGGCTGCGATCTTCGATTTGATCGCAGATGTCGGCAGCACGCCCGGACATAGCGCATTGCAGGTGATGTTCGTTGCCGCCGTTTCGATCGCGATCGCACGGGTCATGCCGACGATCGCGGCTTTCGTGGTGACGTAGTCGATCCGCTCCGCAACCGCCCGCGTCGAATAGATCGAACCCAGATTGATGATGCGGCCAAAGCCGCGCTGCTTCATGGCCGGCAGCGCGAGGCGCACGAGATGGAACGGCGCGGACAGGTTGACGGCGAGCGCCTCATCCCAACGGTCCGGCGAGAAATCCTCAACGGACGCAAAATGCCGGACCACGGCATTGTTGACGAGGATGTCGATGCCGTCGAGACGCGCCAGCAGATCGCTCATCATGCTTTCGATCGCTGCTCGGCGCGACAGGTCAGCGGCAACGCTGATTGCTTCCGCGCCAAAGCGGGACTTGAGGCTTTCGGCGACCTCGCGCGGTGCGGCGAGATCATGCACGACGAGGTTCGCACCGGCGGCTGCAAGGCTTTCGGCAATCGCAAGCCCGAGCCCGGCCGCCGAGCCGGTGACGAGAGCCCATTTGCCCGACAGCGCCGACATCGACCCCCTCGTTTTTTCCAGCCGCGTCAGCCGCGCATCTCAACGCCGGCCCATTCCTCGAGGACTTTTGCGATCGAGGTGAAGTCGGATGATGCGCCAAATTTCGCGTTGGTGATGGCGAGCATCTGTCTGACCGCCGCGCCGCAGACCATCGGCACGCCCATGGCTTCGGCTTCATCGATGCAAAGCCGGACGTCCTTGTAGGAGAGGCCGGTGGTGAAGCCGAAGTCGAAGGTGCCGGGGAGCACGGCGCGCGGAAACTTGTCCTCGGAGGCGGTATTGCGGCCGCTCGAGGCATTGATGATGTCGATCAGCACTTTTGCGTCGACGCCGCCCTTGACGCCCATCGCGACGGCTTCGGAGGTGATCACGAGTGCGGTCGCCGCCATCAGATTGTTGGCGAGCTTTGCAGTCTGCGCCGTGCCGGGCTTGTCGCCGGTATAGAACAGCTTGCCGAAATTCTTCAGGATCGGCGCGACGGTCGCGTAGGTCTCCTTTGGGCAGGAGACCATGACCGCGAGCGTGCCGTTCACCGCGCCCTTGATGCCGCCGCTGACGGGTGCATCGACCAGCGTCAGGTTTCTTAGCTTGAACTCCTGTGCGATCAATTTGGCCGTGCCGGGGCCCGAAGTCGAAAGATCGATCACGATACGGGCGCGATTGCCCGAGGAAATTCCGTTGGGCCCAAGCGCCACGGCCTTGACGATGTCTGGCGTCGGCTGGCTCGTCAGCACGATGTCGGAGGCGGAAGCGACCTCGGCCGGCGAGCTCGCAAGGCGCGCGCCGCGCGCAATCAGCGGTTTGGTCGCTTCGCTCTGCGTGTCATGGATGGAGAGCGCATAGCCGGCGTCCAGAAGCCGCCCGGCCATCGGTCCGCCCATGCGGCCCGTGCCAATGAAGCCGATCGTATGCACCGCCATTGTCTTCGCTCCATGCCGCGTTTGATGTGGTCCGTACCGGGGCGTTCCCCGGAGGCCGTTTGCGCTGACTGTCCGGATTGTCAGTCAATCTGTCAAGCAGACATTTCCATCGACAGTCGTGTGCGCGGCGGCGTAGATTTCCAGGGGAACGCCAAAAAGGAGACATCGACGATGAGCCAGAGCCCGCTGTTCGAAAAAGGCCTCAAGGTTCGCAAGGAAGTGCTGGGGGAGGATTACGTCAACAAATCCATTGCCGGCGCGGACGAGTTCACGCGGACCATGGCGGAGTGGTCGACGGAGTTCTGCTGGGGCGCGTTATGGACGCGGCCGGGCCTCGACCGCCGAACCCGAAGCATCGTCAATCTCGCGATGCTCGGCGCGCTCAATCGTCCTCACGAGCTGAAGCTGCACGTCAAGGGCGCGCTGAAAAATGGTCTCACCAAGGACGAGATCAAGGAGATCCTGCTTCAGGTCGCCGTCTATTGCGGTATCCCCTCCGGCATCGACGCGTTCCGCAACGCGCGCGAAGCATTCAAGGAAGTTGAAGGCTCCTGATCACCGCGGCGACGCCGGCGTAGTCAACGGAGGTCTTGCGGTCAGATCATCTGGCCGCAGAGATCGCGCGCGCCTATCCTGAACAGTCTGTCGAGCGCCGCCTCGACGGGCGCCGTAAAGGCAGGATTGGTTGGCAGGTCGGAGCCGAAGATTTCCTTGATCGACAGGAGTGCGGGAGCGAGCCGCGAGGCGATCGGACCGGCCGCTTCAGTGAGTGCCTTCAGGCGCGATGCGAGCGGGTCACGAACGTCGATGGGCTTTTGCTTTTCGTCGATGCCCGTGACGTAGCGCATCCAGGCGGCGACGCCGAGCGCCAGCCGATCGATCGGCAGGCCTTGGGCCAGGCGATCGCGGATGGTGCCGAGCAGCCGCTGCGGCAGCTTTTGCGAGCCGTCCATCGCGATCTGCCAGGTGCGGTGGCGCAGCGACGGGTTGCGGAAGCGCTCGAGCAACGAGGCGCGATAGGCGGCGAGGTCGAAGCCGCCGAGCGATGGCAGGGTCGGCGTGACTTCCAGCCGCATCAGCTCTTCGACCAGGCGGGCCAGCGCAGGCTCGTTCATCGCGTCCGCGACCGTCTCGGCCCCCATCAGATAGCCGAGATAGGCAAGCGTCGAATGCGATCCGTTCAAGAGTCGCAGCTTCATCAGTTCATAGGGCGCAACATCGCGCACGAATTGCGCGCCGCTGCGATCCCATTCCGGGCGGCCCAGGTTGAAATCGTCCTCGATCACCCACTGGCTGAAGCGTTCGGTCATGATCGGCCAGGCATCTTCGAGACCGAGGGCATATTTGGCCACGGCGCGATCGGCGTCGGTGGTCGCGGGCACGATGCGGTCGACCATGGTCGAGGGAAAGCGGACCTCGCCGGCGATCCATCGGCTCAGATCGGGATCATGGAGTTCGGCGAAGCGGAGCACGAGGCTGCGTAGCGTATGGCCGTTGGACGGAAGATTGTCGCAGGCGAGCACGGTGAAGGGCGCGAGGCCGGCGTTGCGCCGCCGCTTCAGGCCGCCGACGATGGTGCCAAGCGTGGTGCGTGGCCGGTCGATATGCCTGACGTCATGGCGGATGTCGGGATCGTCTTCGCGCAAGGCGCCGGTTGCGGGATCGTGGCTATAGCCTTTCTCCGTCACGGTGGTGGAGACGATGCGCACTGCCGGATCGGCGAGGCGTTCACCGAGCAAAGCCGGATCCTCGGGGGCGACGATCAGCCCGGTCAGCGCGCCGATCACACGGCATCCTGTGCCACGATCATCGGTCGCGGAGACACTGTAGAGACCGTCCTGCGGAGCGAGCGCATCGCGGGTGTCGGGCGAACGCAGCGAGACGCCCAGAATCCCCCAGCTCGGGTCGTCGGCCAACAGCGCGTCGGTGTAGACGGCCTGATGCGCGCGCTGAAAGGCGCCGATGCCGAGATGCACGATCCCGGTTGTCATCCTTGTCCGGTCGTAGGCCGGCCGCTCGATCAGCGCCGGCAGCCGGCTGAGCGCGGCGTTGCAGAGGCGGTTCATCTTCTCGCGCGGGCTCGCCTCAAAACGTGAGCTGCACCTTGCAGCATTCGGTCTGATTGTGTTCGAACGTGTCGAAGGCAGTGGCGTAGTCGGCAATGCCGTAGCGGTGAGTGACCAGCCGCTCGGGGTGGAGGCGGCCGGTCGCGAACCAGTCGATCACCTTGGCGAATTTTCCGCAATTCAGCCGCGATGAATGGATCGCCAGCTCCTTGCTGGTGATCCTCTGCTGCACGATCGTGGAAGGATCGCCAGAGAAGCCCATGATGCCGATGCGCGCGGCAGGGGAAGCGATCTCGATGGCTTCGCCGAGAATGCTCGGATGGCAGGCGGCATCGATCAGCAGCGTGGGGCGGATTGCCAGTGAGGCAAGCTCGGTCGGCAGATCGATGCGGGCAGTGTTGATCGCGCGATCGGCGCCGTTGGCGCGCGCAGCTTCCAGCCGCGCGTCGATCCGATCGGTGACGATCAGCTCGCGCACGCCATAAATGTATTTCAGGACCTGGATCACCGTGAGCCCGATCGGCCCCGCGCCATAGACCAGCGCGGTGTCGGTGGCATAGGCGCCGGTGTGGTCGGTGATGTTGGTGGCGACCGAGAACGGCTCGACCAGCGGCGCCTGCACATCGTCGATGCCGTCGGGCAGCGCATGAACGCTGCCGATCGGGACGCAGGCAAATTCCGAGAAGCCGCCGTCGCGATGAACGCCCAGCACCTGCAGATTGGCGCAGACATTGGGCCGGCCCACCGAACAGGGATAGCAGTTGCCACAGCCGATCACGGGATCGATCACGACGCGCGTGCCGGGACGGATGGCGACGCCGTCGCCTGCGGCATCGATGCGGCCGAAGAATTCGTGGCCGATCACCCGCGGATAGCGCGCGAACGGATTGCTGCCGTGCAGGATGTGGATATCAGAGCCGCAGATGCCGGCGCGCTCGACGCGGACGCGGACTTCACCGGGGGCCGGCTCAGGGAGGGGACGCTTTTCGATCGAGAGGCTGCCGGGCCGCTCGACCACCAGGCTCCTCATGGCTTCCTCCTGTTTTCTCTAACGTTTTGGCGCGGCCGCCCGCTCGGCACTGGCCGTTCGGCGCTCTAGAGCTCGCGATTTTTAGCACTGCTAAAACTTGGATACAAGTTTTCTGTTGATGCTTGATCTAGTATCCATTATAACCAGCATTCGAAAGATAAGAATCCAAGACCCCGGTAAGGGGCAGTCCATGTTTTTTCAGGGAGGTCCATCATGCACTTGTCTCGCCGCTCCTTTGTTGGAGCAACGCTCGCCACCGCCGCCATAGCCCTGCCGGGTCTGAGCGCCAAAGCCGACACCGCCAAATACCGGCTCCGCTATGGCACCGCTTTTCCCGCAAGCCATCCGGGCGTGGTGCGCATCATCGAAGCCGCGGCAGCCATCAAGAAGCAGACGAACGGCGCGGTCGATCTGCAGGTCTATCCGAACAGCCAGCTCGGTAGCGAGCCCGACATGTTCTCGCAGACGCGCACCGGCGCGCTCGATTTCATGTCGACGTCGGGAGTGAACCAGACCGTGGTGCCGGTCGGCGGCATCAACGCAGTCGCCTTCGCCTTCGAAAGCTACGACCAGGTGTGGGCGGCCATGGACGGCGGTCTCGGCGATTTCGTGCGCGGCGAGTTCGCCAAGGTCGGCCTTCACGTGCTGCCGAAATGCCTCGACAACGGCTATCGCAACATCACCTCGAGCGCGAAGCCGATCCATTCGCCTGACGATCTCAAGGGCTTCAAAATCCGCGTCCCCGGCAATCCCTTGTGGGTGAGCCTGTTCAAGACGCTCGGCGCGGCGCCGACGCCGATCGATTTCGGCGAGCTCTATGCCGCGCTGCAGACCCACGTGGTCGACGGCGAGGAAAATCCGCTGGCGCTGATCCAGAGCGCAAAGCTCTATGAGGTGCAGAAATATGTCGCGCTGTCCGGCCACATTTGGGATGGACATTACATCTTCGCCAACGCCACGCGCTGGAATGGGCTGCCCCAGAATGTGCGTGACGCGATCACGGCCGCGCTTTCGGACGCGGCGATGAAGGAGCGGCAGGACATCCGGCAGTTCAACGACAAGGCGCAGACCGAAATGCAGGCGACCGGCGTCGTCTTCAACAAGGTCGATACCAAGCCGTTCCGCGACGCGCTGCGGACGGCCGGCTTTTATAACGACTGGAAAGCCAAGTTCGGCGCAGAGGCCTGGGGTCTGATGGAGAAGGCGACGGGACAGCTTTAAGAACGCGCCGGCCGTTTCGCCAAGCGCGCCACAAAGACGGGAGCGGGGAGAGTGAACGCCATGGACATCACGGCCCAAACGTCGATCCCCTCGCGCCAGATCTTTGCTAGATTTGACAGAGCGCTCGGCCGCCTCGTCGAGGCCGCGGCGGCGGCCATTTTGGTGGCCGAGACGGTGCTGCTCGGCGCGGCCACCACCGCGCGCTATGTGTTCGACGCGCCGCTGACCTGGTCGGACGAGCTGGCAACCTTGCTGTTCATCTGGCTTTCGATGCTGGGGGCGGTGGTTGCGCTCCGCCGCGGCGAGCACATGCGCCTGACGGCTTTCATCCGCAACCTTTCGCCGGCCTGGCGGGCCCGCGTCGATGCGCTGGCCTTGACGCTGGTTTGCACGCTGCTGGCCGCGCTGGTGATGCCGACCTGGGAGCATGTGCAAAGCCATCTGATCAGCCCGACGCCGGTGCTCGACATCAGCGAGGCCTATCGAGAGGCCGCGATCCTGGTCGGCATTCTTCTGATGCTGCTCACCGCGATCGATCGCCTCCTACAATATGCAACGACGATGCAGATGGCCGGCTCGCTTGCCGTGATCGCCGTGGTCGGCGCCGCGCTGCAGCTTGCTGCGCCCTGGCTTGAGGATCTCGGCAACACTAATCTCCTGATCTTCTTCCTTGGGCTGGTCGCGTTCGCGATGGTGATCGGAACCCCGATCGCCTTCGCGTTTCTGCTTGCGACCGTCGCCTATCTCGAATTCGCCACGCAGATTCCGATGCTGATCGTGCCCGGCCGCGTCAGCGAAGGCATGTCGCATATCGTCCTCCTCGCCGTGCCGATGTTCGTGCTGCTCGGCGCACTGATCGAGCTAGCGGGACTGGCGCGGGCGATGATCGCCTTCCTGGTATCGCTGATCGGCCACCTGCGTGGCGGCCTGCAATATGTGCTGTTGGGCGCGATGTATCTGGTCTCGGGCATCTCGGGCGCGAAAGCCGCCGACATGGCCGCGGTCGCGCCGGCGCTGTTTCCGGAAATGAAGCAGCGCGGCAGCTCGGAAGGCGACCTGGTCTCACTGTTATCGGCCTCCGCGGTGATGTCGGAGACGATTCCGCCGTCGATCGTGCTGATCACCGTCGGATCGGTGACGGGGGTCTCGATCGCGGCGCTCTTCACCGGCGGGTTGCTGCCCGCGATCGTCGGCGCGCTGGCGCTCGTGGTCGTCATTTTCATCCAGACCCGCAAGGAAGATCTGCACGACGTCAAGCGCGTCGATGCCAGGGCCAAGCTGAAGCTGTTCGCGGTCGCGCTGCCCGGGCTCGGCCTGCCGATCCTCATCCGCTCGGCCGTCGTAGAGGGCGTCGCGACGGCAACGGAGGTCGCGACCATCGGCGTCGTCTACACCATCCTCGCCGGCATGTTCTTCTATCGCTGCTTCGACTGGCGCCGCGTCTATCCGATCTTGGTCGACACGGTCGCGCTGTCGGGCGCGATCCTGCTCGTCGTTGGCGCTGCGACCGCGATGGCCTGGGCGCTGACGCAATCCGGCTTCTCCCAGCAATTGGTGAACATGATGAGCGCGGTGCCGGCCGGACGCTGGGGATTCCTGGTGATCTCGGCGCTGGCCTTTGTCGTGCTCGGCAGCGTGCTGGAGGGTGTGCCGGCCATCGTGCTGTTCGGTCCGCTGCTGTTTCCGATCGCGCGCCTGATGGGCGTCAACGAGATTCACTATGCCATCATCGCGGTGTTCTCGATGGGGCTCGGCCTGTTCACGCCGCCGTTTGGCGTAGGCTTTTATCTCGCCTGCGCGATCGGGCGGGTGGCGCCGGACGAAGCGATCCGGCATGTCTGGCCGCATCTGGCCGCGCTGGTGGTCGCGCTGCTCTTGATTATCTTCATTCCCTGGATATCGACCGGTTTTCTGTGATTTGCGGCGTTGCGGTGTTTGTGAGGTGTCGACGGTTGCGCGGCGACAGGGCATGGATGGAAGACCAACTGCACTTGGTTCGAGCGACATGAAGGATGAGACCTCGGAGCTGATGGAGACGAGTGGCAGCGCGGCCGAGAAGCTCGGTACGCGGCTCGCCGACCAGGTCTATCAGCGCCTGCTCGACGAGATCGTCAGCGGCGCGTTGCCGCCGGGCACGCCGATGGCCGAGCTTGACCTTTGCAGCAGCCTCGGCGTCAGTCGCACGCCGGTGCGCGAGGCGCTGATCAAGCTCGCCGACGCCGATCTCGTCCGGATTTATCCGCAGAGCGGCACCGTGGTCGCGCCCATCTCGCGGGAAGCCTTTCGGCACGCCCAGTTCATCCGCGAGCATCTCGAATGCGCGCTCGTCACCGAGGCGGTTCGATTCATCGACGCGACCTCGCTGCGCGAGCTCGGCGAGATCATCGAGCGGCAGGAGAAGGCCGCGACGCCGGCCGGCTTCTATGCCCTGGATGAACACTTCCATCACGCCATCGCCCGAACCAGCCGCCTCGAGGGCGTCTGGCAGGTAATCCGGCAGACCAAGATTCATTTCGACCGCGTGCGCCACCTGACCCTGCAGGAGGATGCCGGCCACATTCCGCTCCTGATCGAGCAGCATCGCGAGATCCTGAGCGGATTGGCCGATTGCAACGAAGAGCGGGCCGTTGCGGCGATGCGCCGCCACTTGCGCGAGGTGTTCCGCCGCGCCGAAGGGATTTTCGTGCGGCAGGAGGAATTGGCGATGCAGGTCACGGCGAAGCGCCGGTCTCGTCGCAAGTGAACTGGAAAGATATCTCATGGAACAGAAAATCTAATGGAACAGACCTGGCGTTGGTTCGGCCCCGATGATCGCATTCAATTGCCGCAAATCCGGCAGGCGGGCGCCTCGGGGATTGTCACGGCGTTGCATCACATCCCCTATGGCGTGGTCTGGAGCGTGGAGGAGATCAGCCGACGGCGCGATATGATTTCCGCCGACGCAGAGCTGGCCTTGCGCTGGAGCGTGGTGGAGAGCCTGCCGGTGGCCGAGCCGATCAAGCTCGGCGAGGGCAATCTTCAGCCGCTGTTCGAGAATTACCGACAGTCGCTGCGCAATCTTGCAGCCTGCGGCGTCACCACGGTCTGCTACAATTTCATGGCGGTGCTCGACTGGACGCGGACTGAGCTCGGCTATCGCCTGCCCGGCGGCGGCACGGCGTTGCGCTTCGACGCCGACGCCTACGCGGCGTTCGACTGCTACATTCTCGAGCGGCCCGGTGCCGAAGACGATCACGCCGGCGACGTGCTCGATCGCGCGCGGGCCTGGGTCAAGCGCGCGTCGGAAGCCGACAAGAGCCGCCTGCTCGCCACCATCATGGCCGGATTGCCGGGCGTGTTCGATCGCTATGATGTTCCGGGCCTGCGCAAGGTGCTGGATCGCTTTCGCGGCATCGGGCGCGAGGAGCTGCGCGCCAATTACGCGAGATTCCTGCGCGAGGTGGTGCCGACCGCCGAGGAGGTCGGCGTCAACCTGTGTGTTCACCCCGATGATCCGCCGCGCGACCTGTTCGGGTTGCCTCGTATCGTCTCCTCGGCGGACGACCTTCAATTTATCGTCGAGGCTTGTCCCTCGAAAGCCAACGGCATCACCTTCTGCACCGGCGCGCTCGGCGCGGGAGCTGCCAACGACGTGCCGGCGATGGCCGCGCGCTTTGCGCCATACATCCATTTCGCGCATCTACGCAACGTGAAGAAGTCGCCGGACGGCAGCTTCATGGAAGCGGATCATCTCGCTGGCGACGTCGACATGGTCGCGGTGGTGACCGCGCTGTTGAAGGAACAAGCCCGTCGAAAACATACCGGCGTGTCCTCCTGGAGGATTCCGTTCCGCCCGGATCACGGCCACGAATTGCTCGACGACATCGGCCGCGGCACCCACCCCGGCTATCCCCTGATTGGCCGCTTGCGAGGAATGGCCGAAATCCGCGGCGTGATGACGGCGATTGCGGCAGTCAACAAATTGCCGGTTTGAGGGGGCGCTTCCAGACAGCGCCCGGAATCGAATTGGTGTTGTGAATTCGGTGATGTGGTTGTCCCCTTTCTTCCTGCCGTTGCAGAATGGCGAGAAGCCGACGACACGAGCGGTGGCACAACTGCGCTGCGGTCAGCGGATGAAAAGGCCAACAGCGCAAGGCTCAACATTCTCGCCGGTACGATCCATGTCATCTCGCCAAGCTGCTTCCGTCAAGTCCGTGAAAGATGTCGCATTCCGTTTGAAACATCCCGAAGAGATTGACGACTTTCTCGCGTTTCGGCTCTACAACCTCTCGAAGCTGGCAGCGCGAGGCGCAGGGATCATGTTTCGCCGCGCGCTCGGCATCACCCGTCGCGACTGGCGTATCCTCGCCTATGTCGGTCAACACCCGGACAGGAGCCTGACCGAGCTCGGCGAGATCGCAGATCTTGATCAGGTCGTCTTGAGCCGAGGTGTCGCCAAGCTGGTCGAACGCAGCCTGATCATGAAAGCCAGACTGTCTTCAAACAAGCGACTGCTTGTCTTAAGGCTCACCGTCGCCGGTCAGGCTGTCTACGAGCAGGCGCGAGAGAACGGAAAAAAATACAATGCGAAGTTTGCTTCCTGCCTGACCGATCAGGAAGCCGAGTTGCTCGAGACGCTGCTTGGGAAACTGGAGCGCAGGGCAGGCGATCTTACCAACGATGAGATCGCCAAGGGCGGCAACGCGGAGGAGGAAGTCCCCTAGACCCGCGGTCACCGTTTTCCTTCCCCGACAGCGCTGCAACGTCGCGCTACGGCGCGCAGAGGGAAGGCGGCGCTGCTTCAGCGCGGCTCGGCCTCCAGTGCCTTGACGGGCTCACCGTTGGGACCAAACGCCGACACTGCGTCGCCGACCACGAACGACATCAGGTCGTGACCGACGATGAGCGGGCCGCGGTAGGTCGTGCGCGTTCGCTGCACGAGCGCGTCCTCGGGCACGTCCTGCACCGGCTTGAGCGTCGCGAACACGATGTGCGAGTAGACGGTGAGCTTCGGCTTCGCCAGCGAAAAGATGCGGCCCGCATCCTCCGGTGAGGAGTGATGCGCTTCGATATCGCGATAGGAGGGATAGCTCTTCGAGAGCTCGGGCGCGATCACCGCCACCTCGTGCACGAGGAGATCGGCGCCTCTTGCCGCGTTCGCCACCCGCCCATCGTACTTGGTATCGCCCGAAAGCACGACCTTTCTGCCATCGTACGCGATGACATAGCCGAAGGCCGGCTTGATCTTCTCCCCGTGATTGACCTCGATCGCAGTGACCTTCACACCGTTCTTGTCGTAGACGAGGCCCGGTTCGATATCGTGGGCGTCGAAAGCAACGCCCACCGGCGGCAGGTGCTCGTCAGCCTCGCGAATCCGAATGTCCTCGGAAAAGGCCTTCGTCAGATTCTGCGTCATGGCGACGGTGCCCGCCGGGCCGTAGATGACCATCGGCGATTTTCGCGAGGCCCAGGGCGTGGCGATCCAGCCGGTCAGCCACATGTCCGGCAGGCCGACGACGTGATCTGAGTGCAGATGAGTGATGAAATGCGCCGTGATGGCGCCGAGCGGGATGTGCTTCTGGAACAGCCGGATCGTGGAACCGCGCCCGAAATCAAACAGCAGCTTTTCCGGACCCGCTTCGACCAATGTCGAGGCGCTGAAGCTACCCACCCGCGGCGTCGGCGTGCCGGTGCCAAGCAGGGTCACCTTCAAATCGTTCGCGCTGGCCGCAACGACAGATTGCAGAAACGCAAGCGTCAGCACCGTGAGCCATCTCCACATTTCAAACCTCCCGCACGGCGCCTGCTAGCAATCGAGGCCAAGCCGTCGATCTCAACCCTTAGAGGCGGAGCCGACGATTGACCTAGTCAATTGTGTTTGCGGTCGCACAATGGGGCAGACGCTGGTTCTGACGACCCATCTGCTGAAGTGAGGCAGGTCGCGGATGGCGATATTTTGCCGGGGGGGCTGCCGAGATGATCGGTGGACGATATCCCGCATCAATCAGTTCTTCGCGGCGGGAGCGACCCGCCCGATGCCAAATTGATCGCCGACACGGCTGACCTTGCCGTCGGCAAAATCGACCTCGATCATGTCCTCCGACGAGCCAATCAGTCCCACGGACTTGTGGGTATGGGCGTCGAATATTTCGGTGGCGTCATCGCTATCCTTGTTGGGCGCGACATAGGCGTAGTCGCCTTTGATGTCGAAGGTCACCCAATGCGCCCCGTGGCGACTCTTCATGCTGAGCCGCTCACTCAAGACCGGGACCATCGGATCGCGCATGCTCCACACATAGATGTGCGGATCGTCCGCACTGCTGCTCTGCCAAACCTCGCGCTCGTCGGGTGTCCATCCGATCCCGTGCAGCAGTTCGGGTTCGCCGGGTGGATGCTCCGCAAGGCTGGCGGTGACGATGCGGCCGCTCTTGAGCTCGGCAACCTGCATCCCCCACAGGCCGGTCACGTTGTTCACCACGTAGCGACTCATACCGTCGACCGCGTAGGGTCCGAGAATGCCGGCGTAAGGGCCGACGCGGGAGACCGTGTAGCTCTGCGGATCGATCAAATAGAGGTATCTTCCGCTCCCGTCATCGGCCTTGGTCTCCTGAAAGAGCGGCCCGGACAGCGGGAACTGGGTATCGTGCAATCGACTGGAGAAATGCACCTTGCGGATGACATCGCCCGTGCCGGCATCGACAACGTTGAGCACGTCGGCCGCGCGGCCTTCCCAGGTCGGAACGTACAAAGGCTGACCGCCCGGATGAATCGCCAGCCGATCGACATCGGGATCGATGGCGCGATTCCAAAGTACCGCGTCATCGCGGAGATCAAGGCAATAGATCATCCCGATTCCCGAACGGGTCCGGTAGGCCACATAGAGTCGACCGGTCGCCGCGCTGGCGACGACCCCCTTCACGTCGTCCACGTCGCGAACGGTCTCGATGGTCTTCACCAGTCGATGCCCGGCGTTGATGTCGTAGACCGATATGGAACCCCGTATGGCCGCCGCCTGATTGACGGCGTAGAGGAAATGCCCGCTGCGCGGTTCGGGTGTGGCAGATGCTGGGCTCTCCGTTGACGTGCTGCTCGTTGATGCAGCAGGAGGCGTAGCTGCGGCGCTCCAGACCGCAATCGTCAAGGTCGCCGCTACAATGGTGCAGGCAAAGCGAATACCGTGCCGTTCAGCTCTCATCGGCCCGCCTCGAAGCGCGAATGCAATCGTAAGCACTTTGCGTTCTGGGAGGCAAGGATTGGCGCGGCGCCGCCGAAGCTCCACGCATATTTAAGCCAGCCCATATTTAGTCGCGCATCTCCTTCGCCAAGGGAGCGGTCATTCAGCGCCAATCAACTCTAGCGGCCTGAGAGTGGATGCGCTGCATCCAGCGTTTGAAGCTCCTCGGGTGTCAGTGTCAGCGACAGTGCGACGGCGTTTTCCTTGACATGTGCCACGGACCCGGATTCGGGAATTGCAATGACGTTGCCGCTGCGGATGGTCCAGGCCAGTGCGACAGCGGCTGCGGAGCAAGCGTGTGCGGCGGCAATACGTCCAAGGTCGGGATCACGCAGCAGATTGGCGCCGAGGCCGCCAAGCGGCGAATAGGCCATCACCGGCATGCTGTGCCGCTCGCACCACGGCAGCAGGTCGCGTTCAATGCCGCGGCCGCCGAGATTGTAATAGACCTGATTGGTCACGCAGCGATCGCCCTGTGGAACATGGAACAGAGCTTCCATTTGTGTGACTGTGAAGTTGGACACACCCCAGGCCCGAATCTTGCCGGCCGCGCGTAGACCTTCGAGCCCCGTTACGACCTCGGAGAACTCGGCGTTCGGCGTTGGCGAGTGCAGCAAATAGAGATCGAGATGATCAGTCCCGAGCCGGGTCAGGCTCGCCTCACAAGCACGCGCCATGGCATCTCCAATGACCTCATTGGCTTCCACCTTGGACACCACGAAGGCGTGGTCACGCTGATCGGCAATCGCGCGCTTGATCAATTCTTCGGAACGGCCTTCACCGTAATTCCCCGATGTGTCAATCAGCCTCATCCCGAGCGAAAGGCCGGTGCGTAACGCTTCTTCTTCGTCGGCTGCCGGATGTCTTCCCTGGCCGATATGCCAAGAGCCCTGACCGATCGCCGGGACAACGGTGCCGTCGCGAAACTTGACGGTCCGCGCTGTGCCCGTTGCGGCGACGGCAGTCGCTGCATCGCAAGCCAACAGTCCTGACAAAGTCACCAAGGAACCAAGCGCGACGCAACGTTCATTGAATTCACGCCGGCTCAGCAATCTTGTATCGCTACGCTTCACGACACCATCCTCCGACTGCGTGCTCGATCTGAAGATCGATCGGCTGAGTTCCACACGGCTAACTCCCGCGAAGATTGGAGCCCCCGGCTGCTGAGTCAAGATATGCGGAACGGATGCTGGGAGCCCGTAGCTGGCTTCGGTCGTGGATCTGCGATGTCGGCGCTGAGAGGCGGGGCGGACCCAAGGGCTGGCGGGAAGCGATGCAGGCTTTTGACCCCTATACAGATGAACGGGCTTCAGCCAGCTTTTTTGTGCAACGGTCGTTGCCGCATCATGGAACCCGCGATACCCTCCGTCGAAGGTCGCGGGGTGAAGTGTCTCGAGCCCCGAGCGGTCTCGAAATAGCTACTGCCGCATGCGCTGACCCACGCGGTAGCGAGGCTCGCGCGCCGGCAGGCTGAAGCGCCCCGAGTTCACTGACCTTGTTGACGATGTGGGGGCGGAGTTGCAGATGGCTTGACCGTCCGGCCCTGTGAACCAGGTGACAGAACGCGCCGCTGGCATCTGCGATAATGATTGCTCCCTGCAACACTGAGCCAACGGGGATCGACGATGACCGGACCTGGTGAGACCGAACGCGACCACTCCCGCAATCGACGCTGGCTTCTCCGCCACGGAGCGCTGGCGCTCTCATTCATTCTCGGCCTCCGACCAGCGCGTTCAGCGGAACGGGTTGGCTCGGTCGAAGACGTCACGGGCGAGGCATTCGCCGAGCTCGAGTCGGTGCGCCGCACGCTTGATCGGGCCGCGCCAGTTTTCCTCAGCGAGGAAGTCGAGACCGGCGTCACCTCCCGACTGGCAATGCGGCTTGGCCGCGATACGACGGTGAGGCTTGGCGAACAAGCGCGGCTGAAGATTGACCGGTTTCTCGTCAATGCCGGCGGAGAGATGACGCTGCTCTCGGGACCGTTGCTGTTCGACGGAAAGCCGCGCCGCGCGGGCGTGCAAATCCGCAGCCCCTTCGCGCTGATAGCGGTGCGCGGCACACGATTCTTCGCGGGGCCGAGCAACGATCGCTTCGGTGTATTCGTTGCGCGCGGCTCGGTGGCGGTGACCTCAGCGGGTCAGCAAGTGATCCTGCGCCAGGGAGAAGGTACGGACATTGCCTCGCCCGGCGCGCCGCCGACGCCGGTCAAACGATGGGCGCCTGAACGCGTCCGCGCCGCGCTCGCAAGCGTCAGTTGAATGTCTTGAGGCCGCTGGCTTCCATGTTGGAAAAAAACATGCCGGCAAACCAGGGGAGCCATTTCACTGTCGTCGCTAACAACTCTGTTCGGCGTCATCGCGCGGCAGCATCCCGATGGGTAGGATGCGTCGAGCATTGCAGCAGCGCCTGCCGGTCGCGGCCGGTCTGGCGGCGCTGACTGTTTGTCTCGCCGCAGCTCTTTTGCTTCCCACGGCCACGAGCGAGGTCCTGCGCGACAGCGCCTTCGACATCGAACTCGCCGGCGGCCAATGGCTCCGCAGGCCCGCCCCATCGGACCTGAAGGTGATCGTTGTCGACATCGATCGCCGGTCCATTGATGCACTGGGCGAGTGGCCGTGGCCGCGGGAGACGTTGGCGCGGCTGGTCGAGGCGGTGGCAAGCGGGCGGCCCGCTGCGATTGCGATCGACATGCTGCTCGCGGAGCCCGACGACCGCTCGCCGGCGGCCCTCGCGCGTCGGCTTGGATCGGTGACCGGTCGCGCCGAGATCAGTACCCTGGCAAGAGCCCTGTCGGACGGCGACGAGCGGCTGGCGCGAGCGATCAGTGGTGTCCCCGTCGCGCTCGGCTTTGTGCTCGATCCCGATCGCAACGGCACACTGACCGGCGCCGCGATCGTGAGCCGCGGGCCACTGCCGTTCGACAATCTGTGGCAGGCCGCAGGCGCGATCGGGCCGACGGATGCGCTCGCCGCCGCGGCGCGCGGGCTTGGCGCGCTCTCACTCCCTGGCAGCGCCGATGGCGCCATCCGTCAGGTCCCGGTCTTGGTTGCCGCTGGTCGTGTCCTGATGCCCGGTCTGGCTGCCGAGGCGCTACGCCTCGCAGAAGGCGCTTCGAGCTATCTTATCGAAGGCGAGCCCCCGACGCTGGTGATCGGCAGCCGGCGGCTTGCGCTGTCGCGCGATGGGCTGCTGCGGCTCGTGCCAGTGGCGCCACGGCGTCGCGTCGCCCGCACGCTTTCCGCGGTCGATGTCCTTGAAGGACGGAGCGGCGTCGGCCGGCTGGCGGGCGCACTGGTGTTGCTCGGCGGTTCCGCGCCCGAGCTCGGCGGCCTGCGCAAGACGCCTGCAGACCCGCTGACGCCGTCGGTGCAAATCCAGGCCGATGCCGTCGAGCAGATGGCCTCCGGCCGCGTGCCACGCACGCTGGCTGTCGGGCCGATCGTGGAGGCGCTCGCGATCCTGGTGATCGGGGCGCTTGCCATCGTGCTTGGTGCGGCCTTGTCGCCGGCCACCGGCAGCGCAATCCTGACCGCCGCGATCGCGCTTCTCTGGATCGGCGCAATCGCCGCGTCGGCGCTGGCGGATCGCCTCGTCGATCCGCTGACCCCCTCGATTGCGGCCGTGCTGGTATTCACCATGACGGCAGGCACGGCCTATTCGTTGACGCGCCGGCGGGAAGCGTTCGTGCGCCACCGGCTTGAACAGCATCTTGCGCCGGCGGTCGTCCGTCGCATCGTCGAACAACCGGACCTGGTCAAGCTCAATGGCGAACGGCGAGAGGTCACCTCGCTGTTCACCGACATCGAGGGCTTCACCGGTACCATGCATCGCGCCGGCCCCGAGGAGCTGGTGGCGACGCTCGACCAATATTTCGAGGGGGTTGCCGGCATCGTGATCAAGCACGGCGGCATGGTCGACAAGATCGTCGGAGACGGCTTGCATGCGCTGTTCAATGTACCGCTCGACCTTGAGAATCATCCACAACGCGCGCTCGAATGCGCGATCGCCATTCAGGCGTGGAGCGAGAGCTTTCGCAGCGGCGCCCCTGCGGCCGCAATCCGGCTCGGCCGTACGCGCATCGGGATCGAGACCGGGCCCGCCGTCGTCGGCGACGTCGGCATTCGATCCAAGCTCGACTACACGGCTCACGGCGATGCCGTGAACATGGCGTCGCGGCTCGAGGGTTGCAACAAGGAGCTCGGTTCGGCGATCTGCGTCGGGCCCGCTGCAGCTGCGCGATGCGACGCGCCGTTGCTGCGCCCGCTTGGGCGGCTGGCCGTCCGCGGGCGCGAGGAGCCGATCGCGGTCTTTGAGCCCTGGCCGGATGACGCGCCGCCTGCCTGGCGGGAAGCCTATCTGAAGGCCTATGCCATGCTCGATGATGATGCGGCAAGCGCCGCCATGCAGTTGCAGAAGCTGATGGCCGAGCGCCCTGCGGACCTGGCGATGCGCCGGCTCGCCGAGCGACTGCCCTCGATACGCAAGTCCAGCCTGTCGTCGGCGTCGCCCGCGCCGACGAGGTGATCGAATAAGCTGCGGAATGTCCGTTGACCCTTCGCGTCATTCCTGCAGCGGTCGATAACACCCTGCCGCGACATGGGCCGCTGCATTTTTTGATGGTGGGAATACTGTCGCTCAACCGTGTGGGGCGGCGCTCATAACTTCAATTGCATTGTCCAATTAAGTGGCCAACAGTGCATTTGATGGGATCTCTAATGATCTTTGCACCTTCGCCGTTGTCATTCTTGGATATGATATGATCACGCCAATCTTGGATGATCTCAACAGGTCTTTTTAAAGGATCGCGTACAAGCTTCGCTATCTCGCCCGTATCATCAGGAGGTATGATCAAATCACGAAGGGCAGGGAGAACACCAAAGGTCGCTAGATCAAGCGGTTTGTCTCTCAAAAAGTCTACCAGTTTACAAATATCGAAGCCATTGATCTCAATCGTGTTCTTGCCACAGGTTACAGTACTGGGCTCATCCTTCTTCTGTGAGTGAGGCTTTTTGCTATTTTTTTTTGAGGCAGAAACAACATGGATGAACATCATGGTCCCCGTCATAGGGTCAACGGGTTTACAATTTTGACCATTAATACAGACTTGCCCTTTGCTGGCATCGAGGACGTATGACTGAGATATTAGGGAAAGCGCTTGTTGGTCCGCGATCGCGTATGGGCTGAGCACCTTCAATGCGTTCAAATATTCATCAGATGCCTGCGCATAGTCCTTGGCCGTGCCATTTCTCGCCAAAATTGCAGTCTTTTGCTTGTCAGCCCAGTCTCGTATGGCAGCTGCTTTCGTTATGATGATTACATGCTTTTTTATTTTATCCTGAAAGCTCAAATTGGCCGGGACATTCATTTCGTTGGCCGTCAATGCAGGCGGTGGTGCATTTGACGCGGGTTGCGCGCTGACCTGTTCAAATCGGCTTGCGAGCGAAACCAAAGCGAGAGCAACAAATATGTTGTTGAATTTCATTGCCGCCTCCGTGACGCCGCTTAATCAAAATCTCTGAAAGGGTAGTAGCTTAGCAGGAAACACGTTTAAAGGGAATGGCGAGCACTGCTTCCCGGGCGGGTGTTGCTGAGTCATTTGAGATGACCTCCAGAGCGGCTCATCAAGATACCGTCGACGGCGACATGCCTTAAATCCATGGTAGCGGACGCTTCGATACGTGGGCAAAGAAAGGCCTAGTGTCGGGGGCGATTTCCCGGCACGCAGCGCCGGGATCGCAGGGCAATGGATTGGTGACTTGGCCGAGCGTCGAGGCTGCAAATTCGTGCAGCCGCATCGAGCGATCCACTCGCAGCCCGGAAGGCTTCACGCGCCAAGCGAGACTCGACGTGATTGCTTTTGTCTGGCGGCGTACGCTGCATGGAGACTGCGCTCCAACGTTGCGAGACTCATCCTTTCCTGAGGGCGAGAACCAGCTCACGTTTTGTGCCGCTCTTTTTTCGCGCGGCTTCAGCCCTCGCAGGGTCGGCGGGGATCGCCGTCGACCGTTCGCATGCGTTTTGCCTGAGTGTAGATATCCGGTCGCTCTCAGGCCAAAGCGGAGTCAAATGGCAGGCTGACCGGCCGTCTCACTCGCTAATGACCGAGGGTGGTCCAACAGCCACAACGCCAGCATCACAGTGCGCGCCGTCTCTCGGCGTCCTTACCGGGCACGGTCGCCTTATTCGGTTTTGGGCGCCTGACCGCGACGAATAAACCTGAGCGCGCCAGCCTGCACGATCAGCGTGCTCGCGACCGCCGCCAGGAAAGCGGGAAGGACGCCGAGCTTGACCAAAAGCAGGCCAACCACGAAGAAGAACAGGGCGAAGCCGTAAAGCGCCAGCACCATACCACGCAATACCTGCGTCGCCGTCGCCGCTCCCCCCATACGATGGGCGAAGACAGCAAGAATGGCGCCGAAAATCGGAAAGCTTGCGAGTATTCCGGCGACCTTGGCGCCGACAAAGGCTGCGGCTGCGGTGATGCTGACGACAAGCGTCGTTACCACCACCATGCGGGCCGGCAAATCCCACCAGGGTGCAACGATTGGGCTTCGCATCGGGTGGCGGTGGGGAATGAATTTCGCTGCCACCGCGAGCGCCGCCAGCGCCAGTGCGAAAAAGCCCCAATGCGGCAGCGGCATCGTCTGGATCAGAAACCCCGCACCGGCATAGGCCGCAGATCCGCCGATCAGCGCGACGATCCAGCCTTGGTGAGCCAGCAGCGCATAGCCGAGGCTGAAGCAGGCCTGCGCGGCCGTGCCGACAAGCGAACCGTTGGTGGCGAGTGCGGCAAAGTCAGCGCCATACTGGATGGCGAGAAAGGCCGCGACAGGTCCAGACGTCAGTGGCAGGCCGACCAGCCATCCTCCTATGGCGTCACCCCACCGCCGCCCTGCCAGGCTCGCGAGCAGGATAAGGAAGGGCGGCAGAAGCAGCTTGAAGACAATCAGACTCATCCGCGTTCTCTGACACTGCGGAGCAATCAATGCACCACGGCCGCGGGAATGGGCGTTGTCACAAAACCGGCACTCAGGTGCCGGCGCCTTTCATTTCGAATGCCACCTGCTGACAAAACCAATCGACGTCGCGCCCTGCGGCGCTCTTGAGCGTAGACCAAATTGTCAGGGGCGAAGCTATCTCGGCCTCGTTACCAGGCCCACACCGGAAGGGTCACCTCTTGATTCCCAAAGCGTATCACCGGCACGACGGGCGGGCCGTATGGATCGATCCGGTCGTCCTGAGGGCGATAACGATAGCGTGGAACGATATAAGAATCCCAGTAAGGCCTAACCACGGGTATCCTGACGATAAGTCTCTCCTGTGGTTCACGAACGACTCTGGCCGTCCGCGCCTGGGCTGCGACACCAAACATCCAGAGGTTACACAGCACCAGGGCCGTCCCGAGAACGAACGCTACGGTCTTTGTCCTCATGCATCGGCCTCCTTGCTACAAAGCCAAATTAACGAGCACAGGGGACTTGTTCAAGTCCAGCAGCGCTGGGCTTAAGGGTGACGGTCAGGACCCAGTATCGAGTTCCACAAGTCCCGCTCTCACCGTATTCGCGGAAGCAGCCCCGCACCCCAACCCTCTCCCCGCGAAGAGCGGGGAGAGGGAGGAGGTCAGTCGCCCCAACCGAGTCTCATCGTGCCTTGATGCGTGCGGCTCATTGCATCGTCGCGAGTTGCACTGCGAGCGCGCAGGCGCGGTCGTACTCATCGAGATTGATCCACTCGTCGATGGTGTGCGCTTCGTTCTGCCCGGCGCCGAAGGTCACTGTGGGAATACCGTGGCGGACCATCCAGTTCGCGTCGAGGCCGCCGTTGGCGGCGCGGATGATCGGCGTTGCGCCGATGCCGGACACCGCCGCCATCGCGCGCTTCACCACAGGCAGGCTCTCCTTCATGCGGAACGGATAGTAGTCGGTCTCGGCCTTGAACTTGACGCGGCCCGACTTGCCGGCGCTGTTCTTGACGCGCTTGGCGGCTTTCTCGAACGCCGCCTTGTAGGCCTTGGTGATCTCCTTGAAGAACTTGCTGTCGTGGCTGCGGCACTCCCCGCGCACATGCACATAGTCGGTGACGACGTTGGTGGCATCTCCGGCGGGCCGGCCCTCGCCGCCGGTGACCGGGCCGACATTGCTGGTGCCCTGCCGCTTGCCCTTCACCACCTTGCCGAACCAGCCATGAGCCTTCACGTCGGCGAGCGCGAGCGCAAGGATCATGGTCGAAGAGATGCCGCGCTCCGGCGCGACGCCGGCATGCGAGGCGCGGCCGAAAATCTCGACCTGCCAGCGATCCGCGCCGACGGCGCCGATGGTGACATTGGAGGCGGAGCTGCCGTCGTAGTTGAAGGCCATGACCGGCGAGCCAAGCTCCTGGGTCTTGACGTGGCGCGCACCCCACAGCCCGCTTTCTTCCCGCACGCAGAACAGCAGCGTGATCGGGGGATGATCGAGCTTCTGCTTGGCAAGCTCGGCCGCCAGCGTGACGAGCACGCCGCAGCCGGCGCGGTTGTCGCCGCCAAGCGCGGTCTTCGCGTCGTTGACGATCTTCCGCCCCGCAAGCTTCGGCTTCGCTCCGGCGCACAGCGGCACGGTATCCATGTGCGTCATGAACAGGATCCGCGGCTGATTGTGCATCACGCCGCTGCCGGGCAGGTCGACGATGAGGTTGCCAGTTTCCGTCGGCAACGGAATGCGCGTGTTGGCGTCGTCGAGGCGGATGGCATCCGCCGGCACGCCGCTTTCCTCAAGCGCCGCCTTGAGCTCGCGCCCGATCGCGGCCTCCCTTCCGGTCACGCCCTCGATGGCGAGGAAGCGCATGAGGCGGCTGGTGGCGGTTTGGGTGTCGACGGGCATGGCGGATCCTTATGTGAGCGGGGGCCCGCCAGCATCCCTTGCGGCGCCTTGCTTTGCAAGGTCCGGCCGCCTCACAACCCGGCGTCACACCGCCAGCAGCTCGTCCAGCGCGCTGCGGTCGGACCGGAGCGCGGCAGCCGAGCTGGAAAAACGCACCGAGCCCTTCTCCAGCACGTAGACGCGGTCGGCAAGCGCGAGCGAGAACTCGATGCCTTGCTCAGCGAGCAGGATGGTCAGGCCATGCGCTTTCAGCTCGCCGACCTTGGCGAGCAGGGCCTCGACCACGAGCGGCGCGAGCCCCTCCGACGGCTCGTCCAGGAGCAGCAAGTCGGGATTACCCATCAGCGTGCGGGCGATGGTCAGCATCTGCTGCTCGCCGCCTGAGAGAAAGCCGCCCTGGCGGTCGCGCAGCTTGCCGAGCACGGGGAACATGTCGATCACCGCCTCGATCGTCCAGCGTCCGGGCCGCGCCGCGGCGCGTCTGGCCACGTCGAGGTTCTCCCACACTGACAGCTCCGCAAAGATGCGGCGGTCTTCCGGCACGAATCCTATGCCGGCGCGGGCGATGCGGTGCGGCGGCCAGCCGGTGATGTCGTGCGACTTGAAGTGGACCTGGCCGGAGGTTGGCGGCGTCAGCCCCATGACCGAACGCATCGTGGTGGTCTTGCCGACACCGTTGCGGCCAAGCAGGCAGACGCATTCGCCCTCGTTGACCTCGATCGAGATGCCGAACAGCACGCGGCTCAGCCCATAGGCGGCATGCACATCCTTGAGCTCGAGCAGTGCAGTCATGATCGCGGTCCCATCGGCGCATCGCCAAGATAGACGCGGCGGACTTGCGCATCGGCGCGCACCGCCGCCGGGTCGCCGTGCGCGATGACGCGCCCCTGGTGCAACACCGCGATACTTTGCGCGATCGAGAACACCACGGCCATGTCGTGCTCGGTGAACAGCAGCGTCAGGTGGCGCTCGTGCGCGATGCGTTCGATCAGCGCGATCGTCTCATGCGTCTCGCTTGCCGACATCCCCGCGGTCGGTTCGTCGAGCAGCAGGATCTTGGGATCGCTTGCGAGCGCGATGCCGAGCTCGAGCTGCTTCTGGTTGCCGTAGGACAGTGTCCCCGCCGTCGCCCGCGCCTGCGCGGCGAGGCCGATCGAGGCGAGCAGCGACTCGGCTTCACTGTGATAGAGCGCCTTCGCGCGGGTCCAGAAGTTCGGTCCCTGGCCGCGATGGGCGAGCAGGGCCGCGCGCACGTTCTCCAGCACCGTCAGCTTCGGAAAGATATTGGTAAGCTGGAACGAGCGGCCGATCCCCATGCCGCAGATCTTGTGCGGCGCGACGCCGGTGACGTCGCGTCCGTTGACGAGCACGGTGCCGGCGGTCGGCTGCAGGTGGCCGGTGATCAGGTTGAACAGCGTCGATTTGCCGGCGCCGTTCGGTCCGATCACCGCGGCAATCTCGCCCTCGGACACGGCGAGATCGACGTCGGATACGGCGCGGAAGCCGGCGAAGGATTTTGAGAGGCCGCGCACTTCAAGCATCAGCACGCCCTCCCGCCTTGCGACGAAGCCACGCGAAGCCCGTGGTCAGGCCGCCGACAATTCCGCCGGGGAACACGAACAGCAGGATCAGAAGGATGATCCCGAGCACCAACGGCCAGTACTCGGTGTAGGACGTGATCTCCTGGTTGAGCAGCACCAGCGTTGCGGCGCCGACCACCGGTCCCCAGAAATGATCGATGCCGCCGAGAATGGTCATGATCATCACCTCGGCCGATTTCGGCCAGTAGACGTAGTCGGCAAAGACGCCGCGATTGAAGATGCCGAACAGGGCGCCCGCGATGCCGGCAAAGCCGCCCGCGATCACGAAGGCGGCGAGCTCGTAGCTGCGGACGTTGAGGCCGATCGAGGCCGAGCGATTCGGGTTCTCGCGGATGGTCGTCAGCATGAGGCCGAAGGGCGAAGCGATGATCCGCTTGATCGCCACCAGCGACAGCATGACCACAATGAGCGTCAGCACGTAGAACTGGCCGCCGATGCGCAGGTCGCTGAGGAACGGCACCTGCGACATCCAGTCGAGATTCGGGTAGGGGACGTCGGGAAGTCCCTGATCGCCGCCGGTGACGTCATTCCATTTGAAGCAGATCGCCCAGACGATCTGCGAGAAGGCGAGCGTCAGCATGGCGAAATAGATCTTGGTGAGGCGCACGCAGAAAAAGCCGAACACCAGCGCGCCGAGGGCGCTGCCGGCCGCGGCGGCGGGCAGCGCGATCGAGAACGGCATCCCATAGGTCTTCATCAGGATGCCGCAGACATAGGAGCCGATGCCGAAATAGGCGACGTGGCCGAACGAGACGAGGCCGGTGGTGCCGAGCAGCAGGTTGAGGCTCATGGCAAAGAGGGCGCTGATCGCGATCTGGGTCGCCAGAAAGGTATCGTAGCGCGTGCCCAGCCACGGGACGGTCAACGCCGCGACAAAGACGACAAGCACCCACGGAATGCGTCGGAGGAGAGCGGTGGCGGACTTTTTCATCATCGCAGCGGCCGCCCGAACAGGCCCCAGGGGCGAACGATCAGGATCACAGCCATCAACGCGAAGACCGAGAACAGCGAGAAGCCCGGCAGGATCAGGATGCCGAACGAGAGCACCTGGCCGTAGATCACCGAGCCCCAGAACGTGCCCCAGAACGAGCCGAGCCCGCCGATCACCACGACGATAAACGCCTCGACGATGATCTCGACGTCCATCCCCGGCACGATGCTCTGGATCGGCGTGACCAGGGCGCCGGAGAGGCCCGCCAGGAACGAGCTGACGACGAACATGCCGGTATAGAGCGCGCCGACATTGGCGCCGAGCGCCCCTAACATCTCGCGATCGAGCGCCGCCGCGCGCACCATCCGTCCAGCGGGACTGCGTGTGAGCACGAACCAGCCGGCAACGGCGATCACGACGCCGGTCAACATGATGAACAGATTGTACGCCGGCAGCGTCGCGCCGAGAACCTCGAAACCGCCGTTGAGGATCGGCGGGCGCGACACCGAGAGCTGCTGCGTTCCCCAGGCCAGCTTGGCGGCATCACCCAGGATCAGGACCAGCGCGTAGGTGAGGAGCAATTGGTAGAGTTCCTCGCGCCCATAAATATGGCGCAGCAACAGCCGCTCGATCAACCCGCCGAGCACCGCGACGCCGAGCGCCGCGGCAAACGCCGCGAGCCAGAAGCTACCCAGCGCCGGCGCGAGCCACTGCACAGCCTGCCAGGCGAGATACGCACCGATCATATAGAACGAGCCGTGCGCGAAGTTGAGCACGCGCATCACGCCGAACACGAGCGACAGTCCCGACGCAATCAGGAACAGAAACATCGCGGTGGTGAGACCGCCAAGAAACTGCCCGAACAGGAGCGATACGTCGAACATGAATCAACCCTTCGCACAATCGCGCCGCAGCGCGGAGACGTCGAGCGCACGAGGCGCCGCGCGCGCCGCTTGCTCCCGTTGTCTCCGCTGCTGCGTGCCGTCAGTTCGTGTACGGCCCCTGAGAAAGATATTTGGGGTCCTTCAGGACGGCGAAGGGGTAATGGTCGTCCTTGACCATCTGACCCCAGAACTCTCCCATTTCGGTCTCATGGGTCTTCGCGTTGAAGGTGAGCTTGCCGATCGGCGTATCGAAGCTCATGCCGAGCATCGCCTTTGCGACCTTGTCCGAATTGGTGCTGCCGGCCTTCTTCACGCCCTCAGCCAGCGCGTAGATGGACGCGTAGCCCATCACGGCCCAACCGGAGGCGTATTTCTCCTTGGTGTAAGCCTTGAGATGCTCGATGAACGCCTTGTGCGCGGCGGGTTCGTTTGCTCCCCAGATGACGGGATCATAGGCGTCGGACCAGATCCCCAAGGGATAGTCGTTGCCCAGCGCCTGGGCTTCATCCGTCGTCCCGACCTCGCCGCCGTCGGCCAGACGGTTGTTGATCATCTTGAAGTAGCCGAGCGGGCCGGCCTGCTTGGCGAGGGTGACGAAATCGCCGCCGAAGACGTCGCAGAACACCGCATCGGGCTTCTTGGCCATCTGAGCCGTGATGAACGGTGTGAAGTCGCTCTGGCCGAGTTTCGGCCATTGCTGGTCGACGATCTCGATATCGGGACGCGCCTTCTTGATGTAGTCGACGAAGGCGGCGACCGCATCGCGGCCGTAGGCATAATCGGGCGCAATTGTCGCGACCTTCTTCACGTCCTTCATGCCAGCAATGATCGCAGCACCCGTGCGGCCATCAATGTCGGTGTTGGAGGCGAGGCGGAAAATGTAGGGATGCAGGTTGGCCGGCGAGGTGAGCTGGATGGTCTTCGACGTCGGAGCCACGAAGACGATCTTGTTTTCCTTGGCGATGGTCGACACTGCCGGCGCTTCCGCCGACGTCAGTGTCCCCGAGAGGAAGTCGACACTGTCCTTGATGATCAGCTCGCGCGCGAGCCGCACCGCCTCATCGGCGCTGGCCTTGCTGTCGCGCGTCAACAGTTCCAGCTTGCGACCGAGGACGCCGCCGCTTGCATTGATTTCGTTGACCGCCATTTCGGCGCCCTTGACGATCGGCACGCCATAAACCGAAGCGGGGCCGGACAGGGGCATCGGAAAACCGATCTTGATCGTGCTGGCGGCCGAGGCCGCAGCCGGGACAAGGCTTGCAACAAGAATTCCCAGCAGAAGGCGCTGCAGTCTCATAGGCATCCTCCCTTGTACTTTTTTGGCGATATGTCGTTCGCATCAACCTCTTTTGTACTGCGGCCCGGCGCAAGCAAGTTGCCCAGTCCACACGGGTATTACTCCCGCCCGGCGTGCTTCGTGAGCCCGAGGGCCGGGTTGAGTGCGTATCTGGATCATGATCCCAAGGTCAGGGCGGGTCAATCCGACGGCAATACGCCTTTTGTTCGAGGCTCTTGGACAGACCAAGCTCGGTCCGCGTCGCTGCGAGCAATCATCGTGGAGGTCAGGCTCGGCCGCCGCAAGGCACGAATTTGCCTATCAAACGCGCATATCGGCAGATGGCATCGATGTGCGTTCGATCCCGAGAATGTGGTGCGGTGCCGCAACCGGCGCGAGAGGCGATGACGCGAGACGCATTCTCAAGACGCACTTCTCAAAGAAACGTTTCGGGCGGCACGCCGAGCATGATCTGCCCGACCGCCTCGAAATGCGCGCCGCGTGCCTGGATCTGCTGAGAGAGCGTATGCATGTCGCGGAAGCGCCGCTCGAACGGGCTGCCCGGGAAGATCGCGTCAACGCCGGCGGCCTTGTAGGCGAAGTCTGCCACCTCGGCCGCGCCCTGGATCGCGTTGGTGCAGGCGAGCCGCACGCGGGCCCGGTCGTCTATGTCGATCGGCGCCACGTCGTCGGCCCGCGCGTAGATCGTATCGAGAGTCTCGATCAGGTAGGCGCGTGCCGAGCCCAGCCGCGCCTCAGCGCGCGCGACGTCGGCCTGCACGACCGCATTGTCGGCAAGCCGGGCGAGACCCCGCGGCGCCTTGCGGGACGCCAGCACAATGAACTCGGACAGCATCGCGCGCGCGATGCCGAACGCGACACCGGCGACCCCGGCCGCATAGAGGCCCGCCATCGTAAAGGCATAAAGCAGGCCGCGCTCGCGACGCAGTGTCGGGTCCTCGCGCGTGGTGCTGAATGCCTCGGACACGAACAGGTCGTTCACGCTATAGGAGTCCGACGCGGTGCCGCGCAGCCCGATCGTCCGCCAGGTGTCGATCAGGGTCGCCTCGCTCACCGGAAACAGGAGCGTGCGGACGGTAGGCTTACCCAGGCGGTTGAGCCTGAGCGAACCGTCCGCTTCGAGCACATGGCAGTGCGCGCCCATCCAGCTTGCCTGCCGGCAGCCAGAGGCAAAATCCCACTTGCCGGTCACGCGATAGCCGCCCTCGACCGCGCTCGCGCGCGAAGCGTTTGGAGGTCCCCAGGCCACGAGGCTGCGCGGATCGGCAAAGATGGCGTGATTGGCTCCGGGCTCCAGGAAGGCCGCGATCAGGGCTGAGCTGTTGGCGACAAATGTATTCCATCCGATCGAGGCATCGTACCGGGCGAGCTCCTCGAGCGCTGCTACATAGATCGCGGGCTCCGTCTCGTCGCCGCCCACCGAGCGCGGCAGCAGCATCCGGAATAGCCGCGAGTCATGGAGTCGCCCCAGGAGCGCCACCGGGATGCGGCGCGTGCGCTCGATCTCGTCGGCACTCGCTGCAATCTCCGTTCCAAGCTCGCGGGCGCGGGCGAGGGGGTCCGGTCGCGTCTGGATGTTCATGCGCCACCTCGGGGCTGGCACGGCCATTGCGGCCGAAGGCGCGAGCGCTGTCAACCGCCTCATCGGCAGAACTCGTAAACGCTACGCGCGGGCCTGTCTTCGCGTTTGCCTCCAGAGCCTGAGGCGGTCGAGATAGAGATAGACGACCGGCGTGGTATAGAGTGTCAGGATCTGGCTCAGGATCAGCCCGCCGAAGATGGCGATGCCAAGCGGCTGGCGGAACTCGCTGCCTTCACCCATGCCGATCATCAGCGGCACCGCGCCGAACAGGGCGGCCATGGTCGTCATCATGATCGGCCGGAAGCGCATCAGGCAGGCCTCGTAGATGGCTTCTCGCGAGGACAGGCCGCGCTGACGTTCGGCGTCGAGCGCGAAGTCGATCATCATGATCGCGTTTTTCTTGACGATGCCGATCAAGAGGATCACCCCGATCATCGCGATGATGTCGAATTCCGAATGAAACAGCATCAAGGCCAGCACCGCGCCAACGCCGGCCGAGGGCAGGGTGGACAGGATCGTGAGCGGATGGATGTAGCTCTCGTAGAGCACGCCGAGCGAGATGTAGATGGTCGCCAGCGCTGCGAGAATGAGAAACGGCTCGCTCGCGAGCGATTGCTGAAAGATCTTGGCGGCGCCCGCGAACTCGCCGTGGATGGTCGGCGGCATGTCGATCCGCCGCATGGCCGTTTCGATGGCGGTGGTCGCCGTGCTCAGCGAGACGCCTGGCGGGAGATTGAATGACACGGTGCTGGCGACCAGAAGGCCCTGGTGGTTGACGACCAGCGGCGTCTCGCCTTGCGCGAAGCGGGCCACGCTGGACAGCGGAATCATCGTCTCGCGGCCGGTGCTGACGGCCATTCCGGTCGACGCGGCGCCCTTGCCGGTCGCGCCGATCGAGTTGGTCGCGAGATTTCGCACCACGTTTGCCGCGACCGAACTGATCGAGGTCTTCAGCGAGGACGAGACCACTGTGCCGGCCACCGCGTTGGTCGCTTGCGAACCGCTCGCGGATCCGCCTGAAGTGCTGACATAGACTTCCTTCAATGTTTCCGGATTCTGCCAGTAGGCGGGCGCAACCTCCATGATGACGTGATACTGGTTGCGAGCGACGTAGATGGTCGAGACCTGCCGCTGCCCGAACGCATCGTACAGCGTATTGTCGATCTGGCTGACCGTGATTCCGAGGCGCGCGGCGGTATCGCGATCAATGACGAGGCCGGCCTGCAGGCCCTTGTTCTGCTGATCGCTGCTGACGTCGGTAAGGGCCGGGTCGCCCTGAAGCGCAGCGACGAGCTTCGGCGTCCATTCGTTCAGCTCCTCGAAGGTCGACCCTTGCAGCGTGTATTGATACGCTGCATTGGCCGAGCGTCCGCCGGTGCCGAGATCTCCGATCGACTGCAGGAACAAGGTGGCGCCGGCCACGGCCGAAAGCCCGCCGCGCAGGCGGGCGATGATCTGATCGGCCGATTGTTTGCGCTCGCTGAGCGGCTTCAGCGATGCGAACACGGTGCCGGAATTGGTCGAGGCTCCTGCCGGGCCCGGTCCGCCGCCGGTGAAACCGACCGCCGTGTCGACCGCGGGATCGCTCTTCACGATATTGACGAACTGCGTGAGCTTCCGCCGCATGAGTTGAAACGAGATGCTTTGATCGGCCTTGATCGAGCCGATCAACAGCCCGGTGTCCTGCTGCGGCACGAAACCTTTGGGCACGACCCGGTAGAGATGGACGTTGAGCCCGAGGGTTGCAGCGAGGATCAGCATCACCAGGAGGGGATGACGCAGCGCGATGGCGAGCGTCCACCGATAGCCGCTCAGCATCGCTTCGAAGACGCGTTCGCAGGCGCGATAGATCCAGCCGTGCGGCTGGCCGCGATCTCTGCGCAACAGCACCGCGCACATCATCGGGGTCGTGGTCAGCGAGACCACGAGCGAGATCACGATGGCGATCGTGATCGTCATGGCGAACTCGCGGAACAGGCGGCCGACCAGGCCGCCCATCAGCAGGATCGGGACAAAGACTGCGACCAGAGACACGCTCATCGACAGAACGGTGAAGCCGACCTCGCGCGCACCGAGCAGCGTCGCATCCAGCCGCGATAGTCCTGCATCCATGTGGCGGGTGATGTTTTCCAGCACCACGATGGCGTCATCCACCACGAATCCGGTCGCGACCGTGAGCGCCATCAGCGAGAAGATGTCGAGGCTGTAGCCGAGCAGATACATGACGGCGAAGGTCGCAACCAGCGACACCGACACCGCTGCCACCGGCACCAACATCGCACGCGCGTTGCGCAGGAACGCGAACACCACGAGGATCACCAGGATGACGGCGATGACCAGCGTGATTTCGACGTCGCGCAGCGATACCCGGATCGTTTTCGAGCGATCGATCACCAGAGTGACGTCGAGGGCGGGCGAGACCGATGCCCGCAGGTGCGGCATCAGCGCCTTCACCCGATCCACCATCTGGATGATGTTGGCGCCCGGCTGCCGATAGACGATCATCATGACCGCCGGCTTGCCGTTGGCGAGGCCGAGGTTGCGCACGTTCTCAACGGAATCGACGATGTCGCCGACGTCGCTGAGGCGCACGGGCGCGCCGTTGCGGTAGGCGACGATCACCGATTTGTAGTCCTCCGCCTTCCTGGCCTGATCGTTGGAGTAGATCTGGTAGCGCTGGTTCGCGACGTCGATGCCGCCCTTCGGGCTGTGGGCGTTGGCGCTGGCGAGGGCGGCGCGCACATCCTCCAGGCCGATGCCGTATTTGTAGAGTGCCGGAGGGATCAGCTCGACGCGCACGGCGGGCAGCGATCCGCCGCTCACGGAGACTTCGCCGACGCCCTCGACCTGCGACAGCTTTTGCGCAAGCACGGTGGAGGCCGCGTCATAGAGCTCGGCAGGCGTCAGCGTATCCGACGTCAGCGTGTAGATCAGGATCGGCGCCGAGGCGGGATTGAACTTGCGGTAGGTGGGATTGCTCCGCAGGCTGGTCGGCAGGTCGGCGCGCGCGGCATTGATCGCCGCCTGCACGTCACGCGCAGCGCCGTTGATATCGCGATCGATACCGAACTGCAGCGTGATGCGAGCGGAACCGAGCGAGCTCGCCGAGGTCATTTCGGTGACGTCGGCGATCTGGCCAAGATGGCGTTCGAGGGGCCCGGCGACTGTGGCGGCCACGTCCGCGGGACTGGCGCCGGGCAGGGTCGCCTGCACCGAAATGGTCGGGATGTCGACGTCGGGCAGCGGCGAGACCGGCAGCTTGAAGAATGCAATGGCGCCGGCCACCACAAGGCCGAGCGATAGCAGCGTGGTGGCGACCGGACGCCGGATAAAAGGGGTGGACAGGCTCATGACATACGCGGTCGAAGTCGTTTTTCGGGCCAGCTTCTATCGAGCAAAGCCTCGATGCAAAAGCCTCACGATGTCACATGGTATCGCCACATGCCTGCCGCGATGTCTTGATCCGAAAAGAGGCGCCAGGACGCCGGATCAGACACCAAATCGGCGCAATCCGGATCAGGTGCGGTCCCGGAAACATTCGGAGGCGCCGTCGGCATTCGCCTTGTGCGCATCACAGGTTGCGTGCCATCCTAGTCCGGCACAGCACGGGGAACCCAATTCCCGGCGATCAGGCTGCCAGGGTCGGAAAACCACAACGCTCAGGGAGAAGAGACATGAAGTCGACGCTTCGTCTTGCGGGGCTTGCTTGCGCAAGCCTGCTATTGTCCGCCGTCACCGCTTGGGCAGGTCCCAAGATCGTCTCGGGGCCCGGCGCCAATCCCACCTGCTTCAAGCCGTGGTCCGCCCAGACCAAGTTCTTCCAGTGGCCCAAGAAGCCCGGCCCCTACAAGATCGCGCTGGTCAACGGCTTCGTCGGCAATACCTGGCGCATCCAGATGGTGAAGACGGCCAAGGCCTTTGCCGAACAGCCCGGCATCAAGGAGAACATCAAGGAGTTCAAGGTCGTCTCGACCGGCACCGACGTCGCGGCGCAACTCGGCGCCATGGAGGACTTCATCAACCAGGGTTTTGACGCCATCGTCACCATCGCAGTGGCGCCCGACGGCTTCGACCGCATCATCCGGCTTGCCGACAAGAATAACGTCGTGGTGGTGCCCTTCGACAACATCCTCGACACCGACAAGGTGATGATGGTCAACGAGGACCAGAAGGAGATGGGCCGCATGTCGGCCAAATGGCTGATCGACCAAATGGGCAAGAAGGCCGGCGACATCCTCGAGGTGCGCGGCCTGCCGGGCAACTCCGTCGACCGCGACCGCCATCTCGGCTTCCGTGAAGTCATGGAAGGCGCCGGCAACAAGTTCAACATCACCGAGGTGGTAGGCAATTGGGATACCGGCACCTCGCAGAAGGTGACCGCCGATGCGCTCGCCGTGCACGGACATTTCGACGGCGTGTTCACGCAAGGTGGCTCGGACGGCACGGTGCAGGCGATGATAGCCGCCAAGCATCCGTTCGTGCCGATGTCGGGCGAGGGCGAGAACGAGTACCGCAAGCAGATCGCCGATCACTGGAAGGAAGGCCTCAAGGGCATGTCCTACGGGCAGTCGCCGGCGCTTGTCGCCATCGCCACCAAGGCGGCGATCTCGGCGTTGCAGGGCAACGTCATGCCGCAGCTGATCTCGATCCCGATTCCGGTCGCAACCTACAAGGATCTCAAGCCCGGCACGAACTACTGGCCGGATCTCAACGCGAACTTCTTCGCCCCGAACCAGTTCCTCCCCTGCGGCGTGAACTTCACGGCGCCCGAGATCATGGCGCAGAGCGAGAAGAACACGCAGTGACCGCTGCGGCTATGTCCTGGTCACGGCCTGGCGTCCGCCGGGCCGTGACTGCCTGAGCCCGCGCCGAAAAGGGGATGCCGTCCTGACGCAACAAGCCTTTCTTACATTGTCCGGCATCTCCAAGCGCTATGCTGGCGTGCGCGCGCTCGAGGGCGTCGATTTTGCCTGCGAACGCGGCAACATCCACGCCGTGCTGGGCGAGAACGGCGCCGGCAAGTCGACGCTGATCAAGATCATCGCCGGCGTGGTCCAGCCCGATACCGGCGGCATGCGCCTTGGTGGAAGCGATGTCCGTTTCGCGACGCCATCCGCCGCCAACGCGGCCGGCGTTGTCTGTGTTTTCCAGGAGCTGTCGCTGCTGCCCGACCTTTCGGTCGCGGACAATATCTCGATCGCTTCCCCGCCGCGGCGCTTCGGCCTCATCGATGCCAGGGCACAGCGGCGTCGCGCCGAGGCCTTGCTCGCCGGGATTGGCTGCGAGGACGTCAACCCGTTGATGCGCGTTCGCGATCTGCCGCTGTCGCGGCGCCAGATGGTCGAGATTGCCAAGGCGCTCGGCCAACGGCCGCAGCTCCTGATCCTCGACGAGGCGACCTCGGCCTTGACCAGCGCCGACGTCGAGAAGATCTACGCGGTGCTGGCGAGACTCAAGGCCGAAGGCGTCGCCATCCTCTACATCTCGCACCGCATGCATGAGGTCGAGGCGCTCGCCGACCGCGCCTCGGTGTTCCGCAACGGACGTCATGTCGAAACCTTCGACAAGGGCGTGCGCTCGACCGCCGATATCGTTCAGCTCATGATCGGGCGCGACATCGCGGCCCAGTATCCGCCAAAGCCGGCGCCAAGATCGGCGAAGCCGGTGCTGACACTTGAGAACCTGTCCTGGGAGAAGCGTCTCGAGCGCATCTCGCTTCGCGTCGGCGCCGGCGAGATCGTCGGCCTCGGCGGCCTCGACGGACAGGGCCAGAAATCGCTGTTGCTGGCCCTGTTCGGCGTGCTGCGTGGCGTCACCGGGCGCGTCACGGTCGAGGATCGCGAGGTGCGCCCCGGCTCTCCGGCGGCCGCGAAGTCGGCGGGCATCGCGCTGGTGCCAGAGGATCGCAAGACCGAAGGCTTGATGCTGCCGATGTCGATATCAGACAATCTGGCGATCGCTTCGCTGGACGCCATCTCGACCGGGCCTTTCGTCGATCGCGCCAAGGAGCGCGCCGCCGTCGAACGCGGGATCGCGCGGCTGCAGATCAAGATCGGCGCACCTGGCGATGCGGTGTCGACCCTGTCGGGCGGCAACCAGCAGAAGGTGGTGCTCGCCAAATGGCTGATGACCGGGCCGCGCATCATCCTGCTCAACGATCCGACGCGCGGCATCGACGTCGGCACCAAGCAGGAGCTCTACCGGCTGATGCGCGAGCTCGCCGACCAGGGCGCCGCCATTCTGTTCTACTCGACCGATTACGACGAGCTGATCGGCTGCTGCGACCGCGTGGCGATCATGTATGACGGGCGCATCGTGCGCGAGCTCGAGGGCGCCGAGCTCACCGAGACCAACATCATCGCGAGCGCCCTCAATATCGATGCCGCGACTGCGCCTCATGCCGCATCCGGATCCGCCCATGCTTGACGATCTCGCCATCAGGGTCCGCCAGAACATCGGCCTCGCCACGGCCGTCGTGCTGTTCTGCGCCCTCTATCTCGTCTACAACCTGGCGCATCCGCGAGGATTTTCTTCGGCGGTGCTGGTGCAGAACAGCGACGAGATCTTCGCGCTCGCCATGCTGGCCATGGCCCAGACCGTGCCGGTCTTGATGTCGGGGCTCGATCTCTCGGTCGGAGCCGTGATGACCATGGTGGGCTGCTTCGCAAGCTATCTGTTGACCGGCACGGCCGGCGGCACGCCGATCCATCTCGAGATTTTCGGCCTGCATCTTAACCTCGGCACCTTTCCGGGCGGCATCGAAGGCATCCTGCTCGGCATGGCTGTGTGCGTCGCGATCGGCACGCTCGCCGGCTTCATCAATGGCTGCATCGTCGTCTATGGCCGCATCCAGCCGATCATCGCAACGCTGGCGACGGGTGCGGTCTATGTCGGAATCGCGCTGTTCCTGCGCCCGACGCCGGGCGGCAAGATCGACGACGATCTCAACTGGGCGATGACCAATTCGCTCGGGGATTTCGCCTCGACCGTCCACATCTTCAATGATGGCGCGGCGCCATGGTTTGCGCCGTTGGCCTGGATCCCGGTCCCGTTCGCGCTTCTTGTTCTGATCGCGCTGTTGGTCTGGGTGCCATTCCGCCGCTCGGTTCTGGGCCGCTCCGTCTATGCGGTCGGCTCCGCCGAAGGCGCGGCCTATATGTCGGGGCTTCCGATCGAGCGCGCCAAGATCGCGGCGTTCGCGCTTGGCGGGTTCTTCGCCGGCTGCGGCGGATTGTTCCTTGCCATCCAGACCTCGTCGGGCAATGCGGATATTCCGCAGGCCGGCGCCTATACCCTCAACTCCATCGCGTCCGTCGTCATCGGCGGCACCTCGCTGCTCGGTGGCAGCGGCAGTGCCATCGGCTCGATCTTCGGTGCCATGATCCTGCGCGTCATCTCCTTTCTCTTCCGCATCTTCGACATTGCCCCGCTGCTGCAACCGCTGTTCGAAGGCCTGATCCTGCTTGCGGCGGTCAGCATCGGGGCGTTGGGTGTCTTGCGCGTCAAGAACACGCTGGAGCTGTTCCGATGACGACGGCGTCTCTCCGCCTTTCGCGCGATGACCGCCCGATCCTGATTGCGGCCCTGTTCGTCCTCGTCATCCTGGTGGCGGGCACCGTCTATACCGTCTCCCGCTTCGGCAGCGCGCCGCTGTTGTCGCCGAATTATCTCTTGCAGCAACTGCAGGTCGGCTCCTTCCTCGGCATCGTGTCCGCCGGAATGATGATCGTCATCCTGATCGCCCAGATCGACCTGTCGGTGCCCTGGACGCTGGCGGCCGCCGCCATGATGGCGACGTCGGTCGGCGGCCCGCTTGCCATTCCGGTCGGGCTCGGCGTCGGCCTCCTGGTCGGCCTCGTCAACGGCATCGGGGTGGCCTATCTGCGCGTCCCCTCGATGATCTTCACGCTGGGCATGAACGCGGTGATGGGCGGCCTGATGGTCGCGCATACCGGCGGCTATGCGCCGCAAACCGCAGCGACCGCGCTGATGCAGACGCTCGCCTCCGGACGCACGCTCGGCATTCCCAATGCCCTGTTCGTCTGGGCCGCGGTGAGCGCGCTGGTGGCCGTCATCCTGCGCCGCACGCCGCTCGGCCGCTATATCTATGCCATCGGCAACAAGGAGGCGGCGGCCTATCTCGCCGGCGTGGATACCCGCCGCGTCACCGTCATCTGCTTCGTGCTTTGCGCCCTTGCGGCTTCGCTCGCGGGCGTGCTGCTGGCCGGGTATTCGACCAAGGCCTATCAGGGCATGGGCGATGCGTATCTGTTGCCTTCGATCGCCGCGGTCGTGATCGGGGGCACGAACATCCTGGGAGGACGCGGCCGTTACCTCGGCACGCTGATCGGCGTGGTGCTGATCGTGCTTCTCAACAGCGTGCTGTCGATCATGGACATGCCCGAGGCCGGCCGGCAGGTAATCTACGGCCTCGTCATCATCCTGATGCTGCTCGTCTATGGGCGCGGCGAGCGCGTCACGAGCTAGACTAGGATGAGTTCTAGTTGAATCGGCCTGCCGGAATTCGGTTCACCTCTCCCCGTCGGGGAGAGGTGAACCTCCGATGCCGCGCCAGTTCAAACCTAAATTCATTCAAGCTCTAGGACGGCGTGCCGTCCGGCTCGATCCAGCTACGTCTCCTTTCGGCCGGGCATGGACAACTCCTGCAGAAGAGCCAGTGCTTCGTCGGCCCCGCTAGACTAGAGGGCACAAACAAGTGATCGTGTAAAAGGCCGAAACCGCATTCACGCTGATTCCAGCTTCAGCCAGCCGAGCAGCAATCGCCGCCAGAAAGCCAACCGCGTCCAGCGAGGAATGAACCGTCAAGGTGATCAGGCGCGATTCAAACTGGTAGGGCCAGTGGGGAGTTGCGGCAGGTCGTCCGTGAGAAATCCTCACGGCTGTTATCGATGTCGGTTGTCTGAGGCGGTGCCGACCCGATTTGCTCCAATGAGGTATTCGGCCTGTCACCGGTTTCGGACATTTTTTCAACGTCCAGCCGACCTGGACAGCGCCGGCCGGCTGCGTGCATCAATGGGCGTGCGTCGCTCAGGGACGAACGCAGATGATCGTCTTCCCCTTGCGTCGCTCGGTCGGATTCAAGGCGGCGACGGCATCGTCGAGGGTCGAGACGTTGCCGATGTTCGTCCGCAGTCGTCCGTCCCGTACCCGCTGGACGAGCTCACTCAATTGGGCGCGATCGGGTACGACGACGAAGTCGATAGTCAGGCCGCCAGAGAGCCGCGCCTCGGTCGGGCCGGTGACGGTCACCAGCGTTCCCCCGGCGCGAATCCGGCCCGCAGACCGACCTGGCCATAGCCAAAATATCGGTTAAATTTTCTTGCATCT
>NZ_DATGFH010000131.1:0-15262 GCF_035309285.1 Bradyrhizobium sp. | reverse complement strand
GCCCACCTTCCTTCAAGAGTCTTCGCGCGAAAAGGGTGGGCACGCTGACGCTCTGCCCATCCTACGATCTTGTCCGGACGGCCGCTTCAATGCGGGTTCTCGAGGCTGAACGTCTCCGACTGCTCGTCATAGGCGAACAGTTCGGCATAGCGCGCCCATGAGACGATGGTCTTCAACGTCTCATCGGCCTGATCTTCCGCCATGTAGTCTTCAAGCTCGTTGCGGAAGCGCGCGGCGGGCGCCGCGTGCGACGGGCGTTCATCGAGCACCCGGCGGATCAGGCCCATCACCGGCACATAGTCGACCAGATGCTGAGCGAACATCTTCTTGCGCGCGTCGGTCTCCAGATTCGCGAAACGTTTTCCCGCGTCGGTCAGCATCAGGTCGCCTTCGCTCAGCTGCGCAAAACGCAGCAATTGCAGGGATTCGCCAAGGTGGAAGATCTCGTCGGCTTCCAGTTGCAGGCTGCTGGCCAGAACGGGCATGTCCGCGTGACCGTTATAGGGCGGCCCCGCCAGCGTCTCGATCAGGCCGGACAGGACGTTGGAGGAGACGTGTTTGAGGACCATGCCGACGCCGGTGCCGTGAATGCCCTCGATGGACGGCGCTCTCGGCTCGGCGCGCTGTGTCATGCGGGCATAGATGCTGTCGACCAGCTGGCGGAAAGTCGGATCGAGGCGGTTGCGCGGATGCGGCAGGTCGACCTTGATCTCGGCGGCGACCCGGCCCGGATTGGACGAGAACACGAGAATGCGGTCGCACATCAGAACCGCCTCCTCGATATTGTGCGTCACCATCAACACGGATTTGATCGGCAGCCGGCCTTCGATCCAGAGATCGACGAGGTCGGTGCGCAGCGTCTCCGCGGTCAGCACATCGAGCGCCGAGAACGGCTCGTCCATCAAAAGCAGATCGGGGTGCACCACCAGCGCCCGCGCAAAGCCGACGCGCTGGCGCATCCCGCCCGAGAGCTCCTTGGGATAGGCGGACTCGAAGCCGTCGAGGCCGATCAGGTCGATCGCCGCGATCGCGCGCTTGCGGCGCTCCGTACTGTCGATGCCGAGCGCCTCAAGTCCCAGCTCGACGTTCTGCAGCACCGTCAGCCACGGAAACAGCGCAAAGGACTGGAACACCATGGCGACGCCGTTCGGCGGCCCCTGAATGGCTTCGCCGCGGCATTCGGCGTCGCCCGACGTCGGCGCAATCAGGCCGGCGATGATGCGCAGCAGCGTCGACTTACCCGATCCGGAGCGGCCGAGCATGCCAACGATCTCGCCGGCGTGAATGGTCAGGTCCACCTTTTCCAGCACGATAAGATCTTCGCCGCTGCCTTTCGGAAACGATCGGCAGACGCCGCGGAGATCGACCAGTTTTATCTGATTGGCGGCATCGAGCATGAGGGGCTCCCTTGAATCAGCCGAGACGGACGCGGCGCTCGCCGAAGGCGTAGAGTGGCCGCCACAGCAGCCGGTTGAACAACGTCACCATGATGGCCATCACGGTGATACCGAGCACGACGCGCGGAAAGTCGCCGGCTTCGGTCGCGGTCGCGATATAGGCGCCCAGCCCCTTTGCGGTCAGATGGGTGTCGCCCCAGCTCGCCACTTCCGCGACAATCGAAGCGTTCCACGATCCTCCCGAGGCGGTGATGGCCCCGGTGATGTAATAGGGGAAGATGCCCGGCAGGATGACTTTGATCCACCAGCGCCATCCCTTGAGGTGGAAGCTGCCCGCGGCTTCGCGCATGTCGGTCGGGAAGGCGCTGGCGCCGGCGATCACGTTGAACAGGATGTACCACTGGGTGCCCAGGATCATCAGCGGGCTGAGCCAGACATTTGCGTCCAGCCCGTAATGCACGATGAACACGACGACCACCGGGAATGCGAGGTTGGCCGGGAAGGCGGCGAGAAACTGCGCGAGCGGCTGCACCCGCTCGGCCAGTCTCGGCCGCAGTCCGATCCAGACCCCGACTGGTACCCAGATCAGGCTCGCCAGCGCAATCAGCACCACGACGCGCAACAGCGTGACGAAGCCGTCGCTGACGCAAATATAGAGGTCTGAGGGCGCGAGATGCGCAGACAGATATTGATAGATCGTCCAGCCCGCGTAACCCGTGGCGCCGCCGATCACGAGAAACCAGAGTCCATCGACCGTGCGCGAGGGCGGCCCTGATGGCTTTGTGTAAAACCGCATGCTCGCCGGCAAGGCGATATGCATGTTCGAAAACGCCCGGTTCAGCGCCACGAACGGATAGGTCAGCGCCCGCAGCACCCGCGTCCTGCGAAACAGGTCGAGCATCCAGGAGGTCGGCGCGCTGCCGGATGCCGTCTGCTCGAAGCGGAATTTGTCGGCCCAGGCCACGATCGGCCGGAACAGGCACTGGTCGTAGATGATGATGACGATCAGCATCGTCAGCAGCGCATAGCCGATCGCGGCAAGATTGCGCTTTTCGATCGCAAGCGCGACATAGGAGCCGACGCCGGGCAATGTCACGGTGGTGTTGCCGACCGTGATCGCCTCCGACGCCACCACGAAAAACCAGCCGCCCGACATCGACATCATGGCGTTCCAGATCAGGCCGGGCATCGCGAACGGCACTTCCAGCCGCCAGAAGCGCTGCCAGCCCGAGAGGTGGAAGCTCTGCGTCGCTTCCTCGAGATCCTTCGGCACGTTGCGGATTGACTGGTACATGCTGAAGGTCATGTTCCAGGCCTGGCTGGTGAAGATTGCGAACACGCAGGCGAGCTCGGCGCCCAGCACCCGTCCGGGAAACAGATTGAGGAAGAACACGACCGTGAAGGTCAGGAAGCCCAGGATCGGCACCGATTGCAGGATGTCGAGCAGCGGGATCAGCACCATCTCGGCGCGCCGGCTCTTTGCCGCGATCGCAGAATAGACAAAGGTGAAGATGGTTGAGCAGACGATCGCGAGCATCATCCGCATCGTCGTGCGCAGGGCGTAGAGAGGAAGGTTGCCCGGATCGAGCGAGACCGGAGCGACGTCGAGCGTGGACAGCGGCAGCGTTGTCTGCTCGCCTTCATAGACGAGCAGCACCATGGTGCCGATCACGAGAATCAGCGCCACCAGATCCCAGATGGTGGGCCGCGGCGCCCGCGTCACCACCGCGATGCGAAGGTCCTGCAAGTTCATCAGGCGGGCTCCGTGTCAGCTGGTTCTAATATTGCGTATGTAGGCGCACACCGAATACCGAAGCCGGGCCGCGGTCGCGATTGTACGCGGGGTTCACGACGAGCTGATAATCCAGCGTGATCTTCGAGGCAAACCAGGGAAAGCTGTAATAGGTTTCGAAGATTCCTTCATTGCCCGGATGCGGCAATTGCCCGTCGCCGACCAGGATTCCAAGCCCCCCGGCATTGAGGAAGGCTTGGTGCACGTTCGAGATGCCGTTGACAACGCCGGCAATGCCGAACGTGTCGTCGTCGCGGCCCCATTGCTTTCCGGAGATCGAGAAGCCGGCCGCGACGGTGCGGTCGATGTCGGTGAAGTCGAACGGCTCCTTGTGGCCGTCAGCCCATCCGACGCGGGCAAAGAAGCCGACATTCTCCATGAGCTGCTGCTCCAGGTTCATGCTGATGCCACCGCGGCCCGTGTAGCTGCGCACCGCGGTGATATTGGCCGGCGCGCCGGTCATGGCGGCAAGCAGGATCGCATCCTCGAAGCTGCCCATGCGGCCGCGGGACAGAAAGCCGGTGACCGCCACCTTGCCCGGTTGGCCAAAGATGGAGTAGCGGCGCTCGACTTCCCCGGCCCACTGAAATTGGGAGAAGCGCGAATCGAGCGCGGTCGAACTCGGCACAACGGAAAGATCGAACAGGCCGCCCCGGAAAGTCCAGTCGCCAGTGTACCATTCGATCGCGCCGCCCACCGTATAGCCCCAGGCGTCGGCCGCGTAGTCGAATGTCCCGGTGTCAACCAGCGACCAGTTCATGAAATCGCCACGCGGATCGTGCGCGTAACGGTTGGTGTCGAAAATATCGGGCAGGCCGATTTTCCCGACCGTGATGACCAGCCGGTCCGACGTTTGCGTTCCCGAAAACTGATTGAAGCCGGAGGCAACCTTCTCGGCATCGCCGCCGAGATTGATGGTTTGCCGTAAGAAGGCGCGCTGCAGCCTCGCATAGGGATAGCTTGCCCCAGCCTTGTAGGCCTCGCCGCTCGTGAAACCCGCCACTCCGAGTGAGTTGCTCAGACCAAACCCCTGGTCAATTTCCGGGTTGACCCAGACTTCGGCGCCCTGCCAGAGCTTCATGCCTGCGTACAGCGTCACGTCGGTGGTCTCGCGGCTTTGATTTGGGTGAAGGCTGTTGGTGCCGAGATAGGGTGACCGGAATGGAGGCGTGTACTGGTCGAGGAAGGTCGCTTGCGAGTGAAAGGCGAAGCGATCCGACTCAAGTGCGGTGGGGCCCTTGGCCAAAAGGTCCGCGGCGGGGTTCGCAGCGTCGAGCTTGTAGTTCAGCCCGAAGCGGATGCTTTGCATGGCGAGGCTGGATGAATATGCGTCCGCCGACGCGGGGAAAAACGAGCCCTTGCGGCCAAATCCGGTTTCCAGAAATTCGGCCTTGGCCGACCAGTTGCCGGCGATCGGAACTTCGACGCCGATGCCCGCGACCCAGCCGAGCCGCCACAGCAGCGCTGCCTCCGTCGTCCCCGCCGCCGCAAAGCCGCCCACGGGCGGAGCCACGTCCTGGCTCCTCGTCACCTGGTCATAGGTCCAGGCGAAGCCGCCCGTCCCGTACAGCAGCAGGCGGTCGAACGCATAGCCGACGCGGGCGCGGACGCTGCCATAATGGATCACAGCCTCGCCATAGGTAACCTGGCCGATCAGTGGCGACGCCACCGTCTGGCTGCCCCGTACCGAGAACGGCACCACCACGTCGGAATTGGGCAGGCTCGCGTCGGCCTCTATACCGAGCATCAGGCGGGAGGGGAGGATATAGTTGTAGCCGCCCTGAAGGCCGGCAACGTAGCTGCCGGTCCCGGCCATGAAGTCGAACTGGAAGGGAAGATCGAATGCGCCGTTGAGGACCGGCCCCGCTGGGCCAAGCGGCGTCGAGGTAAAATTCGACGAGCCCCGGATCACGCCGACATCGGCGCCGACATACCAGCCTGTCCAATCGTACCCGCTGGCGACGTAGGGCACCGGAGCCTTGACCGGAAGATCGGCGGCGAACGCCGGATGGCCAAGGGCGAATGTGACGCCGAGCCCGACGCCGACCAATGCGCGCGTGCGATCGCGGCCGAACATGTCGCGAATTTTCCCACGCGCGAACATTTCGACGGTCTCTTCCCCCGTGCCTTCCAGCAATGCCAGCGCATTACCGCCGCAGACCATGGCGACTCACCCACCCCCGTGAGCGAAGCGCCGTGAATCGATGTCGCTGCCCATTCCTATTGCGAATAATTCGCAACTACAAGGAGGGATCGCTGGACGAAGCTTAGATGCCAGCTGCAAGTGACCTCCGTGCAACACAGCGAGAGAACCGACCGACGACGCGTTCGGCTCTCTGGCAGGCTGCGATCGGTCGGTCGCCCGACCGCTCAAGCCGGGCTGATACGACAGTTGGAAGAAGGTTTTGTGAAAGCTCTTGGCGGCCGGCCGATTGATGCACAGCGAACGGTCCGGCTCATCGGAGCTTTCGATCTCCCAGCGGCAAGCGAGACGCTTGGTCCCCGCGATCGTGGACCAGCGGCAGACCAATCGCGGGCGCTGCGCACGCCCTGCGGTGGAAGCGCGCGCAGGCGGCCGATTGTCGTTGGCGGGCGCAAATGGCCCAAGGCCCGGCGCCGTGCGCCGCGACTGAAGCATCCGGCATTTTGCGAGTTTCTCGAACATCGCACACCTCCATTCCCGCGCGCGGCGGCAGGGGTGAGCGAAACGCGGCCGCTGAGCTAGCAGCCACCAACCCTCACGCGACGCCAGCCGTCGCGGTCGATCTCAATGTGGTGCGGCAACACCAGTCCGATCGCGTCGATCTCGCCGGCATTGCCAAAGGGGGTACTGCCCATGGCTCTTTTATTCAGGTTGAAACGCGGTCACCGCGAATGAACTTCGCAAGGACTGCAATCGCTCACATAGGCCTGCGGTGGGCCTGAGTCAAGCATGGACGGCTATCCTCCCGGGAGGATCATTGATATCCTCCGGGGAGGATAGGAGAGGATGATGCCGGACCACCCGCACGTCGCGATTGCGACGCGTTTGAAGCGCGCCAACGGCCACCTGGAAACGATCATCGAGATGATCGAGGCAGGGCGGCCCTGCACCGAGATCGCCCAGCAGCTTCGCGCCGTCGAGGGCGCGATCGAGAATGCCAAGAAGGCCCTGATCCACGATCACATCGGCCACAGCCTGAAGGCCTCCGGTGTGAAAGCGCAGGCCGCGCTCAGGGATTTTCGGGCGATCGCAAAGTATCTGTGACGCGCGGAGCGATCCGCACCCAGTCGTTGGCTTGAGGTGCGTGCCGAATGTTCCACCGCGGGTCATTTCCAGCGGTTTGCGAGACGGTCGCGATTGGGACAGCCGCGTTGCCTGTACTTCGACCGGGATTGAGACTAGACTCGTTCCAAGAATGCGTTGCGGAAAATTCCGCATTGCGGGAACTCAGATGTGCCGCATCAGCTTGTTGTCGTTGATCGTGGCGTTCACCGCCGTGACCTGGTCGGATAGCCAAGCCGCAGGATCATTTCAGAAGCCGACGCCGGTGGTGACCGCCGGTGTGGCCAACCCGGTGCCGAGGGTGCCCCACATCACGGCGGGCGAGGTTGTTGGCGGTTGCGGTCGTGGTCGCGTCCGCGATCCTCAGACCCATGCGTGCCGCGGTCCGGCCGATATCCGATAGCCGCATCCTTCGCTAAGTGTGCGCGCCGCGTCGTCCCAAAGGGATGACCCGCCCGGGGGGACGACCGGGCGGGTCTGGGCACGACACGGGGTGGATGACGTCCCGCGCCGAGGACGGATCCAAGCTTTCTTCGATAGCGATCAGTAGCAGGTGTTCACGCTGCCGACGTAGCGGCCGAATGCGTCGTACTGGCGAACCCAGCCGCATCGATAGCCGTAGGCAGGATAGGGCGTGCTGGCAGCGATCGCGCTGCCGACGATGGCGGCGCCGAGGAGGCCTGCGCCAATGCCCCAGCCAGGATGGAAGCCGTGGGCTTCCGCGGCCGTAGTGGTGGACGCAATACTGCCGGTAGCGGCAAGGGCGGCAACAGCAAGAGCGGCAATCTTGGTCTTGATCGACATGGACAAACTCCAACCAGGGTGAAGCGAACCGTTGTGGTCCGCACATGCCGATTGGACGGGAGCATGCCGGGTCAGGTTCGGAACCGGCGCCGTGAAATTTCGGTAATCCGGACTTCGTCAGTGATTCCAGGGTCTTGGCGCGGGCGCCGGATTACCGCTCGGGTCCGCGCAAGAGCGCGGTCACATCGAATTTATCGACATCGTCGAGCAATTCGATGAACCTCCGCGCGCCGTGATCTATGAGGCACTCCCCTTTCTCCGCGCTCGCGAGTGTCGCATTGCCGACCGCGCCGCCTTCGTTCAGATCCTGCGCCTGCCAGGCGAACGGAGCGGGACGCTGTGTCGAGAGCCAGCGAAATTGCTTCTCGATCGCAATGGCGTTCGAGCGAAAATCCGCGATCGCCTCGCGCCGCACGGCTTGCGGATATTTCGCCAGCATGATCGAGGTCTCGACCGCGCCGCCATGAATGCCGTGGCGCACCTCTTCTTCCGGAAACAGGCCTTCCGGCACGCCGAAGCGCGACCAGGAGGTGGTGACCGCAAGCAGCCCGTGATAGGCGCGCAAGTCCTGCGCCACCAGCATCATCGCAGCAGAATTGCCGCCATGGCTCGTGACCATGACGAGCTTTTTCACGCCAGCGCGTGCTACGCGCTCGCCGAGCGCCGTCCATTCCCGTAACGCTGCTTCCGTCGACAGCGTCAGCGTTCCCGGAAAGTCGATGTGCTCGGTCGAGATACCGACCGGCTGGATCGGGAGAAACGTGGCAGGGCAGGTTGCGGGCAGAAGCTCGCGCGCGCGCGAAAGATAAGCCTCACCGATCATCACGTCGGTCGCGAGCGGCAGATGCGGGCCATGTTGCTCGGTAGCCGCAAGTGGCAGCACCGCGATCCATCGCGCGGCCGCCGTCGCATCGACGCATCTCCAGTCGATGTCGGACCAGTCACGGGGAGGGAGGGATGAACTCATCGCGCCAGGTGTTTCTTTCGGGTCGTTTGCAGGGTAGTTAGAACATGATCCGGAAAAGTGTGCAGCGGTTTTCCGAAAAAGATCATGCTCAAACGATAGACTAAAGCGCGATGACGCTTCATCCTGTCATCGCGCCTTAGGGGGCCTCCCATCATGGGCCAGAACAAACAACGGAGTCCAATCATGAAGGCGACGCTTTGGCCGCGAGCGTTAACAGCGGGCATTTTCGCCATCCTTCTAGCCGCGCCGGCGATGGCACAGGACAAGGCTCAGCCCGACAAGCTCGACAAGGTGTCGTTCGGGACCAACTGGGTGGCCGAAGCCGAACATGGCGGCTTCTTCCAGGCCGTTGCCGACGGCACCTACAGGAAATACGGCCTCGATGTCACCATTGTGCCGGGCGGTCCGAACGAGAATAACCGCATGCTCCTGATCGCAGGCAAGATCGATTTCTTCATGGCCGCGAACACGCTGATGTCGTTCGACGCGGTCGCCAACAAGGTGCCGGTGGTATCGGTGGCCTCGATCTTCCAGAAGGACCCGCAGGTGTTCCTGTCGCATCCCGAGGCCAAGATCACCAGGCTCGAGGAGCTGAAGCCGCTCACGCTGTTCGTCTCCAAGGAAGGCATCACCAGCTATTTTCAATGGCTGAAATCCGAATACGGCTTCAGCGAGAAGAACGTCCGGCCCTATACGTTCAACGCGCAGCCGTTCATCGCCAGTCCGCAAAGCGCCATGCAGGGCTACGTCACCTCCGAGCCGTTCGCGGTTGAAAAGGCTGCGGGCTTCAAGCCGGGTGTGCTGCTGCTGGCCAATTACGGCTGGAATACCTACTCGACGCAGATCGAGACGCGCCAGGACGTGATTGAGAACAAGCCCGACCTGGTGCAGCGTTTCGTGGATGCCTCGATTATCGGCTGGTACCATTACATCTATGGCGACAATTCCGCCGGCAACGCGATGATCAAGAAGCTCAATCCGGAGATGACCGACGAGCTGCTCGCCTATTCCGTCGCCAAGATGAAGGAATACGGCATCGTCGATTCCGGCGACAGCATCAAGAACGGGATCGGCGCCATGACCGACGAGCGCGTCACCTCCTTCTTTGGGAAGATGGTCAAGGCCGGCGTGGTCAAGTCCGACCTCGACTATCGCAAGTCCTACACGCTGCGCTTTGTCAACAAGGCGGTCGGCGTCGAGCTGCGGCCGGGCAGTAGATGACGGAAGCGGGCCTGTTCGACGCCGACACCAGCATTGCGGGGCTCGCGGTCAGCCTGCGCGAGGTCACCAAGGTCTATGACAATGGCGTCATGGCGCTGGGGCCGATCGACCTTGCCGTGCGCAAGGGTGAATTCGTCGCGCTGGTCGGGCCCTCCGGCTGCGGCAAGTCGACGGCGCTGCGCATCATCGCGGGGCTCACGGCGCCAAGCTCGGGAGGCGTCCGGCTCGCGCTTCGCGACGGAGACACGCTGCCGGGGCAGGGTATCGGCTTCGTGTTCCAGGAACCGACGTTGATGCCCTGGACCAGCGTGCGTGAGAATGTCCGGCTGCCGCTTCGCCTGGCGCACGTGCCGGCTTCCGATTCGGATGCACGGGTCACAGCGGCTCTAGCGAGCGTCGGGCTCGCCGAATTTGCCGACAGCTATCCGCGCGAACTTTCGGGCGGCATGAAGATGCGGGTGTCGCTGGCGCGCGCGCTCGTCACCGATCCGGATATCCTGCTGATGGATGAGCCGTTCGCCGCACTCGACGAGATTACGCGCTTCCGCCTCAACAACGACCTGCTCGCGCTGTGGCTCAACCTGAAGAAGACCGTCGTCTTCGTCACCCATTCGGTGTTCGAGTCGGTCTATCTCTCCGAGCGCGTGATCGTGATGACGCAGCGGCCCGGCCGCATCCAGGCCGAGATCAGGATCGACACGACCGCGCCGCGCGACGAGGAGTTCAGGACGTCGGCCGCTTACGGCGAATATTGCCGCAAGGTTTCAGCGGCGCTGGCGCCGTCCTATGCGGGGCAGGCCGCGCTGTGAGCGTGACGCAGCATGGGCGAGCCCCCACCCGTCCGCCATCCGCTGAGGAGCACGCGCTCCGCATGTTGCGGATCCTGCTTCCCGTGACCGTGGCAGCCTGCGGCACGGGGTTGTGGGAATGGGTGGTGCGCCACTTCGCGATCCCGCCCTATGTGCTGCCCGCCCCGTCGGCGATCTTCGCAACGCTGATCAGCGACTGGGACGTGCTGTTTCAGTCGCTGCTGACGACGCTGCTCACCACGCTGGAAGGCTTCGTCGCTGCAGCCCTCGGCGGCATCGCGCTCGCGCTGATCTTCAATCTCTCGAAGCTCGTCGAAGTTTCGCTGTTTCCTTATGCGGTGATCCTGCAGGTCACGCCCGTGATCGCGATCGCGCCGCTGCTTCTGATTTATTTGCCGCAGCAGACCGCCGTCGTCGTCTGCGCCTGGATCGTGGGATTTTTCCCCGTGCTGTCGAATACGACGCTCGGGCTCAACTCGGTCGACCGCAATCTTGCCGGCCTGTTCCAGCTCTATCGCGCCTCGCGCTGGCAGACACTGCGCTATCTGAAGCTGCCCACCGCGCTGCCCTACATCCTCGGAGGTTTGAGGATCGCGGGCGGCCTGTCGCTGATCGGCGCGGTCGTGGCCGAGATCGCGGCCGGCACCGCCGGCGCCGGCTCCGGCCTCGCCTACAGGATTGCCGAATCCGGCTATCGTCTCAACATTCCCCGCATGTTCGCAGCGCTGTTTCTGCTCTCGCTCGCCGGGATTGTCATCTATGCCCTGCTGGCGCTAGTTTCTCATCTCGCATTGCGGCGCTGGCACGAAAGTGCGCTTGGAAAGGAAAGCTGATGGCCGGGACTATCTCCTCCGAAAAGATCGACGTGCTGATTTACGGACCGATGCGGCCGATCCTCGAGAATGGCTTCCCCGACCAGTTCGTGGTGCATTCGGCCGAGACTCGCGCCGATCTCGAGCGGCTGACGCCGGATACGGTCGCAAAATTGCGCGGCATGGCGGTCACCTATCACACGGTTGCGGCGAACAGGGATTCGCTTGCACGATTTCCGAAGCTCGAGATAATCGCAAGCTTCGGCGTCGGCTACGATCACGTCGATGCGGCCTATGCCCGCGAGCACAACGTCATGGTCACCAACACGCCCGACGTGCTGACGGAGGAGGTCGCCGATGTCGCGATGGGGCTCTTGATCTCGACCTTGCGCGAGTTCATCAAGGCCGACCGCTATGTGCGCTCCGGCCTCTGGCATACCCAGAATTATCCGCTCAGCGTCGGCTCGCTCCGCGACCGCAAGGCCGGTATTGTCGGCATGGGACGGATCGGGCAGGCGATCGCGCGCCGGCTCGAGGCCTCGCGCGTGCCCGTCTCCTATCATTCGCGCAAACCCGCTTCGGGGGTGTCCTACAAGCACTATGGCGATCTGATCGAGATGGCGAAGGCGGTCGACACGCTGATTGTGATCGTGCCGGGAGGGCCCTCGACCAACAAGATGATCAATGCCGAGGTCATGAAGGCGCTCGGGCCACGCGGCGTCATCATCAATGTCGCGCGCGGCAGCGTGCTCGACGAGCAGGCGTTGGTGGCCGCGCTGAAATCCGGCACCATCCTGGGCGCCGGCCTCGACGTGTTCGAGAGGGAGCCGAATGTGCCTGAGGAGCTCAAGGCCATGCAAAATGTCGTCTTGCTGCCACATATCGGCTCGGCATCCGTGGTAACCCGCAACGCCATGGATCAGTTGGTGGTGGACAATCTGAAGGCCTGGTTCGCCGGAAAGCCACCGCTGACGCCGGTCGCGGAGACGCCCATAAAGGCCAGTTGACAAAGGCCAGCGATGAAATCTCGCCTTTCGCTTGTGGTTGCGGCCTTGTCCGCGCTCATCGTCATGCCGACGCCGGCGCGGCCGCAGGACGCCGTGGAGCTGAAGAAGGACATGATCGGGCAGTGGGAACTTTCGACTGCCGATCGAAGCAAGACCTGCGTGGTGACGCTGAAGCCGGACTCGACGCCGCAGGGCCTGAGGCTCGAGCTCGAGCCCGCCTGCGCGACGTCTTTGCCGTTCACCACGGATATCACCGGCTGGACCGTCAAGGGCCTCGACATCGTGCGCCTGCAGGACAAGGCGGGCGAAGCCGTGCTCGACTTCACTGAAGTCGAGTCCGGCATTCTCGAGGGTGTTCGACCCGGCGAGGGCGTCTACATCCTGCAGGATCTCGCCGCTGCTCGCTCGATTGCGAAAACGATGGACCAGATGATCGGCGATTGGACCATGGTCCGCGGCAACGGCAACACCATCTGCGGCCTGACGCTCACCAACAACGATGCCGGCCACGACAATTTCCAGGTGTTCCTGAAGCCCAAATGCGATCCGACCGTCGCGGCGTTCAACCCCACGCAATGGCGGCTGGAGCACGGCCAGATCATGCTGATGTCCGACGGCGGCGAGACCTGGCGCTTCGAGGCCGACGATAACGCGCAGTGGCGGCTGGTTCCCGACAGTGCCGATCCCCTGATCATGGTACGACAGTAAAGCGATATTTGCGCGGCAGAGTTGTCCCGGAACCGAACGGGTTCCGTGACGTTGGTTATCCTCGACGTCACGGAACCTGCCCATGCCGAAGAAAGTCCTCGCGATCGGCATCGATCCTGCGTTCATCGACTTCACCACGATGCCGCGATTTTCGCTGGAGATGTTTCGCAGCTACATCGATCGGGAGATCGAACGCGTTCAGGCGCTCGGCTATGATGTCAGGACGTGCCTGATCGATCTCGGCGATACCGCCGAAGCGGTGACGACCAAGGCGCTTCAAGCGGAAGAATTCGACTGTGTCCTGATTGGCGCCGGGTTGCGGCAACCCCGCGAGCGTCTGCTGCTGTTCGAGAGAATCCTCAACCTCATTCACCGGTATGCGCCCGACGCCAGCATCTGCTTCAACACCACGCCTGCCGATTCCGCGGAAGCCGTGCTGCGCTGGATTTCGCCTGAAGCCGGCCGGCGCCCCTAAATTTTCTTGTGTCCCCTGTCGATTTGGCGATCCCTGGTTCGTCGTCCCAATGGACGAGACAGATTTGCGGCCGGCGTGGCCGCTTCTCGCCGCAACAGGAGGCTTTTGCCGATGCGCTTCATGTATATTGTGACGTCCCGCAAGGGGCATGTGATGCCAAACCCGGCATTGATGGACGCGATCAACAAGGTCCGGGACCGGGAGATCAAGGCCGGCCGCATGATCGACGATGGCGGGCTGATGCCGGTCTCGACCGGCGCGCGGGTCAAGATAGCCGACAAGGCGCTCAGCGTCATCGATGGACCGTTCGTCGAAGCCAAGGAAATGATCGGCGGCTACGCGATCTTCGATCTGCGCGACAAGGAGGAGGCGGTCGCGATGGCCAAAGAGTTCATGCAATTGCACCTCGATCACATGCCGGACTGGGAAGGCACCTGCGAGGTGCGCGCCTTCATGTCGCCCGAACTGTGCCTGGAGCAGGGGCCGGAACAGGCGAAGCAAAAGGATCTTGCTGAATCGAAAATCTAGAAAACGATCGCGATGCCGCGCCAACACCATTGCGAAGCTTGCGCGTCCGCGGAGTCGGCGGCGACCAACGCCGCCGACCTCCATCGCACCATCCTCGCGGTCTGGCGCGTCGAGCAGCCGAGGCTGATCACCAGTCTTTCGCGCATGCTGCGCGACGTGCCGCTCGCGGAGGATCTGACCCAGGACGCGCTGGTGGCGGCGCTGGAGCATTGGCCGAGAGACGGTGTGCCGGACAATCCGGGCGCATGGCTCATGGCTGCCGCCAAACGGCGGGCGCTGGATCATCTGCGCCGCGGTCAGATGCTCGCGCGCAAGCAAGCCGTCATTCTCAACGATTTGGAGCGGGAGCAGCAACTCATGCCCGACCCCGACGCCGCGCTGGACGATGTGTTTGGCGACGAGATGCTTCGGCTCGTCTTCACCGCCTGTCATCCGCGCCTGTCGCGCGAGTCCCGCGCGGCACTGGCGCTGCGCATGATCTGCGGGCTGACGACGGAGGAGATCGCCCGCGCCTTCCTGATTTCCGAGGCAACCGTGGCCCAGCGCATCGTCCGCGCCAAGCGCACGCTGTCGGAATCCGGCCTTTCGTATGAAACTCCGCGCGGCGAGGAGCTTTCGGAGCGGCTCGCCTCGGTGCTGGAGGTGGTCTATCTCGTCTTCAACGAAGGCTACACCGCAGCCCGCGGCGACGAATGGCTGCGGCCGCAGCTCTGCAACGAAGCACTGCGCCTCGGGCGCATTCTCATCGCGATCGCGCCGCAGGAGCCGGAAACATACGGGCTGCTCGCGCTGATGGAACTCAATGCCTCGCGCCACGCGGCGCGCACCGATGCGCGCGGCGATCCGGTGCTCTTGATGGATCAGGATCGGGCGCGATGGAATCAACTCCAGATCAGCCGCGGCATGCGGTTCCTGAAGAAGGCGTGCGCTCTCGGCGGCGCCGACGGCTTCTATACCCTGCAGGCTGCGATCGTCGCCTGCCATGCCAGGGCGAGCCGGCCGGAGGAAACCGATTGGCGATCGATCGCCTCCCTCTATGCTGAGTTGGCGGCGCTGATCCATTCGCCGGTGATCGAGCTCAATCGCGCGGTCGCTGTCGGCATGGCGGAAGGGCCCGCGGCGGCGTTGCCGATCGTCAAGGCACTTCGCAACGAACCGGCGCTCAAAAACTATCATTTGCTTCCGACGGTGCTCGGCGATCTCCTGGAAAAGCTTGGCCGCCACGACGAAGCGCGCGTGGCGTTCGAGGAGGCGGCTCAACTCACCGCCAACATCCGCGAGCAGGAGATGCTGAAGCGCCGCGCCGAGGCGGCTGCTGCCGTGAGCGGAACGCGCCGCTAGAGCAGAATCTGATCAAGTTGAACCGTACCCCGCGGCATTGAAGTAGTTGGTGCATTCGTTTGGCGAGTACGCACGTGAAGCGTCGGCAATGGCGGTTTCGAGGGTCTCGACGGTTCTGGCGGCGGCTTTGCGCAGG
>NZ_DATGFH010000130.1:0-25573 GCF_035309285.1 Bradyrhizobium sp. | reverse complement strand
GAGATACCCCGGGATCCATCCTCGTTCAGGCTCTTGACGATCAGCGGCAGCGCAAGACGCGCCGGCCGTTTGACCTTGCGGCGCATCGGGAACACGGCGAACGCCGGCACCGCGATCCGGCGATAGTGCACCAACGTCTTGGATAGATCCTTGCCGCGCGCCAGGATCAGGCCGCGCGGGTTGCACCCGGTATACGGAATCTGCATCAGCTCGAGAAAGCTTGCGACGTGCTGGTCGTACACGGGCTCATTGTGAAACTGCTCCAGCAACGTGAATACCACATGTGGCTTGAAACCTTCGATCTCGTCGCGCACCGGCTTGATTTCCTCCTGCACGCCGAGCGGGCGAACGTCATGGCCGGCCGCGCGCAAGGTGCTCACGACGTCGTATTCTGTTTTCCATTCATTGATTTGCCGCGCGGTGTATCCGTCGGTCGAGTCCGGAGGCATGAAGTCCGGATGCATGAGCACCAGAATGCGCAGGCGTCTCATAGCGCGATCCATTTGCGCCGCGACGGACCGAACAGCGCGTGCATGGTCTTGGCGGTCAACAGGATGGTGAAGTTGATCAAGAGCTTCCGTTCGCTCCCGACGGCACGCAGATTGTGCTCGCGGCAGCGGGCGATCATGTCGTCAAGCACGGCATCAAGCGTAAGCTGGTTCTCGCCCGTCCACCGCGCAACCAGCTGCCTGATGTGGGCGCGGTGCCGCCTGATGAAGGTCGAAGCCGGTTGCTCCCGGCGATGCCGTGGATCGGCGGAAAAGAGCCGGAAGAGGTCGCGGTCGTAAGTCTTCGGTGGCTTGATGGCGTAGAACGCCTGCTTTTTCTGGTAGTGGTCGCCGAGCGTCTGGCTGAGCTCATGCAGCGGATCGACACGCTCCCGCGTCGTGACGGGCGGCCGCTTCCCGGCGATTTCGTCCATCAGTTCGTCGACGTATTCGAGCTTCTTCAGTGCCGGCCAACCGGCATAGCGCGTCCGCCAGTTCGAACGCGGCCGCAGCCACACCGCGAATGTTTCGGCGAAATCCTCGTCCGGATGACTCTGCGCGTACCAGAGCCGAAGATGCTGGACATAACGCCGGCTGGCCGGATTGGGCCGGTAGTAGCGCGGGTAGTGTTTCGAGGACGGTCCGAACAGCTGCTGCCAACGCCGGCGGCGGTGCAGCTGGTAGCCGTGCTGCACGGCATGGCCCGCCTCATGACGGAGAATGGCCATGCACTCGGACCAAGTGCCGCCCTCGACGTCGAGCATCATTTTCTTCTCGATCTTCATCAGGCGGGGATGGGTGAGATAGAAAGGGATGGCAATGCCGGGCACATGTGCCGGACTGAACCATTCGCTCGATATCCACGCGTGTGGCCGCAGCCGGATGCCTCGCTCTTCGAGCTCTTCATAGAGAGCCGTCAGACAATGCTCAAGCCAAGTGTCTTCGACCGCAACCCTCAGACTGCTGAGGCGGCGCTTGAGCAACTGCTCATCCGATAGCTTTTCCCAAGCATACTTCCGGCGTGGCATAGGACATCGAAAAGTTAAAACAACACGGTACTCAGATGATGTCATAGGATGCCGCTGGCAACAACCGCCGCGCCGTCGCGGCACGCGGTTGTTCAGCGGCCGGCCTCGGCTTTGGGCCGCCATCGGAAGCCGCAACGCATGGTCTGCTCGTCCTTCGAGCGCCGACCGGCACCGCAAATAGCCGCTAACGCCACCGCTCCCGCATGCGCGCGGCGACGTCGATGCGGGGGCCAGCCCGATTGACGACCGCGCCAACGGCCTCGGTTGACCTCGGCCAGCTGCCCCTCTCAAACAGCGAAAGCAGCGCGTCGGGAATGAAACGCGTTCGCGACGCATAGAGGTGACGATCACCTTGCGCACTCTGGCCGTGAACGAAAAAGCGCTGCGGGACCAAGAGGTGCAAATCGTCCCTGGCGCGTGTCATCGCAACGTACAAGAGACGACGCTCTTCCTCCAGCTCCTCAGTCGTGCCGGCGCCAAGATCGGACGGCATGCAGCCGTCGACAACGTTGAGCACATAGACCGATTTCCACTCCTGCCCCTTCGCCGAATGGATCGTCGACAGGATCAGGTAATCTTCGTCGAGCAGGGGCACACCGGCCTGATCGCTGGTGGCGTCCGGCGGATCGAGTGTCAGCTCGGTCAGGAAGCGCTGGCGCGAGGGGTAGCCGCTTGCGATCTGTTCAAGCTGGATCAGGTCGGCTCGCCGGACTTCCGCATCGTCATGGATGCGCTCAAGATGCGGCTGATACCAGATGCGGGCGAGTTCGAGATCGGCCGGCCATCTCGACACGCGAAGGTTCGCCACCGTCTCGACGAAAGCGGTCCAGTCGCCGCCGGCTCGCGGCGGAGCCGGTATGGTGATCAGCGCATCGATCGGATCAGAGGATTCGGCGATGTGGTCGAGCACGCGCTGCGCCGAAGCAGGTCCTACTCCGGGCAGGAGGTGAAGAACGCGGAAGGCGGGGATGCGATCACGCGGATTTTCCACGAAGCGCAGGACAGCCAGCATGTCCTTGACGTGAGCTGCTTCCAGGAATTTCAGCCCGCCGAATTTCACGAACGGAATGTTGCGGCGCGTGAGCTCGATTTCGAGCGGGCCGCTGTGCGAGGAGGTGCGAAACAACACGGCCTGCTGCTTCAAGAGAGAGCCCTGCTCTCGATTGGCCAAAACCTGCTCGACGACATAGCGGGCCTGGTCCGCCTCGTCGCGAAGCGCAACGAGCTGCGGCTTTTGTGACGACACGCGATCGGTCCAGAGGTTTTTCGTAAAACGCTCCTTCGCAAGGCCGATCACGCCGTTGGCCGCGGCCAGGATCGGCTGCGTCGAGCGGTAGTTTCGCTCGAGCCTGATGATTTCGGCGCGAGGCGAGAACTGATCGGGAAAGTCGAGAATGTTGCGCACGGTCGCGGCGCGAAACGAGTAGATCGACTGCGCATCGTCGCCGACGACGGTCAGACCTCCGCCATCTCGCTTCAGCCTCAGCAGGATCGTCGATTGAAGGCGATTGGTGTCCTGATATTCGTCGACCAGGACATGGTCGAAGCGGCTTCCAATCTCCTCCGCGAACGCGGCGTCGGACATGAGTTGAGCCCAATACAGGAGCAGGTCGTCGTAATCGAGCACCTTCTGAGCCTGCTTCGCCTCGACATAGGCTGCGAACAGCTGCTTCAACTCGGTGGCCCAGCCGGCGCACCACGGGAACGAATGGCCCAACACGTGCTCAAGCGGCGTTTCCGCATTCATGCATCTGGAATAGATGGCAAGGCATGTGCCCTTGGCGGGAAAGCGGCGCTCGGTCCTGGAAAATCCAAGGGTATGCCTGACCAGGTTCATCAGATCAGCGGAGTCCTCGCGATCATGAATTGTGAAGGCGACATCAAGGCCTATCCGTTCGGCGTACTCCCGCAACAAGCGGGCCCCGATGCCATGAAAGGTACCCGCCCATACCAGGGCATCGGTCAGGATAGACGAATTGTCGCCCAGGACCCGGCGCGCAATACGCTCGACCCGGCGTGTCATCTCCGCAGCCGCGCGTCGTGAGAACGTCATCAGCAGGAGACGTCGCGGATCGGCACCATTAACGATGAGGTGCGCAACCCGGTGGGCCAGGGTGTTGGTCTTTCCGGATCCAGCACCGGCGATGATCAGGAGCGGTGATCCGACCGTATCGTTCGGCCTCACGCCATGCTCGACGGCGCGGCGCTGCTCCGGGTTCAAGCCATCCAGGTATGTTTGAGCCGCTGCCAGCACGAATCGCCTCTCTGCGCAGAATCTCGGATTCGGCAGCGAAGCGCAATGCGCGAGACGCTAACCAATGAGCGGTTCTTGCGGCAGGAGCGGCGCGTTCGCGACGGCCCATCGCATCCAGCGCGCGTTACGTCCCTACTCGCAGTACTGCTTTCCATTGAACGCGAAGCACTTTCCGCCCCCCGCCCGCGACGGCGCCGAGTGTGCCGACTCCTGGCGCATCACGGCCTTCGGCCTTGGTGCGGGCTCTGCGCGCTTTTCGCATGCGCCGCTGGAGTTGAGGAAGAAGCCGTTGCTACAACCGATGTGGACGCAGTGATCGCCGTCCGCGCGCTGGCCCTTCGGGCAGGCCAGCGGACAGACGCGATCGGTCTTGCTGCGGACGGCATCCAGCGCATCAAGGCTCGCCACCTTGACGTCGAATTTGGTCCGGGCGTTGTCATTGAATAGTTCGAGCGCCTTTTGCGACGTGTCGTCCCACCTGCCATCGGCGCTGCCGCCATAGCAGCCGACGCGCTTCAAGTGTGCCTGCAGCAGGCGTGCGATGTCGGCGGGGTCCAATACCGGCGCTGCTGCCGGCGAAGGCGCAGCCGGCTCAGTCGGCGTCAGAGCGGCCACCTTGCTCGGCTGCTGATTGTCCTCGTGCTGCGCCTGCTCGATCTGGTGCTTGGCGCCGGCAGCCGCCTGAGCCTTCACCTGCTCGACCTGCTGCCGCGCTGCCTCGGCCTGCTGCTGGGCCAGGGCGAGCTGTTGCCTGGCGTCGTCGAGCTCCTTCTTGGCCTGGTCGGCGATCTGTTGCCGCGCTTGCTCGAGCTCGCGCTTGGCGTCTTCGGACAGCTTCTTCCTCGCCTCGGCGGTCTGGCGCGCGCTCTGCTCTTCAAGCTGCTTCCTGAATTCGGCGGTCTTCTGGGCCGCCAGCGCCTCGGCCTCGCGCTGCGCCTGGTCGGCCTTGTCGCGGCTCTGCTGGACGACTGTCATCTTGGCGTTCTGCTCGCGCGCTAGGTCGGCAAGGAAGCCGGCGGGGTATTTGGCGAGGAAGGCATCCCACGCCTCCTTCGTTCCAACCTGAGCGGCCAGCTCGTAGTCCACGCGCGCTTCCGTGTCAGAAGCGACGGGCGGTTTTGCCGCCGCCGGCACCAGCGCCATGGTGTCGCCGCCGAGCGATCCGTAGACGAACGGTTCCTGGCGATTATCGGTCGCCTTGAGCACGTCGTCGCGGACACGGCCGAAGGCGATGCGAAGGTCGAGCCCGGGCTCGGTGATGTGCTTCACGAGCGCGGTGGCGAACGGGCCGTTTTGTCCGTCGCCGTCACTTGCGACCGCGCCGGCCTTGGCGGCGAACGCGATCAGGGTGTCGGACGACGCCGGCTCGACCTTGGCGAGACCGCGCCCGATCGAGCGGCTTGCCATCGAGCGCTTCATGGTGTTGGCGAAGGGATTGTCCCGGCATGCATCGAGGATCACCAGCTTGAGCCGCTTGACCGGCTCGACTGCCTGCAGCACGCGATCGAGCGAAACGGTTTCATCCTCGATGTCGAAATCGCTGGCGAGCTTCGCGTCAACCGGGATGAGATAGTTGACGCCGTCGACCTCCATGCCGTGGCCGGCGTAATAGACCACGGCGATATCGGCGTCCCGCGCGGCTGCGGCAAACTCGCGAAGCGCGCTCCGAAGGCCGGCGATGCCGAGATCGCGCTTGCTCTCGACCAGATCGAAGCCGGCCTTGCGAAACAGCTCCGTCATGACGTCGGCGTCCCGCGTCGGGTTGGGCAGCCGCGGCACCTGCCGGTACTCGGACATGCCGATGACGAGCGCGACCCGCTTCTCCGCCCGTGCCGGACCGGCAACGAGGCTGGAGAGCAAGGCCAGGATGATGAGAAATGCGGATCGCACTGCCAACCCCCGATGCAACGGTTTAACCGGCGAACGCATTGCCGCTCTGGATCGAGCAGCTCGGATTCAACGTGCTCGCCGAGGTGACTTCGTACATCGCCCCGTCCGGTCCGTGGCGGCGGATCACGCCCCCGCCGTCATGGCCCTCGATCACGCTCGCCGTGCAGCTCGAAAAGCTGGGATCGAAGGTCACGGTGACCTGGCGCGCGCCGGCCTCGAAGGGCACCACGCCGATCAGGCGGTTGCCCTGGAAGCTGGCGGTTCCGCGACCTTCGCCGGGCGCAATATCCTTGCCGCGACTGTAGCGGCCGTTCGCGATCCGCTTGCGAAAAAACAGACGGCCGGCGCTCGAGACGTAGATGATAACGGACACTTGGGTGCTGAAGCCGCGGGCCAGCCCTCCAGGTGCTTTGGCTTCACCTGTCGCAACGAAGGAAACGCTGATGGTTTTGTTCATGGCCTGCGGCGGCACGCCGCCGGCGAATGCGGGAGCAACCAGGGTCGCGACCGCGGTCGCCACAACGGCAACGTGCGTCAAGCGCATTGATCATCCCCCAATCCAGGATAACAAAAGCATAACAATGATTTGCAGTTTCTTCAAACATGGCTGTGACGTGGATCACGAAAGCTGCAGGTGCGGGCCTTTAGCCCGCCAGACCGATCAGGCCTCAGCGGCAATCCGTTGTGACATGGTGGGATTTCGGCGGGCTCCGCCGCAGCGCGTATAGCGCCGACGACGCTCACGCCATTTTCGCCGGACCTACAGACGCGACGCCGTTCGGCAAGCGATCAGAAGCCGACGTGCTCGTTCGCGTAGAAGGTGTTGAGAATGGATACGCGAGGCCGATCCGTCTTGATCGGCGGACGGCCATGCCAGCTCATCTTTGTCAGCGAGTGATAAGCTTTCAGCACCACGAATGCATATCCGACGTTGGGCAGGAAGGGGATGGTCTTCACCGGCTCGAGGCAATAGGATCCGACGTGAAACAGCCCTTTGAGGGAAGCCTGGTAAAGCGTCGTGCCGAGCGCTTCCTGGCTGTCGTCGGCCGGGCAATAGAGCTGCATCGTCACAACCTTCTTGCGCGTGTCAGGATGCGGCTTGATCCGGTAGCCGTCCGTGTCCCGGTAGACCACGGGCTTGGCGACCAGCTTCAGATCGTCGGCGCCAGGCACCTTGTCGCCGTGGGCGCGAATCTCGAGCCCGTCATGCAGCCTGGTCCGGATCGCTCGCTCAACCTCACTCGAGGTCAACACGCTCGAAACCGCAGCCCATGCGGATCGCAGTGACGGTTCGATCTTCTCGATATGCTCGCCATAGAGGCGCAGCGCCATACGGGTGCGCGTGTCCGTAATCGGGTCGTACCCTTGCGTCGGGACATTCCGCACCAGATCCCGGTAGAAATCCGCGGGAAAGAAATTGCGGAAGACAAGATGGGGGAAGGGAGAAGCGAAATGATCGGCGTTCTCGATGCTGGCAACCGCATGCGCGGTCAGCTCGTCGGCCAGATCAGAGGAAACTCTCTCCGCAAGTGCCACCATAAGGACACCTCACCTTGTTCTTCGACTCGTTCAAGTCCCGCTTTGCGGCTGAAACGAGGCACGAGCGATCATTATAGTGCGGTGGGTTGAAAGGGGTGTGACATTGTTGCCACTGCTCGCTTGCAATGCGATCGCTCCGAGGTCGTGAATCAGCGCCGTTGCTCGCAATTCCCGCCGGCTGCCGCGCGATCCGCGGCCGGAACTTTTGCCCAGGCTGCCGATTACCGGACCGGGCAATGACGCTCGGAGACTTCATCATGGAAAAGAAGATAGCCGGACTGCTGGGAGCGGTAGCCGCGCTCAGCACATTGAACGCTGCGCAGGCTGCGCCCGCACTGGCCCCCGCGCCATTGGACGTCCTGCACGCCAACGGCTATGCCGACTTGCTCGAGCCGATCCCGAACGCCGTTGCCCTGCTGAAGCAAGTTGACGACCAGACGCCGGCTCCGTCGGCAAAAGCCGGCATGCAGGTGGCGCAGGCCCATCACCACCATCATCATCACCATGTGTATTCACGACGGCCGGTGATCGTGATCCCGCGCCACCGGCATCACCATCATCATCATCATCATCACCACCACTATCGGTGATGGTCATCGGTGATGGTTCGGTCAAAGGCCCCGGAGAGAAATCCCGAGGCCTTCTCGTCTGTCAGTTCGGCATCACGTAGGCATAGATGCGGCCCCGCGAGACCGGTGCCTCGCGGACACGGTTGCCGTTGTTGCCGGAGATCATGATCGGATTGCCGGAAGCATCGATACCGGTGATGATGCCGACATGGCCGCCGCCGCGCCGGCTCATGACGGCGATGGCGCCGACTTCCGGACCCGAGACGCGCTGACCGTAATGCGCAAACGAGCTCGCCATGGCCGAACCCGTGCCGCGATGGCCGGTCTTCTCCAGCACCATGTTCATGAAGCGCGCGCACCACAGGCTGCCCATGCCATTCGGCTTCGTGCCGAGAAATTCGCGCGCCTCCATGACGAGGCTCGACAAGCTGCCGGACGTCGCCATTCCGCTCCCGGGCTCGTACGACGTCACGCTCGCCTGCGTATGGGCGAACCGCCGCAGCCGCCTCAGCGCCACATGGCGCTCCAGACGCGGGCGGTGCGCGACCTGCGGGTCAGTCTCGACTTCCGAATAGGACGCGACTTGCGAGCGATAACCCCGGACCTGTCGCTCTACAAAATGCCTTCGGACATGACGGTAGGCATAGTGCGCGTGCGCACGCACGGCGCGATGAACGCCATGACGAGACCGCGCCGAAGCGGGAGAAGCGGAAGCGGCGACGGCCGCAGACAGAAGAGCCAGCGCGACAAGCGGGCGGCGAAACGTAGAAGACACAACCATACTCAGTTTACTCTCGTGCTTGACTAGCACCCCCATTTCCCCTCCGGCGCGTTGCACCGGCATTCGACGTCGCGTCGTAAAATTTGCGGATGTGGCGAGAACAAGACTGCGGTGCAGCATTGCAGCAATGCGTCCAGCGAAGTTCAGCAGGCATTTTCACGACCAAAGAAAGTCGCGCTGCCGCATTGCAGTCACGAGCGTTAACTGCAAGGCTCCATGCGCGCATGATCCGGAAAAATGTGCAGCGGTTTTCGAAAGAATCATGCGCCAATGACAGGGCGCGCAAAGAAGGAGGTCAAATGCCCCACGCCGTCACGAGCGACAATGTCCGCCTTTATTTCGAGGAAGCAGGCAGCGGAACGCCGATCCTCTTCCTCCATGAATTCGCGGCCGACCACACCAACTGGGAGCCGCAGATGCGTTACTTCTCGCGCGGCCACCGCTGCATCGCCTATTCCGCGCGCGGCTACACGCCCTCCGACGTGCCGCCGTCGGCCGACAGCTACACCTACAAGCACTTCTACACCGACGCGATCGCAGTGCTCGACCACCTCAGAATCGAGAGGGCACATTTGGTCGGCCTCTCGATGGGCTCCTATTCCTCGCTGCATGCGGCGATGAATGAGCCTTCCCGCGTGCTGTCGATGACGCTCGCCGGTGTCGGCTCCGGCTCGAGCCTGGAAAATCTGGAGACGTTCCGGAAGACATGCCGGGAGACGGCCGAGCAGTTCGAGACGCTCGGATCAAGCGAGGTTGCCAAGGTAACGCGCGAGGCGCCGGGGCGCATTCCCTTCCTGGTCAAGGATCCACGCGGCCATGCCGATTTCTATGCGGCGCTGGCGCGCCACGACTCGAAAGGCTCGGCCAACACCATGCGCGGCTTTCAGGGCGGCCGACCCTCGATCTACACCATGGCGGACACGATAAAGAAGGTCGCAACTCCGGCGCTGATCATCTGCGGCGATGAGGACGACGCCTGCGTCGAGCCGAGCCTGTTCCTGAAGAAACATTTGCCCGCCTCGGGCCTGACGTTCTTCCCGAAGTCGGGCCATGTGCTCAACCTGGAAGAGCCCGCGCTGTTCAACGAAATGGTCGAGCGCTTCATCGCCCTGGTGGAGGCCGGCCGCTGGGGCCCGCGCGATCCGCGGTCAGTGCTGCCACACTAGTTCGTCATTGCGAGGAGCGAAGCGACGAAGCAATGCACGCTGCGTCCGTGGTGGCAGTATGGATTGCTTCGCGGAGCCTGTCATCGGGCCGCGCTTCGCACGGACCCGTTGGCTCGCAATGACGAGATACCGGTTTCGATGCTTCGCGTCGCCCCGGAATGACGCCGTTGGAGCTATTTTCCCTTCCCGCCCCGGCTCAGCAAAAACACACCCTGCTCGCCGAACATGTTCCAGACCCACCAGGGCAGGTTCAGCGGCACCGGGCGACCGTACAGATCGAGCGCGACCGCCCGCTCCATCTTGACGTTGATCTCGTCACAGAGCTGCACGAAATCCTTGATGGTGCAGAAATGGATGTTCGGCGTGTCGTACCAGGTGGCGGGAAGATTTTCGGTGCGCGGCATGTGGCCGCCGATCAGGAGCTGCAGACGCATCTTCCAGAAGCCGAAATTCGGGAACGACACGATCGCGCGATGGCCGATGCGCAGCAGATTCTCCAGCACCGTCTTCGGCTTTCGCGTCGCCTGCAAGGTCTGCGACAGGATCACGTAATCGAAGGCGTCATCGGGATAGTTGACGAGGTCGGTGTCGGCGTCGCCCTGCACCACCGCGAGACCCTTGGCGACGCAGCGGTTGACGCCCTCGCGCGACAGTTCGATGCCGCGCCCGTCGATGCCCCGGCTTTCGAGGAGTTGCAACAGATCGCCGTCGCCGCAGCCGACGTCGAGCACCTTCGATCCCGGCGCGACCATTTCGGCGACCAGCAGGTGGTCGCTGCGCTGCTTCTCGGGGGGATGCGGCGTGACGCCGGGAAGCGGCAATGTTTGCTCTTGCAGCGCCATCGCTAGCCTCCGAGCCCTCGCGCCAGCCCCGCCGAATGCAGGAAGGCGCGCGAGATGTCGAAGAACTCGGGCACATCGAGCAGGAAGGCATCATGGCCGCGATCGGTCTCGATCTCGGCGAACGACACCCGCGCGCTCGACGCATTGAGCGCGTGCACCAGCGCGCGCGATTCCGAGGTCGGAAACAGCCAATCGGAGGTGAACGACACCACGCAGAAGCGGGTCTTGATGCCGCGGAAGGCCTTCGCCAGCACGCCGTTGTGGTCGGCGGCGATGTCGAAATAGTCCATCGCACGCGTCAGATAGAGATAGCTGTTGGCGTCGAAGCGCTCGACAAAGGACGAGCCTTGATAGCGCAGATAGCTCTCGACCTGGAAATCCGCGTCGAATGAAAAGGTCGGCAGCTCGCGATCCTGCATACGTCGGCCGAACTTCCGATGCAGCGCCGCGTCCGAGAGATAGGTGATGTGCGCGGCCATGCGCGCGACCGCAAGTCCCCGATGCGGCAACGTGCCGTGCTCGGAGTAGCCGCCTTGATGCCAATTCGGGTCGGCCATCACGGCCTGCCGACCAAGCTCGTGAAAGGCTATATTTTGCGCCGAATGGCGCGTCGAGCAGGCGGTCGGCATCGCCGAAAAGACACGTTCGGGATACGCGACGGTCCACTGCAGGACCTGCATCCCGCCCATCGAGCCGCCGACGACGCAGAACAGGGTGTCGATGCCGAGCCGGTCGAGCAGCACGGCTTGCGCGCGCACCATGTCGGGAATGGTAACGACCGGGAAATCCAGTCCCCACGGTTTGCCGGTAGCGGGGTTGGTCGAGGCAGGACCAGTCGATCCCATGCAGCCGCCGATGACATTAGCGCAGATGATGAAGTAACGGTCGACATCGAGCGGAAGCCCGTGGCCAACCATGTTCTCCCACCAGCCGGGTTTCCCGGTGACGGGATGCTTGTTCGCAACATGCTGATCGAGCGTCAGCGCGTGGCAAATCAGAATGGCATTAGAGCGCGCCGCATTGAGCGTGCCATAGGTCTGATAGGCGATCTGAAAGGGCGAGAGATCGACGCCGCAATCGAGCCTCAGCGGCTGGTCGACGCCAAACCGCGCCAGCAGCGACGTGGGATGATCGGCCTCATGCGAGCGCTCTTCGGCGATCGCGGGGCTCGGTACTGATTTCACGCTCACCATGTCTCTCGACCCTGCTTTCGCCGGGCCTCCCGAACCAGAACAGACATCAGGCCAATAAAAAAACCGGCCTGAACAGAGGTTCGGCCGGGATCATTCTGTCCCCGGCCTGTTTAGCGAGTTGTTTAACGTGGCTGCAAGCCGGCCGGCTCAAATGACCACGGAACGGTACAAAATTAGTCGGTTGTCATCAGTTCGTCAAGCCGAGCACAGGGTTAACGGGGCGGCTGCCCATCGCTGAGTCCGCGTCGCCCTTGCGCCATGACTGGCCATGGGAGAGAACGGTGTTATCAACGCCGGGTCTTCTCTCAATGTCAAAACCTCCCTCTCCACCTTCGCTCGCCGAACTGCGCAAGGAGATCGACTCCATCGACGAAGGCGTGCATCGCCTTCTCATGCAGCGCGGCGACATCATCGATCGCCTGATCCAGGTGAAGCAGACCCAGGAGGTCGGCTCGGCGTTCCGGCCCGCGCGCGAGGCCGACATGATGCGGCGCCTGGTCGAGCGCCATCGCGGCATCCTGCCGATCGACACCGTCGAGAGCATCTGGCGCGTCATCATCTCGACCTTCACCTATGTCCAGGCGCCGTTCTCGGTGCATGCCGACGTCTCCGTCGGCGAGAGCGCGATGCGGGATTCGGCGCGATTCCATTTCGGCTTCGTGGTGCCATACGTGGCGCATTTCAGCGCGCAGGCTGCGGTGGAGGCGGTCGCGAAATCCAAGGGCGATCTGGCACTGGTCTCGGCGATCGCAAGCCGCACGCCGTGGTGGAGCGAGCTCGAGGCCAGTGGCGCGCCGAAGATCATCGCGCGGTTGCCGTTCCTCGAGCGCGCCGATCATCCCGCGGCACTCCCGGTGTTCGTGATCTCGCGCGTTGCCGACGACGCGATGGTGACGGAGGTCGAGGTGTGGAGCGTGCGCGTCTCCGGCTGGAACGCCGATACCGCCCGCGCACTGGCACCGCTCGCCGACATCGTCGCCGTCCCCGACACCGCCTTTGACGGCGCGGCCCTATTGGTCTCGATCACCGGCCACGGCATCGAGAAGATCAAGCAGGCCCTGCTGCAGGCCGGGGCCTCGGTACGCTCGACGGCCCTCGTCGGCAGCCATGCAACGCGTTATACGGTGCTTCCCAACGCTAGCGCGAAGCCGTAAAAGCCGCCCCGTACCTTCCGGAGACGACGATGAACCGCCCCGTGCCGAATCCCGGCATCCTCGATATTGCGCCCTACACGCCCGGCAAGAGCCCGGTGCCGGAGCCGGGCCGCAAGGTGTTCAAGCTCTCGGCCAACGAGACGCCGTTCGGGCCCTCGCCCAAGGCCAAGGCGGCCTACCTGCATGCAGTCGAGCATCTCGAGGATTATCCGGAAGGCACCTCGCGCGTGCTGCGCGAAGCGATCGGCCGCACCTTCGGGCTCGACCCCGACCGCATCATCTGCGGCGCCGGCTCGGACGAGATCCTCAACCTGCTCGCACACACTTATCTCAAGCACGGTGACGAGGCGATTTCGACGACGCACGGCTTCCTGGTCTACCCGATTGCGACCATGGCCAACGGCGCCAGGAACGTGATCGCCGCGGAGAAGGATTTCACCGCCGACGTCGATGCCGTCCTCAAGGCCGTGACGCCGAAGACCAAGCTGGTTTGGTTGGCGAACCCGAACAATCCGACCGGCACCTACATCCCTTTCGACGAGGTCAAGCGGCTGCGCGCCGGCTTGCCCTCGCATATCGTGCTGGTGCTGGATGCCGCCTATTCCGATTACGTGTCGCGCAACGACTACGAAATGGGCATCGAGCTGGTTGCGACTACCGACAACACGGTCGTGACCCACACCTTCTCCAAGATCCACGGCCTTGCGTCGCTGCGCATCGGCTGGATGTTCGGACCGGCGCACATCGTCGACGCTGTGAACCGCATCCGCGGTCCCTTCAACGTCTCGACGCCGGCAATGATCGCGGCGGTCGCGGCGATCGAGGACACAGCGCACCAGCAGATGTCGAAGGCGCACACCGAGACATGGCGCAACTGGCTGACGGAAGAGATCGGCAAGCTCGGGCTCAAGGTGACGCCAAGCGTGGCAAATTTCGTGCTGATCCACTTCCCGACCGAGAGGGGAAAGACCTCGGATGAGGCGGATGCGTTCCTCACCAAGCGTGGCCTCGTGCTGCGGGCTTTGAAGAACTACAAGCTGCCGCACGCGCTGCGCATGACCATCGGCACCGAGGAGGCCAACCGCCTCGTGGTCGAAGGTTTGCGCGAATTCATGGCCGGCAAGTGAATAGCGCTCAAGTGAACAGTGCGCCTCGGTTCAAGCGCCTCGCGCTGATCGGCTTTGGCCTGATCGGCGGCTCGATTGCCCGTGCAGCAAGGGATCAGGGTCTGGCCGGCGAGATCGTCACCACCGCGCGCTCGGAGAAGACGCGCGCGCGGGTCAAAGAGCTCGGCATCGTCGATCGCGTGGTCGCGAGCAATGTCGACGCGGTCAAGGACGCCGACCTCGTCATCCTCTGCATTCCCGTCGGCGCCTGCGGCGAGGTCGCCCGCGAGATCGCGGGTCATCTCAAACCCGGCGCGATCGTCTCCGACGTCGGCTCGGTCAAGAGCGCTGTCGTGCGCGAGATGGCGCCGCATCTGCCGGCGGATGTCCATTTCGTGCCGGCGCATCCCGTCGCCGGTACCGAGCACTCCGGACCCGACTCCGGCTTCGCCGAGCTCTTCATCAACCGCTGGTGCATCCTGACGCCGCCGGAAGGCACCGATCCGAACGCGACCGAAAGACTGCGCGCATTCTGGGCCGCGCTCGGCGCCAGGGTCGAGACCATGACGCCGGATCATCATGACCTCGTGCTGGCGATCACCAGCCACTTGCCGAATTTGATCGCCTACACCATCGTCGGCACCGCCGATGAGTTGGCGCAGGTGACCTCATCGGAGGTGATCAAGTTTTCCGCCGGCGGTTTCCGCGACTTCACCCGCATCGCGGCCTCCGATCCCACGATGTGGCGCGACGTGTTCCTTGCCAACAAGGAGGCCGTGCTGGAAATGCTCGGCACCTTCAACGAGGATCTTTCAAAACTCACCCGCGCGATCCGCCGCGGCGACGGCGAGGCGCTGTTCGAACATTTCGCCCGCACCCGCGCCATCCGCCGCGGCATCGTCGAGATCGGCCAGGATTCCGCCGCGCCGGATTTCGGGCGACCGCATGAGCAACTCGGCAAGAAGCCGGGTTGAGCATCATCCGACGACGGTGATGCAGAGGCGCCCGGCCAGGCCGGCGCCCATCTGCATGGCGACGCCGAACATCCACCATGAGCCCACCAAATATGCAAAGCTCCCGTGCAGCGGGTCGTCGAAGATGAAGCTGTAGACGGAGATCAGTGCGGCGATGGCGGCGAGAAACGTGCCGGTGGCGCTCGCCAGATGAACGGAATCGACCTTCGGCCGCCGTCGGCCAAAGCCGGCCCGCAGGAGATGCCCCCGCGGGATGTCGATGCCGAGATAGAAGCCGATGAATCCGAGCAGGACCATCGCCGCGATGAAAGGCGCTGAGTCGAACAACGCGGGGGCGGCTGTGGTAAATTCGGCGGCAACGAAGGTCCCGCACATGGCGCCCGCCATCCCCAGCCCCGAACGCCCAATCACGTGCGCAGCCTCGGCCAGGAAGATGACGTCGTCCATCTTTGCTTTGTCCTTCGTTGCCATTTTCTTTTCTCCTTAATTGAACGGATAGTACCGGAGCTGGCTCATCACGATGTTGTCGTCCGTCTTCGGCGCGCCGCCGACGCCTTCGAAGGCGAAGCGCTGGTTGTAGGAATACTGCACGCCGGCTTTCACCGTGCCGTATTGGCCCTGATAGACCGTGTCGTAGAAGCCGGCGGTGACTTGACGGACCTCGCGCGTATTGCCGTTGCAGGTCGCGGCTGGCGAGCTCTCGATATTGCAGCCCAGGTTATTGTAGAGCGGGTTGCCGTAACCGAACGGCACCGTACCGACGTCCATGAAGGCCGCCTTGGCGCTCTCGATGCCGGCATAGGTGTAGAGATCGAGCGTCGGCAGCGTGTGCCAGATCAGGCCGACGGCGGCTGCCGTGATCGTGAGCGGCAGGATGGTGCCGTCCTGCGCCAGCGCCGCATCCGGGAAAGGAGTTGCCGTGAAGCGGCCGAGCGCGCCGTGCGCGCCATAGACTTGCAACTCGAGCGTCTTCGGCACCAGCTCCGCATTGACGTGGCCGCCGAAAGAGCCGGTGTCATAGGTGTGGTTGGCGAAGTTGAAGCGGTCGAACATCTGGCGATAGAGGCCCCAGGCTTCGATGTGCAGATGATACGGCCCGAGCCGCGGATCCCAGGCCGCCTTCACCGTGAAGTCCGGCACCTGGTTCAGGCTGACATTGTTCGCATTGTTGAAGAAGCTGCCGCCCGGACCGGTCAGGTTGACGAGAAGATTGGGATTGAGCACGCCCTGGGGACCTGCCGCCGGCGTGCCGACCGCGGGCGTATTGCCACCGAAGAACGACGTCTGCGGATTTTCGGCCGAGGCCGCGATCTTGAACTCCGGCCCGATGTCCTGCCCGAGGCGGATACCAGGCTGCCGCGCAGCGATGAAACCGGGCACGGATTCGAAATCGATCACGCCGGGTGCGTCGACGCCGCGCGGATCGATGCCGACCTTGCTCGGCGCGTTGAGCGACCAGGACTGGCCGGCGAGCACGTGGAAGCCGAAATCGGTCCGGTCGATCTCAAGGCTCAACTGGCGCATGCGCGGGTTGAAGGAGTTGGTCGCGACTGAACTTGCCGTCTGCGCCGCGCCCTCGAAATCGATTTCGCCGTAACCCGCGAGATGCGTGACCGGATTGACATCGCCTTCGGCGAGCACCGAGAAACGGCTCTGCCGCGCCGAGAAGCGCGATTCCGGTATGAAGTAGTTCTTCTGTTGCGGAAACGGAATGAAGTTGTAGACCGAGCCGGTATCGGAAGCGAGGTTGCGCGTCCGGTAGATATCGGTGAGATCGACCCAGCCGCCGAAGGTCAGCGTGACGCCCCTGTAGCAGACCTTTCCGGCGGGGCAGATGTCCTGTGGCACCTTGTAGGCGGCCGTCGGAATGGTCCGCGCCTGCGCCTGCATTTGCCTTTCCTTGCGTCCCTGATCGTCGACACGCCGCTCAAGCTGCTTCAGCCTGGCCTTGAGCTCGCGAATTTCGTTCGCTGGATCATCTTCGGCAAATGCCTGGCTGACCGAGAGCATCAGGCAACCGACAAGAATGACGTTGTATAAGCGCATGAGTGCCTCCCACAACGCAGGAAGCTTCCCCGTGCACATCGCACCTCCCTGGCTAGGTGTGTGCGTGCTTCCCGCCGAGGCGAAAGACCTGGATCGAGGCTTGATTATTCGCGGCAGCGGCGATTTGCCGGATCACGTTTTTCTGCAGCGGCTCCCGGGAATTTTTTGCGCGAACCGCGATCTCGCGCGCGACAGGGAGCAAACAAAAAGCTGGGCTCGGCCGGGGCATGGCCGAGCCCAGTCAGTCGTGGAGCACGCGCAGGGAGGTTGTGGTTATCGGCAGAGCTCAGTAGCGCTTGGCCGCGTGGTGCGCGCGATGCGGCCGCACCGACATATGCAGTCCTGCGGCATCTTCGCGCAGTGTCTGCGGGACCATTGCGCGCGAAGATCCGAAACCGGAATCGCCGCCCGAATAGATAGAGAAGTTCGGGTTCAGGGCAGCGGCTGCGGCGGGCTCCGAGATCGCCTCCCATGCCGAGGCGGGCGTCGCAACGAGCGCGGAAAGAACGAGCGCCGCGCCCAGAAATTTGAAGCTGGTCATGTTGTTCTCCTGTCACCGGCACCGCGATCAGTCGCGCGCCGTTCATTGACATGAGTCACAGCTAGGCTTGGGCATTCCCGCGTTGCAGCGGAGAAACCATCACGCTTCGGAGATCGGCTCGTGACCTGTCTTCGCGGAAGCGGAGATCCGCGACCACAGGCAGGTGTTGGCTCGTCAGGTAGGCTGTCGTCATTGCGAGGAGCCAACGGGTCCGCGCGAAGGCGCGGCCCGATGACGGGCTCCGCGACGAAGCAATCCAGAAACTTCGCGTGGCTCTGGATTGCTTCCGCCTTCGCTCTGCGAGCTACGGCGGACATGTCGCTTTGCTCGCAATGACGGCGGCTAGAAGAGCGTAAGTTCAGAACAGCGGCGGCGTCTGCGCGACCTTCAGCGGGCCGAGGAAGACCGCACCGTCGACGAAGCGCAACGGGAAGGATCGCGCCTTCTTGCCTTCGAGCTCGGCTTCCTTGCCGAGCGCGTTGATGCCGACGGCAACGCCGACATTGGCATTCTGCTTCACGACCTTGCCGAGCCCGGGAATGGCGCGGTCGAGCGCGCCGAACAGATTGTTGAGGTCCTGCGTCTTCACGCCGGGCGCGACGCGATCAAGCGTTGCCTGCGGCACGCCGTCCTCCAGCATCTTGTCGATGCCGAGTGCGGGAATCACGTTCTCGATGCCGGCGACCGTCATCTGCAGTTCACCCTCAAGGTGACCGCTCGGGCTCAAGCCGAGCGTGCCGGCCGCGACCGCAACGAGATCGCCCTGCTGCACGCGCGACTGCAGGATCTCGACATGGCCGCCGTTGGCCTGCAGCTCGCGAAACCGCACCGGCCAGGGCTTTGGCGAGAAATCCTTCAAGCCCGTCACCATCGCCCGCACGTCGACGTCGAAGGGTTCGGCGAGCAGCGGATGCAGGCCCAGAATGCTGCCCTGGTTTATCTCGAGCACGCTTTCAAGCGCGGGATGATTGGCCGCCGAGCCTTCCACCAGCCGCCCGTGCAGCTCGGCATGCCTGGCGCGCGCGACCGGCACCTGCATCGATTGATCGATGCGATCGATGGTGGGGTCGTTGAATTCGACATCGGCGCGTTGCGGCGTGAACGGCAGGCCGACGACGCTGGCGTGTCCGAGGCGCCAGTTCACGGCATAGGATTGCTGCGCGGCGGGATCGAACAGCGTGGCGGGCGGCGTGAACTCGGCGATCACGAGCTTCGGATCGTAGATCTGCGATACGACGAGTATCTTGCCGAGCTTGACCGTCAAAGGCTGCGACGCGGGTCGGCCCGCGGTCTGTGACACCAGCTTGACGCTCGCGCCATCACAGGTGATTTCAAGGCGGAATGGGAAGCCCGCGACGGACCGCTTGGCACAATCGTAAAGGCGGCCCGCCTTCGCCTCGCGCGCACGCCAGGCATCGGCCTGGGCGCCCACCTGCGAGGCGGCATAGAACCAGAATGCACTCCATGCGAGCGCCGCAATCAGCAGCAGGACGGGAGCGATGAAAATGCGCCAGCGCTTATAGCGGCGGGGCGCAAGGGCAATATCAGTCATTGGCGACCCTTTGAGCAGCAATTTTGGCAATAAAGCGGTCGCAACCCCGGTAATCAAGTTAACGGCTTTTCACGGAACAGCAAATTCTGCTAGCTCTCGGCGCGAAATGTCCGGCATCACCACCCCCGAAACGAAATCTGCCAAGGAATCACCCGCGAGCGACCTCTGGGTGTTCGGCTATGGCTCGCTGATCTGGCGGCCGGGCTTCGACTATATCGAGAGGGTGCCGGCGCGGCTGGTCGGCGAGCATCGCGCGCTCTGCGTCTATTCCTTCGATCACCGCGGCACGCCGGAAAAGCCGGGCCTCGTGCTCGGGCTCGACCGTGGCGGCGCCTGCCGCGGCGTCGCCTTTCGCGTGGAATCGAAGCTCCGCAACGACACTATCGCCTACCTGCGCGGCCGCGAGCAGACTACCCATGTCTATCGCGAGGTGATGCGCTCGGTCTGGCTCGACAACGACCCGCGCCAGCGCATCAGCGCGCTGACCTACGTAGTCGACCGCGGCCACGTGCAATATGCCGGCCGCCTGCCGCTTCACGACCAGCTTCGCATCGTCCAGCAGGGCCACGGCCGCTCTGGCAACAACCGCGATTACGTGCTGTCGACCGTCAAAGCGATCGAGACGGAAGGTTTTCGCGATGAGCCGCTGCACCAGCTCGCGCTGCTGCTGCACGATGCGCATCCGCACAAGGTTGAAGCGCCGGTGCTGTGACAGCGATCGTAGCCCGCATGAGCGCAGCGACATGCGGGAGGCTTCCCGGATGTCGCTTCGCTCATCCGGGCTACTTGCTACTTGCTGGTATCCCCGTTCACGGCGTTTTTATTCTTCGTTACCGCCCGCAGGGCTTCCAAGTTCGGCGCATAGGTCCCAAATCGAGCATTGCATGACAATTGTCATGCAAAAGGCCTCTTCACGATCCGGAGCCAACATGGGCGAGGTTGTTCGATTTATCCCAAAGTCCGAGCGCGAGCGAACGCGCCTCATTCGGGAAGCGCGCGCGATCTATGACAGCATCTTTCCGCCGGCTGATCCGGTCCACGAGCAGAGCAGCAAGGCGCAGGTGAACCACGCGGCCGGCGGCGCCGATGCCCGTCGCCGCGATGGGGTGCTGCCGTCGTGATCAAGATCATCGCCGTGCTCTGCAGTCTCGCCTCACCGGCAAATTGCCACGAGCAGACCGTCACCACCTCGGACTTCGCCGAGATCTCGATGCAGTCCTGCCTGATGGGCGCGCCGCAGCTCGCCGAGTGGATGAAGCAGCATCCCGCCGAGCGTCTCGCAGCATGGCGCTGTGTGCTCGGCAGACAGGATGGCCGGGGAGCTTAGGCTGACGCGCTACCGCGCCGGTATCCCGCCGAACAATTCCTTCTGCTCCGCTTGCGCGGCTGTGACTAAGCGGTTGCTTGCGGTTTCGATCGTGCTTTCGAGGCGCGACAAAAACTCGTCGCGCTTCAGGCCCGGCGGGATCGGGTCGAGGAATTCGACCACCAGCGTGCCGGGGTAGCGCATGAAGGTCCGGCGCGGCCAGAACAGGCCCGAATTGAGCGCGACCGGCAGACAGGGTACGCCGCAGTCGACATAGACCATGCCGATGCCCGCCTTGTATTGCGGCGGCGCGCCCGGCGCGGTGCGGGTGCCCTCGGGGAAAATCACGAACTGACGTCCGCGGCGGACCTCCTCCTCGGCGCGCCGGAGCACGGCGAGCAGCGCGCGGCCGCCCCTGGCGCGGTCGATCGCGACCATGTCGGTCTTGATGATGAAGAGGCCGAACAGCGGGATGAACTTCAGCTCGCGTTTGACCACGAAGAACGGCGCCTCGAAGAAGCGCAACAGCGAGATGGTCTCCCACATCGACTGGTGCTTGGCGGCGACGATCAGCGGCCCCTTCGGGATCTTCTCCGTGCCGCGAAACTCGACCTTGATGCCGCAAATCACGCGCATCAGGAGAATGTTGGTCCTGGCCCACCAGCTTGCGACCTTCAGCATCGCCGCCCGCGGCATCAGGAACGTCGGCAGCGCCACCAGCGACCAGGCCAGAAACACCACGTAGAACAGGATGTTGAAGACGAGCGAACGCAGGAATATCAGACCCATCGAAAACCCTAAACGTCACGAAGTTACGCTGAACTGGAGCGGCATCGGAGGTTCACCTCTCCCATAGGGAGAGGTCGATTTGCGCCAGCAAATCGGGTGAGGGGTTACGGTCCATCATGAGTGCAAAGCCCCCTCACCCGGATTGCTGCGCAATCCGACCTCTCCCCGGCGGGGAGAGGTGAACGGAGTGCGCGGACAAGCCGATTCCACCCATCCAATCCTAGTTCGCTTGCGCCGTGGCGGGCCGGGGCGACGGCGGCGAGCCCGAGGGGCGGTCCGCGGCTTCGGCCCATACGTTGATGCCGAGATCGGCGAGACGCACCCGCATACGCGCAGCGATGTATTTCACATATTCGCTCAACACCAGACGGAACGTGGCTCCGTTCTCCCACCACGGCTCCTCGCGCCACTTCTCGCCGACCACCGCATAGGGGATCAGCGCGATGTCCGGCATCGCATGCGACAGCTCCACGATGGCGCGCGGCATGTGATAGTTCGAGGTCACCACGATCAGCGATTTGAAGCCGCGCTCATGCACCCAGCGCCGCGTCTCCGAGGCATTGCTGCGGGTCGAGACGGCCGAACGGTCGAGATCGACACAGCAGGCGAACAGCGCCTGGCTCTCCTGCACCGTGCGGGAGATCTCGCCCATCGTGGACGTCCGATGCACACCGGAGATCAAGAGCCGCTTGCCGTAGCCGGCGGCCAGCAGCTCGATGCCGTCCGAGACGCGCGAGGCGCCGCCGGTCAAGACCACGATGCCGTCGGCCGGCCGCTCGGGCCGGGTCTCGGTGTTGCGCAACTGGGCCAGGAAGCCGATGAAGCCGAGCACGATGGCCGCGACAAGAGCAAGCGGTATCGCCACGATCGCGCGCAGGCCGCGGCGCGGCGCGCGCGAGGACGCGTTCGGCGATCTATCGTCGGACTGCGTAGTCATGCGCGGTATAAAACCCTTCCCTTCCCGATTTTAGAAACCTTTTCGGCCGAAGTGGAGTCCGGTCCGCCGCACTATTTGCCCTACTCGATGTCGTCGAGGGTGGCAAACAGCGTGCGCCGCGAGGCCCAGGCGGTAATGGCGGCGATCATGACCGCCTGCACCGCCAGCACCAGATAACCGGAGGGGCGAAGCGAAAACGTCCCCAATAGCGCCGCGAACTGATCGCCGACCGGGGTGCCGGAGAACCAGCCGGCGATCGACTCCGAGAAGCCGAACAGCAGGATCGCCGCTCCGCCCCCGATCACGCCGCCCTCGAGGCCCAGTAGCAGAAAATGCCGGAAGAAGCGGTCGGCGATATAGCGGTCGCCGGCGCCGACGAAATGCAGGACCTCGACGATCGGGCGGTTCGCCGCCATCGCGCCCCGTGTTGCGAACGACACCGAGATGATGGTGGCGACGATGACGAGCCCGAGGATTCCGAGCCCGGCGGCAACCGTCGCCTCCGTCATCGAACGCATCCGCTCGATCCAGGCGCGATGGTCGTCGACGCTCGCGGTCGGCGCCACTTGCGTGACGCTCTTGCGCAAGCCCCCAAGGTCGAGCGTGGAGCCGGGCGCGACCCGCGCCACGATCACCCGCGGCACGGGCAGCTCGTCGAGCGACAAGCCGGTGCCGAGCCAGGGCTCCAGCAGCGCGGAGGACTCCTCCTTCGTGAACGGCCTGGTGTCGACGATGCCTGGCTGCGTGCGCATCGCGTCCACGATGGCGGAGACGTCCTTGTCGAGGTCGCGCCCTTCTTTCGGCCGCACCTGGATGGTGATCTCGCTCGCGACATCCGACTGCCATTCCGTGGCCGACGCGCTCACCAGCAGCACGGCGCCGGTCGTGAGCGAGGCGAGGAAGGTCATGATCGCGACCACGGCCACCAGCGCGCGGCCGGCGATGGAAGCCCTTGGAACAACGGGCGACTGGATGCGCGCGCGCAGCGGGACCTGCGGACGCTCGTTCCCGAGGTCCACCAGCGGCACATGCTCGTCGGTCCTACTCATAGATGTGCAAGCGTCCCTGATGCAGCACCAGCCGCCGCGCTTCGTACTGGTCCATCAGGTTGATATCATGGGTCGCGATCACGACCGCAGTCCCCGTCTTGTTCAATTCGATAAAGAGCCGCAGGAGCCTGCGGCCGAGCGTCGGGTCGACATTGCCGGTCGGCTCGTCCGCGAGCAAAAGCTGCGGCCGCGAGATCACCGCGCGCGCGATCGCCGCGCGCTGCTTCTCGCCGCCGGAAAGGATCGGCGGCAGCGCGTCCATGCGCTCGCCGAGCCCAACCCATTTCAGGAGGTCGATCACCTCCTTGCGGTAGCTCGACTCGTCGCGGCCCATGACGCGGAACGGCAGCGACACGTTCTCATAGGTCGTCATGTGGTCGAGCAGGCGGAAATCCTGCAGCACGATGCCGATGCGCTGGCGCAGATCGGCGATCTCGTTCTTGGAGAGCAGCGCGATGTCGCGGCCGAACAGGTTGACCAGCCCCCGCGTCGGCCTGAGCGACAGGAACAACAATTTCAATAGCGAGGTCTTGCCGGCGCCGGACGGCCCGGTGAGGAACTGGAACGAATGCGCCGGGATCACGAAACTGAGGTCGCGCAGGATCTCCGGCCCCAATCCATACCGCAATCCGACATTTTCGAACCGAACCAAGCTCAGCTCCGTTGGAGCATGATCCGGAAAAGCGCGCACCGGTTTTCCGAAAAGATCATGCTCGATCAATCATGTGCCGGGGCCGGCCGGAACGGCTGACCCGAAGGGCCCGCCACGGGCCGGTTTTGCGTCCGTTATGGTTTCCGATTCGTTAACGGTCGCCTTGTAGCATTCTGATGTCACGAATCCGACTAGCCGCGGGCGGAGAGTAGCTCCATGCACATCGTTTGCCCCCATTGTACAACGTCTTACGCCATCAATCCGGCAACCCTTGGGGAGGCTGGCCGCACCGTGCGCTGCGCCCGTTGCAAGGAAGTGTGGCTGGCGCGGCCCGAGGACGCCATCGAGCCCGCCATGGCGGCAACGAGCCATTCCGCCCGCCAGCGCGACGTTGCCGCCGAATGGAACGAGACGGAGGACGACGGCAGTGGCCACGCCCCGGTCGTCGACAGCCCCTCGATCGCGGGCGATTGGCAGGATGACGCCGCAGGCGGCGCCAAGGAAGACTGGATCTCGCTGGTCCGCGACGCTGCGGATGACGAGGAGGAACTTTCAGGCCGCGGGACGTGGTTCGGCAGCCTTTTGGCACGAAAGCCGCGCGAGGAGCGAGGCGGCGCGGGCCGCACTTTCACCAGCCTTCCGACCGCGGTCGCCGCGATGGGCGCGCTGGTCGTGGCGCTGATCGTCTGGCGCGTGGACGTGGTGCGGCTCTTGCCGCAGACCGCGGGCTTCTACAAGCTGGTCGGGTTTGACGTGAACCTGCGCGGGCTTGCCTTCAAGGACGTCAAGGTCACGACCGAGACCGTGGAAGGCAAGCCGGTGCTGGTGATCGAGGGCGTGATCGTCGGCAAGACCAAGAAGACCGTCGCGCTGCCGCGGCTCCGCTTCGCCGTCCGCGACGCGCAAGGCACCGAGATCTACGCCTGGAACACCGTGCTTGACCAGACCACGCTGAAACCCGGCGATCGCGCCTGGTTCAAGTCGCGCCTTGCCTCGCCGCCGGCCGAGGGCAGGAGCATCGATATCCGCTTCTTCAACAAGCGCGATATCGCCGGCGGCAGTGTATGATGTCTCACCTCGCCCACACAACCAGGGTTTACCCCGGCTGCGCATCAATATCTGCGCAAGTCGGCCAAGCCTGACTTGCGTGGGAGAGGTGAATCCCCAACGCCGCTGCAGTGAGCGGTTCGAGCGAATAGAAATGCCGCGCGTCCTGATCGCCGACGACGAAGCTTCGATGCGTGCGCTGGTGGCACGCGCGATCGCCATGGACGGGCATGTGACCGTCACAGCGCAGGACGGCGCCGAGGCGCTCGAGATATTGACCCGTGAGGGCGGCGCCTTCGATCTCCTGCTGACCGACATCCAGATGCCGGTTATGGACGGCATTGCGCTCGCGCTATCGGCTGCGCGCGACTTTCCCGACCTGACGATCCTGCTGATGACCGGCTTTGCCGATCAGCGCGAGCGTGCCTCCAACCTCAACGCGCTGGTGCATGACGTGATCACCAAACCGTTCTCGGTGGCCGATATCCGCACCGCCGTCGCCGACGCGCTGGCGTCGCGGAAGTAGTCCTCGTCATGGCCGGGCTTGACCCACGGCTGTCCGGTTTAGCTTTGGCATAGGCTGAGGCTCATCTGTCGCTGATCTTTGATGATTGGCGGAGGCGGATCGAGGAGGCGATCGATCCGCCGTCGCTGCATGAGGTTTTGAGCG
>NZ_DATGFH010000129.1:0-3065 GCF_035309285.1 Bradyrhizobium sp. | reverse complement strand
AGTGCATGAAGCGCCATCGCCATCAGGAGTTCATCCGCTTCCTCAATGTGATCGAGGCAAGAATGCCAGCAAAGCTCGCGATTCACGTGATCGTCGACAACTACGCCGCGCACAAGCATCCTAAAGTCCTGGAATGGCTCGCCCGCCACCCGCGTTTTGTCTTCCACTTCACCCCAACTTCGGCTTCCTGGCTCAACGCCGTCGAAGGCTTGTTCGCGCTCTTGGCCAAGCGGCGCCTCAAACGCGGCGTCTTCCGTTCCCTCGTAAGCGTGCGTTGAGGACCGCGGATTTTGCCATTGACGGCGCGGCTTGTGCGTGACGGGGCGGCTACGCGGCGGCCTTTTGCTGGCGCACGTGGTTCCAGTTCCACGGCAGGAGTTCGTCGAGCCTCTGGATTTTGTGATCGTTGATGCGGGCGAGCACGTCGGCGAGCCAGGCCTGCGGATCGATCTCGTTGAGTTTGGCCGTTTGAATGAGTGTCAGCATGACTGCGGCGCGTGCGCCGCCGCGATCGGAGCCGGCGAAGAGCCATGACTTTCTGCCAAGCGCAATCCCGCGCAGCGCGCGTTCGGCCGCATTGTTGCTCACGCAGATACGTCCATCTTCAAGGAAGCGAGTGAAGGCGTCGATGCGCTTGAGCATGTAGTCAAAAGCCTTGGCGACGTCGTTGTGACGCGAGAGTTTGCCGCGCTCCCGCTTCATCCAATCGATGAGGTCATGGACCAGCGGCGCGATGTCCTTGCGGCGCGCGGCCAGGCGCTCTTCAGGCGACGAGCCATTGATCGAACGCTCCAGCGCGAAGATGGCGTCGAACTTTTGAACTGCCTCGAACGCGATCGGCGAGATCGTCGTCGGCTTCCCCTTGCGCACCTTGGAGGCGATGTCGGCGAGCTCGAACAGCTTGCGCCGCGCGTGCGCCCAGCATCCCGCTTGCGTGATCGGCCCTCCTTTTCGATCCGGCGCGTAGAGCGCATTGAAGCCGCCGTAGGCATCGGCCTGAAGGATCCCGGCATAGCCGGCGAGATGCTGCTCGGGATGGATGCCGGCACGATCCGATGAGTAGAAGAACACGGCGGCTGGCGGCGCACGACCGCCAAACGGGCGGTCGTCACGCACATAGGTCCAAATCCGTCCGGTGCGGCACTTGCCCTTCTCCAGCACCGGCACCGTGGTGTCGTCGCCGTGAAGGCGCTCGGCGGCGAACACGTGCGCCTTGATCAGCTCGTGGAGCGGCATCAACGTCGCCGCGCAGGCACCGACATGATCCGCCATGGTCGACACCGACAGCTCGATCCCCTCGCGTGCATATTGCTCGCTCTGCCGGTTGAGCGGCTGATGGTTGGCGTACTTCTCCACCAGCATCATCGCCAGCAAGCTCGGGCCCGCAAAGCCGCGCGCGATCGCGTGGAACGGCGCCGGTGGCTGAGTGATCGTCTCGCACGACCGGCAGCTGAATTTCTCCCGCACATGCTCGGTCACGAACCATTGCCGCGGGACGACATCGAGCGTCTCGGTGACATCCTCGCCGATCTTCGACAGATTGCTGCCACCACAGCATGGGCAAGTGGTCGGGGCCGCGTGCACGACTCGCCGACGCGGCAGATCGGCCGGAAAGTTGCGCCGCGTCGCTGAGCGCCGCGTGAAGCCCCGCACCTCGACGGACTTCGTCTCGGCTTTCGCCTCGTCCTCTCCGGCAGCCGCAACCAGCTCCTCGAGCTGTAATTCCAATTGATCGATGAGCCGCTGGCTGCGCTCAGAGCGCGGACCGAACTTGTCGCGCTGCATCTTGGCGATTACCAACTGCAGGTGCTCGATCAAAGCTTGTGCGCCCACGAGCTTGGCGCGCGTCTCGACCAGCGCCGCCTTCAGAGCATCGGTGCCGTCGGGAAGATGATCAGCGGGCCCAGCCATGGCCGCGACACCAACACAATCCGCTGATTCGCGCGATAAATCTCGCGCCGTGAGTCAATGAGTCGCGGCTTGTTCAGCCCTCCGCTCAGGCTTCGACAAGCTCAGCCGGCCGCCGCGGGACGGAATGTGTGTTGGGGATTCCGCCAGTCGATTCCGTCGAGCATGTAGGCGAGCTGTGAAGCCGAGATCGAGACGACGCCGGACGTGGCCGATGGCCAAATGAATCGGCCACGCTCCAGCCGCTTGGCATAAAGCGACATGCCGACCCCATCATGCCAGAGAATCTTGATCAGCGAACCGCTGCGCCCGCGAAACACGTAGAGATCGCCGGCATGCGGGTCGCGCTTGAGCCCCTCCTGCACCTGCAGAGCCAAGCTCTGCATTCCGCGCCGCATGTCGGTATGCCCGGCTGCGATCCACACGCGAACGCCGGATGAAAGCGGGATCATCGCGCCAACGCTTTGATAATCGCGGTCGCCAGTTCCGTGGGCGCCGTCGCCGCAATGCGCACGCGAATGTCCCGGCCAAGCTCGATCTCCACAACCGGCACATCCGGCCGTGATCGCTCGCCAGGCTCCGGCGCGACCACTACCTCGGCAAATCCTCCCCCAGCAGTCCGAAGCTCTTTCCGCCACCGGTAAATCTGCCCGGCAACCACCTCCCGGCGCCGCGCCACGTCGCAAACCGACGCACCCGGCGCAAACGCCTCCGCAACGATCGACCGCTTCTGTTCCGCGCTCCACCGCCGACGCCGCTCCGGGCCCGACAGCACCTCAACTCGGCTCATCGCACCGTCTCTTGCACTGGTGCAAGCGAGGGTGCTTGCACCAGTGTCGAGAGATCGCATCAGACCAACGATCGCAAGGCGGCCGCTATCGGACGGTTACTCTCAAGCTCGAGATCGAGAAGCTGCGGCGTCAGCTTTACGGCACCCGCTCGGAACGCAAGGCGCGACTGCTGGAGCAGATGGAGCTTGCGCTTGAAGAGCTGGAAGCGGCAGCGACTGAAGACGAGCTGGCGGCCGAGAAGGCAGCGGCGCGAACGCAAACCGTGCAGTCGTTCCAACGTAAGCGGCCTGCCCGCAAGCCCTTTCCGGCGCATCTGCCGCGCGAGCGGGTTGTCATTGCGGCACCGGAGAGCTGTCCGTGCTGCGG